>DASXGR010000123.1:0-3790 GCA_036488935.1 Caulobacteraceae bacterium | reverse complement strand
GGCGCCGTCAGCAGAACCTTCAGACCGTCCGGATTCCAGCGGAAGACCATGTCCCCGCCAAGCTGCCCTTTCATACTCCGGCGCGCGAGCACGCTGCCGAATCCTTCTCGGGACGGGGCGCCGTTGACCGGCGGCCCGCCGGTCTCTGTCCAGGACAGGTCGAGACGGCCGCCCACAATCGACCAGGAAATGCGCACGTGGCCGCCCGGGATGGAGAGTGCGCCGTATTTGGCCGCGTTGGTCGCCAGTTCGTGAATCACCAGCGCCACGCTGGTGGCGGCGTCGCCGCCGACCGGGACCACCGGGCCATCGATGTCGACCCGAGCATTCTCCTTGGTCCCTGCGGGATTGACGTAAGGCGCCAGAACCGCCTGCACCAGCGCTTCCAGGGTCGTGTGCGGCGGGCTCGTCGTGCCGCCGCCGTGCGGCAGCACGAGCATGTGGGCGCTGGCGAGCGCGATGAGCCGGCCTTGGACCGTCTCGGCCATGTCTTGGGGCGTCGCCGCGGATCGGGCGCTCAACGTCACCATTCCGCCGATGACGGCGAACAGATTCTTGATCCGGTGATCCAGCTCCCGGAGTAGCAGCTGTTGCTGCTGTTCGTGCAGCTTGCGAGTGCTGACATCGCGGAAGATCGCGCCGAGCTTCGGGCCAGCTCCGTCGTCAAAGCGGAAGGCGAACACTTCGAGCATCCGGCCCCGCGTCACGAGCTCTCGCTCGAAACGCTCCGCATCTCCGGTGGCCAGCACGGTGTCGTAGATGTCGAACCATTCCTGGGATTCGCCGGGAATTACCTCGCGGATCGACTTGCCGACCACGTCGGAAAGGCCGCTCTGCGCCTCGAAGCCCGGATTGGCCGACAGGTAGCGGAAATCGCTCGGCTGGCCAGGATCGGTTTCGACCTTTTCCAGAATGCAGAAACCCTCGTCGATATAGTCGAAGAGCAGCCGGAACTTCGCCTCGCTCGCGCGCATCGCCTCGTCAGCGGCCTGGCGCGCGGTGATGTCGATGAAGGTCAGCACGACGCCATCGATGACGTTGCCGATCGTCCGGTACGGCCGCATGCGCAGGATGAAGGTCATGACGCCGCCTTCCAGGGACACCTGCCGTTCGAGCATCATCAGTTTGCGAAGCACGGTCCTGGCGTCGCCCTGGAGGTCCCGGTATTGCAGCAGGCTGACGATCTCCGTGATTGGCCGGCCGACGTCCGTCTCGCGAACGTGGAAGAGCTCGCTGACGCCGGGCGTGAAACTCTTCACACGCAGATCGGTATCCAGGAACAGCGTGGCGATCTCGGTGCTTTCGAACAGGTTTCGAAGATCGCTATTCAACCGGGTCAGCAATTCGTTTTTGGATGCCAGCTCCGCGTTTATTGTCTGGATCTCTTCGTTGACCGATTGCATCTCCTCCTTGGAGGTCTCGAGCTCCTCGTTCGAGGATTGGAGCTCCTCATTGACCGACTGGTGTTCTTCGTTCGACGACTTCAGCTCTTCGTTGGCCGTCTCCAGTTCGTCGATCATTGATTGGAGCTGTGTTTTGGCCGTCCGCAACTCCTGTTCCAGCGCCTTGATCGTATCGGTCGTGTCGCCGGCCTCCGGCGCGGCGTGGCCGCCAACCGCGCCCGCGTCCCGGAAGATCAGGGCGGTGAATCCGGCAGCCGCGCCTTGGTCGGCCAGCGGCTCGGCGATCAGGGTGACGAGCCGCCGCCGCCCCTCGATCTGAATGGGAACACGTTCATTGCGTGCGGGGGCGCCGGAAGCCCGCGCCTCCTTCAACGCCGCACGCACAGCCGGCCGCAGGGTCCTGCGCAGGATGTCGTACAGGGCATAGCTCGGCGCGCCCGCCGACAGCTCCACGTACTGTCCCATGGCGGGGCCAGAGAAGCGAACGATCTGATCCTTGGCGTCGATCACGACATGCGGCGGGTTGTGTTTCTCCGTCACCTGCCTTGCGCGCGCATCGATCCCGTCAACGGTGTTATCCAGGGCCATTTTGACAGATGCCTGGCCCTCCGGTCTGCGACCAGCGGCAGACAGATCGGGCAAGGGCGCGCGATCGACGTCCCGCCGCTCGAATATGCGGTGTTTCTTGTCCTGGGCCGCAAAGAGCCGCCCTGCACGGGTCGCCGATTCCGACGAGCCCAGGAATAATCGGCCGCCCGGCTTCAGCGCGTAGTGGAAAGTGCGCATCACCCGATCCTGGGTGTCCGCATTCAGATAGATCAGCAGGTTTCGGCAGGAGATCAGATCAAGCTTTGAAAACGGCGGGTGCTTGATGAGGCTGTGCGCCGAGAAAACGCACATCTCCCGGATTTCCGGAACGACGCAGCAGTTGGCGCCGTCCTCGATGAACCATCGCTCGGCCCGTTCGGGGGATAGACCCGCCACGGGCCTGCGGTAGCGCCCGAGCCGGGCGGTCGCGATCGCCCGCTCGTCGATGTCGGTGGCGAAGATCTGCACCTTCGGCCGGTTACGGCGGGCGCCCATCGCCTCACGCAGCAGAATCGCGATCGAAAACGCCTCCTGTCCGGTGGCGCAGCCGGGAACCCAGACGCGAATCTGGTCGTCGGCGCCTTTGCCAACAACCAGGCCCTTGAGCACGTTCGCCGCCAGCGCCTCGAACGCGGCCGGGTCGCGGAAGAACTGCGTCACGCCGATCAGCAGTTCGTGGAAGAGCAGATCGAGCTCTTCGGGCGTGCGGCGATAGTGCTCGATGTAGGCGCTGGGCGAGTCGAGGCGCAGCACCTGCATGCGGCGCTGCAGCCGCCGCACGAGGGTCTTTTCCTTGTACGCCCTGAAGTCGTGGCCGCTGCGGGCGCGAAGCGCCGCCATGATCGTCGACAGATGGGACCCGGCGTCCGTGCGCGTCCCATCCGCGCCCTTGCGCCCGGCCACGCTCGCCAGGTGCGTCTGGTAGTCGAGTAGTCGCGCCGGCATCGCCTCCACCAGCAGCACGTCATCGACCTGCCCGGTCGCGGCGGCGCTCAAGGGCATCCCGGGCATTGCGCGATGATCAAACCCGGCCTGGGCCAACGTGAGACCGCCGCTCTCCTTAACGGCGGCCAGACCCAGCGACCCATCGCTTCCTGTCCCTGCCAGGACGACTCCGATGGCGTTCTCGCCCTGATCTGCCGCGAGCGACTGGAAGAACGTGTCGATCGGCCGGCGATGGTCGCGCGGCGGCGCGGGTTGAGCCACGCGCAGGCGCCCACCCGCGATGGTCAGGGTGCTGTCGGGAGGGATGACGAAGACGCTGTTCGCTTCGACTGGCGCGCCATCGATCGCCTCGACGACACTCATCGAGGTCACCTTGCCGAGCAGTTCCGCCAACATGCTCTTGTGACTGGGCGACAGGTGCTGAACCAGCACGAAGGCCAAGCCGCTGTCGGCGGGCATGACGCTGAAGAAAGACTTGAAAGCGTCCAAGCCTCCGGCGGAGGCGCCGATACCGACGATGAGAGGTGCGTCTGAAATTGTCGCGGGTATCGCGCTCACCCAGCTTTCCGTTCGTCCTTCGGTTGACCGACTTCAGACGATGAGGCCGACTTCCTGGCTGTTCTCCAAGACGCGCACACAGTTTCCGTTCCTTCTCGCATGACGAAGCCTTGCCTTCGAGTCCCCGGGCTGGGTTCTGAGGGGAGGAAGAAAGTTTCAACGCAGAGACACAGAGGCGCAGAGACGCAGAGAGGGACTCACAGACGAGCATCGGGGTGCGACATTGGAGGACTGCGCCTTCGGCGCGATATTGCTGATCATGACCCGCCCAATGAGCCGCTGCGACGCGCCGAAGG
>DASXGR010000170.1:0-28172 GCA_036488935.1 Caulobacteraceae bacterium | reverse complement strand
GGGCCCGGCGCCTATGCGGTCGCTTACGCCCAGGCGCCCTACTCGCCCTTGCTCTCCTGGTCGGGGCTGGTGCTGCCCAGCACCATCTCCGCCACCGCCACGGTGCGCTACGGATGATCGGGGGGTTCCTCCTGGCGCTTGCGCGACGCGTTCCGTGTCAGCGCCTCCGATCGGATCGGTCGGGAGCGGCGGCGCTGGAATTCGCCCTGGTCGCGCCTGCGCTCTTTATTCTCATCATGGGGGGCATGGAGTTCGGCCGGCTGCTGTGGACGGAGTCCGCCCTGCAGATGTCCGTGGCGCAGGCTGCCCGTTGCTATGCCTGGCAGGTCTCCACTTGCACGACCACTAGCGCGACCCAGAGTTTCGCGGCCAACGTGGCCCCGCAACTTGGGTTCTCAAGCACGAACTTCTCGGCTTCAATCACCGCCCCCACGGCTGGTTCTAAGACATGTCAGTGCAACTCCACCGAGTGCGCCAGCGTGTCCGCGAGTTATCCCTACAGCTTCATTGCGCAGGGGCTGTTTCCATTCGCGCCGACTCTCAGCGCGAACGCATGTTTCCCGGTGATCTGTTCGGGGGGTGTATGTCCAGCGACAACCTGACAAACGTGACGCTTCCGGTGGAAAGCGGCTCGACCAGCGCCGGCCGGCGCTCGTCCATCCGCGCGTTGTGGAAAGACCGCCGGGGCGTAAGCGCCGTCGTACTTGCGCTCAGCCTGTCCTCCATCCTTGGAACCGCCGGACTCGCGGTGGATGCGGGCGTCTGGTACAACGACAAGCGCACTCTGCAGGGCGTCGCCGATCTCGCCGCCTGGTCGGCGGCCCAGACCTATGGCACCGATGTACAGAATAACATCGCGGCCGCCGCGGCGATTACAGATGCGCAGAACGCCGCTCAGGCTGTAGCAACGGCGAACGGCGTCCACGGCGTCACCGTCGCCGTCAACTCGCCGGCCGCCAGCGGCCCCAACACGGGCGTCGCCGGCACGTTCGAGGTGATACTTCGGAAGCCCGAAAGCCTGTTCTTTTCCTCGCAGTATCTAAAGTCGCTGACCGTCGCGGCGAGGGCGGTCAGTGAGTACACGACCACCACGACAGGATCTGGCTCGCCCGGCTGTATCCTCGCCTTGAACACGCTCGAGATCGACCACGGAGCGAAGGTCACCTCGGCCAACCTTACGACCAGCGGCTGCGGGATCGATGTGAACGGCGCGGAGAAGGGTCCGTCGACTTACGCCTTCACGGTTGACAGTGGGGCCCAGGTAACCGTTGATTCCCTCAACGTTGTCGGTGGGACGAGCGCGAACAGCAACCAGCTCACGGTAACAGGTTCCGATGTCCAAAGCGGGGGGAAGGTGACGCCGGACCCCTACGCAGGCATCACCCTCGCCAATGTCGAGTCGGCCGCGCCGGGGCCGACATGCCCCGCCAGCACCAATCCCACCAGCGTTTCAGGGACCACTTCAAACAGCGCTTCGCCTACAACTATAAGTCCAGGCTACTATTGTGGCGGACTTTCGATCAGCGGCGACGTCACGTTGAGTCCAGGCGTCTATGTTGTCAGTGGCGGAACGTTCAACGTCGGCGATGGCGCCACGGCCACGGCGACCAGCGGTGTCACCATCATTCTCACGGGAAACGCGACCGTCGACATCGACAGCGGAGGCGAGCTCGACATCACCGCCCCCACGACGGGTCCGACCGCTGGCCTCGCCTTCTATGGTGACCCGGCCAACACCGGCACAATGACGTTCAGTGATGGCTCGAAGGTCAACGCGAACGGCGCCTTCTATTTTCCGGCTGCAACGGTGTCGTTTGCGAGTGGCTCCGACAATACCAGTAACGCCGTAATCAACTGCGCCCAGCTTGTGGGGTATAATATTATCCTCTTCCCAGGCGGAAAGTATACGCTAACCGACAATAATTGCCAGACTTACGGCGTGAGTCAGATCGGCGGAACCGTGCTCACCAACGCGATCAAGATGGCTGAGTAAGACAGTCGGACCGTCGCCGGCCGCAATTGACGTCACTTCGGGAAGCTCAAACGCCCAAGGATAGCTGGTGGGCTCCCTCGTCTGCGTCAGCGCGACTTTGTCCTGAGATCCACGCCCGGGCCCGGGCCCGATCCCACGGGGTGGCTGCGACTTGGGTCTTCGACACAGAGACCACAGAGGATTTGGAGGGCGCAGAGTGCATTGTCGGGATGCACGGGTGTGCCGAAGTCCTCAGTCGCGCGCGAAGCGCGCAATCAACTGCATGCCTCGGGTGGCTCCGCAGCGCTTCTATGTCCTCCAAATCCTCTGTGACCTCTGTGTCGAACAGGATTTCGCCGCCGATCGGCTGACCGGCCGTCTAGCGAAATGTGTGAATGCCGTGGGCGAAGGGGGGCGGACGCCGACTTGTCCTCTGGAGGCCATAGCACGAAGGGGGAAGGAGGGCTCGCGGGCATCCTCCGGATCGCGCACAAGAAAAAGGCCGCGGCTGATGTTAGCCGCGGCCTTTGTCATTTTGAGTGAGGGGCGCCGCCTGGAGGCGGGCGCCGCCGTCTCAGCTGAAGCGGGGCTCGAGGCCCAGCCGCGCCGGCTGGATCGTCCGGCTCCAGAACTGCTGCAGCGCACGCAGGGTGTGGCGGCAGATGTTGAGGTCATCCATCTTGAAGTCCGCTTTGGACATCGCGTCGAGGTGGCGGGCGTTCATGCTCTTGAGCATGGCGCACAGCTCCAGGCCCTTCTTGGAGTTGCGCACGATCACGACACGGCGGTCGTGGGCCGAGCGCTCCTGCATCACGTATCCGGCCTCGGTCAGCTTCTTGAGGTTGTAGGACACGTTCGAGCCGAGGTAGCAGCCCCGCCACAGCAGCTCGCTGGCGGTCATTTCCGCGTCCCCGATGTTCAGGAGGATCAGCGCCCGAACGTTGTTGATGTCCCGGATCCCCAGGGCGTCCAGCTCCAGCTGGATCACTTCGAGGAACTGCCGGTGCAGGCGCTCGGCGAGGACCAGAACTTCCAGGTAATTCACATTACCCGCAAGGTAGTTCCCCTGCTCCGGCGTCCGCTCGGAGGTCTGCCCGGACCTGGCCGCCGGGGCGTCAGCGACGTTCTGGTTAAGCATTTGTTCTTTCCGCGATCTTTCTGGGTTAGCCCTGCGGTCCGAACTTCGGACGCGTCTCGGGATGTTTATCGTTTCCGTGTCGCTCGTCGATTTGAGCGGCGTGATATCCCTGGAAGCTAGCTACATGTGCAGAGTCTATAAAATTTGTTACAACTTGCGTTGATCTGCGCATCTACCCAGTCCCCTCAGCCCGCCTCAAGGGCGATCCGACCCCCACACTCGACTTTTGACAGCTAACGATTTGGCTACAATGTGACAAAGTAGCTCATCAACCGTTAACCAAACGCCGAATGCTTCTTCGTCACATTTGATAACATTATGCAGGCCATTGGGACAGAGTTTTTTGAAGCGACACCCTGGGCGCATTGACACAGGTCAGGTTGAAGCCTCCAGACCGCCGCTTCCTGGTCCTTCGGATGTGTACTCGTCACTCCGCGGCCCCTAACCTGACACATTGTGGCGATTGGTCCTTGAGGCCTGCCTCAGTGTTCAGACCGATGCAGAAAAACAAGCTGGAGCTTAAGCATTGAAGACGCGAATCACGGAACTGTTCCAGATTGAACACCCCATCATTCAAGGGGGGATGCACTTCGTCGGCCTGGCAGAGCTTGCCTCGGCCGTGTCCAACGCCGGCGGACTGGGGATCATCACCGGCCTGACGCAGCGCACGCCGGACGACCTGGCGCGTGAGATTGCGCGCTGTCGCACAATGACCGACAAGCCCTTCGGGGTGAACCTCACCTTCCTGCCGTCGGTGAATCCGCCCGACTATCCCGGCTATGTCCGCGCAATCATCGAGGGCGGCGTGAAGATCGTCGAGACCGCGGGCAACAATCCGCAGCGATGGCTTCCCGACCTGAAGGCCGCGGGAATAAAGGTCATCCACAAGTGTACATCGGTCCGTCACGCCCTGAAGGCGGAGTCGATCGGCTGCGACGCGATCAGCGTCGACGGCTTCGAGTGCGGCGGACACCCTGGCGAGGACGACGTACCCAACTTCATCCTGCTGCCCCGAGCCGCCGAAACCCTGCGCATCCCCTTCGTCGCCTCCGGAGGTATGGCGGACGGACGCTCGCTCGCCGCCGCCCTGGCCCTGGGGGCCGATGGGATGAACATGGGCACGCGGTTCATGGCGACGGTCGAGGCGCCCATCCATGAGAACGTGAAGAAGGCCCTGGTCGCCGCCAGCGAGCTGGATACGCGGCTGATCATGCGGCCGCTGCGCAACACCGAACGGGTGCTGGTCAACGCCGGCGTCGAGCGACTGATTGAAAAGGAGAGGGCGCTCGGCGCCTCGATCAAGTTCGAGGACATCATCCCGGAAGTGGCCGGCGTCTATCCCGCGGTCATGCAGCGCGGCGATATGGACGCGGGCGCCTGGTCATGCGGCATGGTCGCCGGCCTGATCAACGACGTCCCCACCTGCAAGGAACTCATCGACCGCATCGTCGCCGAGGCCGAAGCCATCGTCCGCCAGCGCCTCACACATATGTTCTAGCGAGGAAGGGGGCAGAGCGGTGACACCCGCGCCTCGAACGGGGGCGTCTGACGGGGGCGCGCCCCGGCGGCCCGCGGTGGCGCTCGCCCTGGCCGTCGCCGGCAAGCGGTCTATTCCGGAGCCGGCGACGCTGCGCCTCGAGGCGCAGCTCAAAGCCCTGTTCGAGGCCGTGGTCGAGCGGTTGCAGGCGATCCCGGATTCGGAGGCCGAGCCGCCACTGTCCGCCCGCTTCGACCTGGCCGTTCCCCCGCGCCTGCTGCTGGTGACGGGTTTGGCCGACGGCGCCGATCGACTGGCGGTGGACGCCTTTCTCGCGACGCCCCCGCGCAGCCAGCCCGTGGAGCTCGATCTGGGCGCCGTCGTGCCTTGTGACATCGCCTGCTATGTCGGTCAGAGCCCGGTCGCAGATGTTGAAGGCTTTTCGCGCCAGGTGGAGAAGTGCGCCTTCGTTATCGAGCTCGACGGCTCAATGGCGGACGGCTCGGCCCGCGACGGGGCGTTTCAGGCCCAGGCCGAGATCCTCCTGCGGCACGCAGATATCCTCGTCGCCATCGACGATCCGGACGACGAAGGGCGGCTGGGCGGCACGCGTCAGGCCATCGGCTCTGCCCTGCAGCTCGGCCTGCCCGTGGCTCTGATGCACACCGACAAAGAGGGAGTCGCCATCCTCCGCGCTCGTGCCGACTTCGACGAACCGATCTTCCTGCCGCCGATTGCCGCCGCCCAGGCCCTGTGGCGGTTGGTCGGCGAGCTGATGGGCCTTGAGGCGCAATTCCCCCGTGATGCGGCGCTGGGCGTGGAGGAGTTCTTCGCCGCCTCGCCGCCCAGGCCGGACTGGCGCAATTGGCTGTGGAGCAACTTCGAGCGCGCGTTTGACGGTGTAGGAGGCGCCCACGCGACAGGGGACGTGTCCCCGTTCGAGATCTATCGCGGGCGCGCCAGCGCCCTGGCCAACTACTACGCCGGACAATACCGCGGGGCCTTTCTTGCGGGATATGTGCTGGCGGTCTTTGCCGTTGCGCTGGCGGTCGTGTCGTTGCTGGTCCTCCCGGCGGCGGATGCGCCCGCTTCTGTCGGTCGGGAGGCGCTCCTGGCGGTGCTGGGCGTCGGGAAGCTGATCGTGCTGGTGGCGATCATGCTGCTCGCTCGCGACGCCAATCACAGGCGTCTCGCCCATCGCACGGCGGACTGGCGCTACCTTACTGAGCGGCTGCGCGCCATGGCCTACCTGCCGTGCGCCGGCGCCCTGAGGGCGGCGGTGAGCTGGTCGCTGCCCTACACGACCCGCCTGGCGGCGCAGGGAATGGTAGACCAGCTCTTTCAGAGTATCGTCAGGCAGGTGCGCCCGCTCGAAGCGCTCCACGGCGAACTCGACGGCCGGCGCCTGCGCCAGGCCCCGGCGGCGGCGCTTGGGGTGATCCGGCGAGAGTGGCTGAACGGCCAGAGGGCCTATCACCAGAAGAACGCCCGGACACTTGGGCGAATGACGGCCGCCCTGGAAAGGCTCAGTCGCGGTCTGAACTGGACAGTCGTTGCGGTGGTGGCGGCGGACCTCGCCCTTCTCGTCCTCAGCTGGGCGACGAACGGAAGCGGCGCGGTCGGCGAAGTCTCCCGGGGAATGGAGCATCGGCTGACGCCCACCTTTATCCTCATCGCTGCAATCCTTCCGGCGGCGATCGCCAGCCTTTCGGGAATCCGCTTCCAGTCGGAATGCGCCCGCCTGGCCGATCGCTCGCAGCACATGGCCGCCCAGCTGCACGCCGTCGCCGAACGCACCGAACTTCTCGACCTGCGACCAGTCCGCGCTCTCGACGCCCTGCGCCTCGCAGAGGACGTGGCGACGCTCACAATCGACGAGGTCGTGGAATGGTCGGCGATCTACGGCAAGGCGATGGTGGAGATGTGAGGGCGAAAACGCGATTGTACGAAAATTGACATTTCTTGCGGACTGGGGAAAAAATTATTCCAGCGGATGTGCAGAGGCTGCTGCTGGATTCGCCCAAAATGGGGGAACCTCCATGAGGAGCGTAAGTTGGGCCATCGCGGTCAGCTTAAATATGATTCTGGGCCTTACGGCGTGTTCATCGCTGGCGCGCTCAGTAAACGTTGACGTCAGCTTCAATGGCAATAAGCCCGTGTTTTCCCCGGCGTCCAATCCACCAGCCGACGCGTGTTCAATAAAAATAGACAATGGTACAAACTATATCTATATAATGAATTGTGATAACGCTTCCTCTATTACGTTCAATTTTGTGATGGCCAAATCAAATGGCCACGCCTGGAAACCAAAATCTGGTAGATATGACGATAAATCGTCATACGACTCTGTATCTAAGAAATGCAAGTGGTCACAGACCGATCAAGATTTGCAGACATATACAGATCCTACGAATACGAAATTATGGTTCAATAAATCGGTACCTACGGGATATTATTGCATATACTATACGTTGAAAGCGCGCGATAGTGTCAATGCCGATGTTCCGATCGACCCTGTTGCATCCAACCGGCCCTCTGGAGCCCCGATAAGAATATATTCACCTGTCGTCGGAATCGCGACGATGGTCGGGATCCTCGTTGTTATTGCGGCATTGCTGTATTATCGTAGTCGCGGCAGGGCGCGTATAAGTGTCTAGCCTGTGACAAGCCGCAAGTATTGGGCTTTCTTCAGCTACAGTAGCGCCGATCGTAGGTGGTCTGAGCGTCTGCAGGCCGCAATCGAAAGTTACCACGTTCCAGCCGGCCTCATCGGGACGTCGACTCCCGCGGGCTCCGCCCCGCGGCGACTACGTCCAACCTTCCGCGACCGATCGGATCTCGCCGCAGGCCCTGATCTTGGGGCCCAGATCGACGAGGCTCTCCAAAGCTCTGCGTGGCTGATCGTCCTGTGCTCCCCAGCGGCGGCGGCGTCGCGCTGGGTGGATCAGGAAATCCGTCGGTTCGCAGAGATACATGGACGCAGGCGAATCCTTCCGGTGATTGTCGCCGGTAGCCCGACGGATAGCTATCAGGATTGCTTCCCGCCCGCGCTGCGCTATGGCGACGGGGCCAGCGCGCTGGGACCCACGGGCCAGCCGATCGCCGCGGACCTGCGGCCCGGACGCGACGGCTGGCGTCTCGCCCGGTTAAAAATTCTCGCGGGCATGCTGGGCGTCGGGCTCGACGATCTGGTGCAGCGCGATGAGCGCCGCCGCCAGGGGGCCCTCATTGCGATCACGGCGGCGTCCCTTGTGGGAATGACCTTCGCCGTCGGCCTCGCCGCCGCGGCCTTGCTGGCCCGCAACGAAGCAAGAACCCAGCGCGGCGACGCCCAGGACCTCGTCGAGTCGATGCTGGGCGACCTGGGCGCGCGCCTGGAGAAGAAGGGCGATCTCGATCTCCTCGACGGCGCGGTCGCGCGGGTCGTCCACTACTACGAAAGTCAGAATCCGCGCGACCTCGACGCCCGTGGCCGAGTTCAGCGCGCCCAGGCCTTCCTCACCTTGGGCAAAATACTGGTCACTCAGGGAAGGTTCGATCCCGCGAAGCGCGCGTTCAACGAGGCGCTGATCGCCAGCGTCAGCCTGCCCGAGCGCGAGCCGCTGCGGGGTCAAGCGATCTTCACGCGGGCTCAGGCCTTCTACCAGTTGGGCGACGTCGCACGTCAGACAGGCCTGCTCGAAGAGGCAGAGCGCAATTACCGCAACTACCAGTCCGTGGCCGCCGGTCAGGCGGCATTGCATCCCCGGGACGAGACTTGGCGCTCTGAGGCCGCAGACGCGGACGCTGATCTGGGAATCGTCCTGGCAGCCCAGGACCGTCCCGCCGATGCCATCGTCGCCTTCGGCAGGGCCCTTCCCGTCCTCGAGGCAGCGGCGCGCAGGACCCCCGATATCGACCACCTGATCGCGGCTTCGCAGATCCACGCCGCGGCGGCGGACGCCCTGGACATGGAAGGCAGGCTCACTGGCTCTCGCGCCGAACGGCTCGCCGAGTCAAAGATCTACGCGACTATCCTCGCACGTGATCCGACCTATCGCGACGCCGATGTCGATCGCGTTCCCAACGCCCTGGCGTTGGCCCACCTCGACATGCTGGAGGGCGACGCTAAGGCCGCCGCCTCGCGCTCCGCTGAGGCGGCCGATCGCGCCCAGACCCTGTGGAGCCGCAAGCGCTCGGATCCGGATCTGGAGAGTCTTTGCGTTATCGCCCGCGCGCGCCTGTCGCAGGTGAAGCTGGAGATGGGCGACGTCGATGGGGCGCAGGCGGCGATCGATCAGGCGTCACCCCATATCGCCGCGCTGCGCGCCCGCGACCCCTCAATGGGAGTTTGGCGGCGATACGCCGACGAGGCCGCGCTCTCGGAGGCCTCCATTCTGCGTCGGCGTGACGATGTCGAAGGCGCCCGGCGGATCGATCAGCAGGTGCTCGCCGACGCCGCTGCGATGCTGGGGCGGACCGTGAACTCAAGGGCGCGCTGGCTGGTGGAAGAGGCGCGGCTTGGTCTCGCCCGTGACGAGGCGCGTCTGGGGAACGCCGCTGGCGCTCGCACTGAGATCAATGCGGTCCTCGCCGACCTTGCGCCGAACGAATCTCGTCTGGAGCCAATCCTTCTCGTCGTCCTGCGTCAGGCGCGGCGCGGGGAGGGCCCATCAGGTCTCGCTTATCTCACCCATGCCTCCGACGTCCCCATCGGCTGAACGTCGCGGATCCAGCGAGAAGGTCATCGTGGAGGACCTGTTCGAGATGCGGGTGAGGACGTGTCGACCCGCTTGCTTTCGGTGGCGCAATGTCGTTTGCAGCTCCGAAATGCGTGGCAATGGCGGGGCGCGGCGCGATTGGGCGGTATCCGCCAATTTCGGCGCGATTGGTTATGGTATAACGCCGTGGCGCGAAGGGCGCGCGGGCGAGTAGCGGAACCGAATGTGGAATCTCCTGCGATCGTCCTGACGAAGAGCCTTACCTGGCTGTGCGCCGCTCTCGCCGGGGCGGGAGTTGTCTATACGCTGATGTCCAGCGTGCTGACCGCCCGCTTCGTCTCGCGCCGCGCCAGGCCTGCAGATTCATTCCCGCCCGTAAGCGTCATAAAGCCACTGTACGGGGCCCATCCACACCTGGCCGAATCCCTCGCCTGCTTCTGTGACCAGGACTATCCGGGCGAGTTGCAGATCCTGTTCGGAGTCCAGGACGCGCTCGATCCCGCCATTGCTGTCGTCGCCGCGCTCAAGGCCGCGCGGCCCGAGCTCGACATCGAGCTGGTGGTGGATCCGAGGTTGTACGGGGCGAACCGAAAGGCCTCGAACCTCACCAACATCACCGCCCGCGCAAAACACGGGCTTCTGGTCCTCAGCGACGCCGACATCGGCGTGGGCCCAGACTATCTGCGGCGCGTCGTTGCGGCCCTGAGGGCGCCGGGTGTCGGCGCAGTCAGCTGTCTTTATATTGGCCGCGGCCGAAGCGTCTGGGGCCGGCTCGCCGCGATGCAGATCGACTATCAGTTCCTGCCGGGCGCGGTAATGGGCAAGGCGCTCGGCCTGGCGCAGCCATGCTTCGGCTCGACGATCGCCATCTCGGCGAAGGTGTTGGAAGAGATCGGCGGCTTCGCCGCCTTCGCCGATCACCTCGCCGACGACTATGAGATCGGCCGGGCGGTCAGGCGGCGCGGCTACCGTATCGCCATTCCGCCGATGATCGTCTCTCACCACTGCGGCGAGGAGACCGGCGCACAGCTTTTCGATCACGAGCTTCGCTGGGGCCGTACGGTTCGCCAGATCGATCCCGCCGGCTATGCGGGCAGCGTCATCACCTATCCGATCCCGCTCGCCATGGTCGCGGCGGCGCTTAGCGGCCTGGCGCCCTGGTCCATCGGCCTGCTGGTTGCTACATTGGCGTCGCGCCTGCTGCTGAAGGTTTGCGTCGATGCGACCACCGGCAGTCGGGCTGGCCCCTGGTGGCTCCTTCCGATCCGCGACGTGTTGTCGTTCGGCATTTTCCTGTCCAGCTTTGCGGTCAATACCGTCGGGTGGCAGGGTCGCCGGTTCAGGGTGGGGCCCGACGGGGTGCTGCTGCATACCTGACCCGGCGTCGCCGGGCCTTGACCTGCCAGAACCTTTCGACGAGTCGCGCCGCATGCTTCGAACCCTCTTTCTTCAGGCTCCATCCTTCGACGGTTTCGACGGCGGCGCCGGCTCGCGCTATCAGGCGCGGCGCGAGATCAAGTCCTTCTGGTTCCCTACCTGGCTCGCTCAGCCGGCCGCCCTGGTGGAGAACAGCAAGCTCATCGACGCGCCCCCGCATCGGCAAAGCCTCGCGGACGTGACCGCCCAGGCGCGCGATTTCGATCTTGTCGTGGTGCACACCTCCACGCCTTCGTTCGCTTCGGACGTGAAGACGATCGAGGCGCTCAAGGCGGTGAACCCCAACCTGAAGGCGGGCCTGATCGGCGCCAAGGTGGCCGTCGACGCCAACAAGAGCCTGGAACGCGCGCCGGCTGTGGACTTCGTTGCGCGCAACGAATTCGACTTCACGATCAAGGACGTGGCGGACGATAAGCCCTGGGCCAGCATCGCGGGCCTTTCGTGGCGCAACGGAGAGGGCGTCATCGTCCACAACGAAGACCGGCCGATCCTCGAGCACATGGACGACCTTCCGTTCGTCACCCCGATCTACCAGCGCGATCTCAAGATCGAGAACTATTTCATCGGTTATCTGAAACACCCCTACATCTCGATCTATACGGGCAGGGGCTGCAAATCGCGCTGCACCTTCTGCCTGTGGCCGCAGACGGTCGGCGGGCACCGTTACCGCACCCGCAGCGTCGAGCACGTGATCGAGGAGATCGCCTGGGCGAAGAAGGCCTTTCCGCAGGTCAAGGAGTTCTTCTTCGACGACGACACCTTCACCGACAACCTTCCGCGCGCCGAAGCCATCGCCGAGGAACTCGGGCGCCTGGGGGTGACCTGGTCCTGCAACGCCAAGGCCAACGTGCCCTATGAGAGCTTGAAGAAGCTCAAGGACGGCGGCCTGCGCCTGTTGCTGGTCGGCTACGAGAGTGGCGATCAGCAGATCCTGCACAACATCAAGAAGGGCATGCGCGTCGAGGTCGCCGAGAAGTTCACCCGCGACTGCCATGAGCTCGGGATAACTATCCACGGCACCTTCATCGTCGGTCTCCCGGGTGAAACCAAGGAGACCCTCGAGAAGACCATGAAATGGGCGGCGAAGATCAACCCGCACACCATCCAGGTCTCGCTCGCTGCGCCCTACCCAGGCACCTTCCTCTTCGATCAGGCGCTGAAGAACGGCTGGCTGGACGCGGACAACGCCGAGCTCGTGGACGAGCACGGGATCCAGATCGCGCCGCTGCACTATCCGCACCTGAGCCACGGCGAGATCTTCAGCAGCGTCGAAGAGTTCTATAAATCGTTCTACTTCCGGCCGAGCAAAATCGGTTCGATTGTCTCGGAGATGATCCGTAGTCCCGAGATGATGAAGCGCCGACTTCGTGAGGGCGTCGAGTTCTTCGATTTCCTGAAGGAGAGGCGCCAGATCGCCGCCTGAGGCGTCGAGCGGCGTCGCCGCGCGCCGCGTGGGGTCTGGCCCGGCAGGGTGAGGGGAGGAGCGGTGATGATCTTCGAGCGGGTCGCGACCGGCGGGTGCCGATCCTACCTAATCGGCTGTCCTGAAAGCTGCGTGGGCGCCCTCATCGATCCGCAGACCTCCGAGGTCGATCATTACCGCGCGCTCGCCGGACGACTGGGGGTGCGGATCGCGTACGTGATCGACACCCACACCCATGCCGACCACTTCTCCGGCGCCGAGCGGATCTCGCGCGAGGTTGGCGCGCCCGTGGTGATGCACTGGAGCAGTCCGGCGCCTTTCGTGAATCTGCGCCTGGATGACGGTGATGTGCTGATGGTGGGCCGGATGCGCATACAGGCGCTCCACACGCCTGGTCACACGGCCGATTCCATGTGCCTACACGTTGAGGACCGCGTGTTCACCGGCGACACCCTGCTGATCGGAGGAACCGGCCGCACGGACCTGCCCACGGGTGATCCGGTCAAGCTTTACGAAAGCTTGTTCGAGAAACTGCTGCGCCTGCCGCCCGAGACGCTGGTCTATCCGGCGCATGACTACAAGGATCGCACCCATTCGACGATCGGCGAGGAGATCGCCTCCAACCCCCGCCTGCAGGCCAAGGACGAGGCCAGCTTCGTGGCGATGATGAACGCGCTCAACCTGTCGGCGCCGACGCACCTGACAGAGGCGCTGCGGACCAACATGTCCGGTGGCAAGACGGTCTCCCAACTCCTGACGGAAGCAGGATCGCGGATCGCTTTCATCACTCCCGCCGAACTTGGCCGGCGCCTCGCCGAAGGCGCCAACGACCTGATGGTGCTCGACGTGCGGGAGGCCGAGGCCTGGCGCGCGAGCCATATTCCGGGCTCTCACAACCTCCCTCGCGGCCAGCTCGAGTTGCGGGTGAACAAGGAACTGCCGGACCCCACACGGCGCATCGTTGTCGCCTGCGAGTTTGGGATCGTCTCGACCCTGGCGGCGGCCACCTTGCGCGAGCTGGGTTTTCCGAGGGCCGTGGGGCTCGACGGCGGGTTGAAGGCGTGGCGCGAGCTGTCCCTGCCGCTGGAGGGCGAGACGTGAGCCTGCCGCAGATTTCGGTCGCGCGCCGCTCATGAGCCTGCCCGGGCGCAGGCTGATCGTTACCGCAGACGACTTCGGAGCCGGCGAGAGCGTCAATATCGCAGTCGAGCGCGCGCATCGCGAGGGGATACTCACCGCCGCCAGCCTGATGGTGGGCGCTCCGGGCGCCGCGGACGCGGTGAAGCGGGCGCTGGCCCTACCGTCACTGCGTGTGGGCTTGCACCTCGTCCTCGTGGAAGGACGGCCGGTGCTTCCGCCCGAGCGCGTCCCGCTGCTGGTCGATTCCGAGGGCCGTTTCCGCACCGATATGGCGGGGGCCGGTGCGCGCATGTTCTTTTTGCCGGCGGCGAGGCGCCAACTCGCTGCGGAGGTCCGCGCGCAGTTCGAGGTGTTCGCGGCGACCGGCCTGCCGTTCGACCACGTCAACGCGCACAAGCACTTCCACCTCCACCCGACGATCGCCGGCGCCGTGTTGCGGGAGGCAGCGCGGTTCGGCTGCCGTGCGGCGCGGGTTCCGATCGAACCGCGCGCGGTGATCGGGGCCATTGAACCCGTCACGCATCATCCGATCGACACCGTGGTCGATACCGTGGCGCAACTTTGTCGCGTCCGATTTCGCCGCGCCGGATTGTTGATTCCTGATCAGGTGTTCGGCTTGGCGTGGAGCGGCGCCATGACAGCGCCGCGACTTCGTGGCCTGATCGAAGCTCTTCCGTCCGGGCTCTCGGAAATCTATCTTCACCCAGGGCTCGACGGGGGTTTTGAAGGGTCGGCGCCGGGCTATCGCTATGTCGAAGAATTCGCCGCGCTGGTTGATCGGAATGTCGCCGACGCCGCGCGACGAGGCGGGGTCGCCCTCGGCGGCTTCGCCGATTTCGACGGCTCCCGGTCCGACGCCTTCACGGAGTTCAAGCTCGCTGATGACGGACTGGACAGCGACTGATGTGGATTTGAGGCGCCGCAGCGAAGAGCGCCGCCGCATCCACGTCCGGTTGGGAAGCGAGGAACACAAGGCCCTGTTCTGCCGGGCGCTGCTCCAGACGTTCAATCCCTATAAGCCCGCGGTCATCGACTGGCCCCCGCTGGAGGAGGAGGTCCTGCAGCGCCTGACCAGTCTCCCGATCTGGGATATCGCCGTGCAGACTGAGGAAAAGGCGAGCCGCCGGGTCAAGGCGTACGCCGAGATCGTCTCCGATCCTCTGCTCCGCGAGGCGATCGAATTGAACGCCTTCGAAGAGGCCCGACATCGCCACGTGCTCGCCAATCTGGTGAGCGCATACGGCATCAAGCTGGCGCCCGAGACGGCCTACCGGACCCCGCGAGACACCGAGTGGGCCTTCATGGTGACCGGGTTCTCGGAGTGTGTGGACAGCTTCTTCGCCTTCGGTCTGTTCGAGCTCGCCCGACGTACGGGGTACTTTCCGGCCGCCCTCGTCGACACCTTCGAACCGGTGATCCACGAGGAGGGCCGTCACATCCTCTTCTTCGTCAATTGGGTTGAGTGGAGGCGTCGGCGCCTGTCCATTCTTCAAAGACTCTGGTTCGACCTGCGGGTGGCCGCCGTGTGGGTTTTCCTGGCGTGGGAGCGCTTAGCCGTCGTCCAGCAAATGGACGGCGAGGGGGCCACGCCACAGGACAACAACTTCACGGTCACCGGCACAAAGGCGGTGGGGGTGGATGTAACGCTGCGAGGACTCATAGACGTCTGCCTGGCCGAGAACGACCGCCGCCTCGGCGCGTACGATCATCGACTCGTACGGCCGAAATTCATCCCGAACCTCGTGCGGATGATCCGCCGGTTCCTCCCGCAGACCGCGGCGCCCGCCGCCTGACCAAATCTCCGAGGATTGTTTGACCAAAGTGCGCAAACCCCTGCCGCTGGGTATCTGGCTCGCTGTCCTCGTCGCCTCGATCCTCGCAACTGCCGTCGCCGCCATAGTGGGCGTGAAGGATGTGGCGGGCGCCCTGGGCGCCATTGGCTGGCGAGGCCTGGGGACGCTGGTTCTCGCGACGCCTGTGCCGATGGTGTTGCTGGGGGGAGCGTGGTTCCTTCTCGCGCCACCCGGACGAGCCTCTCGCCTGGATGTTTTCGTCTGGTCGCGGCTCGTGCGCGACGCAGCGGGCGAGCTGCTGCCATTCTCCCCGCTCGGTGGGCTTTTCATCGGCGCCCGCGCGTCGGTCCTGCGGGGCGTTTCCCCGCGAACCGCCTTTTCGAGCTCGATCGTCGATGTCACCACCGAGATGCTGGCTCAGCTCGGCTTCACCGCCCTGGGACTGGGACTGCTCGTGGCGCGGCTGGGCGCAGGCTCTACCCGTAGCGGCCTGGTCGTGGGGGCCGTCGCTGGCCTTGCGCTTTCGGCGTTCGGCGCGGCGATGTTCATCATCCTTCAGCGGCGAGGCGGACATCTCGTGGAACGCATGGCCGCGCGCGTCATTCCAGGCGCCGCCGCCGCGGCCGGCGACCTCGGCGCTGCAATCACGGCGATCTACGAACGCCCCGCCCGCGTCATGCTCGCCGCCAGCATCCACTTCGCCGCCTGGACGGCCAGCGGCCTGGGTGTGTGGCTGGCGCTGCGGGCGGCGGGTGTGAGCATCGGACCTTCCTCGGTCCTGGCGATAGAAAGCCTGGTGGCGGCCGCGCGCAGCGCCCTGGTGGTCGCGCCGATGGGATTGGGGGTGCAGGAGGCGACCTACGCCCTCGTGGGCCCCTTGTTCGGCCTAGGCCCGGAAACGGCTCTCGCGCTGTCGATCATCAAACGCGCCCGCGACTTCGTCGTAGGCGCCCCCGCGCTCATGGGCTGGCAGGCGATGGAGGGGATGCGGGTGATGGGGCGGCGCTGGGCGCCTCCTCCGGCTGCGCCCCTGCGCCCGGAGGCGCCTGCTCCGGCGAAGGGCTGACCTGAGGCGACGGCTCCTGCGGGACGGCCGGCGGCGACGGCGTGGGAGTGGGCTGAGCCCCGGGCGTGGAGCCGGCGGGTGGCGGAGCAGCCTCCGGCTGCGGCGTGGTGGTCGTCGACGGCTCGGGCGTTTCCTCTATGTTTGGCAGCGGCGGCAGGGCCGTCTCGCCGCGAATCTGCGCGTCCCGCGACTGCAGATAGGTCGAGCGCAGGGTGGCGTAGGGATCGGCGGCGCTGGCGAATAGGGCGTCGAGCTGGGGCCCAACGGCGGCCCGGCGCTGCAGACCGCCGGCGATTCCCAGGCTGAGATTGATCGCCGTGCGGTACGGGAAGTCGATCCACACGATCGGGCTGCTGACCGAATCCACCCCGGCCCCGAAGACATCCCGGAGATCCGACGGACCCACGACCGGAATGTACAGATACGGGCCTGGTTTGGCGCCGTAGTGGCCAAGGGTGTCGCCAAAGCCATTGGGCTGGTAGGGCAGGCCCGCGCCCGCGGCCACGTCGATGGCTCCGCCCAGGCCGAAGGTGCTGTTTACAACCAGACGCGTGGTCGCCGCTATCGCCCGTTGGGGACGAAGCTGGAGCAGGCAATTCAGGATCACCTGCGGCTCGGTGAGGTTCACGGTGATGTTGTGGATGACCCGCAACAACGGGCCAGGAGTCAGTCCGCGCGAGAGCTTAGCCAGCGGACCGATGATATTGTGGTCGAGCTTCATGCTGAATGCGAAGCTCTTTCGGTTCAATCTCTCATACGGGTCGCTGGCCTTGGCGGCGGCCGGGGCGAGGGCGATGACGCAGGCGATAGCTATGACGGACGTTCGGGGCACGTGTGGCTCCTTCGTGCGCCCCGATAGTCCAGCTTGGCGCGAGGGTTCAATGGGAAGTCGAAGCAACGTATCTGGGGGCGGGCGGTTCGCTGTCCATGCCCGCGTAACGATTCGGCCCGCCCCGGGATTGGGCGAGGTCGCCCTGCTAGAGGACACCGAGGCCTGACCCACCCAAACACCTCCGTCGCGACGCCCCGGTTTCCCCTCGCGCGCCTGGTGGCGTTCTGCGCGCGACACGCCGCGCCGGTCGCCTTGCTGGGCGTGGCGCTCGGCGCCGCGGCGATCTGGTTCACCCTGACCCATTTCTCGCTCTCGAGCGACACTGTGGGACTCATTTCGCCCAAATTGCCGTGGCGACACCGCGAAGCGATGTTCAATCGTCTGTTCCAGCCTGAGGGCGATCAGATCGTTGTGGTCATCGACGCCGCCACCCCTGAACTCGCCATTGAGGCCGCCCAGGCCATGGCTGCGCGTCTCGCCAGTCGCCCTGATCTCTTCCACGATGTCGTGCGGTCCAACGGCGGTCCCTTCTTCGAGCGCCAGGGCCTGTTGTTCGAGTCCCTCCCCGACGTGAAGTCCCAGCTCGATAACCTGGTGAGCGGGCAGCCATTCCTCGGCCCCCTCGCGCAGGATCCGAGTCTGCGGGGACTTTCCGGGGCTCTCGGAACGGCCGTGCAGGGCGTCACGTCCGGAAACGCCAAGCTTGCGGATCTCAACCGTCCGATCGTTGCCCTCCACGGCGCCCTGACCGATCTGCGCGCTGGTCACCCCAAACCCTTTTCATGGCGGACATTGATTTCCGGCAAGCCCGCAACCGTGGCCGAACGGCGCCAAATCATCGCGGTCAGTCCTGTGCTGAATTTCTCGCGACTGCTGTCTGGCGCCGACGCAATGGACTTCATTCGGCTGTCGGCGCGCGGCATGAGTCTCGATCCCGCGCATGGCGTGACCGTCCGCCTCACCGGCCCCGTCCCGCTGCAGGACGAGGAGTTCGCAACGCTCGGCGAGCGCGCCGGGTTGATCGCCACGATCGCCGGGATCGCGATCGTCGCCATGCTCTGGATGGCCACCCGCTCTGTCCGGCTGATCTGCGCGATCGTCTTCACGACCCTGCTGGGCCTTGTTTGCGCCGCAGCGGCGGGTCTGCTGATCTTCAGGACATTCAACGTCATTTCCGTCGCCTTCATTCCGCTATTCGTCGGACTGGGAATCGATTTCGGCATCCAGTTTAGCGTGCGATTCCGAACGGAACACACTCCGGGCGTGGGATTGGTCGAGGCGCTCGGAGCGTCAGGCGAGGGCATGGGGCGATCCCTCACCTTGGCCGCGGCGGCGATCGCCAGCGGCTTCCTGGCCTTTGTGCCCACCGCCTATGTGGGCGTCTCCCAGTTGGGGATGATCGCCGGACTGGGCATGGTCATCGCACTGCTTCTCGCCATGTCGGTGCTTCCGGCCGTGATCCGCGTCCTCCGTCCGCCGGCGGCCCCGGCCCCAACTGACGCCGCCGCGCTCGAGCGCGTCGACGCCTTCGTGCTTGGTCATCGACGGCTGGTGATCTTCCCAGCCCTCGCCGCAGCCGCAGTCTGCGCCGCCACTCTTCCCTTCCTGCACTTCGACTTCAACACCCTGCACCTGAAGAGCGCGAAGACGGAATCGGTCTCCACCCTGCTGGATCTGATGAAGGACCCGAACTTCGCGGTGAACACCATGGAGTTGGTCGAGCCCAACCTGGGGGCCGCCACGGCCATGGTCCCGAAGCTGCAGCGCGTGCCGGAAGTGGACGAGGTGCGCACGCTGCTTAGCTTCGTCCCGAAGGATCAAGGACCGAAGCTGGCGGCGATTTCCGACGCCTCGCAACTCCTCGACCTGACGCTCAATCCCATCGTCGTGGAGCCGCCGCCGGCTGACGCGGAGGTGGTCCCGGCCTTAAGGACCGCCGCCCAGCAGTTGCGGACGGCCGCCGCAGCTGACCCAGCTCATGGCGGACCCGCTCTCAGGCTTGCAGCAGATTTTGACTGGCTCGCCGGCGCTTCGCCCCCCGTACGGGTCGCCGCCGACCAGATCATCATGACCCCGCTCAAGACGGTTCTCGATCAGACACGTCTGGCGCTGAGCGCTCAACCGGTCACGCTCGCCAGCCTTCCCGCCAGTATCACCCGCGACTGGATTGCGCCGGATGGAGAGGCCCGTGTCTCGATCATCCCTGCCGGCGACGAGAACAACGACCAGGTGCTGAAGCGCTTCATCAAGGCTGTGTTGAAGGTGGCGCCCAACGCCGCGGGGACAGCCCTCGATATCCAGGAAGGCGGCCGCACGGTCGCGGGCGCCTTCGCCGAGGCGGGCGTGCTGTCCTTCATCGTCATCACCGCGCTGTTGCTCGCAGTGCTGCGGCGGATCCGCGATGTCGCCATCACCATGGCGCCGATCGTGCTGACAGGACTGCTGACCCTGGGCACCTGCGTGTTCATCAATCAGCCGCTCAACTACGCCAACATCATCGCTCTGCCGCTGCTGTTCGGGATCGGCGTCGCTTTCCACATCTATTTCGTGATGGCGTGGCGCGGTGGCTCCGGGCACCTCCTTCAGTCGAGCCTCCCCCGGGCGATCTTCTTCAGCGCCCTGGCCACAGCGACGGGTTTCGGGAGCCTTTGGGCTTCAAGCCATCCAGGGACCGCCAGCATGGGAAAGCTGCTGATGATCTCGCTGGTCTGGACGCTCGTCTCGGCCCTGCTCTTCCAGCCGGCCCTGATGGGGCCCGCTCCAGCGGAGCGGGGATGGCGGCGCTAGGGCCTGATGCCCTTGCACGGAACAGACGCGAGTGCTGAATCAGGCTCTAAGCCTTTGAATCTAGGGCGCGCTGATCCCGTTTAGGCGATTCCGCCTGAACGGGACGTGCTCTAGGTCAGTGCGGAGGGCGGGGCGTCTTCAGGCGACGGCGGGTTCGACCTCGACGGCGCTGGGCGGGCGCTCGGTCTCGTCGGCTCGCCCGCAGGCGAGGGCGAGGGCGAAGTAGACGAGCACCGCAAGCGGGCCTACGACCGGGAGTCCGGCGAAAGCCAGAGCCCAGTAGGCTCCGAACGCCAGGCCCCGCGCACGCCCTCCCCACACGTTGAGCAGGGCCAGCACAGCGCCCGGCAAAAGCAGGGTGGTCTCGTAGTTCATCGCATACGGCGTGGCGATCAGGCTCGCCCCGAACAGGGCGGTAAGCCGTGGCCAGAGCGCCCTGCTCCGGCGGAAGACGAGGATGGCGGCCAGACACCCGGCGCCGGTGAACGCCAGGCGCCAGGCAAGAAGCGCGAATCCTGACAGCCCGAGCTGCGCCGCAAGGCCTGCGGGCGCCACGATGGCCGTGACATAGGCCTGGTTGGCGGTGATGGCCGCCAGATAGCGCGGCGCATAGGCGAACCACGTGAGCCAGAGTGTGGGCCCCCAGATCAGGGCCGACAGGGCCACGAACGCGAGGCCGCTGAGTCCTGACACGACCAGGCTTCGCCAGTGGCGACCACCAATGAGCGCTGCAGGGGCCATCAACAGCACGGTCGGCTTGAACGCAGCAGCTGCGCCCAGCAGCACGCCGGCGAGCACCGGACGCCGCTCCAACTGGGCGACCCCGGCGATCGCGAGCGCGCCCGTGAGAAAGACGCATTGGCCCGAGAGCATCGCCCAGATCGCGCCGGGCGCCAGCAGGGTCAGCGTCAGCACCAGGCCGCGCCCTTTCGGATAGAGCGTCGCGACGACCGCGCAGAAGACGGCCACAGTGACGGCCATCCAGACGATTGCGGCGGTCCAAAAGGGAAGGGCGCCGAGCGGCTGGAAGACCAACAGGGTGTCGGGCGGATAGGGGAACGGCCGGTCGTGAGCGGCTGGTCCGAGAAGCCAGGCCTGCGCTCGATCTACGACATCGGGGTTGTAGATCGACAACGGATGGCTGGCCGCCAGGTGACCGCCGGTCCACATCGCCAGGAAGTCCATGAACAGGGGCGCTGCGCTCAGCTTCAGTACAAGCTGCAGTACGGCGCCCCCGATGAGGATCGGAACCGCATAGCGGGCGAGTCGGACGCCAGGCTCCCGGAGGAGGTTCTCGAGCGACGCGCGACGCAAGGTGCTAAAGGTCACAAAGCCCCCTGGGCAGACGGCCAACCGCGATCGAATGCGGTCCATCGCGGCCTTTGTCCAAGAGTTCAAAAGGTCGCGTCCGCCTGTCAGCATCCCCGACGGCGGCTGGCAAGCCCAAACGCGCCAGTTCGTCCAGGGGCTGACGCGGCGCCCGACGGAATCACATCAATCGCCATTCCGCGATAGCTACCGTCGCAGGAGCGCATCGGCCGCGGCGGACCGAGGCGCTCCTGCCCGTCAGCTCCGGTGACGGTTGCGGCGCGATCAGCGCCCCCCAGCAACGCTTAGCGCCTCAACTTCGATAGACCAGTCATGGCGCCGTTGGGAACGCGGCGGCGCGACGCAACTGAAATCTTTAGGTTACCAGTTGATTAGGATTTGTCGTTCCGGTCACCCGGAGAAAATCGAGGCCCCCCGCATTTGGGTGGGGGTCATTCGCGAGGGGCCCTATACTTAACGCCGCCAGGGGTTCAGGCGTCCGTTGCGCCGTCACTGCCCAAGGCTCAGCTAGAAATGCTTTCCAAGGGCTAAGGTTCCCTTGCGGGCTCGAGATTTGGCAAAACTCCTCGGGGGGCGCAGGATCGGGGGTGTTCGGAGCGCGTCCGTCGCCTTTCTCCTTCCAGGTCCGCTTCGAAGGGGAACTTGTCCGCCGAAATCGGAATTGTCAGAAACGGCGACGCGCCGTGGCGCCGTACGAGCGAATGTCGATCCTGTGCCCTCTCGAGGCGTGAACCGTCCTTGTCGACCGCCAGTCAGTGTCATTCCGGCGCCGTGTCGCGATGGTGTTCAGTCAGCGTACCTTCCTCCACTTGCAGTCTTCGGATGAGGCTTGAGGTTCATTGACGCACCTGAATGTCCGGTTGGAGGGGAGATATACCGAAGACGCCCGCTACAGACAGTTGATTGAAGCGATCTTCGATTACGCGATCTACATGCTTGATCTAACCGGTATCGTGACAAGCTGGAACCCCGGCGCCGAACGATTAATGGGGTATTCTGCCGAAGAGATTCTGGGACAACACTTTTCGATCCTTTATACCGAAGAGGACAAGACGGCCGGCCTGCCGATGACGGCGCTGAGGCAGGCGGAGACCGAAGGCCGATCCGAGCGGGAGGGATGGCGGGTCCGCAGTGACGGCGCGCGGTTCTGGGCCCACGTCGTCATTGATCCGATCCGGGACTCCTCCGGCACGCTGATTGGCTACGCCAAGATCACGCGGGATCTCACGGAGGGGCGTGAGGCGGAGGAGGCGTTGAAACGGAGCGAGCAGCTGTTCCGGCTCCTCGTTCAGGGGGTTACGGACTACGCCATCTATATGATCGACACCGGAGGCCGGGTGTCGAGCTGGAACGCCGGGGCGCAACGCATCAAGGGCTATTCTCCCGACGAGATCATCGGCGAACACTTCTCACGGTTCTACACCGAGGAGGACCGAAAGGCGGGCGTTCCCGCGCAAGGGTTGGCGATCGCGGCGCGCGACGGGCGGTGGGAGACTGAAGGTTGGCGCGTCCGGAAGGATGGAACCCGGTTCTGGGCGCATATCGTGATCGACGCCCTGCGAAGCGACGAGGGAGAACTTCTGGGCTTCGCCAAGATCACGCGCGACATCACCGACCGCAAGGAGGCTGAGCGCGCCCTCGCGGAGGCGCGCGAGGCCCTGTTCCAGTCGCAGAAGATGGAGGCTGTGGGCCAGCTCACGGGGGGCGTCGCGCACGACTTCAACAATCTGCTGACCGTGATCGTGGGCGGCCTCGACACGATCTCGCGATGCAAGCCGGGCGAGACGGCGCGCATAGACCGCGCACTGAACATGGCCCACCATGCTGCGGAGCGCGCCGCGAGCCTGACGTCACGGCTCCTCGCTTTCTCGCGCCGCCAGCCGCTCCGGCCGTCGCCGACCGATCTGAACCTCCTTGTCCGCAACATGACCGAACTTATGCACCGGTCCCTGGGCGAGCAGGTGGAGATCGAGGGGGTGCTCTCGCCGCGGCTGTGGACGGTGGAGGTGGACCAGAACCAGCTCGAGGCGGCGATCCTCAATCTGGCCGTGAACGCCCGGGACGCCATGCCCGGCGGAGGCAAGCTGACGCTCGAGACGGCAAACACCTGTCTCGACCAAAGCTATGCCGAGACTCATGTGGAGGTCGTTCCTGGCGAATACGTCCTCCTGTCAGTCAGCGACACCGGGACGGGCATTCCCAAGGACGTGCTGCTGCGGGTGTTCGAGCCCTTCTTCACGACCAAGGAGATGGGCCGGGGCACCGGTCTTGGCCTCAGCATGGTCTATGGCTTCGTCAAGCAGTCCGGGGGGCACGTCACGATCTACAGCGAGCCGGACCACGGGACGAGCGTGAAGCTCTACCTGCCGAGGCACGCGGGAGAGGCGCATGAGCCGGCGAAGGACGAGGCGGAGGAATGGCCGAGGGCCGTCGCCGACGAGGTGGTCCTGGTCGTGGAGGACAACGATCACGTCCGCGCGTTCAGCGTGATGGCCTTGGGCGAACTCGGCTACACGGTGCTGGACGCGCGGGACGCCGAGGAGGCTCTCGGAATCCTGGCGGGCGACAGCCGGATTGATCTGCTATTCACCGATGTCGTGCTGCCGGGGGACACGGGCCGCGTGCTTGCCGACCGGGCGCTGCAGCTGCGCCCCGGGCTCCGCATCCTCTTCACCACCGGCTACGCGCGCAACGCCATAGTCCACCACGGTCGGCTCGACGCCGATGTCGAACTGTTGCCCAAGCCATTCACCTTCGACAACCTCGCCAGACGCGTGCGTGAGGTCCTCGACAAATCGGGCGCCGACGGCTGACCGCTCTCCAAAATACGAACAGCTAGATTCGACCGGACTTCAAGTCGGCTGGGCAAGTCAGGTCCTGGACTGACCGACGGCGCGGTGGCCATGTTACGGCCATCGCCCATGATCCGGCTGGGAGGAAGATCCGATGTCCTACGACTGGCCGGCGATCGTCGCCGATCTCGAACAGCTTCTGAAGCTCCGCGCGATCCCGTTCGGCATGAAGCTGTTCGAGCGCCGTGCGGACATGGAGGCGATCCCGCGCCTGCGCCGGCCCGAGGCTGTCCATACCCTGGACCAGATCGTCGGCCAGGCGGCGCGCCTGGGATGGACCGTGGGCGTGACGGCTGAGAACCTGGTCGGCGCACAGTGCCGCGCCGTGGTGGGCCTGGGCGGCGCCAAGACCGACGACTGGCGCTCCGGCCGGCAGATGACGGGGGTCTGGTACGCCACTCAGGAGGACGCCGCCGCACACCAGGGCGCGATGCATTGCGTGCCCGACGGCCGCTACGAGGCCCTGGCGATCGCGCCTCTGGCTTCGGGACGCCTCGACCCGCCAGACATCGCTCTGTTCTACGCCACGCCGGGCGCCATGATCTATTTCATCAATGGCCTGCAGTGGTCGGGCTACAAGCGCTTCGACTGGAGCGTGGTGGGCGAGTCGGCCTGCGCCGATTCCTGGGGGCGGGCGCTGGCCACGCGCCAGGCCAGCCTCTCCATCCCGTGCTTCGCCGAGCGCCGCTACGGCGGCGTGCGCGACGAGGAAATGCTGATGGCCGCCCCGCCCGACGACCTCGTCAAGGCGATCACCGGCATGCGCGCCCTGGCCAAGAACGGCTTCCGCTACCCCTTCCCCGACTACGGCGTGCAGCAGGACGTCCGCGCCGGCATGGCCGCCAGCTACGGTTGAACCGTCGCCTTGGTTCAGTCGCCTGGTGGGGACGGAGGGAATCGAACCCTCACGGCCAAAGGCCAACGGATTTTAAGTCCGCTGCGTCTACCGGTTCCGCCACGTCCCCAGGGCTGGGCTTGTCTTAGCGGTTTGGCGGTTCGCTCGCGAGCCGCCTATGCGTGCCTCGTCTAAGAGCGCCTGATATGATCAAGCTGGCGTGCGGAGTGCTTCAGAAACCATTTCGACAGCGTAGGCCCGGACAAAAGCCTCGGCCGCATAGCTGGCCCGTCGGGCGACCGTCGCGGAGTCCGGTTCGGGCCCGGCGTTGAGCAGCCGCAGGTCGATGTATTCAGCCTCGAACATTCCCTTCAGGTGCATCGCCATCACCCAAGGGTCGGCGCGACGAAGGCGGCCCACCGCAATCAGCTCATCGAAATAGGCGCACAACTTGAGCCAACCCCGGCGCAGCCCCTGTTCGTAAAACTGCCCGCCGATGCCGCTCTCCGCCGGCATCCCCGCCACCATACGATAGTTGGCGATCGGCCGCGGGCTGGTCACCTTGGCGATATAGAGCTTGCCGAAGCGTTCCAGCGCTTTGTGCAAATCTGGAGTGGATCGCACAGCGTCCATCATCACATCGGTGTCCGTGGCGATATCCTCCTGGACGCACGCGACGAACAGCTCCTCCTTGGTTGGGAAATAGCTGTAGAGCGTCGTCTTCGAACCCCCGAGCCGTTCGGAGATTTGGGCCATGGTGGCGCGGTCGAAGCCTTGCTCCTCGAACACGGATCGCGCCGCGTCCAGAATCGCGCGACGGCGGGCCTCGGTGCGAACTCGCAAGCGCTCACTCTCCTATCAGTCCTGTTAATGGACCCGCTTGTACGCTTTTGGGTGAGATAGGCCAATTCCCTCGACATACAAGAGTGGGGGTCTGGCCGGGCGCAGGGCGATGCGCCGGTGCCGCCTCCCTCGACGATGAACGGTTCTGCGCCGTCCGGAGAGGGACTGGAGCAGTCCACAAGCTTTCACTCTGCTTCTTGTGGATGAGGGACTCACACACCCCGTTTCACGCGCGCCCACTCGTCACGGATGATGCCGCGGCCGAGCGCGATGATGTCCTGCAGGCAGGCGGACAGGCGGGTCTCGTGCGCCTCTTCTTCCTGGAGCAAGCCCACGGCCGCGGAAATTGTATCGTTGAGCGTCTGATGCGCCGGCTCTGCGGGCTTCGTCAGCAGTTGGATCTGAGCGATGGCCATGAAGGTCTTTTCGAGCTTGTCCACCAGGGCGGGGTTATCTCTTGCGGGTCCAGCGCCGCCGCGCCACTCGCCAACGGCGCCGCGCTTGATAACTTGCGCCGCGTTCATGACCGACAGGAGCTCCGCAAGCCGGTCGCGAAAGGTGTCTATCCACCGCTGACGATTGGCTGAAAGCACGTCCGCGCTGAACCGCCGCCGCGCGACGAGGAGGGGGGTGCAAGCCCCGATGAAGGAGACGGCAAGCGCCGTGATCGCGGTGATCAGGCTCCAAGGGTATTGAGCATAAAGGGGCATGCATGGGCCTCCGGTCAGTCTCGGGATTCCGTATTGGGTTTGGCGGTGACCGCGTTCGGCGGTCCCTCCGTGTCCAGGGTGTAAGCACGCAGGAAAGCGTCGAGCCCTTCTGCGGCTTCGGCCGCCGCCACGTCGGCATTGACCGATTTGTCGCCGCGTAAGCGGCGTTCGATGAGGTCCCCTTCGGCCAGCCGCCGGAACTGGGTGGCGGCGCGGTAGGGGTTGGACGGCCGCAGGCGTCCCGCGTCCATCTCGATCTGCAGCATCTCGGCGAGCCGCCGCAGTCGGGGCGCGACATAGCGCACCCGCACCAGATCCCCGAGATTGGACCGCTCGGCCTCGGCGATCAGCAGCCGGTCCAGGGCGATGACGTCGTCGTGAAGGCGGAATTCGACGTGGTGGCGGGCAAAGCGCGTCAGGCGATCGCGAAGGCTACCTTCTCCGGCGAGGGCGTCGAGGGGCGCCTCCGCCTGCGTCGCAAGCACGTGTTCCACCACGGCGAAGAACAGCTCCTCCTTTGATGGAAAGTAGCTGTAGAGCGTGGCCTTGGAGCCCCCCGCGCGCGCCGCGATTGCGTCCATGCTGGCCCGGTCGAACCCCTTCTCCTGAAACACGCTCGCGGCGGCCTCGACGATCGCCTGCCGGCGCTGTGCCGTCTTCACTCGCACTGGGACCTCATTCGCATGAACTTCTTTTCTGGACCGATGTGTACATTTTTCGCTTGACGGCCGCAAGCCATAACGATACCGATCTGTACGGTACATTTTTGGAGCATCGCCGTGCAGCTCTCCCCCTCCAGGTTCAAAGCGGCGCCCAGCCGCCGCGTCTTCCGCCATTCCGCCGCCCTGCTCGCCGCCCTGTCTGCCGCCGCCTGCGCAGCCCTGCCGACGCCACAGCCGCGCCCCGTTCCGAAGGCGGCTTCCGACTATTCCACTGTGCAGAGCTTCGCCGGGCCGGCTGCAGCCTGGCCGAGCGACCACTGGTGGATCGGCTATGGCGATCCGCAGCTCACGGCGCTGATCACCGAGGCCCTGGCCGGCGCGCCGGACCTGAGCATCGCCGAGGCGCGGCTGCGCAAAGCGGACGCGTTCCGGGTCGAGACACGCGCGAACCTGCTGCCGTCGGTGCAGTTGGAGGGGACAGCGCAACACGTGCGCCTCGGCGACGACCTGGCCCTCCCGGGCCTCAGCGGCGGCCACAACGTCGGCTTTGCAGGCCTGGGCATGTCTTGGGAGCTCGACTTCTGGGGCAAGAACCGGGCGGCCCTGAGGGCGGCGATTTCGGAAGAGCGGGCGGCCAAGGAGGACCAGGAGGAGGCCAGGCTGGCCCTCTCCACCGCCATCGCTTCGCAATACGCCGAACTCGCCGCGCTCTACGCAGACCGCGACACCACCGTGGCGGCCGCCTCCATCCGGCGCGAGACAACCGAGCTCATGGCCGGCCGCCAGGCGAAGGGGCTGGAGAACGCTGCCGCCGCGCAGCGCGCCCGCTCGGCCGCCGAGACGTCGGAGGCCGAGGTCGCCGCGCTCGACGAGGCGATCGCCAACACGCGCCACGCCATAGCGGCCTTGATGGGCGACGGTCCGGACCGTGGTCTCGCCATCCAGCGGCCCACAGCCGAGGCGCTTAACGGCCCCGGCCTCCCGCCGAACCTGCCGGCCAACCTGCTCGGGCGCCGGCCGGACATCGTCGCCGCACGCCTGCGCGCCGAAGCGGCCGCCCATCGGATCAAGGTCGCCAAGGCGAGCTTCTATCCGAACATCAACCTCAAAGGCGTGATCGGCGGAGGAACCTTGGACCTGGCCCACGCCGCCAGGATGGGCTCGATCATCGGGGCG
>DASXGR010000164.1:0-11668 GCA_036488935.1 Caulobacteraceae bacterium | reverse complement strand
CCGATCTGCTCGGGGGTGAAGACGCCAAGGCCGCCGCCCTCGATCATCGCCGGGCCGCCCATGCCGATATTTGCGCCCTTGGTGCAGATCAGGATCTCGCTCATGCCCGCGAACGAGGCGTTGCCGGCGAAACAGCGGCCCGAGACAACGGCGATCTTGGGAACCTTGCCGGCCAGGCGGGCGAACGCTTTGAAGCTAGGCGTGGCGAGGCCCGAGGCGCCCACCCCGTCCGTGTCTCCGGGCCGCCCGCCGCCACCTTCGGCGAACCACACCACCGGCAGGCCCTGGTCTTCCACCACCTCCAGGAGGCGATCGGTCTTGCGATGGTTCATGCCCCCCTGGGTGCCCGCCAGGACGGTGAAGTCGTAGGCGAGGGCGGCGCAGCGCGCCTGCTCCGGCGGGAAGAGGGCGCCGTTGACCTGGCCGACGCCACACACCAGACCGTCGGCGGGGCTCATCTTCTTGAGCTCCTCCTCGCTACGCCGGCGTCTCTGGGCGGCCAGGGCGAAGGCGCCGTATTCGAGGAAGGTGCCCGGATCGACGAGGTCGTCGATGTTCTCGCGCACGGTGCGCTGATTGCGTTCGCGACGGCGGGCTACGGCCTCCGGGCGCGCCGCGTCGTGGGTAATGCTCCAGCGCTCGTAGACTTCGGCTAGGTCAGGCCGGATGTGGTCGAGGTCCACGGACGCCTGCGCCTCCTCAGCCTCGCCTTCCACCGCTTCCGGCATCAGGAAGAGGACGGGCTCGCCCTTTCCGACCACCTCACCGCGCTCCACGGCGAACTCCGCGACGCGGCCGCCGCAGGGCGCGACGACCACGTGCTCCATCTTCATTGCTTCGAGAATGGCGAGGATCTGGCCCGGCCGGACCACGTCGCCGGGCGCGACTTCGAACAGGCCGACGGTCGCCTGCAGCGGCGCCTCGACGGCGGTGGCGCCCTCGGGGGTCGGTCGGGCGAGATGCGCCGGGGCGGCATGGGTGGCGAACCGCGCCTCGAGGGGGAAGGTGCGGCTCTCTAATGACTCGGCGGCGGCGATCAACTCCGGCGCGTGTGTCTCGACGAAGTGGGTGTCGGTCTCGCCCGCCACGATTTCGGGCGCCTTGAGGATGGCGCGGAGCACGCCGAGGTTGCTGTCCACGCCCTCGATGCGGAATTCGGCGAGGGCCCGCTCGCAGCGCCCAGCGGCCTGTTCGAGCGTGGGCGCCGCGGCGATCACCTTGGCGATCAGGGGGTCGAAGGCGAGGCTGGCGGAATAGCCCGCGTAGCCCGAGCCATCGACCCGCACCCCCGGCCCGGAGGGCGGTTCGTAGGCGGTGATGACGCCGGCGCTCGGCTGGGCCTCGGCGTCCGGCTGCAGGGTTTCCAGGCAGACGCGCGCCTGGATCGCATAGCCGCGCGCCCGTGGGGTGTCGGAGAGGCCGAGGGCCGCCAGGGCCTCGCCGGCGGCCAGGCGGAGCTGGGTCTCGACGAGGTCGATACCCGTCACCGCCTCGGTCACGGTGTGCTCCACCTGCAGGCGGGCGTTGGCCTCGATGAAGACGAAGGCGTTGGTCTCCACGTCGAGCAGGAACTCGATCGTGCCGAGGTTGCGATAGCGGGCGGCGGCGGCCAGCGTGGCGGCGGCCTCCCACAGGCGCGCGCGGACCGTGTCGGGCAGGTTCGGCGCCGGAGCGATCTCCACCAGTTTCTGGCGCCGGCGCTGGATCGAGCAGTCGCGCTCGCCGATCGCCAGCACGCCGGTGCGATCACCCGCGACCTGGACCTCGATGTGCCGCGCCCTGGAGATCAGGCGCTCGGCATAGACCTCGCCCGAGCCGAAGGCGAGTTCCGCTTCACGGCTCGCCGAGGCGTAGGCGTGGGCGATCTGGGACGCCTCGCGGACCACCCGCATGCCTCGGCCCCCGCCGCCGGCGACCGCCTTGATCATCATGGCCGAGCCTTCCGGCAGCGACTCGAAGAAGGCGGTGATTTCCTCGAGACCCGCCGCGCCATTGGTCCCGGGCGCCACGGGCACGCCATTGCGCTGGGCGAGCGCGCGCGCCTTGGCCTTGTCGCCGAACAGGTCGAGCGCCTCGGGCGCTGGGCCGACGAAGGTGAGACCGGCGGCGGCGCAGGCGCGGGCGAAGGCGGCGCTTTCTGACAGGAAGCCGTAGCCGGGATGGACCGCATCGCAGCTGGCCTCGCGGGCGGCGGCGATCAGGCCGGCGATGTCGAGGTAGGCCCGCGCGCCGACGCCGTCGAGGGCCACGGCCTTGTCGGCGGCCTTGACGTGAAGGGCCCCGGCGTCGTCTCGCGAATAGACCGCCGTGGTCGCCAGCCCCAGCTCGCCGGCCGCGCGGGCAATGCGGATGGCGATCTCGCCCCGATTGGCGATCAGCAGGCTGGAAAAGGGCATTCAGCTCCCCCTCTGACGAACGGCGTTCGGCGTTTCCCGGCGCACCATAGGGTGCGTCACGCGCTTGCGGAGCCCCAGATTCGCGTCGCCGTCATTTTCGAACCCTCAGCAAGCGGAGCAATGGCGGAAGCCTTTCCCGATCCGGCGCGGCAAGGTTGATCGGGTGGGTCGCGAAGCGCACTCTGGCGGCAAGGATACGAGGGGGAAACATGATGCTGTCGGTCATCGGGGCGGGCTTTGGGCGCACGGGCACGATGTCGCTGAAGCTGGCGCTCGAGCAGCTGGGCTTCGGGCCCTGCTACCACATGGTCGAGGTGTTCAAGGGCGCGCCGGATGCGTTCAGCTGGTGGAGGACGCCGCCGACGGCCGGCCGGACTGGGCCCGCATCTTCGCCGGCTACGGCTCGACGGTCGACTGGCCGAGCGCCACTTTCTACGCCGAACTTGCCGAAGCCTATCCGCAGGCAAAGGTGGTCCTGACCCGGCGCGATCCCGAGGCGTGGTTCAGATCCACCCAGGCCACGATCTTTGCCCAGGACTTCGCTAACCCGGACGGCCCGTTCGAGCGCATGGTCGCCAAGACCGTCGGTCGGCTGTTCGACATGCGGATGCACGACAAGGATCGCCTGATCGAGGTCTTCGAGCGGCACAACGCCGAGGTCCAGGCGCGCATCTCGCCTGATCGCCTGCTGGTCTATGAGCTCTCCGAGGGTTGGGCGCCGCTCTGCGCCTTCCTCGGCGTCCCCGAACCTGCCGGCCCCATACCGAAGGTCAATACGACCGAGGAGTTCTGGACATCGCGTGGGCTTCCGGTCCCGGAGCCGGCGACGCCGAGCTAAAGAGGCAGGCAGTTCGCGCTGGACGCCTTGATCTAGCGTTTTCCTTACACGATGTAAGGACTCGAGGTGAGTTTCGATGAGCACAGCGACCATGACGAGCAAGGGTCAGATCACCGTCCCGGCGGAGGTGAGGGCCCGCTTCGGCCTCAAGGCGGGGGCGAAGATCGACTTCCTCATCAATGACGCGGGCGATCTCGTGATGCGGCCAAGAACGCGCGACATACGGTCCTTGCGCCACGCGATCGCCTATTCGGGGTCTCCGGTCTCGATCGAGGAGATGGATGAAGCGGCGGCAGAGGCTGTGGACGAGGCGTTCCGGCGTTCGGTCGCTTGATAGCCCTCGATACGAACGTCCTCGTCCGATATCTCGTCCGCGATGATCCTGAACAGTCGAGCGCGGCCGCCGCGTTCATCGAGTCTGAACTGACGGATGAGACGCCCGGCTTCGTTAGCCTCCTTGTGTTGGCGGAACTCTCGTGGGTCTTGCGACGGAGCTACGGTGTCGGAGCCGAACAGGTGTCCGCCCTCGTCCGCCAATTGCTGGACGTGCGACAGCTCACCATCGAGCAGGCCGAGACGGTCGCCCGAGCGCTCGACCTGGGTCATGCCGAGCTGGCTGACGCCTTGATACGCGAGGTCGGCCGGGCGGCCGGCTGCTCAAGGACGGTGACCTTCGACCAGAGGTTCGCCCGTCTCGACGGGGTCGAACGGCTTGTTGGCTGAGCCGCGAGGCCCTCAACCACCCCTCCCGCGCCCGCTGTTCAGGCGCATGACGATCGGTTCGGAGGCGAAGACGGCGGCCAGGGCGATGATGGCGGCGACGGCGCAGAGCAGGAGGGCGTGGCGCTCGTCGCCGGGCGTCTGGGTCGCCTGGTAGATATCCGTGGGCAAGGTGAGGGTCTCGCGAGGGATGGCCGCGGCGAAGGTCACGGTGGCGCCGAACTCCCCGAGGGCGCGGGCGAAGCCGAGGATGGCGGCGGCGACGAAACCGGGCGCGGCCAGAGGCGCCGTGATGCGGGCGAAGCAGGCGAGGGGCCCGGCGCCCAGGGTGCGCGCCGCCTCCTCCAGGTCCGGGTCTATGGCCTCGATCGCCTGACGGATCGGCCGGATCATCAGGGGCAGCGCCATCACCCCGGCGGCCAGAGCCGCGCCGGTCCAATGAAAGGCCAGCACGATTCCCAGGCGCGAGAGCGGCTTCCCGATCGGACCTTCGCGGCCCAACACCAGGAGAAGGGCGAAGCCGGTCGCCACCGGCGGCAGGACGAGGGGGAGCTGGGTAAGGGCGTCGAGCACCGGTCTGCCGAAGAAGCGTTTGCGGGCCAGTAGCCAGGCAATCCCGAGGGCCACCGGCATGCCAAGCACGGCAGCCACGGCCGAGACCCGCAGCGAGAGCAGGATCGCGTCGATGTCGTCCGGACTGAGCGGGCTCATGGAGCGGGGGAGAGGAGCTCGACCTCCACGCCTCTTGCGGTCAGTTCGGACAGAAGCGCCTGGTCCGCCGCCCCGGTGACGATGACCGTCGAGAGGCCTGCCGCCGTGCGGCGCGCGAGATCCTCAGGATTGATGCGGGCAAGCCGTTCGGCGTCGCGGCGGGCGTGCGCCTGGACCAGAGCCTTCGCCGCTTCGCCGGCAATGACGGCGTCGGCGACGTTGAGCGCCCGCGCCGCGCGCAGGGAGAGCCTGTCCGGCTCGGCCGGCGCGAGCACGACGACGACGCGTCCAGGACTCGCGCCGCGATCCGCCAGCGCCGTCTCGATCGCGCGCGCAGCTCCGTCGAGGTCGCCAGCCTCCGCCGCATGAGCGGCGGGCCCGGACAGGACGCGGCGAAAGAGGGCCCGGCGGGCCGCAAGGTCAGGATAGGCCGCGCGAATCGCCTCCCGTCGTTCCGCCAGCAGTCGCGCCAGGTCCCCGGCCGCCGGGCTGATTCTCGCCTCGAGTTCCGCGCGCAGCAGGGTCGCCATCACCGGCGCCGCGCCGGTGGTGCCCACGGCGGCGACGACCTGGCCGCGGTCGACGATGGCGGGGGTCTGGAAGTCACAGAGAGCCGGATGGTCAACGACGTTCAGCGGCGTATGGGCGCTGCGCGCCGCGGCGGCGGCTTCCTGGACGAAGGCCTCGTCGGCGGATGCGACGAAGGCGAGGGCCGCCCCGGCATAGGCCGAGGGCTCGAACGCCGCCTCGCCGCGCAGGCGGACAACCTCCGCCGGAGAGCCGTCGAACAGGCGCGCCTTGGCGTCGGCCGCATCGCCATCGCCAGCGATGACGACCCGACGGCCACGAAGCGGGAAGAAGGCGGGAAAGGTCTGCATGGCCGGCCCTTGGCCCAAGAGAGAGCAAGCGCCAGCCTAGACGCTTCGCGCCGACCCTAAAGCGCCCTATCCTGGGATGGAACTGCGAAAGGGCGGAGCATGTCCACAACGCTTTTGATTAATGGCAGGACGGTGCAAGTGAGCGCCTCGCCTGACACCCCTCTGCTGTGGGTGCTGCGCGATGAGCTGCTGATGACCGGCACGAAGTTCGGCTGCGGCATCGCCCAGTGCGGCGCCTGCACCGTCCACATAGACGGCAAGGCGCAGCGCTCGTGTGTCCTGCCAATCAGCGTCCTGGGCGGGTCGAAGATCACCACCATCGAGGGCCTCGAAGGGAAGCACGCGGTGCAGGCCGCCTGGATCCGGCGCGACGTGCCGCAATGCGGCTACTGCCAGTCAGGCCAGATCATGTCGGCCACCGCCCTGCTGGAGGAAAAGCCCAATCCCTCTGACGAAGACATCGACGCCGCGATGAGCGGCAACATCTGCCGCTGCGGCTGCTATCAGCGCGTGCGCGCGGCGATCAAGGATGCGGCGGCGCACGGCGCGGCCGCTCCGGCGGAGGTCTGATCCATGAACGCGCCTGCCCGTGATCTTCCCCGCTCCGGTCTCTCGCGCCGGCAGTTCATCACCACCGCCTCCCTGACCGCCGGCGGCGCCCTGGTCGTCGGCTGTTCGCCCGCCCAGGTGATGTCGATCGGCGCCGCCCAGACCAACTTCGGCCCCTTCGGCCCCTTCATCCGGATCGACCCCGACAGCACCGTGACGGTGGTCTCCAAACACATCGAGTTCGGCCAGGGCACCCATGCGGGCCTCGCGGCGATGGTCGCCGAAGAGCTCGACGCCGACTGGTCGTGCGTGCGGGTGGAGCAGGCGCCCGCGAACGCCAAGGTCTACGCCAACCTCGGCATGGGGGTGCAGGGCACCGGCGGGTCCTCCGCCATCGCCAATTCCTGGGTGCAGCTTCGCACTGCCGGCGCGGCGGCCAGGGCCATGTTCGTGGAGGCTGCGGCCAGGCGTTGGAATGTGCCGGCCTCGCAGATCACCGTGGCCAACTGCGTCGTCTCCCATCCCTCGGGCAAGCAGGCGAAGTTCGGCGAGCTCGCAGCCGATGCGGCCAAGGTGACGCCGCCCGCCAAGCCTGCGCTGAAGAATCCGAAGGACTTCACCCTGGTCGGCACCGACCGCGTCCGGCGCAAGGACGCCGGGCTGAAGTCGACCGGTAGGGCGCAATACACCCAGGACGTCCACCTTCCCGACCAGCTGACGGCGATGGTGGCCCACCCGCCGCAGTTCGGGGCCAAGGTGAAGACCTTCGACGCCTCCGCCGCGAAGGCCACGCCGGGCGTGGTCGACGTCTTCGAGATCCCAAGCGGCGTCGCCGTGGTGGCGACCAACACCTGGGCCGCTCGCAAGGGCCGCGAGGCGCTCAAGGTCGACTGGGACAACTCGAAAGCCGAGGCTCGCAGCTCCCAGGCGATCATGGCGGTCTACCACGACCTCGCCGCGGGCCGGGCGCAGCCGGCCAAGGGGTTCAAGTGGACGGCGTTCGAGACAAGGGGGTCGACAGCGCCAGCCGGCGGAAAGGTGGTGGAGGCCGCCTTCGACTTCCCGTTCCTCGCCCATGCGCCGATGGAGCCGATGAATTGCGTGGCGCAGGTGGGAAAGGGCCCGCCCAAGCTCACGTTCGGCTCGCAGATCCCAACTGTGGATCAGATGAACACGGCCCTGATCGTGGGCGCCTTACCGGGGTCCGTGCAGATCGAGACGCTCTATGCCGGCGGGTCGTTCGGTCGGCGGGCGAACTTCAAGTCGGACTATGTCGCCGAGTGCGTGCACATCGCCAAGCACGTGGGCGGCGGCCGGCCGGTGAAGCTGGTCTGGACGCGAGAGGACGACATGACCGGGGGCTACTATCGGCCCATGGCTCACCACACAGTGCGGGTGGAGCTGGGTCCGGATGGTCTGCCCAGGACCTGGCGCCAGCGGATCGTCACCCAGTCGCTGATGAAGGGATCGCCCATGGGCGGCGGCCCCAACTCGGACCCGAGCGCGACGGAAGGGGTGAAGGGTTCGCCCTATCTGGACGCGACACCGAACGTCGACGGCCAGGTGGTTCTCTACGACACGGTCATACCGGTGCTGTGGTGGCGTTCGGTGGGCGCGACCCATACCGCCTTTGTCATGGAGCACACGGTCGACCAGCTCGCCCGCGCCGCCGGCCAGGATCCGATTGCCTACCGTCGCGCGCTCTATCAGAAGGCCAAGGCCGACGATCACCTGGCGGCGCTCGACCTTGCGGTGGAGAAAGCCGGGCCAACGCCCACGGACGGCTGGACGCGTGGCGTAGCGGTGCACGAGAGCTTCGGCACGGTGGTGGCGCAGATCGCCGAGGTGAAGCTGGAAAACGGCGTCCCACGCGTGGGGCGCGTGGTCACCGCCGTGAACTGCGGAACGGCCATCTCGCCGGACCAGATCGCCGCCCAGATGGAAGGTGGCACCTGCTTTGGCCTCTCCGCCGCCCTCTACGGCCAAATCACCATGACCAACGGGGTCGTCGACCAGAAGAACTTTGACGCCTATCGCGTGCTGCGGATGAACGAGGCGCCGACGGTCGAGACCTACATCGTCCCCTCGACCGACAAGCCCACGGGCATCGGCGAGCCCGGCACCCCGGTGATCGCCCCCGCGGTGGCCAACGCGCTGCTCGCCATCACCGGCAAGCCGACGTCCAAGCTGCCGTTCGTTCAACCGACATAGTCTTTGGTCCGCCGGCGTCTCGCCGGCACTTTCTTCACTCGCCGAAGCGAGACCCACTCTTCGAAGGAAAGGAAGGGCCGGCGGGACGCCGGCGGACCGAACAGACCCTCAGGCCAGATCCTCCGGCGTGTCGATGTCGGTGAGGACGCCGGGGGAGTCGACGTCGATGAGGGCGAGGCGGTCGCCCAGGGTCTGGAGGACGCGGCGGGCGCCTTCGTCGCCGGAGGCGCGGGCGAGGTCGGGAATAAGCGCGGCGGAAAACAGGGCCGGGTGGCCGCGGCGACCCTCGTACCTTGGGGCGGCAGCCAGAGCGCCGTCGGCCAACGCCTGGGCAAGGCGAGGGCCGATGTCGTGAGGGATTGCCGGCATGTCGCCGAGGAAGACGAAGACGCCCTCGCAGCCTGGCTGCAGGGCGGTCGCCGCGGCGCGCAGGCTCGCGCCCATCCCTTCGGCATGATCCGCCGCGTGGATGATCGATAGGCGCGCCGATTGGCCGTTCCTTTCGGCGCATGCGCGGGCGATCTCGCCGACTTTCGGTTCCGCGCCGGTTACCAGCACCACCCGGCGGACGGGCGCGGCGAGGGCCGCCGCGAGGCTCGACTCTATGAGAAATTCGCCCCGCCAGGGCGCCACGAGCTTGCCGCCGCCGAATCGTCGGCCGGACCCGGCGGCGAGCAGGATCGCCTCGAACGGCGATCCTGCTGCCTCTTGATCCCCTGTCCCCACGCCTCGGGCTCTCCTATGTTGTCCGTGCGATGACGCCCTATGACGCCGCCTCTGAAGCGCCGGCTCGCGCCGCCTTGGCTGACAGCCTGGGGCGCACGGTGACCTATCTGCGCCTGTCGGTCACCGACCGGTGCGACCTGCGCTGTGTTTATTGCATGGCTGAGCGGATGGTCTTCCTGCCCAAGCGCGAGGTGCTGAGTCTCGAGGAGCTGGACCGGGTGACCTCGGCCTTCGTGGCGCTGGGCGTGCGAAAGCTGCGCCTCACGGGCGGCGAGCCGCTTGTGCGCAAAGGGATCATGGACCTGATCGGCGGCCTCTCGAGGCACCTCAGGTCGGGCGCGCTGGATGAGATCGCCTTGACCACCAATGGGACGCAGCTCGCCCAGCACGCCGATGGCCTGGCGGCCGCTGGCGTGCGACGGGTGAACGTCTCCATGGACAGTCTCGACCCCACAACCTTCGCGCGGCTCACCCGTGGCGGCGACCTGGCGCAGGTTCAGGCGGGCATGGACGCGGCAGTCGCCGCTGGCCTGAAGGTCAAGGTGAACGTCGTGGCCCTGGCGCAGGACAACGCCGCGGAGATCCCGCGGATCATCCAGTGGGCGCACCAGCGCGGCTTCGACATCACCCTGATCGAGGCCATGCCCATGGGCGAGGTTGAAGCCGACCGGACGGACCAGTTCCTCTCTCTTGCCGCGGTACGGCAGGAGCTGGCGAGCTACTGGACCCTGGAAGACCTGCCGCTGAGCACCGGCGGACCGGCCCGCTATGTCCGCGTCGCCGAGACAGGCGGCCGCCTCGGCTTCATCACCCCTCTGACTCACAATTTCTGCGAGGGTTGCAACCGCGTGCGAGTGACCTGCACGGGGACCCTCCATACCTGCCTTGGCCAGAATGACGCGGCGGACCTACGCGCCGTACTCCGGTCGGGCGCTTCCGACGACGCGCTCGTACGCGCGATCCGGGACGCAGTGTGGGCGAAGCCCCACGGCCACGACTTCCAAATCTCCCGCGGCGCCGCGCCCGCTGTCGCGCGGCACATGTCGGTCACAGGCGGCTGAGGCCGATGGCGAGGGTGCTCCTCTTTGGCCGCCTGGCGGATGTCGCGGGATGGCGCGAGCGCGAGGTCGATCCCCTGCCCGACAGCCTGTGCGGCCTTCGGGACCTGCTGGGCCGTAACGATCCTCTCCTGGCCCAGGCTCTTGCAGGTCGCGGGGTGCGCGCGGCGCTGGACCAGGCGCTGGCGAGCAGCGAGGCCTCCCTCGCAGGGGTTCGCGAAGTGGCCTTCATGCCGCCGATGAGCGGGGGGTGAGGGCGCCGTGATCCGGCTCACCCGCGAGCCCTTCGATCCTGGCGAAGCGCTCAACGCCTTCTGCGCCCAGCGCGCCGCCACCGGCGCGATCGCCAGTTTCGTGGGCCTCGCGCGCGGCACAAGCGCCAAAGGGCCGGCTCTCGAGCTGGAAGCCTATCCCGGCTTCACCGAGCGCGAGATCGAGGGCTTTGTCGCCAAGGCTGTCGAGCGCTTCGAACTGCAGGACGCCGAGGTCGTCCACCGGATCGGTCCGATCGGGGCGGGCGAGGCGATCGTCCTGGTGATGACCGCCGCACGTCACCGGCGTGCCGCTTTCGAGGCCTGCGACTATCTGATGGACTATCTGAAATCCCGCGCGCCCCTGTGGAAGCGCGAGTTTGGCCCTGACGGCGGCCGCTGGGTCGAGCCGACCGAAGGTGATCTGGCGGACCTCACGCGCTGGGCGTAGAGGCCGGCAAGACAAGAGACGTGCGGAGGCTTGGATGAACGCCCTCTCCCCCGGCGGCCGCTATGACGAGGCCGCCGCCATCGCTCCGGTCCGCATCGCGGTCCTGACCATTTCCGACACCCGCGACGAGGAAAGCGACACCTCCGGCCACGTGCTGGCCGAGCGGGTGACGGGCGCTGGCCACGCCCTGACCGACAAGGCGATCGTGCCCGACGATGTCGAGGCGATCCGAGCCCAGATCCGCGGCTGGACGAAGTCGGGTCAGGTGGACGCGATCGTCACCACCGGCGGCACCGGGCTCACCGGTCGCGATGTCACGCCCGAGGCGATCGAGCCGATGTTCGACAAGCGCATCGAGGGCTTCTCGGTGGTCTTTCACCTCGTGAGCTATCAGTCGGTGGGCCTGTCGACCCTGCAGTCGCGGGCGCTGGCCGGGATCATCGACGGCGTGTTCGTGTTCTGCCTGCCCGGGTCGAACGGCGCGGTGCGCGACGGCTGGGACAAGGTGATTGCGCCCCAGCTCGACAGCCGCCATCGCCCCTGCAATCTCGTCGAGATCATGCCACGGCTGGCCGAGCGGTGAGCGGTCTCACCCACCTCGATGCGGAGGGCCGGGCGCGAATGGTCGACGTCTCGGCCAAACCGGCGACCGTACGCGAGGCGACGGCCGAGGGCCTGGTGCGGATGTCGGCGGCGACGCGGGAGCTGGCCCTCTCCGGCGGGGCGAAGAAGGGCGATGTGCGCGCGGTGGCGGAGGTCGCCGGCATCATGGCCGCCAAGCGGACGTCCGAGCTGATCCCCCTGTGCCACCCCCTGCCGCTGTCGCACTGCCAGGTGCGGATCGAGCCGGCGGAGGCGGGCCTGAAGGTCACTGCGACG
>DASXGR010000157.1:0-7247 GCA_036488935.1 Caulobacteraceae bacterium | reverse complement strand
GAAATCGAGCGAGCCGCTCGCATGTGGCCGGACCAGCCGCTCATGCGCAGACTGCGCATGTCGATGGAGGCGCGGATCGGCGATCCCGACCGCGCGCTCGCCCTGATCGCTGACGCGGGGGACAAGCGCCCAAACTATGAGCCGCCGGACCTCAAGCGGTGGCGGGACCTGGCCATCGCGCGCAAGAGCCAAGATCCCGCCCAGGTCAGGGCCCTGGTGCGCAGGACCCTCGCCGACTTCGCCGCGGGCCGGCTTTACGTAGCCAGCGCCGTGCTCAATCTGGAGAATTTGGGTGCGGTCGATCAGGTCTTCGCGGTCGCAGCCCAGGCGAGGCCGACGGATCCGCTCGATCCGGAGATCCTGTTCCGCTCCTTCGCTGATGGCGTTCGCCGCGACCCGCGCTTCATGCCACTGGCGGCGAGGCTGGGACTGGCGGACGAGTGGCGCAGCTCGGGAAAATGGCCCGACTTCTGCTCCGAACCACAGACCCCCTACGACTGTCGGGTCGAAGCCGAGAGGGTTGCAATCAGCCGCCGAGCCGACGCCCAGCTCGCTCACGCCGGCGATTGAGTTCGGCCCGCGTGCCGCTAGGGTCCGGCGCCGATAGCGCCTGCCAGGGAACCGCCTCTTGACCAACGCCTACCAAGCCCGGCCCTGGCTCGCCCTCTACCCCGAAGGCGTCCCTGAGACCCTCGCGCTCGACTACGCCGATCCGCTCGCCATGCTCGCCGCCGCCGTGGCGCGCGCCGCCGATCGCCCCGCGATCCACTACTTCGACACCACGCTCACCTGGCGCGAGCTCGACGATGCGAGCGACGCCCTGGCGGCGGCGCTGGGCGAGCGCGGGGTCGGTCCTGGCGATCGCGTCGCCCTCTATCTGCAGAACACGCCGGCCTTCTTCATCGGCATGCTCGCGGGGTGGAAGGCGGGCGCGATCGTCGTGCCGATCAATCCGATGAACCGCGCGCGCGAGATGGGCCTTCTGTTGGCCGACGCCGCGCCCAAGGCCCTGATCTGCCACGACGCCTTGTTCGCCGAGGTCATTCGCGACCTCCCGGCTGAGACGGGCGTGGCCGTTCCGCCGATCGTGCTGACGACCTCGCCGCTGGATCGCCAGGGCCGCAACGATCCCCGCCTCTTCGCCGGCATGGCGCGCGTGGAGACGCCGGGCGCCGACGGCCTCGAGGATACGATCCGGGCCCACGACGGCCACCGGCCTCCCGCCCGGGCGACCCAGCCCGACGACGTCGCCTTCCTTGTCTACACCTCTGGCACCACGGGTTTGCCCAAGGGGGCGATGAACACTCACGCCAACCTCGCCTACAACACCCAGGTCTATCGCGACTGGATCGGCCTGGAGGACGGCGCCGGCGTGCTGGGCGTAGCGCCGCTGTTCCACATCACCGGCCTGGTCGGCCACCTTCTCGTGGCGATGATCACCGCCAGTCCCGTCGTCCTGACCTATCGCTTCGAGCCGCTAGTCATGCTCGAGGCCGCGGCCGAGCGGCGGCCGGGCTTCACCATCGCGGCGATCACCGCCCTGATGGCGATGATGAACCATCCGCAGGCGAGCGCGGAGCAACTGGCGAGCGTCTCGAAGATCTATTCGGGTGGCGCGCCGATCCCGCCGGCGGTGGTCGAGGCCTTCCAGAACAAGTTCGGCGGCTATGTGCACAACATCTACGGCCTGACCGAGACCGCCTCGCCGACACACGCCGTCCCGCTAGGCGCCCGCGCGCCGGTCGATCCCGCCTCGGGCGCCCTCTCGGTCGGCGTGCCGGTCCCAGGCGCGCGCGTCTGGATCGCCAAGGACGACGGCTCTCCCGCCGAGATCGGGGAGGCGGGCGAGATCGTCTCTTCCGGGCCGATGGTGGCCCCCGGCTACTGGAACAAGCCGGAGGAGTCGGCGCAGGCGATGCGGCCCGATGGATTCCGCACCGGCGATGTCGCCTTCATGGACGAGGCGGGCTGGTTCTACCTGATCGACCGCAAGAAGGACCTGATCAACGCCTCCGGCTACAAGGTCTGGCCACGTGAGGTGGAGGACGTGCTCTACACCCACCCGGCCGTGCGCGAGGCCGCCGTGGTCGGCGTGCCCGACGAATACCGCGGCGAGACGGTCAAGGCCGTGGTCAGCCTCAAGTCCGGCGCCGCGGCGACGCCCGCCGAACTCATCGCCCACTGCCGCGCCCGCATGGCCGCCTACAAATACCCGCGCCAGCTCGAGATCATCGAAGATTTGCCCAAGACCGTGACGGGGAAGATTCTCCGCCGGGCGTTGCGGGGGTGAGGGAGGACCGATGAGCTACCCCTTCGCATTCGCCTTCCGCGACGAGATCGCGCAACGCTGCGCCGCCTTTCCCCGCGTCGCCTGTGAGGCGCTGGGACTGAAGCGCGCGGCCGTGGCCATCACCCTGGTGGACGCCGACGACGGCTCGGGCGAGACCGCCTTCCTACTCACCAAGCGCGTGCCCAGGATGCGCGCCCACGCCGGCCAGTGGGCGCTTCCGGGCGGCCGCTGCGACCCTGGCGAGACGCTGGAGGAGACCGCGTTTCGCGAGCTGCAGGAGGAGCTGGGACTCACGCTCGGGGCGGACAATCTGCTGGGCGTGCTGGACGACTATCCGACCCGCTCCGGCTACGCGATCACCCCCGTGGTGGCCTGGCTCGACGACGCCAGCGCCATGTCGCCCAACCCCGACGAGGTCGCCTTTGTCAGGCGGATCCGCCTGGACCACATCGGTCAGGAGGACGCCGTGGAGTTCGAGACCATCCCGGAGAGCGAACGGCCGGTGATCCGCCTGAGGATGGGCGACCGGCACGTGCATGCGCCCACCGCCGCGCTCGTCTACCAGCTGCGCGAGTTGGCGGCCGGCCGCATCACCCGCGTCGACCAGCTGGAACAGCCGGTCTTTGCCTGGCGCTGAGCAGGGCGAGCGCAGCTATTTCGGGTCCGGCAGGCCGAGCACGCGCTTGGAGACGACGTTCAGATTGATCTCCGAGCTGCCGCCCTCGATCGAGTTGGCCTTCGTTCGTAGCCAGCTGCGCACCTGCGCCAGCTCGTGGGCCTCGAAACCTTCGCCTTCCCAGCCGAGCCCCTCATGGCCCAAGGCCTCGACGATCAGTTCGCCGCGATCCTGGGCGATCTTCGCGCCCGCATACTTCATGATCGCGGCGGCGTTGCTCGGGCCCTGGTTCGATTTCGCCTCGTCGGCCGCCCGGCGAAGGGTCAACTGGAAGGCATGGTGCTCCATCCGGTGCTGCACGAGCCGGCCGCGGTAGTCGGCGTCGGCAAGCCGTCCCCGATCATCGAGACCGATGTGGCGCCTGGCGTAGTCCTCCACGCCCATGGCCGAGGCGGGGCCGGTCAGCGTGCCGGCGCCGAGGCCGGTCGCAATCCCCTCGCGCTCGAACTGCAGAAGCCGCTTGGCGATCGTCCAGCCGCCGTTCAGCGACCCGACGATGTCGTCCTTGCGCGCCTTCACGTCGGTGAAGAAAGTCTCGCAGAAGGGGCTGTCGCCGTTGATCAGCCGGATCGGTCGCGTCTCGACCCCCGGGTCCTTCATGTCGATCAGAAGGCAGCTGATCCCCTCGTGCTTCTTGGCGGCGGGGTCAGTGCGCACCAGGCAGAAGCACCAGTCGGCAAGGTTGGCGACCGAGGTCCAGATCTTCTGGCCGTTGACCAGCCAGTGGTCGCCCTTGTCCTCGCATTTGGTCTGCAAGGACGCGAGGTCGGAGCCCGCGCCCGGCTCGGAGTAGCCCTGGCACCACTCCTTTTCGCCGCGGGCGATGCCGGGCAGGTGGCGCCGCTTCTGCTCCTCCGTGCCGAGCTCCAGGATGGTCGGGCCGATGCTCAGGATGCCGAGGCCGCCGATCGGGTTGTAGGCGCCGATCCGCGCCATCTCTTCGGCGAGCGCCCGGCCCTCCTGGCGCGAAAGGCCGCCGCCGCCGTAGGCCTTTGGCCAGGTCGGCGCGCCCCAGCCCTTGTCGGCCATGCGCTCGCGCCACAGCCTGGCGTCGTCGCCCCGGCGGTCGGCGTTGGCCTTCAATGCGGGTGGGAAATTCGCCTCCAGCCAGGCGCGGGCGTCCGCCCGGAACGCCTCAACATCGCCGCCGAAGTCGGCCATCGCGCATCCTCCCTACGCTTCGCCGCCATCTGCGCGCGGCCGCGTCGGCGAGGCAACCATGACGCAGCGGCAGGCGCATCGGCCCGGGTCCGGGTCTTTGTCTTAACGCGCGTTTGATCCGAAAACCGGTTCCCACTTTTCGGAACGCGCTCTAGCGTCCGAGGCGCCAGCCGTTCGCCTTGGTCATGCGCTCGAAGAAGTCCGGCTCGTAGGCATTTTCCGGTTCGCTGCGGACGAACTCATCCATTGTGTGCGCGTCGTCGCCGACCAAGATACGCCAGCGCTCTGCCTTCACCCCGTCCAGGATGATCCTGGCCGCCTGCGCCGCCGTGGTCGGGGCGTCCTCTTCGAAGGCGCGGGCCTGTTCCTTCACCATCGCCTGGATCGCATCGTCGGTCAGCGCCGAGGCGTCCACCCCAAGCGCCGAGATGCGCTTGCGAGCCGCCGCCAGCATGGCCGGGCTGAGAGTGTCGGAATCGTCGCCGCTGAGCACCTTGCGCGAATTTGCGACGATGGCTGTGCCGATATGGCCGGGCATAACCACCGAGCATTTCACGTGCGGCGCGTTGAGCCGCAGGTCGTTGACCAGGGCCTCGGTGAACCCCTTCACCGCGAACTTGGCGGCGCTGTATGCCGTGTGCGCCGTCTTCGGCCCGAGCGACGCCCAGAAGCCGTTGACCGAGGAAGTATTGACGATGTGCGCCTCGTCCGCCGCGAGCAGCAGCGGCAGGAAGGCGCGAGTGTTGTTGTACACCCCACTCCAGCAGACATTGAAGGTCTTCTCCCATTCGCCCCGGTCGCCGGAGACGAAACTGCCACCGCCGCCAATACCGGCGTTGTTGAACAGCAGGTGGACCTTGTCGGTGTCCATCTCCTTGGCGACCTCGCTCCTGAAGCGGTTCACCTGGACCTCGTCGGCGACGTCGGCGATGTGGGTGGTGATGCGGGTCCCCTGAGGCGCGCCATCGGCGTGGCACAGGCGCACCGTCTCGACCATGTTCTTTTGCGACACGTCGCACATGGCCACGTTGCAACCTTCGGCCACCAGGGCCCGCGCCAGCTCGCGGCCCATGCCCGTCCCACCGCCGGTGATGACGGCGATCCTGCCGGTGAAATCCTTCATGGCGTCCGTTCCCTCGAGTTCGTCGTGCGGTTTTCACCGATTTTCCTACGGCGCGGGACGCAGCAAATCGAGAGGTGGCGGCGCCATGCCAGGCCAGACTTACTGTCTCGGCGAAGCTGGAGCGAGATCACCCGGCAACGACCCTTCGCGATGGAATCTCTCTCGATCGGCGCGCGATTGCTTTACGCGGCGCGAAGGGGGCAGTCTTCTCGGCAACCGGTAAGGAGGAACCCTCGTGAGCGAAGCCTGGATCATCGACGCCTGTCGCACGCCGCGGGGGATCGGCAAGCTCGGCAAGGGGGCGCTGGCGGAGATCCATCCCCAGCAGCTTGGCTCGACCGTCCTGCGAGCCCTGGCCGAGCGCAACAGCATCGACACCGCCGACGTCGACGACGTGATCTGGGGCACGAGCGCCCAGGTCGGGCTGCAGGGGCGGGATCTGGGCCGCATGTCGGCCCTGGACGCCGGCTATGACGTCATGAGCAGCGGCGTCACGCTCGACCGCTTCTGCGGCTCGGGGATCACGACGGTGAACTTCGCCGCCTCGACCATCATGGCCGGCATGTCCGACCTGGTCGTGGCGGGCGGGTGCGAGATGATGAGCGGCAAGGACCGGCCGACGCCGCTGCCGGGGACCTCGCCGGTGTTCGACAACGGCAACATGCGACTGCGCGAGCGCCATCCGCAGACCCAGCAGGGCGTCTGCGCCGACGCCATCGCCACGATGGAGGGGATCCCCCGCGAGGATGTCGACAAGCTGGCGGTGGAGAGCCAGCGCCGCGCCGCGATCGCCATCGCCGAGGGCCGCTTCGACAAGAGCCTGATCCCGGTCCACCGCGAGGACGGGACGCTGGCCCTCGACCGGGAGGAGTATCCGCGCCCGCAGACCACCCTGGAGGGACTGGCGGGGCTGAAGCCCTCCTTCGCGGCCATGGCCGACGTTCCGGTCGACGCCAGCGGCGTCACCTTCAAGGGCCTGGTGCTGCAGAAGTATCCGGGGCTGGACATCCAGTATATCCACCATGCCGGCAATTCGTCCGGCGTGGTCGACGGCTCGGCCGCCCTGCTGCTGGCCTCGCCCGACTATGCCAGGAGCCATGGGCTCGAGCCGCGCGCCCGGGTCGTGGCCATGGCCAACCAGGGCGACTGTCCCACGCTGATGCTCAACGGGCCGGTGGCCGCGATCCGCAAGGTGCTGGACAAGGCCGGGCTGACCATCGACGACATCGACCTCTTCGAGATCAACGAAGCCTTCGCGGTCGTGGTCGAGCGGACCGTCCGCCACCTCGGGCTCGACCGGGAGAAGGTCAACGTCAACGGCGGGGCCATTGCGCTGGGCCACCCCATCGGCGCGACCGGCTCGATGCTGATCGGGACCATGGTCGACGAGCTCGAGCGGCAGGGCCTCAAGCGCGGCCTCGTCACCATGTGCGCCGGCGGCGGCATGGCCCCGGCGATCATCGTCGAGCGCATGTAGGCCGCCGCCGGGTTGACGGCGGGTCCGCGCTTGGGCTGTTGAGGCGCATGCCACGCCGAATCCTGCTCGTTCGCCATTGCCAGTCTCAGGCGAACGCCGCCGGACGCCTCGAGGGCAGGGGGGATTCTCCGCTGAGTGAGGCCGGGCGCGAGCAGGCCCGGCGCGTCGCCGCCTTCATTGCGACCCAGGACATCGGCCCCGCGACCCTGATCGCCAGCCCCCAGTCCCGCGCCCGCGCCACCGCCGAGGAGATCGCCGCGCTGTGCGGCTGGATCCCATCGCACGACCATCGCATCCGCGAATGCGAATTCGGCTGGATGGAGGACATGTCCTACGCCGACGTGGGCAAACACATGGCCGCGAACCGGCTGACCGCGCTGGACGTCAGCGTGCACGGCGGAGAGAGCCGCGAGGCGATTGCCGAGCGCTGCTGGGAAGCCTTGAGCGAGGCGCTGGCCGTAACCGAGGGCCCGCTGATCGCCGTCACGCACGGCTACGCCATCCATGCCCTCGTCGAGCA
>DASXGR010000136.1:0-6526 GCA_036488935.1 Caulobacteraceae bacterium | reverse complement strand
CGCTCCCTCAGGGCGACCACATCGCTGAGGAACGGCTTGGCGCTCGTGTTGGGATCGGCAACAGGCTGCGACATCGCGGAGTCTCCAGGTTTTCGGGGCGGCCGAGCCTCGAATGTCCGGTTCGCTGCAAAGGTTCCCCGGATGGCCGGATCAGCCGCTATTCGCCAAACCCGGCGCCGGGAATCACGGGCGCCAGTCGGATCAGGCGGCTGTCGGCCACGCCGGCGGTGCGGTGCCTGACGTGCTCGCGGTACTCCGGGTCCGTGACCATCGCCAGGAAGGCGCCCGCGCTGGGATATTCGGCAATGAAAGCGAGATCCCAGCGCTCGTCGATCGGACCCGTAACGACGGTTTCCGGCCGCCCCGCCCAGACCTGCCGCCCGCCGACGCGCGCAAACACCGCTGCGCTGGTCCGGCCGTATTCACGATAGGCCTCCAGTCCGCTCATTCCGCGGCCATGGTTGGGATGACCTTCGGGGTAATCGGCGAAAGGCTTGAGCCGGATCAGATTGAGCATGTGGATGGGCGTGTCGCGCGGAAGCGCCTTGAACGCGTCGAATTGGGCGCGGGTTGGATCGATGGACCCTGCATCGTCGCTCATAGAAGATCTCCCTGGGCGGCCGGACGGCTCTGCCCGTTCCTTCGCCATCCGATCGGCCAGGATCAAGCGCCGCGAGGTGTCTTGCGGGTCTGCAACAAGTCCGCCGCAGCCTTGGTTGCGGCGCCCAAGTTCACATGGTATCAGGCCCGCGGCCTTCGGCGAGGGGACCGCCGAGACGCTCAGAACGCCCCGATTTTTCGAGCGCGATCAAGGCCTTCCCGCTACCGGGACTTCTCGGGCGGGGCGCTGCAAATGACACCGGACGGAACTTCACGTGGCTGACGACTCCAGGGCGACGGATGTGGGCGCGCGATACGCGCAGGCGCTGTTCGAACTTGCGGTCGAGGGCCGTGTGCTCGAGGCTGTCGAAGCCGACCTGAAAGGCTTCACCGAGCTCCTGCGCCAGAGCCCTGATCTTCGTCGGCTTTTGGCGTCGCCGCGGTTCGGCGCCGAGGAAAAGGGCAAGGGCCTCGCCGCTGTCGCAGAGCGGGCCAAGGTCCAGCCTCTCACCGCCAAGTTCTTCGGCCTTCTGGCGGCCAATCGCCGCACGAACGCCCTGACCAATATCATCGCCGCATTCCAACGCTTGGTCGCCACACGCCGCGGCCTTGTCTCGGCGCACGTGACCACCGCCATTCCACTCACCGACGCACAGACCGCCGCCCTCAAGTTTGCCCTTCGCCAGGCGATCGGCAAGGATCCTGAGATCGAGGCGCGGGTCGATCCCGCCATCCTCGGCGGCGTGAAGGTCCGCGTCGGTTCGCGCCTCTATGACGCCTCGCTCAAGTCGAAACTCGATTCCCTGAAATACGCCCTGAAGAGAGCCTAAGAAGACACCCTGATGGACATCCGCGCCGCCGAAATTTCCGATATCCTCAAGTCCCAGATCGCCAATTTCGGCGTCGAGGCGGACGTCTCCGACGTCGGCCAGGTGCTGTCGGTCGGCGACGGCATCGCCCGCGTATTCGGCCTCGACCAGGTCCAGGCCGGCGAGTTGGTCGAGTTCCCCTCCGCTGGGGTGAAGGGCATGGCCCTGAACCTGGAGCGCGACAACGTCGGCGTGGTGATCTTCGGCTCCGACGCCGACATCTCCGAAGGCGACGAAGTGCGCCGCCTGAGCGAGATCGTGGACGTGCCCGTGGGCAAGGGCCTCCTGGGCCGCGTGGTCAATCCGCTAGGCGAGCCCATCGACGGCAAGGGCCCGATCGCCAATGTCGCCGAGCGCCGGCGCGTCGACGTCAAGGCGCCGGGCATCATCCCGCGCAAGTCGGTGCACGAGCCGGTGCAGACCGGCCTGAAGATCGTCGATTCGCTGGTGCCCATCGGCCGCGGGCAGCGCGAGCTGATCATCGGCGACCGCCAGACCGGCAAGACCGCCCTGGCCATCGACGCCATCCTCAACCAGAAGCAGATCAACGCCGGCGGCGACGAGTCCAAGAAGCTCTACTGCATCTACGTCGCCATCGGTCAGAAGCGCTCCACGGTCGCCCAGATCGTGAAGAACCTCGAAGAGCGCGGCGCCCTCGACTACACCATCGTCGTCAGCGCCACGGCCTCCGAACCGGCCCCCCTGCAGTTCCTGGCGCCCTTCGCCGGCTGCGCGATGGGCGAGTGGTTCCGCGACAACGGCATGCACGCGCTCATCATCTATGACGACCTTTCCAAGCAGGCCGTCGCCTATCGCCAGATGAGCCTTCTGCTGCGCCGCCCGCCGGGGCGTGAAGCCTATCCGGGCGACGTCTTCTATCTGCACTCGCGCCTGCTCGAGCGCGCGGCGAAGCTGAACGACGACTTTGGCGCCGGTTCCCTGACGGCCCTGCCGATCATCGAGACCCAGGCCAACGACGTGTCGGCCTACATCCCCACCAATGTGATCTCGATCACCGACGGCCAGATCTTCCTCGAGACCGACCTGTTCTATCAGGGCATCCGCCCGGCGATGAACGTCGGCATCTCGGTCTCGCGCGTAGGATCATCCGCCCAGATCAAGGCCATGAAGACCGCCGTCGGCCCGCTCAAGGGCGACCTCGCCCAGTACCGCGAGCTGGCCGCCTTCTCGAAGTTCGGCTCCGATCTCGACATCTCCACCCAGCGCCTGTTGGCTCGCGGCGAGCGCCTGACCGAGCTCCTGAAGCAGCCGCAGTACGCGCCGCTTCAGGCGGAGGAGCAGGTCGCCGTGCTCTACGCCGGCACGCGCGGCTACCTCGACCGGGTGCCGGTGAACCAGGTGCAAGCCTTCCAGAGCGAGCTGCTGGGCCGGCTTCGCGGCGGGGTGGGCGGCATTCTCGAGTCGATCCGCACCAGCCAGGCGCTGTCCGGAGAGACGGAAGAAGAGCTGAAGAAGGTCGCCGAGGCGGTCGCCTCGAGCTTCGCCTGACGCTCGCCTCTAGGAAAGCTTCCAGCCGGACATGGCCAGCCTAAAGGAAATCCGCAGTCGCATCGCCAGTGTGCAGGCGACGCAGAAGATCACCAAGGCGCTGCAAATGGTGGCGGCCTCGAAGCTGCGCCGCGCCCGCGAAGCCGCCGAGAACGCCCGGCCCTACGCCCAACGCATGGCCTCGGTGATCGCCAACCTCGCCGCCGGCGTCTCCGGCGCCGGGGCGCCGGCTCTGCTCGCGGGCACGGGCTCGACCCATCGGGAGCTTGTGATCGTCGCCACCGCCGACCGCGGCCTCGCCGGCGGCTTCAACTCCGCGATTGTGCGCTCGGCGCGCGACCACATCGCCGCTCGCACGGCCGAAGGCCGCCAGATCAGCGTCATCACCATCGGCCGCAAGGCCAGGGACCAGCTGCGCCGGCCATTGGGCGATCGCCTGATCGCCTCGGTTGAGGCTGGCGGCGCGCCGAGCTTCGAAAAGGCGCAGGAAGTCGCCGACCTGATGATGAGGCGCTTCGAGGAGGGCGAGGTCGACGTGGTGACCCTGGTCTATAGCCACTTTGTCTCGGTGGTGAGTCAGGTCCCGACGATCAAGCAGCTCGTCCCCGCCCAGGTTGAGGGCGCTGGCCCGCCAATCGACCTGAAGGGCGCTGCCTACGAGTATGAGCCCGAGGAATCGGCGATCCTCGAAACCCTCCTGCCACGGAACATCACGACCCAGATCCTTGTGGCCCTGATGGAGAACCAGGCCGGCTTCTTCGCCGCCCAGATGGCCGCCATGGACAACGCCACCCGCAATGCTGGCGAGCTGATCGCCAAGCTGACCCTGATCAAGAACCGCACGCGTCAGGCGCAGATCACCAAGGAGCTGATCGAGATCATCTCCGGCGCCGAGGCGCTCTGACAGCCTTAGGAAGACCTTGCCATGACCATGACCGAAACCGCCCCCCCGCCCGCAACCGCTGCGAAGACCGATCCGGCGCTCCCCGCCGGTGTCGCGACCGGCCGCATCGTCCAGGTGATCGGCGCCGTCGTGGACGTCGAGTTCGACGGCCACCTGCCGCACATCCTCAATGCGCTGGAGACGACCAACACGGACCAGCGCTCGGGCGCGCCCTTCCGCCTAGTGCTCGAGGTCGCCCAGCACCTGGGCGAGAACACCGTCCGCACGATCGCCATGGACACCACCGAGGGCCTGACCCGCGGTCACCCGGTGGTCGACACCGGCGGCCCGATCACCGTGCCGGTCGGTCCCGGGTGCCTGGGCCGGATCATGAACGTCATCGGCGAGCCGGTCGATGAAGCCGGCCCGATCCCTTACAACCGCAAGGCCTCGATCCACCGCGACGCCCCCTCCTTCGCCGACCAGACCACTTCGGCCGAAATCCTCGTCACCGGCATCAAGGTCGTCGACCTGCTCTGCCCCTACACCAAGGGCGGCAAGATCGGCCTGTTCGGCGGCGCCGGCGTGGGCAAGACCGTGACCATGCAGGAGCTCATCAACAACATCGCCAAGGCCTACGGGGGTTATTCCGTGCTGGCGGGCGTGGGCGAGCGGACCCGCGAGGGCAACGACCTCTACCACGAGATGATCGAATCCAAGGTCAACGTCGATCCCAAGCACAACAACGGCTCGACCGAAGGCTCTCGTTGCGCCCTGGTCTACGGCCAGATGAACGAGCCGCCGGGCGCCCGCGCGCGCGTGGCTCTGACGGGTCTCGCCCAGGCCGAGTACTTCCGCGACGAAGAGGGCAAGGACGTGCTCCTCTTCATCGACAACATCTTCCGCTTCACCCAGGCCGGCTCGGAAGTGTCCGCCCTGCTGGGTCGTATCCCCTCGGCGGTGGGATACCAGCCCACGCTGGCCACCGAGATGGGCGGCTTGCAGGAGCGCATCACCTCCACCACCAAGGGCTCGATCACCTCGGTCCAGGCCATCTACGTTCCGGCCGACGACCCAACCGACCCGGCGCCGGCCACGTCGTTCGCCCACCTCGACGCGACGACCATGCTGAGCCGCGACATCGCGGCGCAGGGCATCTTCCCGGCCGTGGACCCGCTCGATTCCACTTCGCGGATCCTCGATCCGCTGGTGATCGGCGAGGAGCACTACACTGTCGCCCGCCGCGTCCAGGCCATCCTGCAGCAGTACAAGGCGCTGAAGGACATCATCGCCATCCTGGGCATGGATGAGCTATCGGAAGAGGACAAGCTGGTGGTCGCGCGCGCCCGCAAGATCAGCCAGTTCCTGTCCCAGCCGCTGCACGTGGCCGAGGCGTTCACCAACCAGCCCGGCGTCTTCGTGGCCCTGGAAGAGACGATCCGTTCCTTCAAGGCGGTTTGCGACGGCGAATACGATCACCTGCCCGAGAGCGCCTTCCGCATGGTTGGCGGCATCGAAGAAGCGGTCGCCAAGGCCGAGCGGATGGCGGCGGAGGCCTGATGGCCGAGAAACTCCATTTCGCCCTCGTCTCGCCCGAGAAGGAACTCTTCACGGGCGAGGTCGATCGGGTCGACGCCCCGGGCGCCGAAGGTGACTTCGGCGTCCTGGCCGGCCACGCGCCATTCATGACCACGCTCAAGGAGGGGCGCGTGCACGTGCATAACGACGGCGCGCAGCGTGTATTCGAGGTTCACGGGGGATTTGCCGACGTCACGCCCCAGGGACTGACAATTCTCGCCGAAAAGGCCGACGAGGTTAGTCTCTGACGCTGTTTGCCCTCGACGGCGGCGACGGATGAGCTAGACAACACACGCGCTGGCGCTCGCACCGGCGTGTTCTGCGCTGACCAGACGACTAGGGAAGAATTTCGAAGATGCGCCTTGCCCTCGCCAGCCTGATGGCGGCCGCCAGCCTGGCCCCGCTCGCCATGGCGCAAACCCCGCCAGAAACCCCGGCAGCCCCTTCCGCGGCGGCGGCCCCGCAGCCGGCTCCTGCCGCAGCGCCGGCGGCTCCCACCGTGCCCGGGAACACACCTCCCGGCGCGACGCCTGCCCCACCTCCGGCTGCGGCCGAGACTGCACCCGCCGCTCCGCCGGCGCCTCCGACCGACCCCGCCGCGATCGCCCTGCTCAAGACCCTCGAGGACGTCTGCATTCCGGCCGCCACCGCCGGCGACAAAGACCTCAGCAAGTACGCCAAGAACGACAAGTTCCGTAAGACGGGCGACAACTGGGTTCTGAAGGGCCCCAACTTCCAGTTCACCCTGCTTCCGCCCGGATCGAATCCGAACGACTGCCAGGTCCAGATCATCCATGCAGTGAATGCCGACGAGCCGGCCAGGGAACTCGTGACGGCCCTGCACAACTGGGCGGTGTTTGGCCACGACTGGACCCTGGCGAGCAACTACAAGCACACTGAGGACTCGAGCGTATATATCGTCCGCTCATGGGAGCACTCGGCCAACGGCCGCAACGAAGCCCTCGTGCTGACGACCACCCGCAAGGCGGACAACTCGCCCCAGAGCCGCGCCGGCGATACCTCCACCCTGATCTACTCCAACCACCCGGCGAGCTGAGGCGCGACGCGCCTCAAGTGAACGGGTGGG
>DASXGR010000050.1:0-21586 GCA_036488935.1 Caulobacteraceae bacterium | reverse complement strand
CGGCGCGCCGAAGGACTTTTCGATCACCACGTTGCGGCCCTTGGGGCCCAGGGTGACCTTCACGGCGTTGGCCAGGATGTTGACGCCGCGCAGCATGCGGTCGCGCGCGTCGGAGGAGAAGTAGACGTCTTTAGCAGCCATGATTGAGGCTCACTTTCATAAAAAGGGTTGAGACGATTGCAGCAGTGCGGCGCCCAGAGCGGCCCCGCAGGCGCTTCTCGTCAGGAAATCACGCCCAGGACGTCGCTTTCCTTCATGATCAGCAGGTCTTCGCCTTCGAGCTTGATCTCGCTGCCCGACCACTTGCCGAACAGGATGCGGTCGCCTTCCTTCAGCTCGAGTGCGTGGACCTTGCCGTTCTCGTCGCGGGCGCCGGGGCCCACCGCGACAACCTTGCCCTCCTGGGGCTTTTCCTTGGCAGTGTCGGGGATGATGATCCCGCCCTTGGTCTTTTCCTCTTCCTCGACCCGGCGGACGAGGACGCGGTCTCCCAGTGGACGAAACGCCATTGGATATTTCTCCGTCGTAGCTACATTTTGAGGGCGTTCAGCTTGAACGCGGTTGGGCGGCGCTGTTAGCAGTCACCCAGCCCGAGTGCCAAAACCAAATAGGGGAACGCCCACAAGGCGTCAAGACGGCGCGCCCAGGGCAGGGTGATCGCGGCGACCCCTAGGGAGTGAGGGAGCGGCCTTGGCGTTCGAATCCTTCCTGAAATCCGTCTTCACCACGGGTGATATCGAAGCGCGCCTGCCGGGCGGCATGACCCTCCGATTAGGCGACGGATCGCCCCCCCATGTGGTCGTCACCATCGCCGACCGCCAGACCCTGGCCCGGATCATGGCCAGCCCCTCCCTTGGCGCCGGCGAGGCCTGGATGGACGCTCGCCTCACCCTCCAGCACGGTACGATCCAGCAGCTCGTGGAGCTGGCCTGCCGCACCACCAACGCCCGCCCCGGCGGCCGGCGCGCCGGCCCTCTACAGCGCTGGATGGCCCGCCAGGTTCAGGAGCGCAACGCCCCCATCCGGTCCCGCCGCAACGTGGCGCACCACTACGACCTCTCGGTCGATCTCTACCGCGCCTTCCTGGACGAAGACCTGCAGTACTCCTGCGCCTACTTCGAACACCCGGGTGCGACCCTGGAGGAGGCCCAGACCGCCAAGAAGCGCCACATCGCCGCCAAGCTCGCCCTCGCCCCCGGGCTTCGCGTGCTCGACATCGGCTGCGGCTGGGGCGGCATGGCCCTCTCCATCGCCGGCTGGACCGGCGCCCACGTCGACGGCGTCACCCTTTCCACCGAACAGCTCGCGACCGCCCGCGCCCGCGCCGAGGCCACCGGCCTCGCATCCCTCGCCAGCTTTTCCCTCACCGACTATCGCGACATCGAAGGGCCCTACGACCGCATCGTCTCGGTGGGCATGTTCGAGCACGTGGGCCGACCCAACTATCAGGCCTACTTCGACCAGATCGCGCGCCTGCTGGCCGACGACGGCGTGGCCCTGATCCATTCCATCGGCCGCATGGACGGCCCCAGCCGCACCGACCCCTTCACCGCCAAATACATCTTCCCCGGCGGCTACATCCCCGCCCTCTCGGAGGTCCTGCCGGCCGTGGAGCGCGCGGGCCTGTGGGTCACCGACATCGAGGTCCTGCGCTTCCACTACGCCGACACCCTCCACGCCTGGGGCGAGCGCTTCGCCAGGGCCCGCCCCAGGATGGCCGAGCTCTACGACGAGCGCTTCTGCCGCATGTGGGAATACTACCTGGTCGCCGCCGAAATGGGCTTCCGCTACGGCCGCCACATGAACTTCCAGCTCCAGCTCTCCAAGCGCGCCGCGACCCTGCCGATGACGCGGGGATATATGGCGGAGGCGGAGGACGCGCTGGGTGAGGGGGTGAGGCGGGTGGCTTAAGGGGGGGCTTGGTCCAACCAGCCTCAACGGCCTGCGAGGGCTCACTTTTCCGATACCAGCCGTTCGCACTTGAGGCATTTATCGGCTAAGCTTGTCTCATTTCAGGGGGGGCGTGATGAGAGAGCAGTTCGAGGCCGTCATCGGTCTACAGGCGGAGTTTTCCGCCAAGAATACGCCTGCCATGCAGCGGCGAGGCGACCTGATTAGGCGAGATATCCCGGCGTCAATTTGTGATAGACGTCTAGAGCTTAGGCGTGCCTTGGGCGTCTTCGGCCACGACGCGACTGCGGAGGGCCGCGACGGAATGGGAAACAAGACGTACGTACCTTGGGTGCGATGGTTTTCGCCTGCACGCGCTCCATCCGCCCAACGTGGGTGGTACATCGTCTATCTCTTCCACCGTGACGCGTCGGGGGTCTCTCTTTGCCTCAGCCACGGCTCTACGACGCTAGAGAACGGTGCTCTCAACCAGAAGGGCGCTGCGGAAGTGGCCGAGCTGATGGCGCGGGCCGATGCGGCTGTGGGCGGGGAGCTTGTCGGCGACGTGTCCGTTCGCCGGGGGGTGGCGCTCGGGCGCGGGAAACTCGCGGCCGCGTACGAACGAACCACAGTATTTTCGAAATTCTATCCGGCGGGACTGGTCCCGGCGGACGACGTCCTGTTTCAGGATCTCGTCGGATTCAGCGGGCCTTTGCAGAGACTATATGGCGCGTAAGTGCCCTGGTCCGCTGGCAGTCTAGTCAGGCTTAACTCCACCGCCCACGCTGCGCACTTCTTGGCTTCGTTGAGGAGTCGGAGTGGATCTGGACATCGTCGCAGCTCCGAAAATTTCGCGACATTTCCCCGAGGCGGCGCCATCAAAAGATTGGAACGATAGATCGATGGATGCAGACGATCACAAAGTAGAAGCGGTTCTCAAGGAAGATCGGCGCTTCATGGTGCCGCTATACCAGCGCAAGTACCAATGGGCGGAGCACCGGCTGCTCCCATTTTGGGAAGATGTCGTCGCCAAGACGGCAGAAGTCTTGAGGGATGAGAACAAATTCGATCACTACATGGGCGCGCTAATCCTGGCGCCCGTCGATATTGGCTCGCAAATCGGCAAGACACCGGTAGTTCAGGTGGTCGATGGCCAACAACGGCTCACAACATTCCAGCTCTTCCTGGCAGCGCTTCGCGAAGTGGCGCGCAAACGCGGCCTTGGCGAGTTCATTTCGCATATAAACGGATACTTGCATAACCCGACAAAGAGCAAAGATGACGATCCTCTCACTCGATTCAAGCTTACGCCGACACCGACGGACCGCGATCTCTTTCATGATCTCATGGAATTAACTTACTCAGACGCAATTTCTAAATACCGACATCTGTTTTGGGGTGGAAACATTCCAAAGAATACGCCATTTCCAGCGTTTCGGGCATACAATTTGTTCTACAAGTGGATTGACGACTTTGCGTTGACCGGGCCGAGCGACGACGATCCGTCCGACGAGGGGAGCACCGTCGCCGCAGAGAAGGCTGGTAACGAACTGGACGCTGGTGTGATTGCCGAGCGGCTTGAGGCGCTCCTAAAGGCGGTGCTCGAGAGGCTGAAGCTGGTCGTGATCAGCCTTGGGGAGAACGATGACGCCCAGGTGATCTTCGAGACGCTAAATTCCAAGGGTGAGCCGCTCTTGGCAATGGACCTTGTCCGCAACAACATCTTCTATCGAGCGGAAAAGCAGCGGGCGAAGGTTGACGAGCTTTATAATCGGCTGTGGGACCCACTTGATCACGCTTGGTGGAGGGAGTCTGCGCCGAACGCGCGCCCGATGCGTCCGCGCATTGATCACTTCCTCGCGAACACGCTCGCCGCTGAGACCGGCACTTCGATCTCCTTGCGAGAGCTCTACGCTGAGTACCGTGCATTCGCTGTTCCCAAAGGAAAGCCGCGATTTGACGACGTACAGGACGAACTCAAGCTGCTAGCTCATTATGCGCCACTCTACGAGACGCTTGAAGGAAGAATATCTCCGGACTCAAATCTCCATTGGTTTGGCCGGAAGATAGCCGCGTGGCAGGTCACAACTGTGTATCCCGTTGCTATGCAACTGGGCGCCGAAGGAGTCGCTCCAGCCACTCGCCAATCGATTCTGCGCCTGCTTTATTCCTACCTGGTGAGACGAGCACTTTGCAGCCTCACCACCAAGAATCTCAATAATGTGTTCTACGGATTGGCTGCTCGGTTTCGTCAAGAAGGAGTGTCCCTGGAGGCGCTCACGGGATATTTCGCGGGGCGCGAAGGCGATAGTATTCGTTTCCCAGGCGACGCCGAACTGCGGACCTGCATCCTTGCCAACGACGCCTATGCGATCTCTCCTCAACCTCGATTGGTCGATATCCTTTGGGAACTTGAAAAGGCTAGCCGGTCAAATCTCGCAGAGAAAATTAAGCGTCCATCTGGCCTCTGGGTCGAACATGTCCTGCCAAGGACCTGGACGGAAGAATGGTCGTTTCCAGAAGGAGTTTATGCGGGCCCCTTCAGCGGTGAGGTCCAGGCCCTGGCGAGAGCTGGAGTAGTGAACACACTTGGTAACCTCACTCTTCTGACTGGGGGTCTGAATATCTCCGCCGGGAACAAGAGTTTTGAGGAGAAGAAGCAAAAATTTTCCAAGCACACTGGCCTATTTCTCAACAAATGGTTCCATGACCGCGAGCGGTGGAGCGAACATGAAATTCGTAATCGGGGAGAACATCTGGCCTCGCTCGCGGTAAGGATCTGGCCCGCTCTGGAATAACTGAATTATTCGTTTAGCTAAACCGTGCAGGAACTCCTGCGGCAACACAAGGATCATCCGTTGCCGCAGGGGGGGGCGCACGACCACATGCCGTCCGTCTTGCGAGGACCTCGGCGATCGTCCAATAGCTCCGCTTCGCCAGCGCGAGTCGGGGGACCGCAATCACCAGCTTCCTACCCGTCGACGATGAAGTGCTCATCGCTCGGATCACTGATGCGATCGATCGCGTCGTGTTCGTCGCACCAGCGGTTTCACTGAGGGTCGCCGAAGCCCTCGGAAAGACCTTTCGAAGAGCAGGCGGGGTATCGGTCACCGTCATTCTTGACCCGGACCAGGAGCCTTACCGACTTGGATATGGCGACCCCGAGGGCCTGGCCAGGCTGCAGGAGCTCGCGATCGATTTCCAAATTCCGATCCGGTCTCAAGCCGGCGTTCGCGTCGGTCTCCTCCTGACCGACGACAATATTCTGATATGGGCGCCGACCCCCAGATCAGTGGAATCTCCGCGATCCAACAGTCAGCCAAACGGCCTCGATCTTGAAACGAGGCCGGGAACCAACCTCGGCGAAGACCTGCGTCAGGCGGTGGGAGCGGACGACTCGGAAGTTCCAATCACTCAGGCGCAGATTGGCCGCCAGCCATTTACCCCGGCTCAGGTCGCCGAGACGAAAGCCGCCCTGGCGGAAAATCCGCCTGAGCCGTTCGATCTCGCACGTAAGACGCGGGTGTTTTCCACGCGTTACCAGTTTGTCGAGGTTGAGAAGCGCGGAGCCGCCTGGACAGAACGCGAGGTGAAGCTCTCGAGTCTGCTTCTCAATTCAGATGTGCCGCCTGGACTGCGCGACATACTGGAGACGCGAATTAAGCCCTACTCCGGGCAAGCCGAAGAAGCCATCTGGGTTCCCGCCGTCGTCTGTGGCCAGATCGCCTACAACAGAAGAGGCGAGGAGATTGGGGAGCCCAAAACGCAAGCGGATATGGAGAGGGACTGGAAGGAAATCCTCCAGCGATACCTGCGGAAGGTTGGAGGCTTTGGCTCACTGATCAAGCGGAGTGACAAGGAGGCCTTCCAGGCGGAAATCGCGGCGTACGAGCACGTCCTGACAACATGGGTTCGAGGGTTCAGGGAGCTCGCTCTTGCTGCCGAAGAGGACCTCGTCGCAGACATCACAGAGCTTGTCGTGGAGCGCGCCGCGCGATCACGCAACGCTGGCAATGCCTACCGCGAGGAAATCGAGGCGGATGTCCGCCGTGGCATCCAAAGGCTCCAAGTGGTCGAGCCGGCGGTCAAGTGCGTGTTCAAGGACATCGCCTGGGAATCAACGCGCGATGAGGAATTTACAGAAGCCCTTCGCCGAGCCCTTCCCGAGGCGGCGAAGGAGGGCTGGTTTGAGATCTTCACGGCAGCCCGCGAGAAGGAAGGCTAGGAAGCGCAAGCCGGCGAAGCGCCGGGCATGACCCCCAGTCGGCCAGGACATGCATGTCTGCCCGCCTCGCCCACGGGACGCAGACGTTCGATCGCACAGCGTCGCGGGACCTACCGACCTCTGCGCTCGCGGAGCCAGCTTCGGCGCTGGAGCTCGAAGACGAAACCCCGCGCCTGGACCTGAAAGTCCGGCTGGCTGCCACCGAAACCTCCTTGGACCGCTGACGGAACCGGCCGCCCATGACCGGTCTGTCTCACCCGGGGTCGGCGAAGAAGGCTCCATCGTCGCCCGCCATGGTCGGCACCAGCAGCTTACGGTCGAGGAACAGGTTCCGCATCTCGCAGCTGGTCTCCGCGATCAGCAGGCAGCCGTGGCAGGCGGCGCCATGGGTGGCGCGATCGCCGCTCTTGTCGTCGGGGTCGTGGTCGGCGCAGACCGGGTCGTTGGAACAAACCCGCAGCCTCTCCAGGGCGTTCTTCAGGATTGAGGCGAACCGCGGCGCCGTGGCCACGAGGCCGCCCAGGCTGCCCTGGGCCCCGGCGGTGGCCGTGTAGACGAGGATGCCGCACCGGGTGAACTCGGCCGACCAGGGTTCCTCGCGCAGGGCGTAGATGCGCTCTTTCAGAGAACTGGCCGGATAGCCGCATTCGAGGGCGATCTCCGCCATCAGGGCATGGGAGAGGCTGTGCAGCAGGATATAGGGCTCGCCCGGGAAGTCCGGCGCCTTGCCCCCGAACTTCTGCGCCCAATGACCATAGGCGGCGACCAGCCTATCGTGCTGCGCCGCCAGACCGTCGGACCTGAGCCAGCGGGCGATCGCCTCGGTCTCGAAGTGGATGAACAGCCCCTCGCCGAATTGCTCGACGGCCGGCAGCCAGTCGACCGACTGTTCGCTCGCCAGCGGAGCGACCTCGACGGGCAGGTCGATCTCGTCGACGCCGCCGTCGAACGTGACCGGACCGGACTCGAACCGGGTGAAGCCGTAGAGGCAGGCGACCTCGCGCAGGCGGTGCACGGCGACCAGGCTGCGGACGGCCGAGACATCCATCTGCGCCCCCGCGGCCCAGGTCTCGCGTGGAAGGGTCTGGGCGTAGAGCTTGGCGGCGGGATCGTTCTCCCCGATCTCCGCTCGGCCGCTGGCGAAGAGATCGAACTCCACGACTTTCGGCCCCTGGCCGCCCTCGTTGCCGCCCCCTTCGCGCAGGCGGCTCAGCCGCGCCCACACCGCGGCGTCGTCGAACCCCTCGAGCGCCTTCTCGACCACAGGATTGAACTCGCGCGCCACGGCCAAGCGTTCGATGGACGTGACCTTGTCGAGGTGCTCGCCCAATTCCTCCACGAGCCGTGCGAGCTCGTCCTCCTCGGCCGGCAGGGAGATGACCGTCAGCGCCTGGGGGAAATAGGTATTGGTGGCGGTCCGGATCATCAGCTTCAGCGTCTCAGTACATCCTGCGGGGTCCTCACGTTCCCTGAGCCAGGGTCGCTCGCCTCGACAAACGCCCAGTCGACCGGGGCCTTCGGCTTCGTTCATCGAAGCTACGCGCCCGCAACCGCAGACGATGCGGGTGTCGTCCAGGCTGCCGCCGGCGCCTCGCTCCTCCAGCCACATGGGCTCACGGCACGCCTCGCCATGGTGCACGAACCGCCGCCAGTCGATGTCCCGGATGTGCCCGCGAGGGCAGGCGCAGACGAAGCGGATCGGCGTCACCGGACACTTCTTCTGCCCGTCCTCGAGGTCCACCTGTTTGCGTTGGCCGGGTTCGAGATCCTGCCATCGCACCAGTCGACGGCGGCTCGACGCCTCCCCGGCCGCTTCGGAGCGATCCGCAACGAACCAGGCTGGGAACACCGGCGTCTGGACCCGCGGGTGGAACCTCGCCTGAAGGTCGGCGGCCTCGGGCGGAGGCCTCAGCTTGAGGAACTTGTCCTGGGCCAGCCAGCCCTTCTTCTTCAGGGCCTGGGCGAGGCGCAGGCTGAGCCGAGGCTCGACGATCTCCGGCTCCTTGAAGTCGAGCGCCCAGGTTTCCAGTCCCCCGACGATCACTGAGCGGGTCGGCAGATCGATCATCGAGCCCGGCCCGAAGGTCGAGACGAGCTGACTGCGACGCTGGACGTTCTTGGCCATCAGATGTCGTCCGCCTTGATCTCGGCGCCCCAGGGGTCGCGCACCTGTAGCTCAACACTGGGCTCGACATCCCTCATCGACCATCCCGCTTCGAACTGCCGGTGCGCCGGTCGCAGGTTCTCGACCCCCGCCTCGAGCGGCCGGTGCAGGAGGCGTTGAGCCAAGGTTCCCCGCCGATAACGGAAGCTTGAGCCGCCCGCGCTCTGTTCCTGCGCCGTCTCCAGCCAGGCGTCGAACAGGGCGTCGATCCGGGCCCGGAGGGCGGCGTGGCCCCCGGCCAACTGCCTCGCCGGCGCCCGGGCGACCAGCGCTTCTCGTACCCTGGCCCGGATGTCGGGGTCGTCCTTCAGCCGCGCTGCGGCGCGATCGGGGGTGAGGGTGGAATCGCCGTGGCGCGCGGCGGCCACGACCGTCGCGGCCAGGGCTCGGTCCAGGGCCCGGGCAGCCCAGGGGGTGACGCTGGTCGCCTCGACCGCCCGGTAGAAGGTGCGGTGGAAGTGGCCGAACTGCTCGAAGTGGGCCCGGTCGCGCGGCTTGTGGAGGTTGAGGATGGTCGCCACCAGACCCGGCCGATCACGATCCCGTCCTACGCGACTGGTGGCCTGGATGTACTCGGCCGCCGTCTTGGGCTGGCCCTGCACGAGCATCAGGCCCAGGCGCTGGATGTCCAGTCCGACCGAAATCATGTTTGTGGCCAGGGCCACGTCCACCCCCGAATCGGTCGACGTCGCCTTCTCCAGCCGCTTCTTGGCGGCCGACACGTCGTCGGTGGAGACGCGGGAGGTGAGTTCCAGCGGCTCTCGAAGCTTGCGATTGGCGAAGGGCCGGTCGTGTGGGTCTTTTCGCCGCCGCCGGTCGCCATAATCGGCGACCTGGGCTCTCACCTCGTCTTCGACGATGCGGCGCGCGCCACCCAGTTCGCGCAAGGCGTTGAAATAACAGACCGCGGTGAGGTAGGGGTCGGCCGCCTCGCCTTCCCGCTGAAACATGGCCTGGCCGCCGGCGAGCAGGGCGCGCAGCGCCCGCAGGAAGACCAGCTTCGGCCCCCGGCCCTGAGCCGCGATCCCCAGATAGAGCCTGGCGGGATCGTCCGCGGAGGGGACCGTCCGGGCGAAGAAGCTGTCGCCCCGGTCGACTCCCGGCGGTGGGAACACCCGCGTCTCCTCGCGATCGAACAGAGCCTTGATCTGCTCACCAGCGCGGCGAACCGTGGCGGTCGAGGCCACGATTTTGGGCCGCACGCGCGTCTCGCCGTGCCAGCGCGCGCAGAGCTGGTCGATGGCGGCCTCATACAGCCCCGCCACGGTCCCCAGGGGTCCGGCGATCAGGTGCAGCTCGTCCTGGATGATCAGGTCCGGCGGACCCAATCCCCGGCCGTCTTCGAGCGCTCGCCCTCCCACCGGCTCGGCCGATCCGAAGAACCCCAGTCCCTCCTGATATCGGTCCGCGCTACCGAACAGGGCGCCGGCCTCGCCCACCCAAGGCAGGGAGGCTAGCTTGTCCACTGTGGCAATGATGAAGGCGGGCAGCCGGCGGTAGATGGTCTCGTCCACCACCAGGATCGGCAGGCCCTCGTCTCGCCGAAACTTGCAGTCGAGGCTGGCGCAGCGGACGACGAGATTGGTCGGGGCCTGCATGTTGGGCGTGCAGTCGAACGAGTCTTTGCCAAACGGCGTCCCGCACCACGGGCAGGCCTTGAGCGGCGCCGGCGCCCGCGCCTTGGACGTAAGGAAATCGCGTCGATAGGTTCGGACCCGGGTGACGGCGGTGTCGTCGCCAGTGTCTCCTTTTCCGCCCAGCCGATTGGGCGAGGCATCGGAGCCGACCCAAAGTCCGATCTCAATCGGCCAGTCGCCAAGCAGGCCGCGCCCCTCGCTCTCGGTGCGGATCAGATCCAGGGCGCAGATCACCCCGGCGGCGCGGTCGAGCTGATCGAGGGTGAGCAGACGCAGGGTGTAGCGCATGATCACCGACACCCCGGCGCCGAGCACGCCTGAGGCGGAGAGCCGGCGCAGGCAGATGCAGAAGGCGGCGAGACCCAGATATGCCTCGGTCTTACCGCCGCCGGTGGGGAAGAACAGCAGGTCGGCGATCTCGCGGTCGTCGTGACGCTTATCGCCGAGGCCAGCGAGGTTGAGCAGGATGAAGGCGAGCTGGAAGGGCCGCCACTTCGGTGCGTGCTGGTCCTCCGGCTTAGCCCCGCGAGATGCGGCGCTCCTCTGGCGGTTTGCCCGCGCGACCGCGAGGTTCATGAACCGGAAAGCCTGCCGCGCCCTCGTGTCCGATTTCAGCAGCGCAATTCCCTGGGCGATACGCTCCCGGGCTGAGTGCATGTCCGCGATCAGCTCGCGCGCGGTCGCCAGCCGGCGAGGCGCAAGACCGTGGAGCTTCTGCCCCGCGATCCATTCGCCATAGAGCGCCGGCAGGCGCTCCAGCGCCTCCGCCAGCATCGTCCCGTCCCCTTCGGCGAGGCGGGCCAGAGCCTCCATCCCGAACGTCACACCATCGATCGCTTCGTTGGCGGCGACGCGCTCGACCTCGGCGGTCGGAAGGGCGTCCGTCCAGACGCGGGTGACCGCGTCCGCGCACTCCTCCCACCCGGCGGCGCAGTTGCGGCCCACCGCCCATTCCACCACGTCGCGATAGTGCAGATCGGACAGACGCAGGTCGGCTTCGTCCGTGTCGTGGCCGGATAGATCGCGGCGCGCCTCGAAGCCGGCTTCGCAGGCCAGCTCCAGCCGCGCCTGGAAGGCGTAGGTGAGGTCGGCGACCACCCGTCCATTCACAGGCTTGCGGCGATTCACCAGGAACACCGTCAGGGCGCGCAGGCGTCGCCGCTCACCCTCTGGGCTTGTCAGTTCGAACTCGCGGCTGTGGGTCTCCAGCACCAGAGGCCCCCCGCGCCTGCCCTGTTCGGGCGCGCTGTCCGGCACGATGATCGGATGCCGGCTCCGTCCCTCCGCCACCGGCACCGGCACGGTTCGGGCCTTGGCCTTCCGCGCCCATTGGAACTTGGGGACCGCCTCTCGCGTCGTGGCCTGGTCCCGACGCTGCGAACCCTCGCCGCCGTCCGGCGCCTCCAACAGGAAGTCGGCCGGATCGGGCTCGGCCACGTAGTCGCCCCATGTAACCGTGGCCGTCAGGCTCGTCACCGAGGGGTCGAGAAGGACCGTCAGGCCGATCGAGGAGGGCATGAAGCGACGATGGGCGCTGGGGGCGTCGGGGGGTTCGTCATCGCCGGCAGCGCCGCCGGCGCCCTCGACGTCCGGCGTGTCGGTCGACGTCTCGGCCTCCTCCTGAGCATCGACATCGTCGGCGCTGTCCGCGCCGCCCAGGGCGACCTCGTCATCGGACGGCGCGAGGAAGCCGGTCAGGTACCAGACCGAGGGCCGAACCTCGAGGCGCTCGGCCGCGAGGTCGGAGTCCTTGGCCTCAGGTCCCGGACCGATCAGGTCCCGACGAAGGGTCTCGACGAGTTCGGCGCGGACTTCGATGGAGGTGGTCAAGCGGCAGGGCTCTCGTTCGTATACTTGCCCACCACCCAGATGAAGCTCTGGACGTCGATGTTGTCGCGCGGGTTCATGTCGGCGATCGCCGCGCCGGTCTTGGCATAGAGATCGAGCAGGCTTGCATAGATCTCAGGCCGGAGCGCGGGCTCATAGACGTCGGCGAAGCGGTGCCCCACGCGCTCGGCATAGTCCTTCGTCACTTGCGGCTTGAGGAAGGCGTGGGTCTCCGGCCGCCACAAAAAGGGCAGGTAGGTCACGAGGGTCCACTTGGCCGCCTCATGCGGGCGGGCTGCGGCCTCCATTTCGGCCAAGCCGCCCTTGATGTCACCGAGGGTGAATCGCGCGGCGCCGCGGATGAAAGCATCCCCGCGCGCGCCGCGCATGATCTCTCCCACCTTGGGCAGCTCGAATTTGGGTTCGAGTAAATTGGTGCCGACGAAGGCCTGGGTCACCGCCTCGCCGAAGCCGGACCCGGTCGCGGCGGCCTCAGGCGTGACCTTCGCTTCAAGCCTAGCTTTGGCGGCGAGCTTGTAGGCTCTCTCGCCCGTGCCGTTCTTGCCGCCGCTTCCCACATAAGCGTCCGAAGCGAAGCCGCCAGGGAAATACTTAAGGAATCGGGTCTTGGCGCCTTCATAGCCGAAATAGCTGACACTCTTCTTGGTGACTTCGTCGTGAAGCCGCGTCCAAACACGGTCGGCGTCCTCGCCGCCCTCGCCCTGAATATGGACGATGCGTTTGTCGCCCTCTTCGGCGATGCCATGAAGGACACCGTTCACATCGACCAGACGCAGTTCGATCCTGCTGAGCTTGCCCGTGCGTATCCTCTTGACGGCCACCATCCCCTCCCTCAGTCCTCGTCCACGCCGTCATCATTCGCGTCGGCGTCATCCTCGGACGCAGCAGTAAGCCCCAGGGCATTTTCCTCGGCGGCGCGGGTGCGGTTGAGGTCGAGGAGGCGGGCCAGCACCTCGTCTTTGAACGCTTGGGGCCAGTCGAGGCGGGTCTTGTCGGGATCGTCCTCGCGGGGGTGGAACTCCGGCGCGGCGCGCGCAGCGAGGTCGTCCCAGCCATAGGCAGTCAGCACGCCGCAATCCATGGCGGCATGGAGTTCGCGCAGACGTGCGAAGTCGGCGGCGATTTCGCGCTGGTCGTGGAAGCGGTTGTATGTCCTGGTCAGACCCTCGTCCCGCTCGATCATCACGGCCGCGCGATAAGCGTGGTAGGCCTCGCCGGCGGCTTCGAGCCTCGAGTCGGTCAGGAAGTCCTCGGGAAAGGGAAACGTGCGGAAGCAGTCGGAGGGCGTGTAGCGCAGATCGTCCTTCATGGATGACGCGAAGAACCGCGCCCACAGCTCGTGCGCGCGGGATTGCAGGACGGCGAGGGTGGAGTCCGCGTCACTGTCGATAACGATGACTGTCTTGATGTAGACAGGACCCGTTTCCACAAACCTGAATGCAAGATGGGGGCTCACCTCCGCATGGGCGATGCACCGTCTCTTCAGTGCCAAACGCTTGTAGAGCTCTGGTCTAGGCGCTTGATACGTCCACCATCGGCGCTTGAGCGGCCTGTTGTTTGCGTTGTCGGGAAGCAGGTCGCGCTCGGGCTTAACGGTGTTCCGCAACAACTGGCTGATCGCGCTCAAATGATCCAGTTCGGCCTCTGATTCAATCCCAGACACGTTGATGACCCATTTTTCGTGCGACAGGATCGATCTTTGATTGAGGTCAATTCCTCCGAAGACTGGGAAGACAAATGACTTTTCAGCTTCACTAAAGAATCGCAGTACAGCAATGGGATTTGCAGTGGCGTCGTTATCGTCAATTACGAAACCTTGTCCATAAATCTGTGATCCTTTTGAAAAATATGGATTACTGCCTAAGGCAGTTGGGGTGGTGTCTACTTCGCCAGGGAGCAGAAATGCGCTAATACGCTCGACTGGCCGTCCGTCGAACAGCTTCGGATTGAAATTACCTTTGATAAAGTGAGTTGGAGACACAACAACCGCAGCTTCGCCTGGCCATGATAGGCGTTTCTTAACTCTGTAAATCGTGGCGCCTTCATTAATCATATGCTCTAAGGAGCTTGCCCGAGTATCGCCCTGTGCAAGCGTGTTCGTCGCGATTAGCCCGGCAGATCCGCCATGTCTCAATAATTCAAATGCCAAACGAAAGAAGAAGGCAACGATGTCGCACTGGTGGCGGGCGCCACGAAAACGGGTCAGCAAAAACTGGAAGTAGGTGGAGCCGAATATCTGTGAGGTTCTCGATCCACTGAGAAAGGGCGGATTGCCGAGGATAGCGTCGAAACCGGCGTTCTCCCGGCTGAACACCTCGGGAAACTCCACCGGCCAGTGGAAGGGCGGGATGGGAAGCGGGCCCTCGCGCAGGGTCTTGCCGAGCGCCCTTGCTCGCACGTCCCAATCCCCGCTGGCCAATAAGTCCTGTTGGAACTGCACGAGACCCTGAACCCGCGCCCGCGGTTTGTCGCTGGAGAAAAAGGCTGCGATCACCCCGTCGCCGACGAGGCGGGCAGCCTCGAGCTTGCCCTCCGAGGCGCGCAGCATGGGGCGAAGCTCGGCCTCCGTGGCGTCTTCGGCGTGGGCGCGAAGTTTCGCGCGCTCGGCCTCTGCCTCGGCGAGGTGCTGGCGCACCATTCGGCCGACGAATGTGGGCGCCTGGCTGTGGTCCCAGTGCACCGCGGTGATCTGATCGAGATCGAGGCCCACCAGACTGTCGCCGCATTTCAGGGCATGGTCGAGGAAGGTGAACTCGTGGTCGCGTGCGAGCGTGGCCAGCCAGAGAGAAAGCTTAGCTAGTTCCACAGCGCGCGGATTCTTATCGACGCCATAGAGGCAACGCTGGGCGACGAGACGGCGAGCGTGCAAGGCCTCGTCCTCGTCCAGCGGGATCGCGGGCCGCGTCCCCTTGTGTATTTCCCAAGCCTTGACGAGACGATCGGCGATGGCGCGGCAGGCCTCGACGAGAAACGCTCCCGACCCCATTGCCGGATCACAGACCTTGAGGTCGAGGATTTGCTCAGGCATCGCGTTCTCGCCCAGGCGCTCGAAGGCGGGGGCCAGGGCGTGCTCGACGATTGGAGCGGTGAGCGAGCGCGGGGTGTAGTGGCTGCCCGAGCGCCGACGCTCGTCCGTGGGCTGAAGAATGGGGCTTCCGGCCGCCAAGGGAACGGCGCCGGGAGAGCCGCGCAGGTCGACCGAAGAAGCCAGGGCCTGTGCCAAGGCGTCGACGTCGGCGGCCGCTTCCACTGCAGCCGCCTTCGCTCCGGAGAGGCTCAGGCCGGTCTCCCCCTTGATGGCTTTGACCCGCTCCTTGCCCTTCTTCGCAATTAGAGCGTCGAGATCGGCGAAGAAGGGCAGACCCTTGGCGCCCTTCACAGCGATGGAGCGGCCGGCAGCGAGGCGCGCCTCGAAGCCCATTACCGTCTCGTAAACCGAGCCGATCTGCTCCACGTCCAGCGTGCGGTAGGAGAGCCGCTCAGGCGGTCTGCCTCTCTCCTTAAGGATCAGCAGACCGTCGAGGATGCGCAGCAGACACCCGTCTGCGAGCTTCAGGACGGAGGGTGCCTCGGCTGCTTCGGCGCGACCTTCGAGAAACGGATAACGACCGGGATCGAAGAGCCCGCCGCGGCGGGCCCGAACGAAGCCGGAGGGATGGCCGGCGTAGATCAGGCGGAACAGGGCGACGAGCCGGCCCCAACCGCCCCGGCGCTCGTCCATGGTGTCGGGATTGAGCGCCGCGTCCTCTGTGAGCCTAGCGTGCAGGCCGCGAACCGAATAGCCGGCGTCGTAGATGCGTCGGGCCTCGTCGTCGCGCCGGGACGGCAGGAGATCGCGGTCCTCGGCGTAGAGGACGAATACCAGCCGCATCAGCACGGCCAGCAGGCCCTCGTAGAGGTGGCCTCGACGCTCGGCGGCGAGCTTGCGGATCAGATCGGGCTCGGCAGCGTCGAGGCCGCGCAAGAGCTCGAAGAGGGCGCCCAGGACCTGGCCGGAGAGCTTCTCGGAAACCGCGTCCTGGGCGAGGCGGCTGGCATGGAGCAGAGCCGGCAGACGCCGCTCCGTCCGGTCGGTGAAGAGGCGGCTCCGGTCGAGCAGCAGCTTGAGGCCGCCCAGGATTGGCCGGCCGGCGACAGTGGCCATCGGGCGGACCGGGAAGGTCTGCCAGCCGGAGGTCTCGCCGCGCGGCGCGCAGACGAGGCGGATCTCCGGCTCCAGGTCGCCGGTCCTCGCCTCCCTCAGGGTGATCAATAGTCCGGCGGGGACACCGGTCTCGCGCAGCAGCCGTTCGAGACGTTGGTGCGGCGTCGCTTCCCAGCCTTCGAGTGTGTGGCGGGCGTCCGGCGCGATCCGGGGTTCCTCGACCCGGACCAGCATTTGCCATCCACCGCCGTCTCCCGGCTCCTTCACTCCCCAGGTTGGCACGAGCCTATCGTTCTGCTCGGGCAGGACGACCACGAGTTCCGTCGGCAGGTCCGGCCCGCCTGGCGCGCCGGCCACGAAGCGTGCGTCCCACCCCAGGACGCGCTCGGCGAAGGCCCACGCATCGAAGGTCCCCTCCAGCAGGCCCTTGATCTCACCGGTCTCGACGGCGGTCTGACGTTCAGGGATCAGACCCAGATCGCGCAGCACCGCGGGTGCGGCGACCACGCCCTGCGGTGGGACATAGTCCAGCCACTCGAAGTCCGGATCGCGCGCGATTTCCTCGGCCATCAGCCCAGGTCCGGCCAGAGATAGACGAGTCCCACCGGCTCGACCCGGGAGGCCTTGACCTCGTAGGACCGGCGTAGGCGGTCCGGCTCCTCCGCCAACTCCCCGTCCAGCCGAGCGAGCCGGGTAGTCCAATGACGGCGGTCCGCTTCGCGCTCGCGCCGTCCCTCGGGATCGAAGTCCAGTTGGAGCTGAGGCGAGTCCGGCTCCGCTGACGCCTTGACGAGACGGGCGCGCTGGGAGTGGAGCAGGCCGGTGAGGCTCCTGGCCTCCGCCTCCCCCACCTTCGCGAGGTCTGCCTTCACCTCCGCGAGCCGCTCCACCACCCGCTCGTTCAAGGCCGGCAGGAGATCTCGGATGTCCTGTTCCACGTAAGGCTGGATTCGGGCGACGGTGACTTCGTTTGCCGTGCAGGCGCCGCGCAGGGACTCGTCGAGCTGTTTCAGGGTGCGTTCCTCGGCCTTACCCTCCTGCGCGAAGGGCCGGAGCGGCTTCCGGTCTCGATCCGCGTCGCTCCAGACGGCAGTGATGGGGATGACCTCCTCATGCAGGCGAGCGGCGTTGGCGCCATAGACGGCCAGACGGGCAAGAAGGACGACGTGGGGTTGGGCGCCTTCCGCGCGGATAACCGCGATTCGGGAAAGTCCTTGCTGGAATCCCTGGCTGAGAAACCGCGACAGCAATCGACGGACGAGGCGGTGCTCCAGGTGAAGCTGGACCGTATCGGGATCGTCGCGGCCGTCCAGAAGGATTGGGGGCTGGAAAGCGATGGCGCGCACGGGCGCACGGCTACGCCAGTCGGATGGTCGCTCCCCGCGCTTCCTCGGCCGAGTGCGCAAGTCGTCGAACACGCTGGCCCAGTCAGGGCCGAAGACTCCAGGATTGAGCTGGAAGGCATCAACAGCGCCGACCTTTCTGGTTTCGGTTGCATCGAGGGACACGCCGGCGCGTGAGAGTGCGGCGGCAGCCACGCGCCGTAGGTCGCCCGCGTCAACGCCCACCCGCTCCCGGGAGGCCTCCAGGACATTCCGCAGATCGGCGTCGTCCCGCAGGATGATCTCGCGGCGCGTCTCCTCGCCGTCCGCCATTTCCTCCCGGGCTACCCGGCTGGCGGCGTCATCACGCTCGTCTGTGATCTCCCGGGCCAGGGCCCCTTCCTGCCCGGCGGCGATCCCGCGCGCCTCCAGGCGGGCAATGACCCGGTCCTCAATCACCTTGCCGGCCGAGCCGAGCTGCTCGCGGATTGTCTCGGTCTTTTTCACCAGGGCGTCGAGGACAACGTCCGCGGGGCGTTGCTCATAGACGAAGTAGCGGCAGAAGACCTGGGGCGCCGGTTGAAGTTTCCTGTCGATTCGTCCGTTGCGCTGCTCCAGCCGGGCCGGGTTCCACGGCAGATCGAGGTGGATGAGGTCGTAGCACCAGGTTTGAAGATTGATGCCCTCGCGCGCCGCGTCGGTGCAGATCAGGATGCGCAGGGGCTCCTCTTCCGGATCGGCGTTGAAGGCCCGCTTTACTTCCTCGCGCCGGTCTTGCCCGGTGGCGCCGGTGAAGAGGCCGATGCGGTCCTCCGCTCGCTCGGTGTGCTCAATGACCTCGTCCAGCCGGCGCTGGAGCCAGCGGCGGGTATCTTCGTATTCCGTGAAGACGATCAGCCGGCGCCTGTTCCAGGTCTTTCCGTCCCCCTCAAGCAGGTTCTTACCGATCCACTCGGCGAGCCATCGGACCCGTTCGTCAGGCCGCGCGGCCTCGCGCTCGGCGATCGAGAGCATCTCTTCGACGGCGGCCAGCTCCGCTTTCAGTTCGCCTACGCCTGCATCCTGAACGCCCATGGCCGCCGCGGCCATTGCCTCGGCGTCCTCGTCGGCCTCCAGCGCCTTTTCCGCGGCCTCGTCCTCGAGCCCCAGTTCCGCAGCCTCGTCGGCGGATTCCCCGCCGACGAAGCCTCGCGCCGCGATCGCCCCCACTTCTTGCGGATCCGGCCACTCTGCAGAGATCGCGGCCTCCAGTCCTGCCTTGTGCTTCTTCAGGGTTCGAGAGAAGGCGGCGATCGAGGACAACAGGCGCTGCTGCAAGCCGACGAAGGCCAGCTGGGCCATCGCCTGCCGGCCGGGCGTGAGACGGGCAATCCGCTTCGCCCGTAGCGCACCGTAAGCGGCCAGACGTTGCGAGAGGTCGAGTTCAGGCAGGTCTTTCGAGAGACCGGTCAAGCTCTCGGCCTTGACCACGCGCTCCGGAAAGGAACTGGGGTCGAGCTTGCGCAGATCGGACTTCAACCTGCGCACCATTACCTGTTCGAGGTCCTTCGGCTGAACCGGGATGCCGCGCACGAAACGCTGCGGGTCGAGCATTTCGAGGAGAGCCGAGAAACTGTTTGAGTGACCGTTGTGCGGGGTCGCGGTGAGGAAGAGCCGATGCTCGAACAACGCGCTCAGCTCCCGCACAGCCTTCGTCAACTGGCTGGAGATGGCGTACTTCGTCCCGGCGCTAGGGGCGGCGTGGTGGGCCTCGTCGAGAATGAAAAGCGCCCTTGCACGGAATTCGCCGAGCAGATCGCGCAGCCCGGCGGCGTAGGTTTCATCTATCAGCAGGCTATGGGAGATTATGAACCGCGAGCCCGTCGTCCAGGGATTGACCGTGAATCCGCGCTGGCGGCGCAGATCGGCAACACGCTCGCGCGTGATGACATCGAACGACAGGCCGAACTTGTTCTCCAGCTCGTCGCGCCACTGAAGGGTCATCGACGGCGGTGCAGCGATGACCATCAGATCGATCCGCCGGCGCAACAGCAGTTCACGGACGATGAGGCCTGCCTCGATCGTCTTACCCAGTCCGACGTCGTCGGCGATTAGCAGATTGACGCGTGGCAGCTTCAGCGCCTTGCGCAGGGGCAGGAGCTGATAGGCCGAATCCCTCAGACGAATGCCGGCGCGGAAGGGCGCCTGCAGCAACTCCCGGTCCGCGGCCGAGGCCGAGCGCCAGCGCACTGCGCGGAGGTGGGCGGCGAGAACCTGCGGGTCGTCCGGCGCGCTGCGGCCCACACGCGCCCAGTCGTCCTCGGCGAGCCGGCGGGGGCTGATCTCCGCGTCCCAAACGACCTCGAGCGGCTCGCCCTGGGCGTCATCGTCGGTGCAGGACAGGCGCACCGAAGTGAGAGGCTCGCCGACAAGCACCTCCTCGACCAGCCACTGCCGGCCGCGAAGCTCCACGAACTCGCCCTCACCCGGCTGTTTGTCGGCCCCTTTGGCCACGTATGAGCGCCCCCCGGTCATCCCCACCCCAATCAGCACAGGTCGTTTGGGCTGTCGACTCCGCCCGAGAGTCAGCAACTTGCGTCAGCATGTTGCCGCCGGCTGCGACGTCGCCGCCTTGTGCTAGGCTCCGGCAAAGCTTGGGGGACACATGGCACTTTCTGATCTCACGTCGGACTCGGTCAAGGCGGCGACCGCCGAATTCGATCGGCTCGGCCGCGAGGCGTTCCTCAAGGCGCACCGGTTTGAGCAGGCCCGCACCTACTTCCTCGAACTCGACGGTAAGCATTACGATTCAAAGGCCATCGCTGGTGTGGCGCACGGATACATCAGACCCGGCTTCACCCACCTGAAGAGCAGCCACTTCACCGGCGGCGAAGCCGCCGTGAAGCGAAAGCTCGAAGACTTGGGCTTTACGGTCGTGAAACAGGGCGACGCAGATGCGCCACGCGCCTCCAGGGCCCCGGACTGGACGCGAGACGAGTTGATTCTCGCCCTGGATCTCTACCTCCGCGGCCGACCGACCTCCGTGGGGGACCCGGTGGTGGTCGAACTCTCAGAGGTACTCCGACGGCTAAACGAGACGTTGGGGCAAACTGGAGACGCGGCCCTCCGCAGCCCCAACTCCGTCTACCGGACCATCGACAAGTTCACCTACCTCGACCCGAACCAGAAGCGCCCAGGCTCCGGCGGGGAAGGGGAGACGCAGCGGGCGGTGTGGGCGGAATTCCACGCCGATCAAGCCGGGCTTCACGAGATCGCCGAGACGATCCGACGTGTGGTCGACCTGCCCCCCGGCGAGGCGCCTCCCGATTACGACCCTGACGAGATCAGCGAGGCGGCGGAAGGCAGGGTGTTCACCCGGCTGCACCGTTACCGCGAGCGTAATCGCAGGCTTGTAGACCAGCGCAAGCAGGACGCGCGCAAAGCGACCGGCACTCTAGCGTGCGAGGCCTGCGGGTTCGACTTCGCCAAGACCTACGGCGCCCGCGGCGATGGCTACATCGAGGCCCACCACACCAAGCCGGTGAGCACTCTGGCCGAGAACGCGACGACCCGGCTCGACGACCTGGCCCTGCTCTGCTCCAATTGCCACCGCATGATCCACGCCGCGCAGCCGTGGCTGGACCTGAAGCAGCTGAGAGCGCTGCTCGCGACGGGCGAGGGGCCACTGCCCGTCCACGATCGAAGCCACAGCGCTACTTAGGCTGATCGATGACCCCGACCCTCCCTAACCTCCCTGACCACATCGAAACCGACCGCCTCCTGATCCGCCCCCACCACCCCGGCGACGGCCGCGCCCTGTTCGAAGCCACCGTCGAGTCCCTCACCGACCTCCGCCGCTGGCCCGCGGCCATGGGCTGGGCGTTGGAGGAGCCGTCTGAAGAGCAGTCGGAGGCCTTCTGCCGGCAGTGCGCGCAGGACTTTGCCGCGCGGCGGGAATTCCCTCTGCTGCTGACCGACAAGGCGAGCGGCGAGATCGTCGGCTCCAGCGGCCTGCACCGGCCGGACTGGAGCGTGCCCAAGCTGGAGATCGGCTGGTGGGTTCGCACCGGCCGCGGCGGGCGGGGCCTCGTCACGGAAGGCGCGCGGGCGATCGTGGAGTTCGGGTTCGCCCATCTGGGCGCGCGGCGCATCTTCGCCCTGCCGGACGACGAGAACGCCGCGAGCTGCCGGGTCTGCGAGCGCATCGGCATGCAGTTCGAAGGGCTGCTTCGCAATGAGCGCGCCGAGCCGGGCGGGCGGCTGCGCAATACGCGGATGTATGCGGCGATCCGCTGAGGCTCGGCCGGATCGACGCCCAGCCGGCGCCCGCGTCACGCCCGCCCTCAGATCTCCACCCCCAATGCCCCCCGCAATCTC
>DASXGR010000019.1:0-3271 GCA_036488935.1 Caulobacteraceae bacterium | reverse complement strand
CCGGTGGCGGATCGCTGATGGGCGCGTACCAGGCCGAGGCGATCGCGCCCACCCTGGGCGAGCCGCTGGGCGGACGGCGAGCGGAGGCGCTGAACGCCTTGCCCAAGGCGGACCTCTACATCTCCCTGAACGCCCACCAGGGCCGGCCCGAGGTGCTCACCGACTGGATGGACGCCTCGGTCGTCGACGAGTGGGACCCGGTCGCGACCGACGAAAGTCTCAATCCCTTCAACCCGGACAATGGCCCGCCCTACCCGGAAGCCTTCATTACCCGCTACCGCGCCGCCCAGCGGGCGCGCAACCAGCGCATAACCGACTGGGCGAAGCGCGAGTTGGAGCGTCTGAACGCCGCCGGAATTCCCGACCGGTTGTTTCCGCTGTTCCGCTGCTGGGGGGATCTGCGGATGATGGATGGCGCGATCGATCCGTCGGAGCGCAAGACGCCGATGTGCTACGCCGGCCACCCGGCGGACGCCAACAAGAGGCCCAGCATCGGCAGGGCGAATACGCTCAGCTCGTGGCTTTCGATGTGGAGTCTGGAGACGTCGAAGTGTCAGGGGGCGGAACAATTCGCCAAGTTCGACCTGCCCTGCCTGGTGGTCCAGGGGCTGGCCGACACCGGCGTCTTTCCCAGCGACGCGAAGAAGATCTTCGAGAACATCGGGAGCGCGGACAAGGAATTCCACCTCATCACCGGCGCGCACTACTTCGAAGACAGCCGCGAGGAACGCGAGGCGATGGCGGGGCTGCTCTGCGACTGGGTGGCGAAGAAGCGGTGAGGGGTGGGCGGCCCTGCGACGCTTACTTTTCGGCGATCAGCATGCCGAGCGGGGCAAGCGGCCCGATCGGGATGAAGTCGAAGTCCATCATGCCGGCTTGGCCCATCGGCAGGCCATGCACGTGGGTCTTGGCGGCCTCGACGGACTCGGCGTTCACCAGGAACACCACGCCCGGCGCGTCCAGCTTGAACCACATCTGCTCGATGACGCCATCGAGATAGAGCTTCAGAGTGGCGGGAACCTCCTTCGGCAGGATCGCATCACGCTCTTTGAGGCTCGGGGGGCCCTTGGCCCACTTGCTGATGCACAGAACCTTCATCGTCATGTCTCCCAGGTGGAAGGCTGCTCGAAGCCAACAACATCGGCGAAACGCGACCAAGACCACTTCCGACCTGTTTCGAACCCTTCGACTTGACGCAGGCCGACGCGCATCCGCTTGATGGCGTCACGGGGAAGCCATGAAAATGGGAACGGACGCTCGCCTCAGAGCCAACCCTTTGATCGTACTCGCCATCTCGGCGATTTGCGGGGCCGCCTGGGCGCAGGTCGGAGCCGGTCCTCTGCCGGTCCACTCGATCGACGGGACATACGAACTGACCGAGCGCGTCCTGCCCAACGGAACGGTGCTTCGCCCGCCGTCCGTCATGGCGCTTTACACACTGAGCCACGGCCGCTTCAGTCTGAATCTGTTCTTCAAGAACCCGGACGGAACGCTGGCGTCAGAATCGACGATAGGCCGTTACACCTTCACTCAGCAAAAGTACTGCGAGTGGATCGCCCACACGATCAGAAACAACTTCGGCCGGCCAGGGGTCTCCAATACGACGCCTGTCCTGGCGCAGCACTGCGCGCCCGTGACCTCACAGAATGGTCGTTACAGGTTTTCGCCGCCGGGTGAGGGCCTCGTCATGAGTGTCCGGGCCGAGGGATTTGAAGCGAGGATCGACGGCGGCGTCACAGAATACTGGACGAAGGTCCGCTAACTCAGGTCGCGGCGAGGATGGACGCCAGCTCGCGGACTTGCCGGCGCCGGCAAGCCTCGCGAAGCTCGACGGCATGCGCCTGCTCCTTCCCATGTGGTCATTGACGGGCGCCGCCGGCCGTCGTATTTAAGCAAACACTTAAATATCATATGAGCCGTAAGCGTGCAGTCTTTTCAATCGACTAGCGACACATTCGCGGCCCTCGGCGACGCGACTCGGCTGGCGATCCTCAGCCGGCTGGCCAGCGAAGGCGACATGACCGTGCAGGAGATCGCCCGGCCCTTCGCCATGAGCCTGCCGGCGGTGTCGCAACACCTGAAGGTGCTGGAGCGCGCCGGGCTTATCGCGCGCGGGCGCGACGGCCAGAAGCGGCCCTGCCGCCTGAATGCCGAGCGCCTGGCCGAGACGGCGCGCTGGTTGGATCACACGCGCGCGGCCTGGGAAGCGCGGTTCGACCGGCTGGAGCGCTTTCTCGCGCAACCACAATCCCCACAACCGACCGTCTCGAAAGGTGAAGACAGTGAGCCATGACCCCCGCGCCACCTGGGCGCTCGAGCGCGAGATCGTGCTGTCCCGCGTAATCGCCGCCCCGCGCGCCCGCGTGTTCGAGGCCTTCACTGACCCCAGCCAGATCGCGCGCTGGTTCGGGCCGGAGGGCTTCACGACCGAAACTCTGGAGATCGACATCCGCGAAGGCGGCCGCTGGCGGTTCGTCTACACCGGCCCGAACGGCGCCCGGTATGAGAACCGCATGGTGTACCTGCGCGTGGACGCGCCAAGGCTGTTGGAGATCGAGCACGGCTCGGACGTGGATGACGATCCCGCGCGGTTCCACGTAACGATCACCTTCGATGAACAGAGCGACGGCAAGTGCGTGCTGACCATGCGCCAGCTGCACCCGACGAAAGAGCAGCGCGACGCCACCATCGGCTTCGGCGCGGTGGAATTCGGGTACCAGACCCTCGACAAGCTCGCGCGGCATTTGGGCTCTAGAGCCTGATGCGTTTGCACGGAACAGATGCAAGCGCTGAATCAGGCTCTAAAACTTCGAATCTAGAGCACGTTGATCCCGTTCAGGCGATTCCGCCTGAACGGGACGTGCTCTAGCGATCGATAGCGAGTTAGCCTCGCGAAGCTCGACGATATGCGCCTGCTCCTTGCCGCCCTCGCCGTCCTCCTCGCCGCTGCGGCGCCCGCGCCCGAGCGGTTGAAGGCGCCGTTCGCGAGCCTGCATGCCGCCGCCGTGCTGCATCTGGGCAAGACCGCCGACTGGGTTCTGGCGACCGGCGACGCGGTCTGGGTCGGGAGCACGGGGCCCTTCGCGGCGCACCGGATCGATCCGCATACGGACCGAGAGGCGGCCTTGGTCGAGCTGCCGGCGAACCTTGTGCGGGTCTGGCGGCAGGCTTCGGAAGCCTGTGAGTTCCCCTCTGCGGCAAGCCCAATTCCCTGGCGCGGGTGGACCTGAAGACGAACCGCCTCATCGCCGTGCTGCCGATCGGCCCCGCC
>DASXGR010000104.1:0-4321 GCA_036488935.1 Caulobacteraceae bacterium | reverse complement strand
TCACCGCCATCGACCTCTCCCGAATCACGACGGCAGGGAGAGAATCACAAACGATTCAGCGGCTTCAACCCTCAGAACCGCGGCGGGTCCACGCACGCCTTCGTCAACGGCGCAAGGAAAAGATGTGTGCGCACGCTAGCTCCTGGGGAAGGTGGACCGGCGCGCAGCGCCGGGACGGATGGGGGAAGCCGCCGTGATGTGCTGGCCGTTTACTTCGCTCGCCGCCGTCCCGTCTCGACGTCCGCTGGCGCGGTCGCGACGATGAAGCCGGCGACGAGGTCCAGCAGCACCATCAGCGTCAGCAGGAAGAAGGTCGAGCAGGCGAAGGCCGGCGCCAGTGCGAGGGCCAGCAGGCACAGCACGAAAAGGCCGATCGACAGCGCGTGGTTGAGCACCGCGGTGCGCCGGTCCCTGGCGCCCTTGAGCAGGTCCAGGAAGGCGATTACCAGGCCCGCCGCCAGCAGCAGGTCCGATGCGCTCACCGTCCACACGCCATCCCCAGCGGTGCGGAAGGCGACGAGCGCCCGGGTCATCGCCACATGCGCCTGTCCGTCCAGAGGTCCATGGCCCAGGATCGGGGTGAGCAGGGCGTAGATCGCCACTGGGATCACCAGCAGGGGGATCGCCGATAAGGCAGAGCGGATCATTCTCCGTCGAGCCCCGCCGTCTGTTCGACGATCGGCCCAGGATCGCGCGCTCGCGCGCGAAGCCAGACCACGCCGGCAAGGTCGAAGAAGGCCACCCCCAGCCGACCTAGATTGGTGTACTTCGACCTCCCGCTGGCGCGCGGCCTATGGTTCACCGGTTCGAACGCCACCTGATAGCCTTCACGGATCATCAGTGCAGGCAGATAGCGGTGCATGTGGTCGAAATAGGGAAGGGCCAGGAAGGCGTCGCGCCGAAAAGCCTTAAGTCCGCATCCGGTGTCCGCCGCCTGATCCGCCAGGAGGCGGCGGCGCACGCCGTTGGCCCAGCGCGAGGCCCAGCGCTTGGCGGCCGAATCGCGCCTCACGCGTCGTTCGCCGCCGACCAGGGCGAGCTTCGGCGAGGCGTCGATAAGCCGGCGCGCAAGGCGCGGCCCGTCAGCAGGGTCGTTCTGCCCATCGCCGTCCATCATCACCACGACCGGCGCCCGTGCAGCCAGGACGCCGGTGCGGATGGCGCGACTTTGGCCTGCATTGCGCGTGTGCCGAACGATGCGAAGGCGCGGCAGGCCCTGCGCCGCCCCAGCCAGGCGCTGGAGGGTGGCGTCGCGGCTGGCGTCGTCCACCATCACGATCTCGTAGTCCCAATCGGCGAAGGCCGCAGCGATCTCACGGGCAAGGTCCGCCGCCGCGCCTTCCTCGTCGAAAAGCGGCACAATGATGGAGGCTTGCGGAGAGGGCGGGCGACCGGCGGCGGACATGTCTCCTCATAGACGAAAATTCGTCGATCAATCGTTGCGCCTGACGCGCGGCCGGGACGTGCTATCGACGCCGTGATGAGGATCGAATCCTGGCTGCAGTCGTGGGGGCGAGGCTGGCGGGGACCGCTCCTGGCCGCGCTCGTCGCTCTGGCCGCCGGGCTGCCGGGCCTGTTGAGCCTGCCACCGCTCGATCGCGACGAATCGCGGTTCGCCGAAGCCTCGGCCCAGATGCTGGAATCGGGTGACTTCGTCACCATCCACTTCCAGGACCAGCCAAGGTTCAAGAAGCCGATCGGCGTCTATTGGCTTCAGGCCGCCTCGGTCGCCGCCCTGTCGGACGTCGAGGACCGGGACATCTGGCCCTATCGCGTTCCCTCCCTTCTCGGCGTGATGCTCGCCGCCGCCGCCTGCGCCTGGGGGGCCGCGGCGTTCCTCCCGGACGGGCTGGCCCTGCTCTCGGGCGTCCTGCTGGGCGCCAGCTTCCTGCTCTCGACGGAGGCGGCCATAGCCGCCACCGACGGCGTCCTGGCCGGCGCGGTCACCCTGATGATGGCGGCGCTCGGCCGGCTCTATCTGGCGTCCCGGGGCGGCCCTCCCGCGGGCGCGGCGACCCGCGCCATGTTCTGGATCGGCCTCGCCCTCTCGATCCTGGTGAAGGGACCGATCGGTCCCATGATCGCCGGGCTCGCCGTCATCGCGCTTGGCGTGTGGGACCGGCGGGCCGGTTGGCTCAAGGGGATTGGCTGGGGATGGGGGTTGATCTTCCTGGCGGCCGTTGTCCTGCCCTGGGCGGTGGCGATCACCGTGGCCACCGACGGTGGGTTCTGGGGCGCGGCGATCGGCGGCGACCTCGCGCCCAAGCTTGCGGAAGGACAGGAGGGGCATGGGGCGCCGCCCGGCTACTACCTGCTTCTGTTGCCCCTGTTGATCTTTCCAGGCGCCCTGCTCCTGCCCGCCGCGGCCGTGACGGCGTGGAGGGTCCGCGGCGAGCCCGCCGTGCGCTTCGCCCTTTGCTGGCTGGTCCCGTCCTGGCTGGTGTTCGAGATCACGCCCACCAAGCTCGTCCACTACACCCTTCCGCTCTATGGCGCTGTGGCCTGGCTGGCCGCACGCGCCCTCGCGCAACCGATCGGTCGGCGCGTCCGGCTTGCCGGTCAGATCCTGATCCTGGCGGCGGCCTTCCTTGCCGCCGGCCTGGGCTTCGCCGTCGCCGCGCAGGAGCCGCTCGCCGCGACCCTGGTCCTCGCCGCCGCAGCGGGCGTCATGATCCTGGGCGCCGGCCTCGCGGGGGCATGGCTGGTCGCCCGCCAGCCGCAGGCCGCGATCGTCGCCGCCGCGGGCCTGGCGCTCCTGGGTCATGACATTCTCCTGGGCGCCGTTCTGCCCCGGATCTCGCCCCTGTGGCTGTCGAGCCGGGCGGCGGATATCTTCGATGTCGCCGGCGACACGCCCCGGGCCGGCGTGGTGGAAGGGCCGATCACTGTCGCGGGTTACGCCGAGCCCAGCCTCGTCTTCCTGCTCGGCGCGGATACAGAGCTGGGAGATGCGAACGACGCGGCCCGCGCCATCGCCGAGAACCGGCCGGCGATCGTCGAGAGCCGCGACCAGGCCGCCTTCGCCGCCGAGCTCGCCGTCCTGGGCGTCAAGGCCCGGCAGATCGGCCAGGCCGCAGGACTCGACTATTCGAAGGGGCGACGCGACATCCTACGTCTGTACCTGCCCGCGGCTCCCGCCGCACCGGAGGCGTCATGAGCGAGCGCATCGAGATCGTCGAAGTGGGTCCGCGTGACGGTCTGCAGAACGAGAAGGCCATCCTCGAGACCGACGCCAAGATCGACTTCATCCGCCGCCTCGAGGCGACCGGCGTACGCCGCATCGAGGCGGTCTCCTTCGTCAACCCCAAGCGCGTACCGCAGATGGCCGGCGCCGAGGAGATCATGGCCACCCTGCCCAGAGAGCCAGGGCGCTCGCGCATCGGCCTTGTCCTCAACCGCCGCGGTTGGGAGCGCGCGGTCGCCACCGCCTGCGACGAAGCCAACGTGGTGGTCTGCGCCACCGACGGCTTTGGCGTGCGCAACCAGGGCGCCACGACCGCCGAGCAGATGGACGCCCTCGGGGATATCGTCGAGGCCCGCCTCCAAGGCGGCGGTCCGCCGATCTCGCTCACCATTTCGGTGGCCTTCGGCTGCCCGTTCGACGGCGAGGTTTCTGAAGAGCGCGTCACTGGCATCGTCGAGCGCGCGGGGAAGCTGGGCGTTGAGGAGATCGCCCTGGCCGACACCATCGGGGCTGCGGACCCCTGGGCCGTGCGCAGGCGCTTCGCCCTGGCCAGTCAGGCCGCCCCCAGCGCGCGCCTTCGGGCCCACTTCCACGACACCCGCGGCGCCGGCCTCGCCAACGCTTATGCGGCCGTCGAGGCAGGCGTGCGGGTCCTGGACGCCAGCTGCGGCGGCCTTGGCGGCTGCCCCTTCGCCCCGGCGGCGACGGGCAATATCGCCACTGAGGACCTGGTCTGGATGCTCCACCGCGCCGGCTTCGAGACCGGTGTGGACGTCGAGGCCATGATCGAAGCCGCCCGCTGGATCGGCGAGCGTATTGGCAAGCCGCCCGTTTCGGCCCTCAGCCGCGCCGGCGTCTTTCCCTGAGGAGGGGCCGTCGGGCGCCCGAGCGGCGGCCTTCCCCTTCCGTCTGACCGCCTTCGCCGGTCAGCCACCTTCCCCATAAAGCTAGCGTGCGCACACATCCTTTTCGTTGAGGGTCATCCTCGCGCGAGGGTGAAGCCCTGGGCGATGTCACGGTAGCGCCTGAGACCCTTGACCATGGTGATGGGGCCTGGCGGGCGTTCGGTCTGATAGCCCTTCCAGCCGCCGAGCCTGGCGACGACCCAGACGGCCCAGGCGAGAGTGTGAGGCGGGT
>DASXGR010000231.1:0-10620 GCA_036488935.1 Caulobacteraceae bacterium | reverse complement strand
CGGGAGATCTGCATGTCCGGTTCGATGAGCGGAGTGTGGAAACGGGAGCAACGGCCGAACTAATGAGGCACCGCCAAACGAAAGGGGCGGCAACAGATAGGCTCGACCTAACGCCACCCGCGCCACACTCCGACTCTACCGCGAGCTGCCGGACGCACCGAGCCCGGAAGTGGACCTTCCCGGGCTGGCGCCATCCGTGGCCAGGAAGCGGACCCTTCGAAGGGCCGGGGAGGGTCGAAGCGGCCCTATCGCCCGTTCTGGCGACGCACAAGTTGCAGGTCGGGCTCGGGCTCGACGTAATGGATAAGGCCGAGATCGCCGAACTCGATCATAACGCCTTTGCCAAGGTAGGCCCACTGTGCCTCGGGGTGCGCGTCAGAATAGGCGGCGTCCTCTATCGAGCAGACAACCGTCCCCAAATGATCGCCGAGCGACACTAGATCGCCAATCCTGACCTGTTGTCCGTCTGGGTAGTTCATAGGTCTTCAGATTCGCGAGCGGGACGGGTGGTGGTGTGTGGACGGTCGCATCCATTCCAAGACAAGCTCGTACGCGCTCTCTAGTGCGGCACCTGTTTGTTCAACCGACACCGTCCAATCACACGGAGGGTCGTCATCGCGGCGTCCTTCGATACCCGCGACGTGTAGCCGAACTACGCCATCGGCGGGAGGCTCAATCCATATCTGAAAGCACTCGCCGGTGTTGCTGGACAGCCAAACAGACCGCGACTCGCCGCCGCCCCAGCGACGAGTTAAGTATCAGCGAATGCTTCTCGACCCATCGCTCAATCTCCGGATCAATTTCGGCGTAGCTGCCCATTCTTGTGGTTCGTGTAGGCTCGCTTGAGCTTTAAGCCACCACATTCGCCATCTTGGAGCGTGGATGTTCGGGTCGCCACCGCGTGCGGTAGCGCTTCACGCCAAGGGCCTCCTTCGCCGTCGGCCGGCGTAGCTCAATCGTCAGGCCGGTTCGGCCGCCAAAGCATCGTCTATGGCGCGGGCGCGCAGACCGGCCGGGCGCGCCATGATGGGGCTGAGGTAGGCCTCGAACGCGGGGCGCGGCGGCAGCATACCCAGGAGCAGGCCCCAACCGATGTGGTGGGCCAGGTAGAGGTCGGCGGCGGTGAAGTGGTCGCCCGCCACATAGCTACGCCCGGCGATGCCAACCTCCAGCGCATCGACCATGCGCTCGAACGTGCCGTAGCCCACCGTCTGCTGCCGCTCGGGGGGGATCTGAAGCCCCAGGAGGTGGTCGATCATCGCCGCCTCCATCGGACCGGAGGCGAAAAAGAGCCAGCGGTAGAAGTCGCCCCGCGTCGCGGGCGTCGGCCCCAGATTCGCCTCGGGATAGGCCTCGGCCAGGTAAAGCAGAATCGCCGGGGACTCCGAGATGGCCTGGCCGTTGTGGACGATTGTCGGCACCTTGCCGATGGGATTTAGCCTGCGATAGGCGGCCGCCTGCTCGCCCCCTGCGAGCTCGTCGACGATGACCGCCTCATATGGCGCGCCGATTTCCTCCAGCATCCAACGCACCATGCGCCCGCGTGAAATGGGCCGAGTGTAGAAGATCAGTTCCCCGGACATTTGGTTCCCCGCTCCGGGCAATGGGCCAGAGGCGCTCAAGCGTTCTATGCGGACTCTCGAAAGATCCGCAACGCGTGATGGGGCGCTACCCCCGGCGAGACTAGGCTCCCGCAAAGCAGGCCTCTGACGCGCGGGATCGATGCGCCTGGCGTTACCAAGGCACCGTCTTCCCGTGGCGGTCGAGATAGCGCAGGCCGGGCGCACCCTGCTGGGCGATGAGGACGTCGACGATCTGGGGCATGGCTTCCCCGACGCCGAACGGCGCGTTAGCCCCGCCCATGTCCGTGCGGATCCAGCCTGGCGCCATGAGGACGATCGCGCGGTCTTCGGCGTGACGGCCGGCATAGCTGGCCATCGCCTGGTTCAATGCCGCTTTACTGGCGCGGTAGACGTCGTTTGCGCCGTTGGTGTTGTTGGCGATGCTGCCCTGGCCGGAGGACATCACGCCGATCACCCCGCCCGCTCGCGCCAGGACGCCGAGCTCTTCCACGGCGCGCATCACGCCAAGCACGTTGGTGAGCATGACGTGGACGAATTCGTCGGTGGACACCTCGGCCATCGTGTTCCCCGGCGCGTGGTTCGCGATGCCGGCGTTGACGAAGACGACGTCGAACTGACGGCCGATCAGACGATCGCGCAGGGCCCGCGTCTGGGCGTGGTCGGTCAGGTCGAGCGTCTCGATATCGACCCCATCGGGCCGTTCGGCAGCGAGGCTGTGCAGCGGGGTCCCCGCGCCTCGCACGGTTCCGAGTACGCGCCATCCGCGGCCTGCGAATTCGGCGGCCATGGCATGGCCCAGGCCACGCGAGGCGCCAACGATGAGGATCGAGCGGTCGCTGACCGCTGATGTGGAACTGCTCACGTTTGAACCCTTCGAGGCTAGTGATCGAGAAATGTTAGCCGCCCCAGCTGCGCCCCTCAGGCCATCGCTCACGGTATTGCGCGACCGCGTCCTCCATGGCCACGAAGGCCGCGCCGGACCCACTGAGCTGATCGATCAGCGCCTCCAGCATCAGCATCCGGTGGCCGCGGCCGATCACATGCGGGTGGAAAGTGTAGGTGATCACCCCCCAATCCTGATGGGTCGCCATGTAACGGAAGTCGCCGACCCAGTTCTCGCCCACCAGGCGGGCGTTCATCAGTCCGGGCAGAACCCCCGTGGCGCTGCGTGAGTACTCGAATACCGGATAGTCATCGAGCGACCAGCTGATCGGCATCTCCACCAGCGGGCTGTCCTCGCCGAACCTCAGAGGCTGCTCGAGCTCGGCCACGTCGCCGACGCGCGCCTGGTAGGGCAGGTAGTCGTCACCCATCAGGCTGGAATCATACAGGAAGCCCTGCTCGAGCAGGAGGTCGATCGACCACGGGCTGAGGTCCCAGGCGGGGGAGCGGTAGCCACGCGCCCGGCGCCCGGTGATCGCCTCGATGGCGGCGTTGCCGCGCTCGAGTTCGGCCGCCTCTTCTTCACGGGTCAGCGAGGCGGGGACGCGGTGGGTCCAGCCGTGGTGCGCTATCTCGTGACCGGCCTCGACGACCGCCCGGCAGGAGTCCGGATAGGTCTCGATGGTGTGGCCGGGGATGAACCAGGTGCTGCGGATCGAATGGCGTTTCAGCAGGTCGAGAATTCGGGCTGCGCCCACCACCCCGAAGTCGCCGCGCGAGAGCATGGTCGGGGTGGTCTGCCCGCGCGCGATGGCGGAGGAGGTGTTGTCGTAGTCGAAGGTCAGGCAGACCAGATGTCGGGCCATGCGGCGACCTCAACCCTCCGCCGACGTCCGGTCAACGGCGTTCGCGTCCGCGGGCGGCCGACCTGCGAGCAGAACGATCAGGACAGCGGCGTTCAGAATAAAGAACCGGGCGGCTGAGTCGGAACCGCTCCATGACTTCGACTGCCACATCAGGAACCATTCGCCCCCGACGGCGATGAAACCCGCGCCGTAGAGGAGCATCGCGAGGGTCAGCCCCGCGACGGAGAGATCGAGGGACCGATCAAAGCCCCTCGCGCTGCGCGCCTGGCGGAACAACGCCGCCGCCCCGAGCGTGAGGAGTCCGGCGCTCACGACCTCCGCCGTGATGATCGCCAGATAGACGAGCTGCTGCACAGGCGCCCAGTGGATCGCGCGCCATCGCTGGGTCGTGCCGGGGAAGATGCTGTCCATCCCCATGACGTGCTGAACGAAGGCCCAGTTGTCGCCGTAGTCCACGATGTTGTTGAGGCCGACAAGCGCCAGGAGCAGCGCCATGCTCGCCACCAGGCTAGCCTTGCAGAGGCGTATGACCATCGAAGTCTCCGCTGCCCAGCGGCGCTCTGGATAGCAGCACGAATGTAGTAACGCTTGCCGACGGCTGCGCAACGGCCTCGCCTGCCTGCCGCTGTCGCGGGTGGAAAGCCGCCGATCAAAGGCTAAGCTGGTGCGATGAATCGGCCATCCGCTGGAAAGCTCGCACTTATCGTCGCCGCGCTGTTGAGCTTGCCGTTGGCAAGTTCGGCCGCCAACCGCTCAGCGGCGCCGCTCGAGCGTTTTCACGCGTCGTTCGATCAGGAATTGGCCAGCCATCATGTGGTGGGCGGCGCCTTCGGCTTTGTGCATCCGGGTGAAGCGCCGACGGAGATCTATTTTGGCGAAGCGCGCCGCGAGGTTCGCCAGAAGATCGACGCCCACACGACTTACAATTGGGCCTCGATCACCAAAACCATGACCGCTATCGCCATCCTGCAGTTACGCGATCGTGGGCTACTGTCATTAGACGATCCAGTTGTGCGCTATGTGCCCGAGCTGCGCCAGATCCATGACGCCTTTGGACCGGTGGACGCCATCACGATCCGCGACCTGCTCAATCACAGCGCCGGCTTCCGCAATCCGACCTGGCCGTGGGATTGCGACGCCACGCCAAAATGCGACTGGCAGCCCTTCGAGCCTACGCGCTGGAGCCAGGTCGAAGCGATGCTGCCCTATACTGATGTCGCCTTCAAACCTGGTTCACGCTGGAGTTATTCAAATCTGGGATATGTGTTCCTTGGCCAGATCATTGAGCGCCTGACTGGCGACGACTTCGAAGCGTATATCACAAAGAATATCTTGATGCCCCTGGGCATGACCTCCAGCTATTTCGATAGAGCTCCTTATTTCATGGAATCGGATGTCTCGGGCAGTTATCTGCGGGCAGGCGATACGATCACGTCCCAGCCGCTCGACTTCGATACGGGCATCACCGTTTCCAATAGCGGCCTGAAAGCCCCTATCTCGGATATGCTCAAATATGAGCGCTTTCTGATCGGCGACCCGGGTAATCCAGTATATGACGTGGTGTTGAAGCGTAGCTCTCTTGAGGAAGCCTGGAAAGGTACTCTCCCCATCGCGCCGGCGATCCCTGGCGCATTGGGGGGAACAGTCCCAACGATGGGGTTGGGATTCTTCGTGTTCAATGTTGATGGCCATCGCTACATTTATCACGACGGCGACCAGGGTGGCTTCACTGCAGAATTGATGGTGGACCCCGACCGTCGCTGCGCCAGCCTCGTAATGTCCAACACGACGGACACCGGGCAGCCAACAAACACAACTCACGCGGTGTCAAACACCGAACCTGACCCAGAGACCGACCTGCGAGTAAGATTGCGGAACACCGAAATACGATCGGTATTTCCCGCTTGTGATTGAATTGAAGCGGGGTCGAGCAACATCGCGCATTAGGGTCCGACGATGTACCGACCGAAGTCCAGGATGCGAACGCCCGAAGGAACTGCCTTTATTGGGTCTGCGGTTTCTATGCTTTGCGGTGCGAGAGGGATCGGAGCGCCAATTTCGCGACATCGCACAATTCAGCCTCGTTCGCTCCACCGCGTGCGGAAACCTTCAGGCCTGAGCGCAGAGCCAGCAGCATTCTGGCCGCCGACTCCGCGTCCAGAGCCGCGTCGAAGTCGCCGCAGACCATGCCCTCGCGCACCCGATCAGCGAAGGCCGCGATGACCGCCGCGCCGGCCGCATCGTTCAGGGCGTTGATGTCCGGATCCGAGCGGCTGAACTCGACGATTGATCCCACCCCCAGGCAGCCAGTCTCGAGATCGGCGCTGGATCCCAGTCCAACCAGCAAAGCCGCCTCGACGCCCTCCGCAGCCGTGCCGGCCGCAAGGGCCTCGCGCATCTGACTTACGGAGTCGGCCGTGTAGCGGCGCAGGGCGTCGAGGAATAGCCGGCGCTTGTCGCCGAACGCGCCGTAGAGACTCTGGCGGCCGATGCCCATGCCCTCCAAGAGGTCGCTGGTCGACGCCGCCTCGAAGCCATGGCGCGCGAAGACCTTGATTGCGCTGTCGATCGCCTCGTCTCGGTCGAACTCGGAAGGTCTGGCCACGTGGCATCCTATCATTCCGGACCGATGAGTCCAGAATATTCTTGACTGATCGGTCCGGAATGTCGCATGAGTTGTGGACTGCTCGGTCAGGAATGGAGCTTCGAGATGTCCGCCGTGTTCTCATCCACCGCGCCCGGCCTGGTTTTTGGGGGTTCGCGCGGCATTGGCGCCGCCATCGTTCGCCGGCTGGCCGCCGAGGGGCGTCCGGTCGCTTTCACCTACGTCAGCGCGCCGGACAAGGCGGCCACCCTTGTCGAGGACGTCGAAGCCTCCGGCGGGACGGCCTCGCCGATTCAGGCCGACAGCGCCGACTCCGAGGCCGTCCGCCGCGCAGTGGAGACCGCCGTCGAGCGTTTCGGCAAGCTGGGGGTTCTGGTCGTCAACGCCGGCGTCCTCATCCGCGGAGCCATCGACCAGTTCGCCGTCGAGGACTTCGACCGCATGCTGGCGGTCAATGTGCGCGGGGTGTTCGCCGCCATTCGCTTCGCCGCGCCACATCTGGTGGACGGCGGCCGTGTCGTCGCCATCGGCAGCAACACCGCCGAGCGGATCGGCGGACCCGGCGCCAGTGTCTACGCCATGACCAAGGCCGCCGTGGCCCAGCTGGTCCGCGGCGCCTCGCTGGACTTCGCGCCTCGTGGGATCACGGTCAACAACGTCCAGCCCGGTCCGATCGAGACCGACATGACCGCCGAGCTGATGGACTACATCCTTCCCAAGGCGCCCCTGGGCCGCATCGGCAAAACCGATGAGATTGCCGAGCTGGTCGCCTGGCTGACCGGGCCCGGCGCGGGCTACATGACAGGCGCCAGTCTGACAATCGACGGAGGCTGGGCCGTCTAGACTGGATCACGATGGCCCCGCCGCCCGTGTCCCGATGCGGAACTCCTCCCCACGCCACAGGTTTTTGAGCCCGGGGGCGGCGTCTTCATCGCACGAGACCTCATGAGAGATCCCGCCGCCGGTCTGGCCGGCCTTATCGCCCGTATCGCTTGGCTGCCGGCCTGGGCTCAGAGCCTCTTGCTGGCTGCGCTGGCGCTGGCGGTGGCGCTGGGCGTCCATGCCATCGGCGTCCTGATCGTCCGGCGCGTCCTGACGCGCAAGGACGCCTTCTGGCGCGCCTTGGTCCTGCGCACCCAGGGCCCGGGGCGGCTGACCCTGATCACCCTCGCGCTCTCGGCGGCGGTCCAGGTCGCGCCCCTGACCCATCGGCAGGCGAACCAGGCCCACCATGCCCTGCTGATCTGCCTGATCATTCTGATGGGGTGGATCAGCCTGGTGGCTCTGGACGTCGGCTCCGCCCTCTACATGCGCGGCTATCGCACCGACGTGGAAGACAACCTGCTGGCCCGCAAGCACCTGACCCAGGTGCGCATCCTGCAGCAGGCCGCTGCGGTGTTGGTGGCCCTGATCACCGCCGGTTTCGCCCTGACCACCATCAGCGCCGTGCGGCAATGGGGGGTCAGCCTGCTGGCTGCGGGCGGCGCGGCCGGCATCGTCGTCGGTCTGGCCCTGCAACCCCTTCTCACCAACCTGATCGCCGGCATCCAGATCGCCATCACCCAGCCGATCCGCCTGGAAGACGCGGTCATCGTCGAGGGCGAGTGGGGCTGGGTCGAGGAGATCACCGTCGCCTTCGTGGTGGTGCGGCTGTGGGACTGGAGGCGCATGGTCCTGCCGCTCAGCTATTTCATCCAGCACCCCTTTCAGAACTGGACCCGGGAGTCTTCGGCCCTGATCGGCACGGTGATGCTGCATGTGGATTTCGCCGCGCCGATTCCGGTCTTGCGCGAGAAACTGGAAGCGATCGCCAAGGCGTCCAAGCTGTGGGACGGCAATGTGGTCAACCTGGCGGTCACGGACCTGCGCGAGCGGACGATGGAGGTGCGCTGCCTGGTCAGCGCCCGCAACGCCAGCCAGGCCTTCGACCTTCGCTGCGAGGTAAGGGAAAAGATGCTGGCTTTTCTCGCCGCCGAACACCCCGAGGCGCTTCCGCGCGAGCGGCTGGTCGCAACGCGGGCGACCAGCCCTGACCTCAACGAGGGTTTTAACCCCGGCGCCCGCTATTCCGGCGACCGGCCCGCGGTGGCGGTGTTCTAAAAGAGCGGCGTCCGGGATGTGGCTTTCCCCATCGGTCCGCCTGTCTCCGGCAGTCGGCCCCGGGCGACCGGCAATTGGCAAGGGGTCACCGAAACCTTCACTAAACCTTCGCCGGGATCGCGCAGGGGCGGACTTTCGCGCAGAACTACCGCCAGGCCGCGCAACCTGCACCGCTTGCCACCAGGGCCAGGATAACGGAGGCTGGGTTACCCAACGGTCGGGGCGCACATGGCGAAAAGTGCGATCGGCGGTCTCCTGGGGGGCGAGTCTGAAGGCGCGCCCGAGGGTGGGGAAGCTGCGGTCGCCATCGGGCTCGATCCGGCCGCAGCCGCTGCGGCTGTCATGGCGGCGGATGGCGACCCAACGCTCAGTGCGCAAGCCGCCGCCTATTTTCGCAAACAGGCCCGTTTGGTCGATATCCAGGCCGAACACCTGCATGAGCAGCGCGCGGTCAGCCTGTCATACCTCAAGCTTCGCCGATTGAACGAGGCGTTCAAGTTCGCCGCGCAAATGTTCTTCGCCCTGGTCGCGACGGCGCTGGGGGTCGGGGCGCTGGTGATGCTGAGCGACGCCATCACCTCTCGCTCGGTGATTGTCGAGCCGTTCCACGCGCCCTCCGCCCTGGCCGGCCGCGGCCTGACGGGTGATGTGGTCGCCGGCGGTCTTCTGGACGAACTGACCCGGCTGCAGGCCGCCACCCGCAGCACGGCGGCCAGGCGGCAATTGGCCGACGACTGGACCGGCGACATCAAGATCGACATCCCGGAGACCGGCATTTCCATCGGCGAGATCGGACGGCTGCTGCACAAACGCTTCGGCCACGACCTGCACATCGGCGGCGACCTGGTGCAGACGCAAGCCGGCGGCCTGGTCCTGACCGTGCGTGGCGACGGCGTCCTGCCCAAGGCGTTCACTGGCGGCGCAGGCGATCTGGGCAAGCTGACCAGCCAGGCTGCCGAATATGTCTATGGCGAGTCGCAGCCGGTCCTGTTCGCCGCCTACCTGAGCTCCATGAACCGCAGCGACGAGGTCATCGCCTTCGCCAAGTCCCATCTGGCGCGGGCCAGTCTTGCCGACCAGCCTGGCCTGCTCAACGAGTGGGCCTACGCCGTCTCGGACAAAGGTGGGCCGCAGGCCATGGCCCAGGCCGTGCGGCTGTGGCGGGAAGCCATACGCATCCAGCCGGACCTCTGGGCCGGCTACAGCAACATCACCTACGGCCTCACCGCCCTTGGCGACGAGGAGGGCGCCGTTCAGGCTGGCCGACAGATGCTCAAGGCCGCCGGCGGGCGCCCGGGCAAGGCGCCTGAATCCTGGTACGCGAACTACGATGACGCGACCTATGACGCGCTGGCTTTTCGCGCCGAGACTCTCGCGGATCTCGCGGCGACCGGCGGCCCGTCCACGAACGTGGCGGAGGTGCTGAACGTCGCAGTGATCGATGTACTCCTGCACGATGTCGACACCGCACGCCTCAGACTGACCACGGCGGTGTGGGATCCGAAGTCTCACCCGGACGCCGCCAACGCCGCCGCAGCCCAGGCCCTGCTCGCCGAGGAGGTCGGCGATCTGCCCGCCGCCGCCAAGGCCTGGGACGATTACGCCATCGCCTATGCCGACCCAGTGGTGTCGAGCGGGACTCCCCATGTCATGTGCTGGGCGGCGCCGACCTACCAAAGGACCGGCCAGCCGGCCAAGGCCGACGCCGCGCTCGACGCGCCGATGAAGGCGGTAGGCATAGGGCATTTTGTCGACTGCTACCGCTTCAGAGGCGACGTGCTGGACCTGAGGGGCGACTGGGCCGGGGCGCAAGCCTGGTACGCCAAGGCGGTGAGACTCGCTCCCAGCGTTCCCTCCGGCCACTACTCCTGGGGCCTGGCCCTGGTCCGCCATGGCGACCTCGCCGCCGCCGCAGCCAGGTTCGCCGCCGCCAACCAGGCCGGCCCCCACTGGGCCGACCCGCTCAAGGGCTGGGGCGACGTGCTCATGCGCCAGGGCCAACCCAAAGCGGCCCTGGCCAAGTACGACCAGGCGCTGAGATACGCGCCGCAGTGGAAGCAGCTGCATCAGGCCCGCAACGCGGCGGCCGGGCAGGCCGGCTGACCGGCGCGGAAGGTCCGGTTCGCGGCGCTGCCTTGCTATGACCGTTCGCGACCGGCAATTGGCAAGGTGTCACCGAAACCGCGCGTACTCCCGTGTGGGGAACGCATCAGGCAAAAGCCACTGGCCCCCTCAGATCACGCCGCGTTGGCGCAGGCCGGTGATCTCGTCTTCGGCGTAGCCGATCTCGGCCAGGATCGAGTCGGTGTGCTCGCCGAGCGTGGGCGCCCGGGCGCGGATCTCGGCCGGCGTTTCCGAGAGGCGCACCGGGGTGCGGGCCAGCGGCGCGGGCCTGGGGAGGCCGGGATAGTCGACCGCCTGAAAGAACCCCATCGCCTGCACATGCGGGTCGTCGAGCGTCTGCTGCGGCTTCAGCACTGGGCCCGCGGGGATGCTCGCCTTGCCGAGGATCTCCAGAGCTTCAGCCGAAGTCCGGTCCGCGCACCAGGCGGCCATGCGCTCGGAGATCAGCGTCCCGTGCTCG
>DASXGR010000222.1:0-5369 GCA_036488935.1 Caulobacteraceae bacterium | reverse complement strand
AGGTGCTCGTAGCCTTTCACGAAGCTCGAGAACACGCGGCGCGGTTCGCCGGTGACGCGGATGTCGGGGAAGCGCTTGAAGATCTCTTCCCAGATGATCTTCAGTTGCAGTTCCGCCAGGCGGTTGCCGACGCAGCGGTGGATGCCGAAGCCGAACGACATGTGGTGGCGCGGACGCTCACGCTCGATGTTGTAGGCGTTCGGGTTCTCGATCACTTCCTCGTCGCGGTTGCCCGAGACGTACCACATCAGGACCTTGTCGCCGGCGCGGATCGTCTTGTCGCGCAGCTTGTAGTCTTCCGTCGCTGTCCGCCGCATGTAGGCGAGCGGGGTCTGCCAGCGGATCGTCTCGCTGACCATGTTGGGGATCAGGTCAGGATTGGCCTTGAGCTTGGCGTACTGATCAGGGTTCTGGTTGAGCGCCAGGATGCTGCCGCTGATGGTGTTGCGGGTGGTGTCGTTACCGCCGACGATCAGCAGGATCAGGTTCCCGAGGTACTCCATGCGGTCCATGTTCCGCGTGGACTCGCCGTGTGCGAGCATGGAGATCAGGTCGTTCTTCGGCGGCGCGTTCACGCGCTCGTTCCACAGGCGCAGGAAGTAGTCCACGCACTCGAAGAGCTCGACCTTGCGCTGCTCGTCGGTCTCGATGATGCCGCCGGGCATGGGCGCGGCGGTCGCCACGTCCGACCAGCGTGTCAACTTGCGGCGGTCCTCCCAGGGGAAGTCGAACAGCGTGGCCAGCGTCATGGTGGTCAGTTCGATCGAGACCTTGTCGACCCAGTCGAACTCCTCGCCCACAGGGACCGAGTCCAGGATCGTCGCCGCGCGCTCGCGGATGATCGGCTCCATGTAGGCCAGGTTGTGCGGCGAGACGATCGGGCTGACGGTCTTGCGCTGCACATCGTGCTTAGGCGGATCCATGGCGATGAACATCGGAAGGGTGAAGTCTTCTTCCGGATCGAAGGCCGTGATCGCGGGTTCGGACGAGAACGCCTGGTGGTTGGTGTCCACTTCCATGATGTCGTTGAACTTGGTCACCGACCAGTAGGGGCCGAGTTCCTCGTGCACCTGGTGGTGGACCGGCTCCTCGGCGCGCAGGCGCTCGAAGTAGGGGGCCCAGGTGTCGCTGCGGAAAAGCTCCGCGTCGAGCGGCTGGATCTCCTCGCGCGGAATGGAATAGGCGTGCTCGCGCGCCGCCCGCCGGATGTTCTCGCCCGCGTCGTCCATCGCTGCGTCTCCTACCGCCCAAGCTTTTTGCGTGACGGTGGCGTCATCTTTGCCCCTTTTGCCGCTCTCGGGCAAGGCGCTTAAGCTTCACCTGGCGGGTGTGAGGTCGATGATTTCCGCTGCGGCCGCCTCGATGGCCGGCCGCGAGAACAACATCGGGACGTATTCGCCCCTGGCCCACAGTGGGAAGAGATCGCCATAGTGCGGGCTGGCCGGATCGATCGATTGCCCCGGCGTATTGATGATCCGGGAATTATCCCAGGCGCCCACGTCCATCACCATCCGCACAGAGGCGCCGTGGGTGACCTCGAAGGTCTGGGAATTGTAGCCCGCCGCCTTTGGAGTCGACGGTCCGCCGGGGATCGGCATCGGGCCGGCGGTCATCCGCGCCTTGAGGTCGGCGTCAGCCAGGGCCGCGGCGGCGGGGACCAGCTTCGCCTGATGCAGCCGGCCCCAGGCCCAGCCGTTCATGTCCGGACCCATCCGCATCGAGATATCCCGCAGCGCGTCCTCCAGGCTGCTCAGGAGGAGGGGGTTGCGCTCAGCCTCGCCTGACGCCTCCAGGCGCCCAATCACGGCGTCCAGCGATCCGACGCCGATGATGGAGGCGGCGGCCGGGGCGTCATGGGGGATCACCGCGAGGCCGAGGTGTTTCGACGTCCACACCTCGTAGATCGTCGCGGCCACGCTGTCGGTCGTCTCGTTCCCGTCCCAGGCCGTCAGCAGGGCCAGGGCCTTCGCAGTGCGGGGATCGGGCGAGGACAGGGGACGGACCAGGGCGGTCAGGCGAAGGGCCATGGGGGCGTGGGTGTCGGTCTGCAGGGCCATGGAGTCGGCGACCGAGACGTGCGGATTGGCGGCGAGGACCTGTTCGATGCGGTCGATGCGGGAGCGGTCCGCCCATTCGTAGGAGGTCACGTCGTCCGGCGGCGTTCCGGGGGGAAGGTCATAGGCGTTGGCGGTGGCGAACCAGCCGCGCGCAGGGTTCTTCGATTCCGGCATCCGGTCGTGGGAGAGGAAGCCCGCCCACTCGTAGCGGCCGTCGCCAGGCACGGGCAGCAGGCCGTCCCAGTTTGGCCGGACCGGCGACAGGCCGAAGCCGGCCCAACCGGTGTCGCCGGCGCGGTCGGCGAAGACGAAGTTTTCCGGCGGCGCGACGAAGCGATGCCGTGCGGTCTCGAAGTCGGCCCAATCCCGCGCATGGTCCAGCCAACTCGCCTCCAGATATCCGGCGGCGCCGGGCTGCATCCAGATCGAGCGCAGTGCAAAGGCGCGTCCGTGTGCGGGATCATAGTCCAGTACCGGGCCATGGCGCGTGAAACGAAGCTCGACCTCCTGCGCCGCCTCGCCCTTCACCGGGATCGTCTCGCGGACGACCCGCATGGTCTCCCAGCCGTCGCCGTAACGGTACTGATCCGGGTTGGCGGGGTTCAGCGCGTAGACGTAGAGGTCCTCCTGATCGATTCCGAAGATGGTCAGGCCAAAGGCCACGTCCTCGTTGTGGCCGAAGGAGATGCCCGGCACGGCCGGCTCGCCGGCGCCGATCATGTCCAGGCCCGGGGCGCTCATGTGCACGATGTAGCGGAGCGAGGGAGAGGCGACCTCGCGGTGCGGATCGTTGGCCAGCAGCGGTCGCCCCGTCGCTGTGTGCGAGCCCGACACGACCCAGTTGTTGGAGCCGGTATAGGCCTCGTTCGTCTCGAGGTCCGAGAGGCTCGCCACCTGCACCTTGCCACGCTCGAAGGCGACCGGTTCGGTTCCAAGGACGTAGTCCTTCAGCACGTCGGGCGTCACGGCGCAGGGATCCAGGCCGTCAGGGATTTTGGCCTCGTGCTCTGGCTCGAGCTTGCGGCGCAGGGCGTCGGCTGTCTGCCAGCCCGGTCCGACCGCACAGGCGACGCGGGCGCGGGCGACTTCGGAGGTGAGATTTGACACCAGGGCGTGGCTGCGGATCCGCACCACATCTTCGGCGGTCCATAGATCGGGCGTCGAGCCGGTCAGGCGAAATTCGACGGGGAAGGGACGTTGGCCGGCGCGGACCGTGCGGACGTAGGCGTTTATCCCGTCCACAAACGCGTGAGTGCGATCCTTCATCCCGGGCCGATATGCCGCCCATTCCGCATCCATATCGCCCCGATAGAGCAGCAGGCGCGCGGCGCGATCCTGCGCGAGATAGGCCGGGCCGAAGCTGGCCGAGAGCAGGCCCAACCCCCGCTTGCGCCACAGATCGATCTGCCAGAGCCGGTCGCGCGCGGCGTTCCAGCCCTGGAGAAAGAAGGCGTCGCGCTCGCTGGCGGCAAAGATGTGCGGGATACCCCACCGGTCGACGATGATCTTCGCCGACCCCTGGAGTCCGGCAACGGCGAGGGTCTCGTGCGCCGGGGGCGCAGCTTGCGCGCCCATCGCCAACGCCCCGAACGCAGCGGCCAGCCAGCCTCGAGCCCACATTGTATCCCCCCTCTTACGGTTGTTGACCAATGTTTCCCGGCTGCAATCGGTTGGTCAGCGCCCAGTGCTTGTTCGCGGCGACCCTGATGGCCGGCGGCTTGCCGACATGGTCTCACAGGTCGCCAGCCGTTGCTTCTTAAGGGGTTTATCGTCGATGCGTCCATTGATTGCGGGCCTTCTGGGGGGCGCCGCCGCCCTGGCCCTCGTCGGCTCCGCCTTCGCCCAATCAGCCCAAACGGGACCTGACGCCTCGATGGAGCAGATCAACGCCCAGGCCAAAGGTCGCACCGCTGAGCGTCATGGCCGTTCGCCCGACGAGCCGGGGGTCGCCGATCGGGCTCCGCCCGGACTTGCCCCGCCCATGCCTGGCGAAGGTGGCGGCCGCGCCGACGCAGATTGCGAGCATATGGGCGGTGAAGGCGGCGCTCACGCCGACGCGCGCGCCGACCGCGCCCGCTGCCGCAAGCTGACGGACGCTGACATCGCCACCGCCCCGATCGTCGAAGTGCGCAAGGTCACCCACCACACCGCCATGATCGGCGGACGGCAGATCGCCTACACCGCCACCGCGGGTACGCTGACGATCCGTGACGACGAGGGAAAGCCGACCCTCTCGATGTTCTATGTCGCCTACACCACCGGCGATTCCCACCGGCCGGTGACGTTCCTCTACAACGGCGGGCCCGGCTCCTCGACCATGTGGCTGCACATGGGCTCGCTTGGCCCGATCCGCGTGGCGACCGACAGTCCGCAGGCCACTGCCGGCCCGCCCTTCCACGTCGTCGACAACGAAGACAGCCTCCTCGACAAGTCCGACCTCGTCTTTCTCGATGCGCCCGGCGCAGGCTTTTCTCGTCCGCTTGGCGACACCAAGCTCCAGGCGTTCTGGGGCACCGACCCCGATATCGACGCCTTCGCCCGCGGGATCGAGCGGTACCTCACCATTTATGATCGCTGGAATTCGCCCAAGGTGATCTTCGGCGAATCCTACGGCACCACCCGCTCAGCCGGTCTCTCTTACCGCCTGCAGCAGGACGGTGTGCAGTTGAACGGCGTCGTTCTGCTCTCGTCGATCCTGAACTACGGACGCCGCTCTCCCGGTTTCGACCAGGAGATCATCAACTACCTGCCGAGCTATGCGGCGATCGCGGCCTACCACCACCGCATCCAGGCGCCGGCTGATCTGCCTGCCTTCCTCCGCGAAGTGCGCGACTGGGCCCGCGGTCCCTACGCCGCGGCTCTGGCCCAGGGCCAGAACCTGCCCGACGCCGAGCGCCAGGCCATCGCCCAGAAGATGAGCGCCTATACCGGCCTGCCGGTGGACTACATCCTGCGCTCGGATCTGCGCGTCGAACCGGGCGATTTCCGCAAGGAGCTGCTCATAGACCAGCGCCTGACGCTGGGCCGCTATGACGCGCGCTTCACCGGCTATGACGTCAATTCGACCAACGAGAGCCCCGAGTACGACCCCTCCGACACGGGCATCACCGGCGCCTTTGTCTCGGCCTTCCACCACTATCTCACGGCTGATCTCGGCTTCACGACGGACATGACCTACCGGCCGACCTATTATTCAGCCGGCCTGACGTGGAGCTTCGACCACCGGCCGCCGCGCTCGCAGTATCCCGGCGCGACCGATCAGGCGGATGTCGCGCTCGACCTGTCGGCGGCGATGCGTCAGAATCCGCATCT
>DASXGR010000211.1:0-2854 GCA_036488935.1 Caulobacteraceae bacterium | reverse complement strand
GACGACCACGCAGTCGGGATGGGCGCTGGGACGGGTCGCGGCGAACAGCATGGGACCGCCGCCCATGGAGTGGCTCAGCAGGCAGCGCCGCTCGCTCGCGGGGAAGCTGGCCATGAACGTCGAATAGGCCGCGACGGCGTCGGCGTTGAGGTTGGCGATCGTCCCTGGCGGCGAGCTGCGGCCATGGCCCGAATAGTCGAAGACCATCGAGGAGATGCAGGCGTCGTGAAGTACCTTCTGGGCGCCGACCCAGTCCGCGACGGTCTCGCCCCGCCCATGGAAAATCAGCACCGCCGCGGTTCGCGGACAGCTCGCGTCCGCGCGCACGAGGAAGCCGTCGAGCTTGCGCCCGCCGCTGGGGATGCTCAGGCGCTGGAACTTCACGCCCACGTCGGCCGGCGTCGCGGCAGACTTGAAGCCCGGATTGAGCGTGTGGGTCTCGAACGACCGCCACGGCGCATCGCATCCGGCCAAGGCGAGCGCGCACGCGGCCAATGGCATGGCCTGCCGCCAGATCCCGCGAAGCGCCGTTCGGAGGAAGTCGGCCATTTTGCTTGAACCCCGACCGGATAATTTACGTCGTATAATTAAATCCAATAGCCACGGTGGACTCCGCCTGCAAGTGCGAAACCTGGTCACGTTTGCTTGCGTTCGTGTGTGTTTGTGTGGGTTAGTGTGTGTGAGTACGTATACTACAGCAACCGACGGTCACTCCAGTCAAACTGGACCGATCTCCGCGGTAGCCGCACTGAGCTCGGCGGCGCGGGAAACCAGATCGGAGCCCTTGCGGCCTCGAAGCTCCAATGGGGTGAGGGGATCGCCGATCAGGCCCGCGACCATTGAGGCAAGGATGGCGGTGGAGGGCCAGATCTTGGAGAGGGGACCGGCCAGCCGGTCACGCAGGACCGGCAGGAGTCGGCTGTCGGACTGGTAGACCGGCGTGAAGGCCGCGCTCATCAGCTGGTAGAGATGCGCGTGACGGCGCCTCAGGCGGGTGAACAGCCGCAGGGCGGTCTCAACGTACGCCTCGCGCCGCAGCGCCAAGGCCAAGGCGTAAGCGTCGAGCAGGGCTATGTTGGCGCCCTGCCCGAGCTGCGGGCTGCTCGAACGCCAGGCGTCGCCGATGTGGACCAGGCGGGACGCGACGGGCCGCGGCAGGGTCCTGTGGGCGTAACGCGCGAAGGTCAGCTGTTCGGGCTCCAGGACCTGATCAAGCAGGGGAGCTGTCGCGGGCCAGAAGTCAAGCACCTCGGCTTTCCATGGCGCGAGGCCCGCCGCTCGCCACGCCTCGTACTGGTCGGCGCGCAGACTCCAGAAGAAGGCTGCTTGCGGTCGCGCGGCCCCCGGCGGCCGGCCGATCGGCATGACCCCGACCATGGCGCTCGCGCGGCGGTAGCGCTGTTCGAGCGCGCCAGCGTCGAACCCTGCGGCGGCCGGCCAGTCGAGGCTCGCCCACAGCGCTCCGAAGGGCAGCACACGGCCATTCGGCGGGGCCAGGGGGGAGGCATGCCCCAGGGCGTCGACGAGGAGGTCGTACGGCCCCTCGTTCAAGCCGTCCGCAAACGTTAGGCGCCGGCCGTCGTCCGCGACTTCGCACGTGATCGTGCGCCCGGTCCGAATCTCCACGCCGGCCGCCTTCGCCGCGTCGAAGAGAAGCTGGAACAGCGTCGCGCGATGCACGCCGAACCCGCGGACGGGGCCGATCGACTTGTAGCGGACGTCAAGAACCGTCCTGTCCGAGCCGGCTGCCTTGCCGAAGAGACGATCGATGACCGACGCCCGTTCGCGCAGCCGGTCCGCCAGGCCCAGCCGGTCGAGCACCGCAAGACCCGTCGGCTGGATCATCAGCCCCGAGCCCAGGGGCCGGGGCGTCTCGAACCGCTCGAACAGGATGACGCGGCAGCCGATCGATCGCAGTAGCAAGGCCGCAGCCAAGCCGGCCGGCCCGCCGCCGGCGACCGCCACGTTCAGCCCCTCGCATGCCGCCCCCGCGACCATCGCGCCTCATTATCAGGAAGAAACGAGCGGGTCGCGGGAGAGTCACACAGCGGCCGGGCGGCGGACAGCGGCGAGCCAGGAGGCGCTGCGGTAGGTGTCGGCGATGACCCAGCCGGCGGCGGTGAGGGCGAGGGAGACGGTAGTCTCGCTCCAGTCGGCGGCGCCCGCGCGGCCGGAGGCCGCGACAGGGACCCACACGAGGAGGGTGAAGAGGCCCATCTGCAGGGCCGAGAGGGCCGCCGCCAGCCGGGGGGCGACGCCCACGAGCATGGCTGCGCCGGAGGCGATATAGGCGAAGCCCGTGAAATAGACCCACGCCGCGTGCGACGGCAGCCACGCCGGGACCAAGGAGCCGGTGAAGGTGACGTAGGCGAGATGGGCCACGCCGAAGACGATCATTGTCACGGCGTAGAGCCCCCGAGCGAAGCCCGCGCCGCGCTCCCCTGCGAACAGGGCCCAGGCCGCGGCGATCAGCACAGCGGTCTCGCCCGCGCCGTCCCAGGCCGCCACCGCGCCCCGCGCGACCAGGACGGCGCCCATTTTGACCGCCAGCATCCAGAAGACGAGCCAGACGGCCAGCACGCCAGCCGCCTGGGCGGCCGTGCGCCGCCAACTGAGGCCCAGGCCCGCTCCCAGGGAGATCACGGCGCAGGCAAGCGCGATCGCCTCGTGCGCCGACCAGCGCCTGGGGATCGGCTGCCACACGCCGACAAAGTCAGGATGGACGAAGCCAAGAAGGCCGATGGCGATCAGAACAACCGCGAAGACGACCTGACCGGCGCCGGCGATGCGCATCTGCCTATCCCCGACGGGACACAGAAGCCGAGCATGACACGGCTGGGCCACCGGGGCGCGC
>DASXGR010000187.1:0-20605 GCA_036488935.1 Caulobacteraceae bacterium | reverse complement strand
GAGGGGGTGATGGAGTTCCTGCTCATCAACCACCCGCTGGATTGCCCGATCTGCGACCAGGGCGGCGAGTGCGACCTGCAGGACCAGTCGATGGGCTACGGCCGCGACGCCACCCGCTACGCCGAGAACAAGCGGGCGGTCGAAGAGAAGTTCATGGGCCCGCTCATCAAGACGGTGATGACGCGGTGCATCCAGTGCACGCGCTGCGTGCGCTTCATCACCGAAGTCGCAGGCGTGTCGGAGATCGGCCTGATCTCACGCGGCGAGGACGTCGAGATCACCACCTATCTCGACCAGGCGGTGACCAGCGAGCTCTCCGCGAACGTCATCGACCTGTGCCCGGTGGGCGCCCTGACCTCCAAGCCGTACGCCTTCAATGCCCGTCCCTGGGAGCTGACGAAGACCTCCAGCGTCGACGTCATGGATGCGCTCGGCAGCGCCATTCGCGTGGACGCACGGGGTTCGGCGGTGCTGAGGGTGCTGCCGCGCACCAATGACGCGGTCAACGAAGAGTGGATCAGCGACAAGACCCGTTACGCCTGCGACGGTCTTGGCCGGCAGCGTCTCGACCGGCCGATGATCCGCGAGAACGGGAAGCTGCGTCCGGCCAGCTGGAGCGAGGCGCTTGGCCTGGTCGCCCAGCGCGTACGCGCGGCCAAGCCCGAGCGGCTGGGCGTGATCGCCGGCGAGCTGCAGGACGCCGAATCGATGAAGGCGGCCCTCGACCTGTTCGGCGGTCTCGGCGCGACATCGATCGATTGCCGCACCGACGGCTCACTCCTGGGCGTGGGCCCGCGGGAGAGCTGGCTGTTCAACTCGACCCTCGAGGGGATCGAAAAGGCCGATGCGATCCTCCTGATCGGCGCCAATCCCCGTATGGAGGCTGCGGTCTTCAATGCGCGTCTGCGCAAAATGTGGCTCTCCGGGCGGACGCGCTTTGGCCTGATCGGACGGCCAGCGGACCTCACCTTCGACTACGCCCACCTCGGGGCGGGCGGCGAGACCCTGGCGGGACTGGTCGACAGCGACCACGCCTTCGTCAAGGCGCTCAAGGCGGCGCAGCGGCCGGCGGTGATCGTCGGCGCCGGCGCCCTGGCGCGGGACGACAGCGCTGCGGTGCTGGCGGCGGCGGCCCGCGTGGCCGGCGCCTTCAATATCGTGCGCGACGGCTGGAACGGCTGGAACATCCTGCACACCGCGGCTTCGCGGGTCGGCGGCCTGGACCTGGGCTTTGTCCCCCGTGCAGGCGGCCTGACGGCGCGTCAGATGATGGATCCGGGCGTGCTCGACGTGCTCTTCCTGATGGGCGTGGACGAGATGGACCTTGGCAAGACCGACGCCTTCGTCGTCTACATGGGCACGCATGGCGATCGCGGCGCCCACCGGGCCGACGTGATCCTGCCGGGCGCCGCCTATACGGAGAAGGAGGGGATTTACGTGAACACTGAGGGCCGCGTGCAGCGGGGCGCGCGGGCGGTGTACCCCAAGGGAGAGGCTCGGGAGGACTGGGCCATCCTGCGCGCTCTCTCGGCGCAACTGGGCGCGACCCTGCCGTACGACAGTCTGGCTCAGCTGCGCGAGAAGCTGTTCGCGGAGCATCCGACCTTCGGTCAGATCGACTACGCGCCGGGCTCGGCGCCGGCCGCGCTGGACCTTTCAGGCCTTGGACAGGCGGGCGAGATCGGTGAGGCCGATTTCCTGAGCCCCGTCCGGGCGCACCACCTCACCAACCCGATCTGCCGGGCGAGCGTGACCATGGCCGAATGCGCGGCCCTGGCTGCGGGCCTGAAGATGGCCGCCGAGTAAAGGGGAGCCGGCTCGAATGTTCTGGTCCACCCCTGGCGGATGGCTGTTGCTCACGGTCGGGCAGATCCTGGCGGTCCTGATCTGGATCCTGCTCTCGCTCGCCTTCCTTCTGCTCGCCGACCGCAAGATCTGGGCCGGCGTGCAGATGCGCAAAGGACCCAATGTCGTGGGCCCGTTCGGCTCGCTGCAGTCCTTCGCCGACTTCCTGAAGTTCGTCCTCAAGGAGATCGTGATCCCCTCGGGCGCGGATAAGACGGTCTTCCTGCTTGCGCCTTTGATCATGTTCACCCTGGCCTTTGGCGCGTGGGCGGTCATGCCGCTGGCGCCAGGCTGGGTCGTGTCGAACATCAATGTCGGGGTGCTGTATCTCTTCGCCGTGTCCTCCCTGGGCGTCTACGGCGTGATCATGGGCGGCTGGGCGTCGAATTCGAAATATCCGTTCCTCGGCAGCCTCCGCTCGGCCGCGCAGATGGTCAGCTACGAGGTCTCGATCGGCTTTGTGATCGTCACGGTGATCCTCCTGGCGGGCACGCTCAACCTGAACACCATCGTCGAGCGCCAGGCCGGCGGGTTCTGGAACTGGAACGTTCTTGGCGGCGGGGGGCTGAAGGACCTGCCTGCAGCGATCGTGATGATCCCGATGTCGGTGATCTTCTTCGTCTCGGCCCTGGCGGAGACCAACCGGCCGCCGTTCGACTTGCCCGAAGCGGAGTCCGAACTCGTCGCCGGTTATCAGGTCGAATACTCCTCGACGCCGTACCTGCTGTTCATGATCGGCGAGTACGCCAACATCGTTCTGATGTGCGCTCTGATCACCACGCTCTTCTTTGGAGGCTGGCAGGCGCCGTTCCCGACGCCGTTCACGCACACCTGGAGCCCGACCGCGGCGAGCTTCTTCGGCTTTATGTGGTTCTTTCTGAAGATCATTTTCTTCTTCTTCCTGTTCGCCGTGGTGAAGGCGGTCGTTCCGCGGTACCGTTACGACCAACTGATGCGGCTGGGTTGGAAGGTGTTCCTGCCGACCTCTCTGGTCGCCGTCGCCCTGATTGGCGCCTGGCGCGTGTTCGGATCGGCCACATGAGGCGCGAAACCGTGATCACGGTGACCCTTCCAGCCGTCGCTGCAGCGGCCCTTGCCGGGTGCGCGTCGGGCGTAGGGCAGGGGGCGGCCAGCTACGACGACCTGTCCCGGGCGTCCAAGGCCTGCCAGGACCGCGGGGGACAGCTCCAACTCAGGGCCGGCTACGACGACCAGGATCTGTCGAGTTACGATTGCGTCGGGGCCAGGAGGTAAGAGGATGTTCCAGCGAATTGGCCAGGCCCTGCGCGGCGCCGCCCTGATGGACATCGCCGGCGCCTTCGGCCTGTCGATGAAATACATGCTCCGCCCGAAGGCGACGGTGCTGTATCCGAACGAGCGCAATCCCCAGTCGCCGCGCTTCCGCGGCGAGCACGCCTTGCGCCGCTATCCCAGCGGTGAGGAGCGCTGCATCGCCTGCAAGCTGTGCGAGGCGGTCTGTCCGGCCCAGGCGATCTACATCGAGGCCGAGCCGCGCGAGGATGGTTCGCGCCGCACGACGCGCTACGACATCGACATGGTGAAGTGCATCTACTGCGGTCTGTGCCAGGAGGCCTGCCCGGTGGACGCCATCGTCGAGGGCCCGAATCTGGAATTCTCGGTCGAGACGCGCGAGGAGCTCTACTACGACAAGGAGCGCCTGCTCGCGAATGGCGACCGCTGGGAGCGCGAGATCGCAAAGAACCTGGAACTGGACGCTCCCTACCGTTAAGAACCCCACGCCTCCGGCGCACCGCCCTCTCTGAAGGGACTTGGGTATCGCCGGCGGCGCAGCAGAGAAAAGAAAGTCGCCAAGGTCGCCATGGTCCTGCAGGCCTACGCCTTTTACGTGCTCGCCGCAGTCACTCTGCTGGCTGGCCTGGCCGTCATCTTTGCGCGAAATCCGGTGCACTCGGTGCTGTTCCTGATTACCGCATTCTTCTCTTCGGCTGGCCTGTTCGTAATGCTGGGCGCTGAGTTCCTCGCCATGATCCTGGTGGTGGTCTACGTCGGCGCCGTAGCAGTGTTGTTCCTGTTCGTGGTGATGATGCTCGACATCGACTTCGCCCAGCTGAGGCAGGGCTTCGCCAAGTACCTGCCGCTTGGGATCGTGGTGGCCGCGATCCTCACCGGCGAGATGATTCTGGTCGCGGCCAGCGTGGCCAATTCCGGGGCGGCGGCAGCCTCAGTGGGCCCCGAGACGCACGTGGGGCTTTTCTCCAACACAGAGGCGATCGGGCGGGTCCTCTATACGGACTACCTCTATTTCTTCCAGACGGCGGGGATGGTGCTGCTGGTCGCCATGATCGGGGCCATCGTGCTGACCCTCAAGCACAAGGCCAATGTCCGGCGGCAGAACATCGCTGACCAGACCGCCCGCACGCCGGCGGCCGGCATGCGCATCGTCACCATCAAATCCGGCGAAGGGATCGAGGCATGACCATCGGTCTGACCCATTACCTGACCGTCGCGGCGATCCTCTTCACGATTGGCGTGCTCGGCATCTTCGTGAACCGCAAGAACGTGATCGTCATCCTGATGTCGATCGAGCTGATCCTGCTGGCGGTGAACATCAACCTGGTGGCCTTCTCGGTCTTCCTCCACGACGTGGTGGGACAGATCTACGCCCTGTTCGTCCTCACCGTGGCCGCGGCCGAGGCGGCGGTGGGCCTGGCGATCCTGGTCACCTTCTTCCGCTGGCGCGGCGACATCGCAGTCGATGACGCCTCGATGATGAAGGGATGAGCGGGATGTACGACCATCCGGAGATCTGCGCTTGAGCCCCCAACTTATCGTCACGCTACTGGTGTTCGCGCCGATCGTCGGCGCGATCATCGCCGGCCTGTTCGGCCGGCGGATCGGCGACACCGCGTCGAAAGCGGTGACCACGGGTCTGCTGATCTTCTCCTGCGCGCTGGGCTGGCTGACCTTCTTCAATGTGATTGGGGGCAAGTGGGGCAGCTTCACCGTCGCCCTGGCGCCGTTCATCGACGTCGGCCGGTTCCAGTCGACCTGGTCGGTCCGTATCGACTCCCTTTCGGCGGTGATGCTGGTCGTGGTCACCACCGTCAGCGCGCTCGTGCACGTCTACAGCTGGGGCTACATGCGCGATGATCCGTCGAAGCCGCGGTTCTTCGCCTACCTGTCGCTGTTCACCTTCGCCATGCTCGCCCTGGTGACGGCGTCCGACCTGATGCAGCTGTTCTTCGGCTGGGAAGGCGTGGGCCTGGCCAGCTACCTGCTGATCGGCTTCTGGTACGACAGGCCCACCGCGAACTCCGCCGCCATCAAGGCCTTCATCGTCAACCGGGTCGGCGACGCCGGCTTCGCGCTCGGCATCGTGACCTGCTTCTGGGCGTTCGGCTCGATCCGCTTCGCGGAAATGTTCCCCCAGGTTCCAGTGATAGCCGACCACGTCTGGCGTTTCGGCAGCTGGGACCTGCGGTTGATGGATCTGGCCTGCGTGCTCCTGTTCATCGGCGCGATGGGCAAGAGCGCCCAGTTCTTCCTGCACACCTGGCTGCCCGACGCCATGGAAGGCCCGACCCCGGTCTCGGCCCTGATCCATGCCGCGACGATGGTGACCGCGGGCGTCTACATGGTCTGCCTGCTCTCGCCGATGTTCGAGCACGCCCCCATCGCCAAGGACGTGGTGACGGTGGTCGGCGCGGTGACCTGCCTCTTCGCTGCGACGGTCGGCCTGGCTCAGAACGACATCAAGCGCGTCGTCGCCTATTCGACCTGTTCGCAGCTCGGCTACATGTTCTTCGCCGCGGGCGTGGGCGCCTATCCGGCGGCCATGTTCCACCTGTTCACCCACGCCTTCTTCAAGGCCCTGCTGTTCCTGGGCGCCGGCGCGGTCATCGGGGCGATGCACCACGAGCAGGACATGCGGAAGATGGGCGCCCTGTGGAACAAGATCCCCATCACATACGGGGTGATGCTGGTCGGCACCTTGGCGATCACGGGCGTGGGCATACCGGGCATCGACATCGGCTTCGCCGGTTTCTACTCCAAAGACGCCCTGATCAATTCGGCCTTCATGGCCGGACGCGGCGGCGATGGGACCGGGGTGTTCGCTTTCGTGGCCGGAGTCCTGGCGGCCGGCCTGACCTCATTCTATTCGTGGCGCCTGATCTTCATGACCTTCCATGGCCACGCCAAGTGGGGTCATGCGGCGCATGACAATCACGGTGCGCACGCCCACGCCGACGAGGCGCACGGCCATGACGCCCATCACGGCGGCGAACCCCACGAGGAGCCCTGGTCGATGCTCGTGCCGATCCTGCTGCTCGCCGTTGGCGCGACGTTCGCCGGCGGTCTGTTCGACCACGGCTTCATTGGCGCCGGCCGCGACGACTTCTGGCGGGGCGCGCTTTCCACGATCACCAGCGGACATCTGCTGGACGAGATCGAGCACATGCCCGTCTGGGTGACCTGGGCGCCCCTGCTGGTGACCGCGATTGGCTTCGTCGCCGCCTGGTACGCCTACATCCTTCACGAGGGGATGGGCGCACGCATCGCCGCGCGGAAGGGCCTCGTCTGGTCGTTCCTGTACAACAAGTGGTACTTCGACGAGCTCTACCATTTCATCTTCGTTCGCGGCGCCGCGGCGCTCGGCGACCTGTTCTGGAAAGGCGGCGACAAGCGCCTGATCGACGGGCTCGGGCCTGACGGTGTCTCGGCCGCCAGCTACGCCATCGGCAAGGCGACGGCGCGCGTGCAGACTGGCTACGTGTACCACTACGCTTTCGTCATGCTGCTCGGCGTCGCCGGGCTCCTTTCCTACGCCCTGTGGGCCTTCGCACGATGAGCGGCATCCTTTCCCTAACCACCTTCCTCCCGCTGCTGGGCGTCGCCGGCATTCTCCTGGTGCGCGGTCTGGCGCCGGCCGACGACGAGCGTACGGCCTCGGCCGCGCGCTGGATCGCCCTGGCCACCACCTTGGCGACCTTCGTCCTGTCGATCGCCGTCGTGGCCAGCTTCCACCCGAGCCAAAGCGGCTTCCAGATGCTGGAAGACATCCAATGGTTCGGCGGCCTGCGCTACCGGATGGGTGTCGACGGCATCTCGGTTCTCTTCGTTCCGCTGACCGCGTTCCTGATGCCGCTGTGCATCGCCGCCAGCTGGCGCTCAATCAAAGATCGTGTCGTCGAGTACATGATCACCTTCCTGATCCTCGAGACCCTGGTGATCGGCGTCTTCTGCGCCCTCGACATCATCGTCTTCTACGTGTTCTTTGAAGGCCAGCTGATCCCGATGTTCCTTCTCATCGGCATCTGGGGCGGCCAGAACCGCGTCTACGCGGCCTTCAAATTCTTCCTCTACACGCTGCTGGGTTCGGTGCTGATGCTGGCGGCGATCCTGGCGATGATCTCGATCGCGCACACCTCCTCGATCCCGGAACTGATGCGCTACCACTTCTCGCCGGCGTACCAGACCTGGTTCTGGCTGGCCTTCTTCGCCTCCTTCGCGGTGAAGATGCCGATGTGGCCGGTGCACACCTGGCTTCCGGACGCCCACGTCGAAGCGCCCACCGCCGGTTCGGTGATCCTGGCCGGCATCCTGCTGAAGATGGGCGGCTACGGCTTCATGCGTTTCTCCGTGCCGATGTTCCCCGTCGCGAGCGTCGAGTTCACACCACTGATCTTCGCCCTCTCGGTGATCGCCATCGTCTACACCTCCCTGGTGGCGTTCCGTCAGGACGACATGAAGAAGGTCATCGCCTACTCCTCGGTGGCGCACATGGGCTTCGTCACAATGGGCATCTTCTCGGGCAACCTGCAGGGCGAGCAGGGCGCCATCTTCCAGATGCTGAGCCACGGGGTGATCTCAGGCGCCCTCTTCCTTTGCGTCGGGGTCGTCTACGATCGGATGCACACGCGCGAGATCGCCTATTACGGCGGGCTGGTGACCAGGATGCCGGTCTATGCTGCGGTCTTCATGCTCTTCACCATGGGCAATGTCGGCCTGCCCGGCACCAGCGGTTTCATCGGCGAGATCCTCACTCTGACTGGGACCTACGGGGTCTCGACCTGGACGGCGATCGCCGCGGTCAGCGGGCTGATCCTCTCAGCTCTGTACGCCCTGACGCTGTACAGACGGATCATCTTCGGCCAGCTCACCAATCCCTCGCTGGCGACGATCGGCGATCTGGTGGGCCGCGAAGGGGCGATCTTCCTGCCCCTGATCATCGCCACCCTGGTGCTCGGCTTCCAGCCGGGCCTGGTCTTCTCAATCACCGATGCGGCGACCACTCACCTAGTCGACGCCTTCCACGCCGCGACGGGACGCTGATAAGCCACGCCATGACGCCGATGCAGACCGCCGCCGTCGCCTCGCCCGAGCTCTTGCTCGTCGGCGCGACCCTGATCCTGCTCGTCTGGGGCGCTTTCCAGGGCAAGGCCAGCGCGGCCTTCACCTTCGCCTCAGTCGCCTCGCTTTGCGCTGCGGCTGTCGTCGCTGTCGTCGCCCCCATGGGGCGCGTGTTTAACGGCGGTCTCATCCTCGACCAGGCCGCTGTGTTCTCGAAGGTCGTGATCTATCTTGCGAGCGCCGCGGCGATCCCGATGGGCGAGGGCTGGTTCACTCGACGGGGCCAGGCGCGTTTCGAGTTCCCGATCCTGGTGATCATCGCGGCGCTCGGCATGGGCATGATGGTCTCCGCCGGAGACCTTATCTCGCTCTACATCTCAATCGAGCTGCACTCCCTGGCGCTTTATGTTCTCGCTGCGTTCGAGCGCGACAACGGCAAGTCGTCTGAAGCCGGTCTGAAGTACTTCGTCCTGGGCGCGCTCTCCTCGGGCATCCTGCTTTACGGCGCGTCGCTCGTTTACGGCTTCGCCGGCTCGACACACTTCGACGCCATCGCCGTAGCGATGAGCCATGGAGCAGGAGGCGGCGCCCTGCTGGGCCTGGTGTTCGTGATCTGCGGTCTCGCCTTCAAGGTCTCCGCTGCGCCCTTCCACATGTGGACGCCTGACGTCTACGAGGGCGCTCCGACGCCGGTGGTCGGCTTCTTCGCCGGCGCTCCCAAGCTCGCCGCCATGATGCTTCTGGCCCGCCTCCTCACCGAGGGCTTCAGCGGCGCAGTCGACCAGTGGCGCCAGGTCATCGTGGCGGTGGCCATCCTTTCGGTGGCCGTGGGGGCCTACACGGGCCTTCGCCAGACAAACTTGAAGCGGCTGTGGGCTTACACTTCGATCGCCCAGATCGGCTACGCCATGGTCGGCCTCGCGGCCGGCGGCGTGATGGGTGTGCAGTCGGTGCTGGTGTTCATGACCCTCTACGTCATCGACGTCACCGGCTTCTTCGCCTGCCTGGCCGTGCTGTCCCGGCAGGGGCGGCCAATGGAAACCTTCGCCGATTTCGCTGGCCTGGTGCGCGAACGTCCCGGCATCGCGATCGCCATGACGTTCTTCTCGCTCTCGGGGCTTGGACTGCCGCCGCTGAGCGGACTTTGGGGCAAGTACTATGTGTTCAAGGCCGCCATCGTCGCGGGCCTCGCGCCCGCTGCTGTCATCGCCCTGATCGGCAGCGTCATCGCCGCCTATTACTATCTGCGCCTGATCAAGGTGATGTGGCTCGATCCCAGCCCGGGGCCCACCGATCGCCCGGCCGCCGAAGGCGTCGTGATCGGCTACGGGGCGGCCCTCTTCGCGTTCCCGGTGGTCCTCTTCGCCCTCTACGCAATCGACCCCCTGGCTCATACGGCGGCGGCAGCTCTGATCCAGCCGTGATCCGCGGGCGCCTCGGCGCCCAGCGTCACCGTTGTCGGTCCTGCCGGACCGTGCGAACCTGCGCCAAAGATGGGGAGCAGGTCGATGAAGCGGGCAGCTGCTGGTTTGGTCTTCCTGACGCTGGCCTCTGGGTCGGTCACTTCGGCGATGGCGCAACCCGGACCTCCGCCGAGCGCCGAGTCGGCGCCCAGCGCGCGAAAGCTCGAGCTTGCGCGGCAGTTGGTGCAAATGTCGGACCTGAAAGCCAACATGGTGGGGGCGCTGCGCACCATGGCGAGTCAGCAGGCTGCGCTGGGCGGCGAAGGGGTTACGCCCGAGCGCCAGGCAAAGCTGAAGGCCATGCAAGACGCGGAAGCGGACGTCTTGCCCAAAATGGTCCCCACGATCGTGGAGGCCATGGTTCAAGGCTACGCGCGTGAGTTCACCGAGAAGGAGCTCTCCGACGCGCTCGCCTTCTACCAGAGCCCCTCGGGCCGAGCGATCATCGCCAAGACGCCACGGCTGATGCAGGGCGTGATGGTCGAGATGATGCGGCTGACGCCTCAGCTGCGCCGCGAGATGGGCGAAGAGATGTGCGCCAAGGTCACGTGCACGCCGGCGGAAAGAGCCTCGTTCTTCGGCTCGTCGCCGCCGAGCCCGGAAGGACGGACGCCGCCAGGTCGCTGATGAGGTCGGCTCGGGTCCGGCGTCACGCCGCCTGCGGGGCTGGAGCGCCGGCGGGCAGATGGGCAGGGGCCTGGGGCGGCTCGTCGCGCAGCTTGGCCGAGTAGAACGAGGCGTTCTGCCGGCCTTTGCAAGCGTCGTCGGTGAAACTGATCAGGTGGTGGGCGACGACCGCAGATGAGATCAGCCACTCGATCTCGCCCGCCTTGATCCGCGGCCAGGCGAACTTCCAGAACGTCCGGCGGTAGCGGGACTTCACGCCGCAGATCCACAGCAGTCGGGAGATGATCCCCACCCCCTTTTTGATGTTGGCCCAGGTCGCGGGCTGCGGGCGCGGCCGGCGGTTACGGTAGGTCGCCTGGAACTGGTGGTCGAAGCGGGCGAACAGGGCCTCCGGTTCGTAGGCCGCGGCCATCAGGCGGAGCCAGCCTTCGACCACTTCGCGGTAGGGGCGGCGGAACACCACGTTGGACTCGAGGCTGTCGTCTTCGGTGAGCCGTCCCTCGCGCTCCAGCCGGGTCCAGAGGGGCGTCTTCGGCAGCGCCTGGAGCAGGTTGATGGTCAGCAGGGGGATCTGGCTGACCTCAATGAACTTCAGGATCGCCTCGGGCGTGTCGGGGGTGTCGGTGTCGAGGCCCAGGATGATCCCTGAGACCACCTCCATCCCGTAGCTGTTGAGGGTTTCGATCCCTTCCAGGATCGGCACCATCATATTGTGGGACTTGTGCATCTCCTTGAGCGCGGTCGGGTCGGGCGTCTCGATGCCGCAGAACACGGTCTCGAATCCCGCTTCTCGCATCGGACCCAGGATCTCCGGCCGCTTTGCGATGTTCAGCGTCGCCTCGCAGGCCATGCGGTAGGGGTAGCCATTGCGCTGCTGCCAGGCGACGAGCGCGGGCAGCAGGTCGCGCACGGCCTTGCGGTTGGCGATGAAGTTGTCGTCGACAAAATAGATGGCGTCGCGGATGCCCAGGGAGCGCATCTTGTCGAGCTCGGCGCAGACCTGTTCGGGCGTCTTCAGCCGAGGATTGCGCCCGTACAAGGCTGGGATGTCGCAGAACTCGCACTCATACGGACAGCCGCTGGAAAACTGGATCGAGCCCATGAAGTATTTGGGCAACTCGGCCAGTTCGTAGGCGGGGAGCGGGAAGGCGGCGAGATCTGTCCGCTCGCCGGTCGTCAGCACAACCTGCCGAGGTGGTCGCGAAGGGTCGGCCTGGAGCCGCGCGACAAGCTCCCGCGTGGCGTCGCCCATTTCGCCAACGTGCAGATAGTCGAAGTCGGGATAGTAGTGCGGGCAGGCGGAGACGGAGGGGCCGCCCAGGGCCGTCGTGCGTCCCGCGGCATGTGCGCGCTCGCAGATGTCGTGAATCTGCGCGCGCTGGATGTGCATGCCGCTGACGAAGACCGTCTCGGCCCAGGCGAAGTCCTCGGCCGTGGCGGCGCGGAGGTTCTCGTCGACGAACCGCTTCTCCCAGTGCGAGGGGAGGGCCGCGGCGACCACCAGTAGCCCCTGGGGGGGCATGAAGGCCTGAGACCCGATGATCGGATAGGCGTACTCGAACGTCCCGAAGGACGGCGTGTAACGGGGAAAGACCAGGAGGATCCGCCGCGCCGGAGCAGGGGTCGGGTCCACAGCCACGGCGGGATCGCAGGGGGTATCGACGTCCATAGGGCCGCGAACTCCGCAATGATCAGGTTGTTCCGGAGGAATGCTATCCCCCAGGGACGCGGCCGAAGAAGTTTGCGACCGATATGAGAAGGTAACACAATGTCGCCGGTGTCATGTGCGGACGCCGCGCGCAGGCTGGCCCCTGGGCGATCCGTGGGCTAAGCGCCTGTTTTTCAAACCCACGCTCAGAGGCCGCTTGTCTCTCACTCGCCGAGATCTCGCCGGTTTCGTCCCGACGGCCGTGCTCGCGCCCACCGTCGCCGCCGCGTCCACGAGCGCTGTGGCGGATTTCCAGCGAATCTGGATGGCCGAGTGGGCGTGGCGAAAAGCCGAGCTTGCCGAGGCGGACGATCCGGAGCAGCCCCTTCCACCCTACCTGCCGGACGTGAGCGAGCAGGCGCAGACGGCGCGCCTGGCTCGCTGGCGGGACACCCGGGCCTCACTCGCGCGAGTCGACCGGCCTTCTCTCAGCCCCGCCGTCCAGATCGACTTCGATGTTTATGTCGGCCAGGTCGACGCCCTGGCGGCGTCTCAAGCCTGGCGCGACTGGGAGGCCCCGTTCAACAGCGACTCGTCGTTCTGGGGCGATCTGGCCGAGGCGGCCCACCGGCCGTTCAAGGTGGAGGCGGATTATCGCAATTATGTCGCCCGCCTGGGCCAGTCGCGTCGCTATTTTGACCAGCAGATCGCCGCCACGCGCATGGGACTTGCGCGAGGCTTCACGCCGCCGCGTGTGACGCTGGCCGGTCGCGACCTATCGGTGGCTGCGGTGGCCCAGGCCACCTCGCCCGAAGCGACACAGTTCTGGACGCCGTTCGCGCAGCTCCCGCCGACGTTGCCGGAAGCCACGCGCGAGGCCCTGCGAAAGTCGGCGCGCACGGTCATCGCCGATGAGGTGATCCCCGCCCACCGCACTCTGCTGAGCTTCCTGCGCGATGTGTATCTGCCGCAGACCCGCACGACGATCTCGGCGGAGGCCCTGCCGGACGGCCGCGCCTACTACCAATCAAAGATCAAGGAGTTCACCACCCTCGACGAGAGCCCCGAGGCGATCCACGCCCTGGGGCTTTCGGAGATCGACCTGATCCGCGGACGCATGCAGGACGTCATGACGGAGGTGAAGTTCGCGGGCGACATCCCAGCCTTCCTGCAGTTCCTGCGCACTGATCCGCAATTCTATGTGAAGACGCCGCAGGAGCTGCTCGACCGTGCGGCCTGGATCGCCAAGACCTTTGACGGCAAGGCGTCTCGCTGGTTCGGCCGGCTGCCCCGCGCCCGGTTCGCCATTCGCCCCGTTCCGGACGCCATCGCCCCGTTCTACACCGCCGGGCGGGGAGGGCCGGGCGTCTACCTCGTCAACACCTACGACCTGCCCTCGCGTCCGCTCTACGCCCTGCCGGCGCTCACACTGCACGAGTCCGCTCCGGGCCACGCCTTCCAGATGCCGCTTGCCGACGAGCAGCGAGACCAGCCGGAGTTCCGGCGAAAGAGCTACATCTCCGCCTTCGGCGAAGGCTGGGCGCTCTATTGCGAGCGGCTCGGAGAAGAGATGGGCATGTACGACACGCCCTACGACCGGTTTGGCATGCTCAGCTACCAGGCCTGGCGCGCCGCGCGCCTGGTGGTGGACACAGGCGTCCACGCCATGGGCTGGGGCCGGGAGCGAGCGATCGCCTACCTGGCCGACAACACCGCCCTGCCGCGTCATGAGGTCGAGACGGAAGTCGACCGGTACATCAGTTGGCCGGGCCAGGCGCTCTCCTACTATCTCGGTCAGCGGGCGATCCTCCAGGCGCGCGCCAAGGCCGAGGCCGCCCTCGGGTCCAACTTCAATATCCGCGCCTTCCACGACACGATATTGCAACTGAGCTCCGTTCCCCTGCCGATCCTCACCCGCCGTATCGACCGCTTCGTCGCCGAAGGCGGGCCCTCGCCCTATCCCACCGATGCCTGACCTGCCGCCAATCGTCGCTTATGACGAAATCGATTCGACCAACCTCGAGGCGCGCCGTCGCGCTGACGCCGGCGAGACCGGCCCGCTTTGGCTCACCGCCCTGTGGCAAACCGCCGGCAAGGGGCGGCGGGGCCGGGCCTGGCGCAGCGGCTCGGGGAATCTCGCTGCAACCCTCCTGCTGTCGACGCCCAAACCGCCCCTGGAAGCGGCCCAGATCGCCTTCGTCGCGGCCCTGTCGGTCGCCGACCTCGCGGCGACCTATGCGCCTCCGTCCAGGGTGAGCCTGAAGTGGCCCAACGACACCCTGCTGGCGGGACGCAAGCTGTCGGGGATCCTGGTGGAGTCAGGGCCATCGCCGGCGGGTCTCTGGCTGGCGATCGGCATTGGCGTAAATCTGGCCGAGGCGCCCACCGACGTGGAGCGGCCGGCCACCGCCCTTGCCGACCACATGGATGGGGCGCCTCCGAGGCCTGCCGAGGCGCTCGAGGTGCTCGCCGGCGCCTTCGAGCGGTGGCGCGCGGTCTGGGACAGGGCAGGGTTTGGGCCCATCGCCGAGGCCTGGACCCAGCGCGCCCACGGCCTGGGCCAGCTCTGTTCGGCGCGCCTCCCGAACGAGACAATCGAGGGCGTGGCGGAGGGGCTCGACCTGGACGGCGCCCTGCGCCTGCGCCTGGCGGACGGATCACTTCGCCGGATCACCGCCGGCGACGTCTTCTTCTGAACGGCGGCCAGCTACAGCAGTGAGGCCGCCTTCTGAAGCGCGATAAAGAGGCCAACGGCGAACGGGACACCCACCGCGAGCCAGGCCACTGCGCCTGTGAGGCCCAGGCGGTCATCGCGCGCGACGATGCTGGCGGCGCAGACCGCCGGAGCCTCCGGCTCCGCCAGTTCCTCAAGACAGTGGGTGTCCGCCACAGGCCGCACGAGAAGGTTGCAGGCGAGCCCCACGACCATCAGTACGGCCATGGCGTACAGGGTGATGTCGTAGACCTGCATTCTCGGGACGCCGGCGTGCAGCTGGGACTGGCGCATGCTGGCGATGAGCACGGGACCGATCACGCCCGCCACTGACCAGGCCGTGATCGCGCGGCCATGGATAGCGCCCACGAAGCGCGTACCGAAGATATCGGCGAGATAGGCGGGCAGGGTGGAGAAGCCGCCGCCGTACGCAGCGATGATCAGGCATACGGCCCCCACGAAGGCCGCAGCAAGGCCCAGATGGGCCAGGCTTGGCAGGCAGGCGTAGAGGGCCGCTCCCAGGACGAAGAAGATGGCATAGGTCTTCTTCCGCCCGATATGGTCCGAGACCGAGGCCCAGAACAAACGCCCCAGGCTGTTGAACAGGCTGATCAGCCCCACCAGCCCCGCCGCCGCCACAGCGACCTGCGTCTTCTGATCGGCGTCCAGCAGCGTCCCGCGCGGAAGTCCCACCAGCTGGCCGCCAAAGACATCCTGGAACACAGGGCTTGCCATTGAGATGAGGGCGAGGCCGGCGGTGACATTGGCGCACAGCACAGCCCACAGCAGCCAGAACTGGGGTGTCTTCCAGGCCTGGCTGACGTGGACATGGCGATGGGTGATCATCGATCGCAGCCTCAGCGCGGCTGGGGCGGGCCGATCCGTCGGCAGCACGCGGAACCCGAAGGCGCCAAGGCTCATGGCGACGAAATAGACGCAGCCAAGGACCGCCAGGGTCGGGGCGACCCCAGGAGAATCCTCCCCGGAGAGGCGCGACGTAAGCCACACGGCCGCCGGCGATCCGATCATCGCCCCGCCACCATAGCCCATGATGGCGAATCCTGTGGCCATGCCGCGCCGGTCGGGAAACCAGCGGATCAGCGTGGTGACGGGCGTGATGTAGCCAATTCCCTGGCCGATCCCTCCGATCAGGCCGGCGCCCACGAAGACGACCCACAGCCGGTGGATCTCGACGCCGACAGCGCCGATCAGAAGGCCTCCGCCCCAGCAGGCGGCCGCCACGAAGCCGGACGCGCGCGGTCCTGCCCGTTCGATCCACCCGCCGAGCACTGCGGCGGACAGGCCGAGCATGGCGATGAAAGTCCCGAAGATGGGCGTGACCGCGGCAACGGTCCAATTGCAGTTGGTTGCAGTGAGTTCGGCGATGAAGCCCGAGTGGCAGGCCGGCGCGACGGGCAGAAGCCTGCCCATCGGCAGCCAGAAAACGCTGAAGCCGTAGGCCATCCCAATGGAGAGGTGGATTGCCAGCGCAGCCGGGGGCACGAGCCAGCGATTGAATCCCGGCCGCGCTAGAATCCGTTCGCGGCTCAGCAGCCCGACGCCCGCTGGGCTCTCGACCCAGGTTCTGGCCATGAGCCGTCCTCCTGATGTCCTGCGCATAAATTGGCGACTGAAACGTCTCGTTTTCAAGATCGCGCCGCGTCATCATCCGTGAAGCTTGGTGACGGGGGGAATCGAAACCATGGGAATGCTAAGCCGGTTGGTCGTGGGTCTTGCGGCAGTCTTTGTGGGAATGGGCTCCGCGTCGGCGCGGTCAGATCCGCTCACCTCCGTTGCGGGCGGTCTCGACGTCTTCGGCCAGGGCCTTGCCGAAGCCGGGCAAGGCGGCGCGTATGTCTTCGTCACAGCGACGGGTCATGCGCCGATCGCCCAGGCCTCTGTCGCTGTGCTCCGTCTGAGCGTGAAGCGTCGCAACCTATCTGCCGTGGCCGCTGTCCGGGAGCGGGACCGCGCCGTGGGATCGGTCATGGCGCAGGCCGAGCGCCTGGGGTTGCACGCGGCCCTCGGCAAGACGACCCTGGAACGGGCTTCCCCTGGCATGACGCAGCTGGCGGTCAACGGGATTCCGGCGCTGGCGACGGGCCCGTCCTCCGCCGGAGTCCGCCCCGCGTCTACGCCTCGGGACTATAGTGCGGACGCGGAGGTCGAGGTTTCCGGGTCCGACGCCGCGAAACAGGCTGAACTGCTCGACGCCCTCCAGGCCGCCGGGATCGACGTGGACATCCCGAACGGGCCGATCACTGCGGGTTTCTCGATCCCCGGCCTCTCGGGGGGCGCCAACGCCTCACTCGATCCCGACAGCGCCAATCGCGCGATGGACGAAGCTGTGGCGGAAGCCCGTGGTCAGGCTGCGCGGCTCGCCGGCGACGCGGGCCGCTCCTTGGGGCCGGCCACCCAGATCACCCTGCTCGCCCGGTCCGCAACCGGTCGCGAGGCCAGCGTCACCGTCGCAGTTCGCTTCACCCTCGCGCCGCAGCGCTGAGCCATCCCTCAGCGCGCCCCTTGGGGCCCACACGCTGCTAGAGCAGGGCGGCCGCCTTCTGCAGTGTGATCACGAGCCCTAGGGCGAACGGGATACCCACCGCCAGCCAGGACGCTACGCCCAGGCGGCCTAGGCGCCCGTCGCGCACGGTGATGCTGGTGGCGTAGGACGCCGGCGCCTCCGGCTCCGCCAGCTCCTCAGGACGGTGGGCGTCGGCAACCGGCCGCATGAGAAGGTTGGAGGCAAGGCCCACGAGCATCAGCACGGCCATCGCGTACAGCGCGGTGTCGTAGATCTGCGCCCTCGGCAGCCCGGCGTGCAGCTGGGACTGGCGCAGGCTAGCGATGAGCGCCGGACCGATCACGCTCGCCACTGACGAAGCGATGATAACCCGTCCATGAATCGAGCTCACGAAGCGTGCGCCAAAAACGTCGGCGAGGTAAGCGGGCAGGGTGGCTAACCCGCCGCCATACACGGCGACGATCAGGCAGACGACGCCCATGAAGGCCGCGGCGAGGCCCTGATGAGCCAGGCTCGGCAGGCAGGCGTAGAGGCCCGCTCCAATCGCGAGGAAGATCGAATAGGTCGTGGTACGCCCGATACGGTCCGAGACCGAGGCCCAGAAAAGCCGGCCCAGGCTGTTGAACAGGCCGATTAGCCCCACCAGCCCCGCCGCCACCACGGCGACCCGAGCCTTTTGATCTGGATCCAGCTGCGTCCAGCGCGGCAGTCCCACCAGCTGGCCGCCGAAGATGTCCTGGAACATCGGGCTCGCCATTGAGATGAGGGCAAGGCCGGCAGCGATATTGGCGCTCAGCACGGTCCACAGCAGCCAGAACTGGGGAGACTTGCAGGCTTGGTTGACGTCTGGGTGGGGGTGCGTGATCGTCGCGTCAAGCTTCAGCGGCTCCGATCCAGGCCGATCCGTTGGCACGGCGCTGAGTCCGATGGCGCCAAGGCTCATGGCGACGAAATAGATGCAGCCGAGAATGGCCAGGGTCGGGGCGACCCCGGGGGAGTTTTCTCCCGACAAGCGCGACATCAGCCACGCCGCCAGGGGAGAAGCGATCATGGCCCCGCCGCCATAACCCATCACGGAGAAGCCGGTGGCCATGCCTCGCCGGTCGGGGAACCAGCGGATCAGGGTGGTCAAGGGCGTGACGTAGCCGAGGCCCTGGCCAATTCCTCCGATCAGGCCGACGCCGAGGAACACCAGCCATAGCTGGTGGATCTCCACGCCGACCGCGCCGATCAGAAGGCCTCCGCCCCAGCAGGCGGCCGCCACGAAGCCGGACGTCCGCGGTCCGGGCTGCTCTACCCAGTGGCCCAACACCGCTGAGGACAGGCCGGTCATGGCGATGAAGAGCCCAAAGATGGGCGCGACCGATGCAACGGTCCAATTGCAGTCGGTCGCCGTCAGTTCGGCGATGAAGCCCGCGTGGCAGGCCGGAGCGACGGACAAGAGCCTGCCCATCGGGAGCCAGAAGACGCTGAAGCCGTAGGCCATGCCGAGGGAGAGTTGGATCGCCAGCGCAGCCGGCGGCAGGAGCCAGCGATTGAAACCCGGCCGCACGAGAATCCGTTCCGGGCTCAGCAGTCCGACGCCCGCGGGACTCTCGACCCAGGTTCTGGTCATGAGCCGGCCTCCTGACCCCCTGAGCACAAAATGGCGACTGTAGCGCCTTGTGTTTAAGATCGCCCGGGACTTGGTGATCGGGAAATGGAGTGGAACCCCTGAAATCAGACAGGCAGATTAGGGACGGTCGTCGTAAGGTGAATAACCGTCCAGGTCCCGGCCGAGGAGCCACAGTCTGGAGTTCAAGCGACGCAGCATGAGCGGATCGAGGCTTGCGAGGTGCCCAGCGCCGTGAGGCGCGAGCTCGAGCTCAGACGGCGCCTTCGCTACAAGTGACGCGCATCCACTCGACGCCCGCGCCGCGCCCCTGCTAAGCAGCGCCGCCCCGCGGCGCCGCCGTGGGCGGCGTTCAGGGATGCTCGATGCTGCTGGCGATCGAACAGGGCAACACCAACACGCTGTTCGCGGTGCATGACGGCGAGACATGGACCGCTCAATGGCGGGCGGCGACGGATCCGATGCGAACCGCCGACGAATACGCCGTGTGGTTGGGCCAGCTGCTGCGGATGCGGGACCTGACGCTCGAGGGCCTCGACGCCTGCATCATCTCCAGCGTCGTGCCCCAGTCGATCTTCAACCTGCGAAATCTCGCGCGCCGCTACCTCGGGGTCGAGCCGATGATCATCGGCGAGAATGTCGAACTGGGCATCGAGGTCAGAATCACGAAGCCGTCGGAGGCGGGCGCCGACCGCCTGGTCAACGCCGTGGGCGCGCACATCACCTACCCGGGCGCCTTGCTGATCGTCGATTCGGGGACGGCGACCACCTTCGACGTGGTCGCCCCGGACGGAGCGTTCGAGGGCGGCGCGATCGCGCCGGGCATCAATCTCTCGCTCCAGGCCCTGCATGACGCCGCCGCGCGGCTGCCGCGCGTCGCCATCCAGCGTCCGCGCCGGGTGATCGGCAAGGAAACGGTCGAGGCCATGCAGTCGGGGATCTTCTGGGGATACATCTCGCTCATTGAAGGGCTGGTCGCGCGCTTCAAGGCCGAGTACGGGGCGCCGATGACCGTTATTGGAACGGGGGGTGTCGCCTCCCTCTTCGCCGGCGCCACCGCCGCCATCGATCGCTTCGATCACGACCTCACCATCATGGGCCTGCTCGAGATCTTCCGCCGCAACGCCCATTCCAGCGGCCGGTGATCGCCGTGCAGACCGCCCCGGGCGACGAACTCGTCTTCCTCCCTCTGGGAGGGTCGAACGAGATCGGCATGAACTTCAATCTCTACGGCTATGGCCCGCCCCACGACCGCAAGTGGATCGTCGTGGATCTGGGGGTAACGTTCGGAGACCAGACGACGCCCGGCGTCGAGATCATCCTGCCTGACCCGGAGTACATCGCCGAATACGCCAAGGACATCCTCGGGATTGTCCTCACCCACGCCCACGAGGACCACATCGGCGCCGTGGCCTGGCTGTGGCCGCGCCTCAAGGCGCCGCTCTACGCCACGCCCTTCACGGCCTTTCTCCTGCGCGAGAAGCTGAGAGAGGCCGACCTCCTGGACGAGGCGCCCATCACCGAGATTCCCTTGAGCGGAAGCTTCCGCCTCGGGCCCTTCGAGCTGAACCTGCTGACCCTGACCCATTCAATTCCCGAACCCAACGGCGTGGCCATCCGCACGCCCCTGGGAACGGTGCTGCACACCGGGGACTGGAAAATCGACCCCGATCCCCTGACCGGGCCGGTCACCGACGTCGACGCCATCCGGCGGCTCGGCGACGAGGGGGTGTTGGCGATGGTCTGCGACAGCACCAACGTCTTCGTGGACGGCGAGGCCGGCTCAGAAGCCCACGTCCGCGAGACCCTTACCCCCCTGATCGCCGGCTTGCAGGGCGGG
>DASXGR010000177.1:0-71045 GCA_036488935.1 Caulobacteraceae bacterium | reverse complement strand
AGAGCAGTCGCATGGTGTCCTTGACCTTCAGCCCTTGGTCTGGGGCGCCGCGGCGGCGCCGGCGGGCACCCTGGCGGGATGCGAGAGAACCGGGGTGGCGAGGCTGTCCGGCACGGGCAGCGTCTTTTCCGTGAAGCCCAGGATGATCAGGATCACGAAGAAGGAGAAGTAGTACGTCGCCGCGAGCCGGCTGAGCCAGGTGACGGTGTTGACCCCATAATCGAGGATGAGCGGCCCGGCGCCGCCGGGGAAGACATGTCCGTCGGGCTCCTGCGATCCGCACCAGCCGAGGATCAGCACCGCGGCGACCCAGGCGAACCAGAAGGCGCGGGCCGTCGGCCGATAGCGCATCGATCTGACCTTCGAGTGGTCGATCCAGGGCAGGACAAATAGCAGGCCCAGAGCCGAGGCGAGGGCCAGCACGCCGGTCAGCTTGTCCGGGATGGCGCGGAGGATGGCGTAGAAGGGCAGCAGGTACCACTCGGGCACGATGTGCGCGGGAGTGACCAGCGGGTTGGCCTCGAGGTTGTTGTCCGTCTTCTGTAGGGCGTCAGGCAGGTAGAAGATGAAGATCGCGAAGACGATCATGAACAACGACACAGCAAACAGATCCTTCACCGTGTAGTACGGATGGAAGGGTAGCGTGTCGGCCCTGGTCTTCACGTTCACGCCCGTGGGGTTGTTGTTTCCCGGGACATGCAGCGCCCAGATGTGCAGCCCCACGACGGCGGCTATAATGAACGGCAGCAGGTAGTGCAGCGAGAAGAAGCGGTTCAGGGTCGGGCTGTCGACAGCGAAGCCGCCCCAAAGCAGCTTGGTGATCGGATCGCCGATGACCGGGAAGGCGCCCAGCAGGCTGGTGATCACCTTGGCGCCCCAGAAGCTCATCTGGCCCCAGGGCAGGACGTAGCCCATGAACGCCGTCGCCATCATCAGGATGTAGATGACGCAGCCCAGCAGCCACAGCACTTCGCGGGGCGCCTTGTAGGAGCCGTAGTACATGCCGCGGGCGATGTGGATATAGACCGCCAGGAAGAACATTGACGCGCCGTTGGCGTGCAGCGAGCGGATCAGCCAGCCGTAGTTCACGTCGCGCATGATGGCGCGCTGGACCGACAGAAACGCGCCCGTTCCGCTCGGATCGTAGTGCATCGCCAGGACGATGCCGGTGACGATCTGCACGCCCAGGCAGAAGGCCAGGATGCCGCCGAACGTCCACCAGTAGTTGAGGTTGCGCGGAGTCGGGAACTCCATCAGGTCGGCGCTGAACCGGATGATGGGCAGCCGCGCGTCAAGCCAGCGCTCGATGGCGCTCTTGGGCTGATAGGTGCTGATGTGCTCTTCCATCGCGGGGCTTAGCCGATCTTGACCTTGGTGGGGCTGAGGAACTCGTAGGGCACCAGGTAGAGGTTCTTCGGCGCCGGGCCTTTGCGGATGCGAGCGGAGGTGTCGTACATCGAACCGTGGCAAGGGCAGAGCCAGCCGTTGTACTCGCCGCCCCTGAAGGTCGGCACGCAGCCCAGGTGGGTGCAGCTGGCCAGGACGATCAGCCATTGGGCGTGGCCCGGCTTGACGCGCGAGGCGTCGGTGGCCGGATCCTTCATCGGCGCGTGGTCGTCGCGAACCGCGGCGTCGATCTCGGCCTGGGTGCGGTGACGGATGAACACCGGCTGCTTGCGCCAGGCGATCGTCACCTCCTGGCCCAGGGCGACCTTGGTGAGGTCGTACTCGATGCTCGCCAGGGCGAGAGCATCGGCGGCCGGATTGAGCTGATCGATCAGGGGCCAGGCGATCGATACGACGCCTGCGACGCCGACGGCGCCCGTCGCAAGATAGAGAAAGTCCCGGCGCCCTTCGTCGGTCGGACCCTCATGGTCCGCGACCGGGTGCGCTACGCTGTCCACCACGTCGGCGATCCTCGTCCTTAGGCTTGATTTCCCCGATGGATCCGCGCCCTTGTTCAAGGCGCGGCCACCCCCTTGGCGCGAGGGCTTAGATTGCGGCTCGCCCTTTTTCAACCAGACATTGCGCAAAACGTCGGAGCGGCAATACGACTTTCGGCGTGCCTGGGGGTATCGCTCGAGGTCATAGAGCCCTGCGCCTTTCCCCTGGACGATCGTCGTCTGCGGCGCGCGGCCCTGGACTATGGAACTGGCGCGAACGTGCGACGCCACGATTCGTTCGAAGCCTTCCAGGCCAAGATCGCCCCTGGCCGGCTGATCCTGATGACCACCCGGGGCGAGCGCAGCTTCCTCGACCACGACTTCGCCCCGGACGACGTCATCCTGATGGGCTCGGAGAGCGCGGGCGCACCAGCCTTCGTGCATGAGGCCGCCTCGGCGCGCCTTCGGATCCCACTTGCCCCTGGATTGCGCTCGCTCAACGTCGTCACGGCCGCCGCTATGGTCTTGGCCGAAGGGTTGCGCCAGACAGGCCTCTGGCCTTCGCAGGAGGACGAGCCAACATGAGCCTTGAGGATTCCGCGGCGCTGAAGCCGGGCGCCGGCAGCGCCCTGGTCGGCGAGCGGACGCGCCGCATCCGGGCCTGGTTCGACGAGCTGCGCGACTCGCTCGTCACCGTGTTCGAGGCGCTGGAGGATGAGGCGCCCGAACATCTCTATCCGGGCGCGCCTGGCCGCTTCGAACTAAAGCCCTGGGTGCGCGAGGGCGGCGGCGGGGGCGTGATGGGCTTCCTCCACGGCCGCTTCTTCGAAAAGGTCGGCCTGCACATCAGCGAGGTGCATGGCCGCTTCACGCCCGAGATGGCGGCCACCATGCCCGGCGCGGATAAGGATCCTTCCTTCATCGCCACGGGCGTGAGTCTGATCGCCCACCTTGCGAGCCCGCGCGTGCCCGCCGTGCACATGAACACGCGATACCTCGCCACGAGCTATGGCTGGTTCGGCGGCGGGGCCGACCTGACGCCGCTGCTGGAGGACCAGCGCAGCCAGGACGCCCCTGACGCAGTGATGTTCCACGAGGCCCTCAGGCGCGCGTGCGACGCCCACGATCCGGAGTGGTATCCCCGCTACAAGGCCGTTTGCGACGAATACTTCTACCTGCCCCACCGCAAAGAACCGCGCGGAGTGGGCGGCATCTTCTACGACCGCCATGATTCGGGAGACTGGGAGCGTGACTTCGCCTTCACCCGCGATGTCGGCAATGCCCTGCTCGAGGTCTATCCGAAGATCGCGCGACACCGGATGAGCGAACCGTGGACTCCCGAGGAGCGGGAAGAGCAGCTCGTCCGGCGCGGCCGCTATGTGGAGTTCAACCTGCTCTACGATCGCGGGACGATGTTCGGCCTCAAGACCGGCGGGAACATCGAATCGATCCTCTCGTCGATGCCGCCGGTGGTCAAATGGCCCTGATTCGAAAGGGCCTGCGCAACAGCGCCAGCAGGGGCTTCTCGATCCAGACGTGGGCGGCCAGGCCCGCGGCGATCGATACCGCCATCGAAACGGGCAGAAATACGCGCGCGTCCCCGTAGCCCAGAGTGTGGGCGATCACCGCCGTCGCCGGCAGGTGGAAGAGATAGATGCTGTATGACGCCTCTCCCAGCAGCAGGGCCGGCCGGCTCAGCACCTGTGGCGCGCGCAAGGGCTTGCCCGACAGCTCGATCGACAAGGCGCCCGCCACCGTGAGCGCCGCCGGCACGCCCCATACGAGCGGCCGCCAGAGCTCGGTGAACAGGCCTCCCTCCTGGATCAGCACCCATACGAGCAGGGCGGCGACGATCAGGCCCGCGCCCCACGGGCGGCTGGGAAGACGCCCTCGCTGCGCCAAAACGCCCAGCCCCACACCGGCGGCGAACTGGAGCAGCATGGGATTGGCGCCCATGAAGTAGCCGGAGTCCGGAAAGAAGAAGCCCGTCGCCACGATCCCGAACAGGACCCCCGTCACGAGCCGTCCGCGGATGCGCTCGGGCGCCAGCAGGCATCCGGCGAAGACCGTATAGAAGATCGCCTCGTAGTTCAGCGTCCAGCCAGGCGGCAGGGTCGGGAATGGCAGGCCGACCGGATCGAGGTGGGGGACAAAGGCCAAAGACAGCAGCAGGTGCTTCCACCCCGTCTTCACCTCGGGGAGGAACAGGCGCCAGCGCAGGGCGATGACGAACACCAGGAGGGTGGCCAGCCAGTAGAGCGGGGCCACACGCGTGAAGCGCCGCCACAGGAAGGCTCCGGGCGAGGCATTGCGCCCGGACGTCACCCGCCACATGATCACGCCGCTGATCACGAAGAAGACATCGACACCAGCGCGACCGACGTCGAAGCCGCCATCGCACCACTGCAGCGCATGATAGGCGACCACGGCCAGGGCGGCGGCTGCGCGCAGCGCCTGGACCGAAGCGAGCACCTGCTCCGAACCCGCGGTGATCGGTTCGGCGACATGGCGAAACCGGCGCTCCTGGCCAAGCGTTGCAAGACCCGTCGGACGGACAAGGCGAAACCCGCCCGCACCCTGTTGAGGAGGTCGACCATGTCCCTTGAAGTGTCGGTCGGGCCGCCGCGCCTCAGCATCAACCAGGGCTACGGTATCCTCATCACCGAGCTCGACGGGTCCATCCCGTGGCCGACCGACAAGGGGTTCTACCATTCCGACACGCGCATGATCTCAGCCTGGACTGTCTACGCCGACGGCCAGACCTGGAACCTCCTCAACGGCGGCAGCCTGTCGTATTACGCCGCTCGCATCTTCCTGACGAACAAGGAATTCAACACCTCCCTGGGCCTGGTCCCCGGGGGAACCCTCGCCCTCACGGTCAGCCGCAGTATCGACGGGGGAATCCACGAGGACCTCGACCTCGTGAACTATGGCTCCAATACGGTCGAGTTCAATCTGGAACTCGTCATCCGCAGCGACTTCGCCGACATCTTCGAGGTCAAGAGTGGAAAATTCGTGCGACGCGGCGCCATCACCACGGAATGGTCGCCGGGTATGGCCCGTCTGCGGACGCGCTATCGAAACAAGAACTTCCGTCGCGACCTGATCGTCGACGTCAAGGCCGCCGACTCGCCCGCGGTCCATTCAAATGGACGAATCAGTTTTCAGATTCGGTTGCCGCCGGGAGGCGCCTGGCACGGCTGCGCGCTCTACAGCGTCGCCGAGGGGGATACGATCCATCGTCCGCCCGACGACTGCATCTCCCTTCAGGGCGAGTCGCCCATGGGCAAGCGCCTGGAGATGTGGCGCTCGACCGTCCTGAAGATCGAGACGCCGAACGGGGACTTCCGTCGCTTCTACGACCAGTCTCTGGCCGACATGGCCTCGCTGCGCCTGCCAATCGAGGGGACCGACCACTTCGAGTTCGTTCCGGCCGCGGGCGTGCCCTGGTTTGTCGCCCTGTTCGGGCGCGACGCGCTGATCGTCTCGCTGCAGAACGCTATGGTGTATCCGAACTTTGCGCGCGGCGCGCTTGACGTCCTGGGTAAGCTCCAGGCGCGCAAAGTCGACGACTATCACGACGCGGAACCGGGAAAGATCCTGCATGAAATGCGGCGTGGCGAACTCGCCTATTTCAAGCTGATTCCGCACACGCCCTATTTCGGCACAGCCGACGCAACCATCCTGTACCTGATGGTCCTGCACAACCTGTGGCGGTGCGTGGGCGATCTGGACCTGATCAAGAGCTTCATGCCAATCGCCGAGCGGTGCCTGACGTGGATCGACAAGTTTGGCGACCGGGACGGCGACGGATTCCAGGAATGGCAGACCCGTTCGAGCGCCGGCTACGAGAACCAGGACTGGAAGGACTCCGGCGAATCCTTCGTTGATCCCGATGGCGCTCAGATCAAGGGGCCAAAGGCGGCGTGCGAGTTGCAAGGCTACGTCTATGACGCCTGGCTTCGCATGGCGCAGATCTACGAGGCGCTGGGCAAGCCTGCGAAGGCAAAACACCTGCGCACCAAGGCTCGCGCCCTATTCGAGCGCTTCAACGAGGTGTTCTGGGACGAGGCGAGCGGTTTTTACGCCTACTGCCTCGATGGAGAAAAACGCCCGATCCTGACTATCGCGTCCAACCCGGGCCACCTGCTGTGGACCGGGATCGTACCCACCGATCGGGCGGAACGCGTCGTCCACCGATTGATGGCCGAGGACATGAACAGCGGCTGGGGCGTACGCACGCTCTCGGCGCTGAACCCCGCATTCAACCCGTACGCCTATCAGCGCGGAGCAGTGTGGCCGCATGACAACGCGTTCATCGCCCATGGCTTTCGGCGGTACGGCTTCGTGAAGGAGGCGCAGCAGATCGCGGCAGACATCACCAACGCCGCCAGCTTCTTCGCGCTTTCGCAGATGCCTGAGCTCTACGCCGGCATACAGCGCGAGCCCCAGAACTTCCCCGTCCAGTACCTCGGCGCGAACGTTCCCCAAGGATGGGCGGCGGGAACGAGCTTCCAGTTGCTGCAGATGCTGGTGGGCTTCCAGCCCGACGCCTCCCAGGGTGTGCTCTACCTTGACCCGGCTCTGCCGGACTGGATGCCGGAGCTGACCCTCTGTGACCTGCGCCTGGACGATCAGGTCTTCGACATCCGATTCTGGCGGGATGGCCCGGCCACGCGGTGGGACGTGATCCGAGGCGATCCCACACACGTGATGCAACACAGTTTCGCCTGCGGGACCGAACGCTGGACATAAGGCCGCTCTTGCGCGGCGCGTGCTCGCGCGCATCTAACCGGCGCCATGAGTTCCTGGTCCTCGATCCCCCGCCGCGTTCTCTTGCGACTCGCCGGCGCCACACTCGCCGCAGCCCCCGCCGGGGCGATGGCGCAGGCTTCGGCGGGCGCCAAACCGGCGAGCGCCGCCAGCGAGGGAGGCGGTCCGCCACCAGGGCGTCCGCCGCTAACTGCGCTCTGGAGCCAGTACTTCGCGGTCCAGCGGATCTGGGCCTATGCCGATCGCCACAGCGTCGTCCCGGGAGAGAAGTTCAACGTGATGGCCGCGGGCGGCCCGGGTCAGCCCTCGCGCAAGGTCAGGCTCGAGGTCTTCCGCGTGGGGGCTTCGGACCCGCAGAAGGTGTGGGTCAGCGACTTTGTCGACGTCCCGTACCGGGGAGCGACCATGTCGGGCGCCTCGATCGGCCCCGGCTGGCCGCCGACCTTCGCCGACATCGACACCACCGGCTGGCCGCCCGGCTGCTACTACGGCGACGTCGTCGAGATGACGACCGCCGTGCGCGATGTGAAGGCGTGTTTCTGGGTCGTGCGAAACCCCAAGCGGTCAGGCCGCATCCTGGTGCGGCTGGGGACCAACACCTATCAGGCCTACAACGACTGGGGCGGCCACAGCATCTACCCCAACGACGATGACGAGAACCGCGGCCTGATCGTCTCATTCGACCGGCCCTGCACACCGAGCTTCTGGGAATACGACGTCTACATGGCCCAGTGGCTCGAAGGCCTCGCCCAGAACCTCGGCGGCGTCGACTACGCGACCAACTTCGACGTGCACTCGGATCCGGCGATCCTGGATCCCTACGCCCTGGTCATCACCGGCTCCCACGACGAGTACTGGAGCAAGGAGGAGTTCGACGCCTTCTGGAAGCGCATCTTCCAGCAGGGGAAGAACGTCGCCTTCTTCGGCGCCAACACCGCTTATTGCCAGATCCGCTACGGCGACCTCGACCGGGCTCCCGGCACGCCCGACCGCGGCCGCCAGCTCGTCTGCTACAAGACCGCCTCCGATCCGATCACCCGGCGCGGCGGATCGACCGATCCTCGTTTGCTGGAGACCAGCAACTTCCGCACCGACGCGCGCCGGCCGGAAAGCATGCTGATGGGGAGCGCCTTCCAGAACTGGTTCGAGCCCGCCACGGCGCAGCGGCCGACGTTCCATGTCGCGCGCACGGACCTGCCGTTCTTCGAGGGGACCGGGTGGAAAGTCGGCGACGCCGCGGCGGACGTGATTGGCTACGAGTGGGACAACCGCGATCCCGACGGCGATGGGAAGCACCTTTGGGTCGACGGCAAGTCGTTGATTCCGGCGATCGACTCGAACCGGATCACGGTTCTCTTCCGCGGAAACGCCGTGGCGGCCGACGGCACGGCGGGCCTGGCGGAGGCCACCTATTTCCGCTCACCCGCCGGCGCCCAGGTGTTCAACGCCGCAGCCATCCGCTGGGCTTGGGGGCTGGGCAAGGAGACCTACGTCAACGCGCCCTTCCAGCGCTTCAACGAGAACCTCGTTCGCGCCCTGAGCGGCGCCCCGGCGCGAGGCTGACGCCGCGCCCTCAGGCTGCGGCGAATGCTCGACGGCGGCGCCAGAGGGGCTGCCGCGTCGCCTGGGCGGCGCCCGCGCCGGCGCCGATCTGGCGGTCGATCGACGCGCAGATGATGCGCGCGGCGAAACGGTGGGAGGTCAGCAGGTCCGCAGCGAGCGGGCCGGCCAGAGGCACGGCGGTGATGGCGGTTCGGCCAAGCATGAGCGCTGCTGCGACCGCCAGCGTCGGGGCCGGCACGCGGGCGCGCACGCCCTGACCGATGATGAAGGCGCCGGCGGCAAGGCTGTAGGCTTCGCCTACGCCCGGGATCCAGTCGAGGACGCCATCCACGCCCAGGCTGAACGGCCCCAGCCGGATCAGGCTGTCGGACAGGCGTCCGGCAAGCTCGACGCTGCGACGGATCGCGTGAAGGTTGGGTTCGCGAGTCATATCCGGGACATGGGTGGCCTTTGCACCCTTTGCCAGGGCGCTCAGGGGGCGTAGCTGCTGCGGATCTTCACGCCCCAATGGCCGTCCTGGCAGGTCACCACATAGACCGAATCAAAGCCGCCGATGACGCTGCCGTCGGCCCGGTAGCGGGTGAAACGGGTGTCGATGTGCACCTTGTCCAGGCCGCTGTGGATGACGTCCCGCCGCTCCCACGCCGAGTGGTCCCATTCGGCCAGGGCGCCGGTCCCGAACATCTCCGGCTTATGGTCGCCCTTCTCGATCATCCGCAGCGTGTTGGACGCCAGGCGCACGCTGGGAAAGTTGAATGTGGCCTCGAAAGCCTCGACGTCCCTGGCGTTGAATGCAGTCATGAAGTCGTCCAGCACCTTCATCGCCGCGGCGATTTCCGAAACGTGCTTCGTCACCTGGTCGAACCTCCTGTTTCGGTTGGTCTAAAGCCTGGAGACGGCGCACGCCAGATCGTCAACGCCAAAGTTCAATTCGCGCCAAATTGGACGTAAATGAACGCGATTGTGTGAGGATGACATGGCGTCCAGAGAGGACGCGCGAATTTTTTCGGTCGGCTATTGACGCGACCGCCCGCGGACGACACATCAAGTGTCGCCGCGGGCATCCCCCCCGTTCTCGCGGCTCGACTGGGCCCGGCGGGTTGAAGCATCCTCGCCGGGCCACCTTTTTCCGAACGCGACGATTAGGGCAAGAGCGCGTTGGCCCCGCTCGTACGACGAGTTCGCGACGTGTCCCAAATGCCACACCGCGCGCGCGCCGCCGATCCGGCAAACACGAGGAAGCCCAACAGAACCATCTGATTTTCCAGATGTTTCTATCGCACTGAGCGTTTATGCGCGGAAAAGCCCCTTTTTCCGATATGGAAATAACCGCGCCATAATCGGCGGGTGGTCCACGACCGCACGCTGCAGACTCTCAGACCCCCTGGGCGACCGCATTGAGCCGTGCGTACGCGCCTCCGAGGGCCACAAGATCGGCGTGACGGCCCTCCTCGATCACCCGGCCATCCTGAAACACCAGGATGCGATCGGCATGGCGGATGGTGGAGAGGCGGTGGGCGATAATGATGGTGGTGCGTCCGGCCATCAGTTCCTCTGTCGCCGCCTGGACCTGAACCTCGGTCTCCACGTCGAGAGAGGAGGTCGCCTCGTCCAGCACCAGGATCGGGGCGTCGGCGAGGAAGGCGCGCGCGATCGCCACCCGCTGACGCTCGCCTCCCGACAGCTTCACGCCACGCTCGCCGACAAGGGTCTCATAGCCCTTGGGCAGGGCTGAAATGAAATCGTCGGCCCGGGCGCGGCGGGCCGCGAGACGGATCTCATCGGGCGTGGCGTCCGGGCGGGCGTACGAGATGTTCTCGGCGATGGTGCGATGGAACAGCGCGGGATCCTGTGGGACGACGGCCACAGCGCGGCGCAGACTGGTCTGGGTCACCCCGGCGATGTCCCGGCCGTCGATGAGGATCCGGCCTCCCGAGAGGTCATAAAGCCGCTGGATCAGCTTGACGAACGTCGACTTTCCCGACCCGGTCGCCCCCACCAAAGCAAGGCGCTCGCCTGGGTGGATCACCAGGTTGAAGTGGTCATAGAGCGGGGCGAGCGCGGCCTTGTAGCGGAAGGTGACGTCCTCGAAGACGATCTCGCCCATCTCGCCGGTGAAGTCGGAGGCTCCAGGCGCGTCCGCCACCTGGGGCGACGTCCTGGCGTAGCGCGCGACGTCTTCGACGTCGGCGAGGCCGCGCTGCGCCATGCGGATATTCTCGCCGATGTTGCGCAGGTAGCCGCTCATCACCAGGAACGAGGTGATCACGAACGCGACTCCGCCGGCAGTGGCCTCGCCGCGCGACCAGCGCAGGATCACCAGGCCCGTGAGGCCGGCCTGCAGCGTCCCCAGCAGGATGTTCTGGATCAGCCAGACATCCATGTAGCGGTACCAGGTCTTCAGGGTCGCGCGCCGCCAGTCGGTGGTCACGCGGTCGATGCGCGCCTCTTCGCGGGTTTCGGCGCCGAAGCTCTTCACCACCGCGTTCGAGGAAATGGAGTCGGCCAGGGCGCCGCCGATGCGCGAGTCCATCGCCACCGAGCGTATGTTCGCCTTGCGGACGTACAGGCTGGTCATGACGATGTTGGCGACGACGTAGACGATCACCATCGCCAGCGAGAATGCGCCCACCACCGGCCAGCGCAGGATCATCTGCAGCGAAAGGCCGAACAGGATCAGGATCGCGGGGCCGATGAAGAGGACGATGGCGTCGGCGGTGCTGTCGTAGCCCCACATGGCCCGTGACAGCCGGCGCACCGTGGCCCCGGCGAATGTGTCGCCGTGCCAGTCGGCGGAGAAACTCTGGACGCGCTGGAAGCCCTCGTTGGTCATCTCCTGCATGGTCCAGGCCGCCAACGGGTTCCAGAACCGCATGGCCGTGTTCCGCAGCAGGGCGAAGCCGAAATAGACGCCGACGAAGAACACCCACGCCTTCCACGCGCCGCCCGCGTGGGCGGGGCCGCGCACGGCGGCGTCCACCAGGGCCTGGGAGGCGCGGGGCACCAGGAGCTCGCAGGCGATCGCGCTCAGCGTGAAGCCGACCGTCGCCGTCATCAGCCACGGCCTGCGCCGCCAGTATCCCGCGATGAAGGCGAGGACTTCGCGGTTCGAGAGGAGCCGACGGCGGCTGCTCTCGTCGTCCTCGTACTGCTCCATGGACATGGCCTACCCCTTGGCCGCCAAAGGTAGGTGTTTGCGGTCCAGGGCAGCAGGCTTGGTTGACAATTTCTTGCCATACGGATCGGAAAGCCACATCACGCCCAGGCCGTGGACACAGTCCTACCCGACGCGGGGCCCGCAAACTGGGTCGACCGCCATGCGCCGCCGCCGCTGCGCCCCTGGCTGAAACTGGCCAGGCTCGATCGGCCGACGGGAATCTGGCTGCTGATGCTGCCCGGCTGGCAGGGGATCGCCCTGGCCTGCGCAATGGGGGGCGCCTGGCCCAACCCCTGGCTGCTCGGCGCCTTCTTTGTCGGCGCCGTGCTGATGCGGGCGGCCGGCTGCGCGGTGAACGATGTCGCCGACAAGGATTTCGACGCCCGCGTCGCACGCACGGCGGCGAGGCCAGTGGCGAGCGGACAGATCAGCCGCAAGGCGGCGCTGGCCTTCGCCCTGGGGTGCACGGCGGCGAGCCTCGCAATCCTGCTGTTCCTCAACCTCACGAGCTTCTGGCTCGCAGCGGCCTCGCTGCCTCTGGTCGCCGCCTACCCGTTCATGAAGCGGATCACCTGGTGGCCTCAGGCGTGGCTCGGTCTCACGTTCAACTGGGGCGCCTTGCTGGGCTACGCCGCCGCCGAAGGCGGCGAGCCCCTGCTTGGGCGGTTGGGGGCTCCCGTGGGCTCGAGCCCACCCCTCGGCGAGACGTGGACCCCCGCTCTCCTGCTATACGCCTCGGGCATCGCCTGGACCCTCGGCTACGACACGATCTACGCGCTGCAGGACATCGAGGACGACGCCCTCGTGGGCGTGAAGTCCACCGCCCGAAGACTGGGACGCCACGTTCCTGGCTTCGTCCTTGCCGCCTATCTCGTCACATTCGTCCTGGCGGGCGCGGCCGGACGCGTGGGGGCGCTTGGCCCGATCTTCCCCGCCTGTTTTCTGGCGGTCGGCCTGATCCTGGCCTGGCAGGTGAGGTCTCTGAGGGGCGCCGACGCGGCGCGAGCCCTGAAGATCTTCAAGGCCAACACCTGGGTCGGGCTCGCAGTCTTTGCGGCCATCGCGCTTGGACATTTCGGAGTTAACTCCAGCTTCACTACGCTTGGCTGAAGAAGGCCGCTCCGAAGAGGAAGAGCCCATGACCCTGCCGATCGACGAGGTGATCGTCGGCGACTGCATCGAAGAGCTGGCTCGCCTGCCCGAGCGGTCGGTGGACCTCGTCTTCGCCGATCCGCCCTACAACCTGCAGCTCGGCGGCGAACTCCTGCGGCCCGACAATTCTCGGGTCGACGCCGTGGACGAGGACTGGGACCGCTTCGCCTCGTTCGAGGCCTATGACGCCTTCACCACGGCCTGGCTTGCCGCGTGCCGGCGGGTGCTGAAGGACGACGGCGCCCTGTGGGTGATCGGCAGCTACCACAACATCTTCCGCGTGGGTCGAGCGGTGCAGGACCAGGGTTTCTGGATCCTCAACGACATCGTCTGGCGCAAGGCCAACCCGATGCCGAACTTCAAGGGGACTCGCTTCTCCAACGCCCACGAGACCCTGATCTGGGCGGCCAAGATGCGCGGCGCGCGGCGCTACGCCTTCAACTACGACGCCATGAAGATGGCCAACGACGAGCTGCAGATGCGCTCGGACTGGTCGCTGCCGATCTGCTCGGGCGAGGAGCGGGTCAAGGATGAAACAGGCGCCAAGGCCCACCCGACCCAGAAGCCGGAGGCCCTGCTGCACCGGGTGATCCTGGCTTCGACCCAGCCGGGCGATGTCGTTCTCGATCCCTTCTTCGGCGTGGGCACGACAGGGGCGGCGGCGCGCCGGCTCGGGCGCCGGTTCATCGGCATCGAGCGGGAGGCGCGTTACGCCGATCTGGCGCGCAAGCGGATCTCGCAGGTTGTTCCCGCCGCGCCGGCCGACCTGGAGGTGACGGGATCGAAGAAGTCGGAGCCCCGCGTTCCCTTCGGCCAGATCGTGGAGGCCGGGCTGCTCAGCCCTGGGGACATCCTCTGGTGCCCCAAAGGGCGACAGCAGGCGAAGGTGCGTCCCGACGGCAGCCTGGCGGCCGGCGAGCTCACCGGCTCGATCCACAAGCTCGGCGCAATGCTCGAGCGGCAACCCGCCTGCAACGGCTGGACCTACTGGCACGTGCGCACCGACCGCGGTCTGCAGCCGATCGACGTGCTCCGCGCGCGGATCCGCGCTCAGATGAGCTGAGGCTCGGTCGGCGCCGCCAGGTCGAACGCCTTGCGAAAGACGGTCGGCAAGCCGCTCCTCGCCCTTTCCATCGGCGTCCAGAGAAAGCCTTCGGTCGGCTCGGCCGGGGCGCACGTCAGGACCGTGAGCCGCAGGGCGAAATGGGTGAAAACGTGCTCCACCGCCCCCGCTTCCATCCAGGTCGTCGCGCCCGGCCCGGCGCTGCGCGCCTCGGCCAGGGTCCACGGCTCGGCCCGCCAGGGGGTCGTTGGCAGGCCCAGCATCCCGCCCAGAAGGCCGCTGGCCGGCCGCTGCTCCAGCGCCACCTGGCCTTGGGACAGCAGGACGAAGGCGACGCCGTGGCGACGGGGCCGCTCCGCCTTCGCCTTGCGGCGCGGCCACGACTCCGGCGCGCCGGCGGCGAAGGCGCGGCAGTCGCCGCTTATCGGACACGTCTCGCAAAGCGGCGACCTGGGGCGACAGATCACCGCGCCCAGATCCATCAGCGCCTGGGCCCAGTCCCCAGGACGCTGAGCCGTCACGAGGGTGGCGGCGAGGCGCTTGAGCTCGGGCTTGGCGTCCGGCAGCGGCGCCTCGACGGCGAAGAGCCGCGCCATCACCCGCTCGACATTGCCGTCGACGACGTTGGCCGGCCGCTGGAAGGCGATCGCCGCGACGGCCGCCGCGGTGTAGGGGCCCAGGCCCGGGAGGGCGCGCAGCCCCTCCTCCGTATCCGGAAATCGCCCGGCATGATCACGCGCCACAGCGCGAGCGCAGGCGAGCAGGTTGCGCGCCCGGGCGTAGTAGCCGAGCCCGGCCCAGGCGCTCATCACCTCCGCATCCTCCGCCGCCGCCAGGTCGCTCACCCTCGGCCAGCGGCGCAGGAAGGCCTCGAAATAAGGGGCGGCGTGGACCGTGGTCGTCTGCTGGAGCATCACCTCCGACAGCCAGACCCGATAGGCATCGACACTTTCGCCCCTGCGCGCGCGCCATGGCAGGGCGCGGGCGTGACGGTCGTACCACTTCAGGAGGCGCGAACGGAGCGGGGCGACGAAGCTCATGCGGCGCTCTACTATCGCTTCCATGGCCCGTCCGCTCCCCTCCGCCCACGAGGCAAAGCAGATCCTCGGCCGGCTCCGCACGCGGCCGGCGCCGGGGCCGCCTCCCGCAGCGGCCAAGGCGCTCACCCCGACCTTGAAGCAGCTGGAAGCGCGTTTCGGCCAGGGGGCGGACGGACTCAAGGTGCGCTGGAAGGAGATCGTCGGAGAGGGCCTCTCCCGGCGCACCGAGCCGGTGAAGCTGTCCAAGCCGCGCGGCGGCGGAGCGGCCAGCCTGGAGCTGCGAGTCGAGGGCGCGGCCGCGACCCTGATCCAGCACCAGGCGCCGGACATCCTGGCCCGGGTGAACCTGATCCTGGGCGAGGGGGCGGTGGATCGTTTGCGCATCGTCCAAGGTCCGCTGAGAGGCCACTCGTCGGCGCGCCCGCGGCCGACCTTCCGGGCCGGCCCATCGCTGGACGCGCCCCTCGACGCGGCGGTCGAACAGGCGCTGGCGAAGGAAATGGCGGAGGTGCCGGAAGGCGCGCTGCGGGCGGCCTTGACCCGACTGGGCCGGGCGATCCGGCGCCGAGGCTCGGAATGAAGTCGGCGGTCGGCTTGCCGCGGGGCGCCGATTCCGCAGATGATCCCAATCCGTGCGACCGATTCTCGGTATCGAGGGGGTTCGAGGACCTCGCCTGATGCGCCCGACCGCCCGATGGGCCGTCCTGCTCGCGATGCTGTGCCTGGCCGCCTGCCAGCGTCCCCATCCGGCCCCACCATCGCCCCAGGACATGGCGATGGGCTCGCCGGCCGCGCGGGTGACGGTGATCGAATACGCCTCGGTCGCCTGTCCGGTGTGCGCGGCCTTCCACACCCAGGTCTTCCCGACTTTCCGGGCGCGGTACATCGAGACCGGAAAGGTGCGGTGGATCCTGCGGGAAGCCCTGACCGGCGACACCGCCTTGGCCGCGGCCGGCTTCCTGACCGCGCACTGCGCCGGAAAAGATAAATACTTCAATGTCGTGGACGATATGTTTCATGCGCAGGCGCAGATGTTCGCCAGCGGCGATCCTCAACCTGCAATGCTGGAGATCGCCGGCAGGGCGGGTCTGACGCCCGCGGAGTTCGAGGCCTGCATCCGCGATCCCGCTGCGCTGGCGGCGATCGAGGCTCGCTGGCGCGAGGCTGAGCGTCGCGATGGCGTTCGCCAGACACCGACATTTGTGATCAACGGGCGCGTCTACCAGGGCGCGCTCACCGGTCCTGAGCTCGACCGGGCTGTGGCGCGCGCGCAAGGAGTAAAGCTTTAGGATGTCGCGACACGCCCGATCTGATTGGTTCCTCGCCGCCGCCGCGGCCGCAGTCCTCACCGGCGCATCCGGCGCGTTGGCTGCGAACGCGCCCGCCGCGACTGCGCCCGAGCACGTCCTGGGCTCGCCTACGGCCCCCGTCACCGTGGTGGAATACGCGTCGGTGGGCTGCCCTCACTGCGCGGCGTGGGCGAACCAGGTGTTCCCCGCCTTCAAGAAGACTTGGATCGATACGGGCAAGGTCCGGTTCGTCTTCCACGAGATGATCACCGGCGACTCGGAACTGGCGGTCGCCGGCTTCATGGTCGCCGATTGCGCGCCGGCGGACCGCTATTTCCAGGTCGTCGACGATATCTTCGCCGACCAGGTCGGCATTGCTCAGGGTGGTGGAGCGGCCCTGCTGAAGGTGGCCAAGGCTGCCGGCATGACCCCGGACCAGTTCGACGCCTGCCTGACCAACCACCAGGCCCTGGCGGACCTTCAGACGCGGACGGACAAGGACGCGCAGGACCATGGCGTGCAGTTCACGCCGACCTTCTTCGTCAACGGACACAAGCTGGACGGGGACCCCACGCTGAAGGACCTGGACGCGGCGATCGAGAGCGCCGAGCGCGCTCACCGCAAGGGGTAGGTCGGCTCCTTGCATCTCACGCGCCTGCGCCTTTCGGGCTTCAAGTCCTTCGTCGACGCGACGGAGTTCTTCATAGAGCCGGGACTGACCGGGGTGATCGGGCCCAACGGGTGCGGCAAGTCGAATCTCCTGGAAGCTCTGCGCTGGGTGATGGGAGCGACCTCTGCCAAGGCGATGCGCGGCGAGGGCATGGAGGACGTGATCTTCTCCGGCTCGTCGGGGCGGCCCTCGCGCAACCACGCCGAGGTGGTGATCACCCTCGACAACGCAGATCGCACGGCGCCGGCCGCCTATGCGGCGCACCCGGTCCTGCAGGTCAGCCGCCGCATCGAGCGCGGCGCCGGCTCGACCTACCGCATCAATGGGTCGGAGGTGCGCGCGCGCGACGTGCAGCTGCTGTTCGCCGACGCCTCGACCGGCGCCAATTCCCCCGCCCTGGTGCGCCAGGGGCAGATCTCGGAACTGATCGCCTCCAAACCGCAGAACCGCCGACGCATCCTCGAGGAGGCGGCGGGCGTCGCGGGCCTGCATGGGCGTCGCCATGAGGCCCAGCTGCGGGTGAAGGCGGCCGAGGCGAATCTCACACGGCTGGACGACCTTGCCCGCGAAGTGGAGTCGCAACAGGGCCGGCTGAGGCGCGAGGCGCGGGCCGCGGCGCGCTACAAGATGCTCGCCGCCGAGATCCGCAAGGTCGAGGCGGCGCTGATGCACGCCCGCTGGGCCGACGCGGCCGCCGTCCACGAGGCTGCCCGTGAGGAGGCCGCGAACGCCGTGGGGCTCGCCCTGACCACCGCTCAGGAAGCGGCGCGGGCTGCGACGGCCCTCGTTTCGGCGGACGCCGCCCTGCCCCCGCTGAAGGAGGCCGCCGCGACAGCTGCGGCGATCCTGGGCCGGCTGATGATCGAACAGGATCGCGCCGAGCGGGATCTTGCCTCAGCCCGGGCCGAGGCCGAGCGCCTGACGGCGGACGTGGCGCGCCTCGTTTCCGACCGGAATCGGGAGACAAAGGCGCAGGAGGACGCCAAGGACGCGCTTCAGCGTCTCACGACGGAGCTCGATCGCGTTCGCGCCGAAGTCGCCCAGGCGCCCGAGCGCTTGCCCGCCCTGAAGGCGGCGGCCGAAGCCGCGGAGCACGCGGCGGCTCAGCGGACGCGGGAGGTGGAGGCCCTGGCGGGACGCCTCGCCGCTCTCCAGGCAGAATCGCGGGCCAGCGCCGCACGGGTTCAGGAGGCGCGTGAGCGCCTCACCCGCAGCGAGCGCGCCCTCGTTCAGGCGCAGAACGACCGCGCGGCTATCGGACCTGCGGATGATCCGAGGCTCGACGCCGCCCGGGCGGCGGTGGAGACCGCGCGGGCGGCCGAGACCGGCGCGCGCGAGGCGCTGGAGGCGGCGGAGGCCGCGCGGCGCCAGGCGGCGGAGGCGGAGAGCGACCTGCGCAAGTCCGCCCGCGCAGCGGAGGACGCCCTCGCGCGGCGTGAGACCTCGGCTCGCGGCCTTTCCGAGATCGCCCGTGCGCCTGCGGCGGGAAGCGCAAAACCGGTTTTGGAGCAGGTCACGCCGGAGTCCGGCCTCGAGACAGCTCTCGCCGCCGCCCTGGGCGACGACCTCTCGGCGGGTCTGGATCCAGCCGCCGCCGCCTTCTGGGGCGGGCGCGAGGCGAGCGCCCCGGAATGGCCGGAGGGCGTCACGACCCTGGCCGACAGGATCGATGCGCCGCCCGCCCTGGCCGCACGCCTGGCCTATGTGGGCCTCGTCGCCCGCGAAGACGGGCCACGGCTCGCACGCCTTTCGCCGCCCGGGGCGCGGCTCGTCTCGCGCGAGGGAGACCTCTGGCGGTGGGACGGCCTCACTGTGCGCTCGGGGGCGCCTAAACCGGCGCAGGTCCGACTGGAACAGCGGGCCCGCCTCGCCGCCCTGGAGGCGGAGATCGCGGAACTGCGGCCGGAGGCGGCAAAAACTCGCGCCGACCACGAAGCCGCCACCCGAACCCTTGCGGAATCGGAAAAAGCCCTGGCCGCCGCGCGCAGCCGACCGGGCCCCGCCGCCCTCCAGCACACCCGTGCCCGCGAGGCCCTGCAGGCGCTCGAAGGCGAGCGAGCGCGGCGCGAGGCGAGGGGCGTCGCTCTCGACGAGACCATCGCGCGGCTCTCCTCCGAGCGGGGCGAGGCCGACGGCGCGCTGAAGGCTGCGCTCGCCGCGGCGCCTGCCGAGCGGTCTGACGATGGGCTGGGCCAGGACCTCGCCCAGGCGCGGACCGCGGCGGGCGCGGCCCGTGAAGCCGCCTTCTCCGCGCGCTCGGCCCTCGAACGCGAGACTGCAGCCCGGGCGGGGCGCCAGCGCCGCCTTGAGCAGCTCGAGCGCGAGACGCGCGACTGGAGCCGCCGCGACGCGACCGCCGCCGAGCGCCTGGACCAGCTGGAGCGGGAGGAGGCGACCGCCCGGACGGCTCTTGCCGAGGCCCGCGAGGCGCCCGAGCGCCTCGAGCGTCGGCGGGTCGACGTCGCCGACCAGACGGCCAAGGCCCAGGCGCGTCAGGCTGAAGCCGCTGAGGCTCTGGCAGCCGCGGAAACGGGGCGAGCGGCCGCCGAACGCGCCGCGCGGCAGGCGGACGCCCGCGCCGCCGACGCACGAGAGAGCCGGGCGGGGACCGAGGCGCGGCTGGAGGCGGCCGCAACAACCCTCGCCTCGTTGAAGACAACCCTGACCGAAGCGACGGGCCTCGAGCCGGAGGCCCTGGCCCGGAGTCTTGCCGCAGACGCGGTGGCCCTGCCGGCTGGAACGGCGGCGATGGAGTCCCACCTGGCTGCGCTCGAGCGTGACCTGCAGGCCCTGGGCGCAGTCAACTTGCGGGCCGAAGAGGAGGCGGCGGAGATGGACACGCGCCTGCAAGGCCTGGCGTCGGAACGGGACGACCTCTACGCGGCCCTCGCGCGCCTGAGCCAGGCCATAGAGGAGCTCAATGCCGAAGGCCGCGAGCGCCTTCTCGCCGCCTTCGAAGTCATCGACGCCAATTTCCGCGACCTGTTCACCACCCTGTTCGAGGGAGGGTCGGCGGAACTGCGGCTGGTCGAGTCGGATGACCCGCTCGAGTCGGGTCTCGAGATCTTCGCCTGTCCCCCAGGCAAGCGCATGGCGACGATGAGCCTGATGAGCGGGGGCGAGCAGGCCCTGACGGCCGCCGCCCTGATCTTCGCCGTGTTCCTGTCGGCGCCCGCGCCGATCTGCGTGCTCGACGAGGTGGATGCGCCGCTCGACGACGCCAATGTGGAACGGTTCTGCAACCTGCTGGACGCCATGCGGCAGCGGGCGGCGACGCGCTTTCTGACCATCACCCACAATCCGCTCACCATGTCGCGCATGGACCGGCTCTTCGGCGTCACCATGCGCGAGCGCGGCGTCTCGCAACTGGTGTCGGTGGATCTTCGGCAGGCCGAGGCCCTGGCGGCGAGCTGAAGCGCACGCTAGAGCAACCTCATGCATCTGTTCCGTGCGAACGGATCAGGCTCTGGGCGTGGCGCACGGTCGCGGGGCGCACAGACCGTGCCGTGGCCGTCGTGTGACCGAAAAACTCCAGTATTTCAAAATATTACGGTGAGATCACGCAGTCTTGACCTGCGATGGCCGCCTCTATAGGTTCCGCGCCGACCTGACCGGGCCTCGGCGGGACGCCAAGGTCAGTAGGGCCTTCGTCGTCCATGCCAAAGTCAGAAGACCCTGGTCCCGACCCGTTCGGGCGGCTTGATGAACGTCTCGCGGCGTTCGAAGCCGACCGGCGTAAGTCGCGACCCGGCCTCGACCTTGGCCTGGGCGCGATGTCCGGAGCCGGCGCAGGCGCCTCCGCTGGGTACCGGATGGTCGCCCAGCTGCTTGGCGGGGTGTTTGGCGGGGTCGGCCTGGGCTGGCTTCTGGATCACTTCGCCCACACCCGTCCGTTCGGGCTCGTGGGCGGGCTGCTGATCGGTGTGACGATGGCTCTCGTCACGACGATTCGCACCGCGACCCGCGCCTCGGCGCGGACGCAAAGCACGACCCCCCCGGCGCCTCGGGCGCCGGACGATGACGATGACGACGAGTAACGACTAGAACGCGGGACGAAGACCAGAACCAATGGCCGCTATCAATCCGATGGAGCAGTTCCTGGTCCAGAAGGTCGTGCCGCTGCCGGTCACGATTCCCGGACTCGGCTCAGTCGACCTCTCCATCAACAATTCCGTGCTCTTCATGATGCTCGCAGCGGCGATCATCGTTGGCTTCCTGCTGCTCGCCGCCCGCCGGGAGCTCGTCCCGGGCAGGCTGCAGGCGTCGGCGGAGCTGCTCTACAATTTCGTGGACGGGACATTCACCGGGGGGATCATCGGCGATCGCGGGCGCCCGTTCCTGCCGTTCATTTTCACGCTGTTCCTGTTCATCGCGATCCTCAACTACCTCGGCCTGCTGCCCCTCGGGTTCACGGCCACCTCACAGCTCGCCGTCACGGTGACGCTCGCCCTGATGTCGTTCGCGATCGTGCTGATCGTGGGCTTCGGCCGCAACGGCCTGGGCTTCTTCAAGCTGTTCTGGCCGAGCGGCATGAACTTCTTCATGGCGGCGTTCCTGAGCTTCATCGAGCTGCTGTCCTTCCTGATCCGGCCCGGCACGCTCGCCCTGCGTCTGTTCGGCAACATGCTCGGCGGCCACATCGTGATCTTCGTGTTCGCGAGCTTCGTGATCGGGCTCGGAACCTTCGCCACGCACGGCGGCCTCGCCAGCCTCGGGTTCCTCGGCGCCGGCCTGTCGTTCGCCATGGTGGTGGGACTTTACATCCTCGAGTTGGTCGTCGCCGGCTTGCAGGCGTTCGTCTTCGCCGCCCTCACCTGCATCTACCTCAACGAAGTCGTGAACCTCGATCACGGCCACTGACGCTTACTGACCCACAACCCTTAAGGAAGACCACGACCATGGATATTCACGCTGCCAAAGCCATCGGCGCGGGCCTGGCGATGACCGGCCTGATCGGCGCCGGCGCCGGCCTTGGCATCCTGTTCGGCAACTACCTGCAAGCGGCGATCCGCAACCCCGCGGCCGCGGCGGGCGAACGCACCTACCTGTTCATCGGCATGGCTCTCGCCGAGTCGATGGGCCTGTTCGCCTTCGTGCTGGGCCTCCTCATCTACTTCCTCTGACGAAAGACGCCGATGGCCGACCCCGCGTCCACCGCCGCAGCCGCCGCACCGTCGTCCGGTGGCCTGCCGCAGTTTGATCCTGCCCCTTGGCCGGCTGAGATCTTCTGGGCGCTGGTCGTCTTCCTCGTCCTGTATCTGCTCATCGCCCGGGTCTTCGTGCCGCGGGTGGCGGGAACGATCGACGACCGCGAGGACAAGATCGCAGGGGACTTCGGCGAGGCCCGACGGATGCGGGACACGGCTCAGGCCGAGCTCGACGCGGCTGCTGCGGAGATCGCGGCGGCCCGCAATCGCGCTCATCTGATTGCCCAGGACGCTCTCGCCAAGGCCAAGACCGCCGCCGCGGCTCGTCGCGCCGAGGAAGAGGCGAGACTGTCCCAGGTGCTCGCCAGCGCCGAGGCCCGAATCGCCGAAGCGCGCGCCGAAGCCATGGGACATGTCCAGGCCGTCGCCGCGGACGTGGCCGAAGCCATGATTGAGCGCCTCACCGGTGTCGGCGCAAGCCGCGCCGAGATCGAAGGCGCCTTGGCCCAGACCCCGACCGCCTGAAGACCAGAAGGCTCAGAACGCCGTGTTCTCCCCCCTCTACAATCCGCTGGACGCCCACTTCTGGGTCACCATCGCCCTGGTGGTGTTCATCGCGATCATCTGGCGCGCCAAGGTGCCTGCGATGATCACGGGCGTCCTCGATTCAGCGCGGAAGAAGGTTCAGGACCAGCTCGACGAGGCCAAGCGCCTGCGCGAAGAGGCCGAGGCTCTGCTGGCCCAGATCCACACCCGCCGGGAGGAGACCGAACGCGCGGCCGCCGAAATGCTCGCCGCCGCCGAGGCGGACGCCGAGCGGCTCCGGAAAGAGGCTGCCGAAGCGCTCGAGGAAGACATCCGTCGGCGCGGGGTGCTGGCCGAGCGCAAGATCGCCCTTGCGGAAGCGCAGGCCGCCAACGAAGTGAAGGCCGCCGCCGCCGAATTGGCCGCCCAGGCCGCCGAGGCGGTCCTTGCCGCCCGCGTCGCGGGCGCGTCGAGCGATCCTTTGATCGATCAGGGCCTGTCGCAGTTGGGTGCGCGCTTCTCCTGAGCCTCTTCTAAGCGCTCCCCTCCATGGCCGGACACGCGAAGCGCCCCCCAACGGCTCCGTTCCGCAGATAGACGACCACCTCGGACGCCCGCCCCGCACGGGCGAGCCGCTCAGCAAGCCGAAGGGCGGCGTCCTCCGCCTTCGCGCCGCTGGCGAAGACCTGGGGATTATCGACCTCGTCCTGACGAACGGCCCATCCATGGGCGAGGGGCTCGACATAGATCGTGCTGATCATCTGGAACCGTTCCTCCAGCCCGCGCCCACCTGCGAGCCGATAAGCTTTCTACTCTCCCCAGGTTGCCAGGACCCCGTAACCTTCGTGTGACGGGTCTCGAATTGATCGGTGTCGCCCACGAGACACCGAGGGCGCTCCGACGGCGAGACCGCCGCGATTTGGAACGTGCCAGCAACGGAGTCGGACAAACTGTGACGACTGAAGCTATCGACACGCCAGCCGCGAGACGTCGACGCCCTCCCGCAGGGGCCCGCGAAGTCATCCGCCGGCACTCACTCGTGGTCAGGCTAACCCATTGGATAAATGTCCTGGTGCTGACCCTGCTACTCATGAGTGGGCTGCAGATCTTCAACGCCCATCCGCGGCTCTATTGGGGCTCCTATGGCGCGGACTTCGATCATGCGTGGCTGGAGGCGACAGCCCACGACACGCCGGCGGGTCCTCGGGGCGGCCTTCGCATCGGCGACCTCAGCTTCGACACTACCGGCGTCATCGGCGTCTCGCCTGGCCCAAACGGCCCCCTCGCTCGGGGTTTCCCGACCTGGGCGACCCTGCCCAGCTGGCAGGACCTCGCCACCGGGCGGCGCTGGCATTTCTTCCTGGCCTGGATCCTCGTGACCAACGGTCTGATCTATCTTGTCGCCGGTGTCCTGAACGGCCACTTCCGGCGCGACCTCGCGCCCACGCGCCGCGAGCTGTCTCCAAGGAACCTTCTCGCCAGCGTAGTCGACCACATCCGCCTGCGGCATCCCACCGGCGAAGCGGCGAAACGCTATAATGTGCTGCAGAAGCTGGCCTATGTAGGGGTCGTCTTCGTGCTCATTCCGGGCATGGTGATCACGGGTCTGGCCATGTCGCCCGGCTTCGACGCCTTCGCCCCCTGGCTGACGACAGTGCTGGGCGGCCGGCCGTCGGCGCGCTCCATTCACTTCATCTTTGCCAACCTCATCGTCCTGTTCGTGATCGTGCACGTTGTCGAGGTGTTCCTCGCTGGCGTGTTCAACGAAATCGGGTCGATGATCACGGGCCGGTACGCTCTGCCCCGGGAGCATGGCCAATGAGCCGCCTCATTCTTTCCCGTCGGCGCGTGATGGGCGCCGCGACGGCCAGCGTAGCCGGCCTTATGCTCGACGGCTGCAACCGCCTCTCGCAAGCCCCTCGATTCCAGGACGCGATCGGCAAGGCGACGGACCTGACCCAGACTTCACAGCGCCTGCTGCTCGGCGGACAACCCCTCGCCAAGGAGTTCTCCACCTCCCAACTGTCGCCGGTCTTCAGAGCCAACGGCAGCGTCATGCCTGCGAGCGCGGCCTACCAGAGCCTCATGGAAGGCGGCTTCGCCGACTGGCGCCTGGCCGTGGAAGGACTGGTGCGCCAGCCGTTGTGGCTCTCCCTCGACCAGCTCAAGGCCATGCCGGCGCGCACCCAGATCACCCGGCATGACTGCGTCGAGGGCTGGAGCGCCATCGGTGGCTGGACCGGCGTGCAGCTCGCACGGGTGTTGGCGCTGGCGGGGCCCCTGCCCCAGGCTCGCTACGTGGTCTTCCGCTGCGCGGACGATCTTGGCGGCACGGGCGACGCAAGCGGCCTCTACTACGAAAGCATCGATTTCTTCGACGCCGTGCACCCCCAGACGATCCTGGCCTATGCGATGAACGGCCAGCCGCTCACCGTCGCCCACGGTGCGCCGCTCCGACTGCGGGTCGAGCGGCAACTCGGCTACAAGCAGGCCAAGTACGTCATGCGGATCCAGCTGGTCGACCGGCTCGACCAGATCGGCGGCGGCAAGGGCGGCTTCTGGGAAGACCGCGGCTACGCCTGGTACGCTGGGATTTAACGTCAACGTGGTCGGGGCGGCCTACCCCCCTCCGTCCGCGGCTCCGCCGCGTCCACCTCCGGGGGAGGAAAGCTTTGAATTTCAAAGAAAACGCGCTCTCCTTCCCCGGAAGGTGGATGACCGCCGGAGGCGGTCAGACGGATGGGAAAGGCCGCTCCCCGGCGCTCGCCGACTGTCTACGCCACCCCGCCCTTTCCCAGGGCTTGTTCGATATCCCGCACCTGCGTCTCGACGCTCTCGCTGATGTCGACCGTGATCACCGGTTCGTCCGGGCCCGGCGCCTCGAGGGCTTCGAACTGACTGTCGAGGAGAGAGGGGGGCATGAAGTGGCCGTGGCGGTGGGAGAGCCGTTCGGCGATCAGGGCCTTCGAGCCCTCGAGGAAGACCAGGGTCACCTGAGGCCGGCCCTGGCGGATCTGGTCGCGGTAGGCGCGCTTGAGGGCCGAGCAGGTGATCACGCCCGCTTCTCTCTTCGCGGCCTGGGCGTCGATCCAGCGTCCGATCGCCTCCAGCCACGGTTTGCGATCCTCATCGTCCAGCGGATGGCCGGCGCGCATCTTGGCGACGTTCGCCGCCGGGTGCAGATCGTCGCCTTCCTCGAACGGCCAGCCCAACGCCTGAGCCAGGGGCTTGGCCACAGTTGTCTTGCCCGAGCCGGAGACGCCCATCACGACGAGGATCGGCGGCGCCACCGGGTTACGCCACGCGTGGGAGGATGAGATCACGCACGGCGAGGGCGAAGCCGTCCTCGCGATTCGACGCCGTAACGGCCTTGGCGGCCGACTTCACCCGATCGGTCGACTGGCCCATCGCCACCGAAAAGCCGGCGACAGCGAACATCGGTAGGTCGTTGTCCATGTCGCCGATCACCGCCGTCGCCTCCAGCGGCACGCCAAGTCGGTGGGCCAGTGCTGTGACCGCGCGACCCTTGTCCGCCGACGGATGGGTGAAATCCAGATAATAGGTCTGCGAGCGGCTGACGTTGGCGCGTCCGGCGAGGGCCGGACCCGCGCGCGCCTGGCAGAGATCGAGCACCGCCGGATCGTCCGAGACGCCGACGATCTTGCCGACTGGCCCCCGGACCGCCTTGAGATCGTCCACCTGGACCGGATCGAAACCGACCGTCCGGCGCTCGCGCCAGACCTCGTCGCCCGCCGGATCGATCAGGAGCCACTCGTCACCCGCGAACATCCAGGCGCCCGCGCCCGTTCCGGCAATCAGGTCCAGAGCTTCGCCCGCCGCGTCGACCGGGAGCGGATGGCTCTCGAGGACCCGCCCATCCGGCTCGAAGATCCGTCCGCCGTTGAAGGCGGCGCACGGCGCGCGCACGTCCAGCGCCTCAACCAGCTGAGCCATCCCTCTGGCGGGCCGACTGGAGACAAGACAGAAGGCGAGGCCGGCCTTTGCGATGGCCTGCCCCACCTCGATGGCCGCAGGAGTCAGGGCCTTCTCAGGCGTGACCAAGGTGCCGTCGACGTCGCTCACCAGGAGCCGGATCGGCGTCATCTGCCCACGTGACGCCAGACGCGGCCGCTGTCTTCGAGAAGGCGATCTGCGCCGGCCGGACCATTCTCCCCGGCCGAATAGGTTTCGACTTCGCCGCCGGTCTTCCACGCCTCGAGGAAGGGCATCACCACCGACCAGCCGGCCTCCACATCCTGCGCCCGGTTGAACAGGGTCGGATCTCCGATCAGCACGTCATAGATCAGGGTCTCATAGCCGGTGGCGGGCTTCGAGGGGAAAACATCAGCGTAGCGGAAGGCCATGTTGACCTCCTCCAGTTCAACGTCCGGCCCTGGCCGCTTGGCGTCGAAGCACAGGCTCAGGCCCTCGTCGGGCTGGATGTGCAGGACCAGGACATTGGGCTTCGAGGCGCCCTCCTGAAGATCCTGGAACAGGGTCCTGGGCGCCGCCTTGAACTGGATCGCAATCTCGGTATCCCGCGCGCCCATCGACTTTCCGGTACGAAGATAGAAGGGCACGCCCGCCCAGCGCCAGTTGTCCACCTCGAGCTGCAGGGCCACAAAGGTCTCGGTCTCGCTCTTCGGGTCGACATTCTCGGAGTCGCGATAGGCGACGACGTCCTTCCCCTGGACCTTCCCCGCGCCATACTGGCCCCGCACGGACTTCTCCGCCGCCTCGTCCGGCGCATAGCGGCGGATCGCCTCCAGCACACGCCCCTTCTCCGCGCGCACGGCTTCGGGGTCGAAGGAGTTGGGCGGCTCCATCGCCATCATGGCCAGCAGGGCCAGGAGGTGGTTGGGCGTCATGTCCCGCAGGGCGCCGGTCTTGTCGTAGAAGGAGCCGCGTTCCTCCACCCCCACCGTCTCCGCAGCGGTGATCTGCACCGAATCGATGTGCAGGCGGTTCCACAGCGGCTCGAAGACGCCATTGCCGAAGCGAGTGACCATGATGTTGCGGACCGTCTCCTTCCCCAGGAAGTGATCGATCCGGTAGATCTGGCTCTCGGCCATGCAGGCGAGCAGGCGGCGATTGAGCTCCCTGGCGCTCTCCAGGTCCTCGCCGAAGGGCTTTTCGACCACCATCCGCCGAAAGGCGCCCTCGCTCTCGGCCAGCAGCCCCGCCCTGGCCAGGCGCTCGGCCACGCCTGCGAAGAAACGCGGCGCTGTGGCCAGGTAGAAAAGGGCGGCGCCCGCGCCCAGCGACTTCACCCGATCGGCGATCGTGCGATAGGCGCCGTCGTCGTCGAAGTCCGCCTTGAGATAGCTGATCCGGTCGGCCAGCCAGGACCAGCAGCGCTCGTCGATCTCCCCCTTCCCCATCTCACTGCCCTTGGACGAGGCCTGCTCGCGCAGGAAGTCGCCGAGATCCTTGCGAACTCCCTCGTCGTCGGAATCGCCGTGGTCGACGCCGAGGATCTTGAACCCATCGTCGAGGAGCCCGGCGGTGTGGAGATTGTAGATGGCAGGGACAAGCAGGCGCTTGGTGAGGTCGCCGCGGATCCCGAAGATCACCATGACACAAGGCGGCGCGGGGGCGAGCTGGGCCATGGTTCAGCCCTTCGCCGTCTGCTCGACGTGACCTCCGAAGCCAAAACGCATGGCGGAAAGCATCTTTTCGCCGAAGGTGTTGCCCTCTCGCGAGCGGAACCTGGCGAACAGGGCGGCGGTGAGGACGTGAGCCGGAACGGCCTCCTCCACGGCGGCGTCCACCGTCCAGCGCCCTTCGCCGCTGTCGGCGACCTGGCCGCCGAATTTCTCGAGCACGGGATCGTTGGCCAGCGCCTGGGCCGTGAGGTCGAGGAGCCACGAGGAAATCACACTGCCGCGCCGCCAGACCTCGGCGATGTCGGTCAGGTTGAGATCGAACCGGTCCGACTCGGGCAGCTCTGTTCCACCCTTGCCGCGCAGGATGTCGAAGCCTTCCGCGTAGGCCTCCATGAGGCCGTACTCGATGCCGTTGTGGATCATCTTCACGAAGTGGCCCGCGCCGGGTGGGCCGGCGTGGATGTAGCCGTTCTCCGCCCGGGGATCGGCGCCGGCCGGCCGATTGGTGCGGGGGATGTCGCCAAGGCCCGGCGCCAGGGTGTTGAAGATCGGATCGAGCCGCCTGACCACCGCCGGGTCGCCGCCGATCATCATGCAATAGCCGCGCTCCAGGCCCCAGACGCCGCCGGAGGTGCCGACGTCCACATAGTGCAGCCCTTTGGACTGGAGGGCCTTCGCGCGGCGGATGTCGTCCCGATAGAAGGTGTTTCCCCCATCGATGATCACGTCACCGGGCTCGAGCAGACCTGAAAGCTGCTCGACCATCTGCTCCGTGATCGCACCTGCCGGGAGCATGACCCACACGGCCCTGGGCGCATCCAGCTTGGCGACAAGGTCCTTGGGATCGGCCGCGCCGGCCGCCCCGTCCTTGTCGATGGCGTCCACCGCCGCCTTCGCCTGATCCCAGACGACGCAGCTATGGCCGCTGCGCATCAACCGGCGGGCGATATTGCCCCCCATCCGGCCCAGTCCGATCACGCCAAGCTGCATGCGCTTCACTCCCGAGCCAAGGCCACGTTTCGAAGTCGGCCCTGCGCAAACGTCCGACGGGACGTTTGCGCTCCGATCCTTCAAGCTTCAGGCAAGCGCGCGCTCGACCGCCTTCGCCAGGTGGTGCAGGCCGGCCTCGACGTCGTCCCCGAGATCGACCCGCAGCACGCGGCGCTTGCGTTCGCCGAGAACCTCGAAATCCCCGCGCGCCTCGGCCGCCTCGACCACGGCGAACGACATCTTGCGCCCCGGGATCAGCGTCTCGGGCGCCCCGTTGCCGGTGATCTGCAGGAACACGCCGCTGTTGGGACCGCCCTTGTAGGCCTGGCCGGTGGAGTGGAGGAACCGCGGTCCGAACTCCAGGGCCGTCGCCACCTTGCGATGGTCCCGGACGCGTTTGCGCATCTCCTGCAAGAGCTCGGCGTGCGCCGGGTTGCGGTCGAGGTAGGCGAGCAAGGCGAAATAATCTCCCTCGCCAACCCGCGAGAGGTGAGCGCGCAGCAGTTCCTCGAGGTTGTCGGCCTTGCCGAGGTCGGCCGAATTGGCCTCGTCGGCATAGACGCTCAAGGACCCTTCGCTGAGGATGGGGCGGTCGGCGGGCATCTCGCCGGTCCGCTCGTAGGCGGCGGTGAGGGCCCGGGTCTTGACCTTGCTCGCCTCGACGTCGGGCTGGTCGAATGGGTCGATCCCGATCACGGCGCCGGCGACGGCGATGGCGACCTCCCAGCGGAAGAACTCCTGGAAGATCATCTCCTTGTTCGCCAGTGTGATGCGAACGACTGGCTGGCCAGCCTCCTCGAGCGCGCGCACCGTGGTGTCCCGCGCCGGATCGTCGTGGTGTTCCAGGCGGATGTAGGCGAACACACGGTCAGGGCCGTAGACAGCCGGCGAGCCGAGTGGCTCGAGGTCTATGGGGATAAGCCCCTTGCCTTGCTTGCCGGTGGATTCGGCGATCAGCTGCTCGAGCCAGGCGCCCAGGCCGCCGATCCCGTCTGAAACGATCAGGCTCACCTTGTCCCGGCCCTGGCTGGCTCCAACACCCAACAGGGCGCCGAGCTGGACGCCCGGATTGAACCGGGGCGGAGCGCCGGGCCCGCATGCGCGCACCATGGGCGCCAGGATCTCGAACACGTGGCGCACGTCCAGACCGATCACGGCGGCGGGGACCATGCCGAAGTTCGAGAGGACCGAATAGCGCCCGCCGATCGTCGGCTCGCCGTGGAAGACGCGCCAGAACCCCTGGGTTTGGGCAGTCTGCTCCAGCTTCGAGCCCGGATCGGTCACGGCGATGAAGTGCGCGCCCGCCTTCCCCTGCCCGACGGCCTTTTCGGCGAGGTCGAAGAAGAAGCTGTGCAGCACGTCCGGCTCGAGGGTCGAGCCCGATTTGCTTGAGACGATGAACAGGGTGCGCGCCGGATCGACCATCCCGGCCACACGGCGGACCTGGGCTGGATCGGTGGAATCCAGGACGATCAGCTCGGGGTGGCCGGGCCTCGAGCCGAAGGTCTCCGAAAGCACCTCGGGACCCAGGCTCGAACCGCCCATGCCGAGCAGGACGGCGTGGGAGAAGCCGCGCTTCTTCACCTCGTCGCTGAGACCCTCGAGGACCGGCAGGTCGACGCAGCGTCCCTGGCCGGCATCGAGCCAGCCGAGCCACTTGTCAGCGTCGCCGCCGGGCCAAAGGCTGGTGTCCTTGCGCCACAGGCGCCGCGTCCAGCCTTCACCTGCGGCGCGGTCGAGGGCGGTGTTCAGGTCGGCCTCGAGGCCGGCGGCCTTGATCCATTGGACGTCGAGGCGCGATCCCAGGATCTTCTGACGCTTGCCTGCGACTGCGCCCAGGAGCTTGTCGAACGCCTCGGCGAACTTGTCGACGCCGTCCTGCACCAGGTGATCGGTGACCCCGTCGAGATCGAGGCCGAGCCGGCGCGTTTCGTTGAGGATGAGGCGAGCCTGGTCGACATCGCCCGTGAGCGTGCGCTGGACACGGCCATGGTCGCGGAAGGCGTCCATCGTGGCCGGCGGCATGGTGTTCACCGTGTCCGGGCCGATCAGGTTGTCGACATAGAGGACGTCCGAATAGCCCGGGTCTTTCGTGCCGGTGGACGCCCACAGGAGCCGCTGTGGCCAAGCTCCGGCAGCAGCAAGACTCTTCCAGCGCGGCTGCTCGATCAGTTCGAGATATCGCTGATAGGCCATCTTGGCGTTGGCGATCGCGACCTGACCGCGAAGAGCGCGCAACGCGGCGGCGTCCTCCCCGGTCGCGGTCTTCACCTGCGCGTCGATCTTCGCGTCGATCGCCGTGTCGATCCGGCTGACGAAGAAGCTGGCGACGCTGTGGACCTTGGAGACGTCGCCTCCGGCCGCCTTCAACGCTTCGAGGCCCGCGATGTAGGCTTCGGCGACACTGAGATAGGCGTCGATGCCGAACAGCAGGGTGACATTGATGTTCACCCCTTCGGAGATGAGCTGGCGGATCGCCGGCACGCCGGGCTTGGTCCCCGGCACCTTGATCATCAGGTTCGGCCGGTCGACCGTCCTCCAGAGCCGCCGGGCCTCGGCCAGGGTGCCCTCGGTGTCCATGGCCAGGTAGGGGGAGACCTCGAGGCTGACGAAGCCGTCAGCGCCCTTCATCGCGTCCCAGACCGGCCGCAGGATGTCCGCCGCGCGCTGGATGTCAGCGATGGCCAGACCTTCGTAGAGGCCGACCACGTCGGCGTCGCCTGCCGCCATCAGCTTCCCGAGCACGCCGTCATAGGCGTCACCCTCGCCGATCGCCTTTTCGAAAATCGCCGGATTGGATGTGAGGCCGCGCAGGCCGTCCTCGCGGATACGCCGCTCCAGCTCGCCGTTCTCCAGGATGTGCCGGTGCACGTAGTCGAGCCAGGGGGCCTGACCGCTCTCGCCCAGGGCCTTCAGGGGATTGGTCATTGCTTTACGCCTTCGATCTGGCGGCGGGCCGCCTCGTAAACATGGTCGGCCGTGAAGCCGAATTTCTTCATCACCGGGCCGATGGGCGCTGAGGCGCCGAAGCTGTGCATCGCAATGATTTCCCCTGAGCGACCCACATAGCGATCCCAGCCCAAGGACGCGGCGGCCTCGACGGAAACCCTTGCGGTGACGCTTGGGGGAAGGACCGCGTCCCGATACCCCTTGTCCTGCTCTTCGAACAGGTCCCACGACGGCATCGAGACAACGCGCGCCTTCACGCGCTCCTTGGCCAGCCGCTCAAAGGCCTCGACAGCGAGGGAGACTTCCGAGCCCGTCGCCATCAGGATCACCTGCGGAGTCTCCCCTGGATCTCCGGCGAGCACATAGGCGCCGCGCGCCAGACCGGCGGCGGAGCCGTACCGATTGCGGTCCAGGACCGGCAGCGCCTGGCGCGTCAGCACCAGGATGCAGGGCTTCTGCGTCTCCGAGAGGATCGCGCGCCAGGCCTCGGCCGTCTCGTTAGCGTCGGCCGGTCGGAACAGACGCATTCCAGGAATGGCGCGCAGGCCTGCCAGCTGTTCGATCGACTGGTGGGTGGGTCCGTCCTGGCCCAGGCCGATGGAGTCATGTGTGAAAGCGAAGACCGTGGGGACTTCCATCAGTGCGGCGAGCCGCATGGGCGGGCGCATATAGTCGCTGAAGATCAGGAAGGTCGCCGTAAAAGGCCGAAGCTTCGACAACACCATGCCGTTGGCGATCGCGCCCATGGCGTGTTCGCGGACGCCGAAGTGCATGTTTCGGCCGCCCCAGGTACGGAATTCCAGGTCGCCGGCGTCTTCGAAATTCAGGTGGGTCTTTGTTGAGGGCGCGAGGTCCCCCGCTCCGCCCAGCAGCCAGGGATAGTGCGGCGCGATCGCGTTGAGCACCTTGGCGGACGCGTCGCGTGTGGCCATCCCCTTGGGGTCTGCGGCGAAGGACGGGACGTCGGCGTCCCAGCCTTCCGGTAGCCCGCCGGCCCACATGGTCTTCAGGTCCTCCGCCTCCACGGCGTGCTCGCCGGCATAGGCGTCGAAACTCGCCTGCCAGCTCGCCCGCAGCTTGCCGCCGCGCTCGCGCATGGCGCCGGCAAAGTGGTCGTAAACACCGTCAGGGACGAGGAACTGCGCGTCCTCAGGCCAGCCGTACGCCGCCTTGGTCAGCCTGATTTCCTCGGCGCCGAGGGGGTCGCTGTGGATCTTCGATGTGCCCTGCCTGTTCGGCGAGCCATAGCCGATCACGCTTTTGACGACGATCAGGGTGGGACGGTCGTTGGTCGCCTTGAAGGTGTCGATGGCGCGCGCGAAGGCTTCGCAATCGTTGGCGTCGTCCACGCGCAGGGTCGACCAACCATAGCCGCGGAAGCGCTCGGCGATGTCCTCGCTGAAGGCCAGTTCGGTGTGGCCCTCGATCGTGACCGAATTGTCGTCGTATATCCAGCAGAGGTTGGGGAGGCGAAGGTGCCCAGCCACCGAAGCCGCCTCGCTGGCGACGCCCTCCATCATGTCGCCGTCGCTGCACAGGGCGTAGACGTCGTAGTCGAACAGTTTCCGCCCCGGCCGGTTGTACCGCGCGGCAAGCCAAGCGCCCGTGATGGCCATACCGACGCTGTTGCCCGCACCTTGGCCAAGGGGCCCGGTCGTGGTTTCGACCCCCGTGGTGAGCCCGTACTCGGGGTGGCCGGCGCAGACACTGCCGAGCTGCCGGAAGGTCTTGATGTCGTCGAGGCTCACGGCGGGCTGGTCGAGCAGCCGCCCCTCCCGGTCGGTCCGCCGGACCTGGGCCAGATGGAGCAGGGCATAGAGAAGCATCGAGCCGTGGCCGGCTGAGAGGACGAAGCGGTCACGGTTGGGCCAGTGCGGATCCGCCGGATCATAGCGGAGGAAGCGCGTCCAGAGCGTGTAGGCTGCCGGAGCCATGCCCATTGGCAAGCCGGGATGGCCGGAGTCGGCCTTCTCGACGGCGTCGATAGTGAGGGTCCGGATGGTGTTGATCGTCAGAAGGTCGAGATTCGCCTTTTGATCGGCGTGCGGTGAGGCGGACTGGCGCGAAGCCACGTCCGAGGTGGGTGGTGCTGCCATGATCGGTCCCTTCCCGCGCTGGCCCCTTAGGCGCACGGCGCCGGAATTACCCCCGACACCGTCCGCTCATAAAATCCGCTGCGCCCTGCAAACGGAACCGCGCGAGGCCAGTTCCGCCACGGCATGTCACTCCATGACCAGAAGCGATCATTTCTTCGATTTCACTTGGAACGAACACGCCCGATGACCATTTTGTGTGGCGTCTCCCGGCCTGCTGTTTCGCCCCCCCCGACTGAAGGCGGGAGACATGGCCCGGCACGAGCGTAGCGCTCGGCCGGGCCGCTTCATTTTCGTCCCCGGTCTTGGGTCCCCCATTCAGGCGAGGTTGACAGAGGCGGCGCGATCCCGCTCCTGCCCGCGCTTGACCATGCACCACGATGTGAGCCTTGATCTGGACGGCGCCCCGCGTTCGGCGGTCATGCGCTTCGGGCTCGAGGCGCCCCTGCGGCTCGACTCCGGCGGTCGCATCGACGCCCTAGAGATCGCCTACACCACCGCCGGACGCCTGGATGCGACGCGCTCGAACGCCGTCCTGATCTGCCACGCCCTGACGCTCGATCAGCACGTGGCCTCGAGTCCGCCCAACGGTCGGCGGCCATGGTGGACAAACATGGTCGGACCGGGACGCCCGATCGATCCAGCCCGCCACTTCATCATCTGCGCCAATGTGGTCGGCGGCTGCATGGGATCGACGGGGCCGTCCTCGATCAGTCCGGCGACGGGCCAGCCGTTCGGCCTCTCCTTCCCGTTCATCACCATCGGCGACATGGTGCGCGCTCAGGCGATGCTGATCGACGCCCTGGGGATCGACACCCTGTTCGCGGTCGTCGGCGGATCGATGGGCGGCATGCAGGTCCTGCAGTGGGCCGCCGACTATCCGCAGCGCCTGTTCTCGGCGGTGTGCATCGCCTCGGCCGCGCGGCATTCGGCGCAGAACATCGCCCTTCATGAAGTGGGCCGCCAGGCGATCATGGCCGACCCCAACTGGCGGGATGGGGACTATACCGCCCAAGGCGTGCGGCCGGAGAAGGGGCTGGCGGTCGCGCGGATGGCCGCGCACATCACCTATCTTTCGGAGGCCGCCCTTCACCGCAAGTTCGGGCGGGAGCTCCAGCGCGACGGCCTGTCGTGGGGTTTCGACGCCGACTTCCAGGTGGAGAGCTATCTGCGTCACCAGGGCGCGACCTTCGTCGACCGCTTCGACGCCAATTCCTACCTCTACATCACCCGGGCCATGGATTATTTCGACCTCGCGGCGGGGCGCGCCGGCGGCCTGGCCGAGGCCTTCCGCCCGGCGCGCGATGTCCGCTTCTGCGTCTTCTCCTTCACGTCCGACTGGCTCTATCCGACCGCCGAGAGCCGCGCGATCGTGCGCGCCCTCAACGCGGCGGGCGCCCGCACCAGCTTCCTGGAGATCGAGAGCGACAAGGGTCACGACGCCTTCCTGCTGGATGAGCCGGTCCTGCGTGACGCGATCGACGGCTTCCTGCAGTCCGCGGCGCTGGAGCGCGCCGCACGGTGAGGTCCGGACAGAAGGTTCGCCAGGACTTCCGCGCCATCCTGCAGCTGGTGCGGTCGAAGGCCCGGATCCTTGACGTGGGTTGCGGCGAAGGGGATCTGCTTGAGCTCCTGGCGCGCGAGGCGCACGCCGACGGTCGTGGCCTGGAAATCAGCTCGGAAGGCGTCTCGGCCTGCCTGGCGCGCGGCCTTTCGGTGATGCAGGGCGACGCCGACCGCGACCTGGAGGATTTCCCCTCGGGAGCGTTCGACTATGTGGTCCTCTCCCAGACGCTCCAGGCAGTGATCAATCCGCGCCTGGTCCTTGGCGAACTGCTGCGCATCGGCGAACGCGCGATCGTCTCCTTGCCGAACTTCGGACATTGGCGGGTGCGCCTGGACCTTCTGGTCCATGGCCGCATGCCCCTCACCGGCGCCTTGCCCGAACCCTGGTGGTCGACCCCGAACATCCACCTCTGCACGATCCGGGACTTCGTCGAGCTGACGGCCGACATGGGGGTTCGTGTCGAGGCGTGTTTCGCCTTCGCTAACGGCCGTCCCGCACGTGCGATCGATCCCTCGCGCCCGATCGAAAACCTTCGGGCCGAGTCAGCGCTGTTTCTGCTTGCGCGCAGATAGCCGGCTCGCCCCGACGGGCGTACGTCCGGCGGGGGCAGGCGTCGGGGCGAAGCCCGGCCGCACCCGCACCGTCGCCCGGACAGGCCGGCCGCGAGGTCGCAGGGCGAAGGTCTGCTTGGCCGCCTCGATAAGGATCACGCCGGCAAAGCTCGACCACAGAACCGGCCCCGCCTGCTCGCAACCTTCAGCCCAGCGAGCGGCCCAGGTCAGGGGCGGCGCGTAGAGCGCCCGCGTCCAGCCCAACGGCTCCAGCTCGGCCTCCCGCACGAGTCCCTCGAGCTGGCGACGGCTGAACGGCCGGCCGTGACCAAAGGGGCTGTGTTCGGCGTTGGCCCACAATCCCCGCCGCGCGGTGACGGCTAGAATCATCCGCCCGGCGGGCGAAAGCACACGCGAGGCCTCCATCAGAAGCCGCAGCGGATTTTCGCTCTCCTCGAGCCCGTGAACGATCAGGATCCTGTCGAAGAAGGCGTTGGGAAACGGCAAGGATGTCTCGTCGACGAGGCAGGCGCGATTGGGTTCGAGCGGAGGCCATTCCTCCACGCCCTGAGCCCCCGGCATGGCCGCAACGGTGCGGCGCGCGAAGCGGTCGAGACCATCGACGAAGGGTGTCGCATATCCCAGGGCGAGCAGGTCCAGTCCCGCCGCGTCCTGCCAGGCCTCGAGCACCTTGCGCGAGACCATCCGGCGCGCGACTTGGCCGAGGGGAGAGGCGTAGAATTCGCGCAACTCGAGCACGCTCTGGCGCATGTCCATCCTCTTGGTGGGGTGAGCCCGCCTGCTCGCGGAGCCTACCCGAGGCGAGCGCCGGATGATACCTGCGAGCGAGCCGAGGAGAGATCTCCATGACCCTGACCGTTCGTCAGTTTCCCTGCCTCTCCGACAACTATGGGTACCTCGTGCGTGACGACGCGAGCGGCCGCACGGCCTGCATCGACACGCCCGACGCGAAGGCCATCAAGGCCCAGCTCGACGCCGTCGGCTGGAAACTCGACTTCATTCTCAACACCCACTGGCACTCGGACCATGCAGGCGGAAACGCCGAGCTACAGCAGGCGACGGGGGCCAAAATCGTTGGTCCGGCCGAGGTCCGGCGCATCGCGCCGATCGACCAGGTTGTCGAGGATGGCGATGTCGTGGATCTGGGCGAGACGCGCCTGGAAGTCATCGCCTGCGGTGGTCACACTCTGGGGCACATCGCCTATTTCGACGCCGCCGATCACATCGCCTTCGTCGGGGACACCCTGTTCGCCCTGGGTTGCGGGCGTCTCTTCGAGGGTCAACCAGCGCAGATGTGGTCGAGCCTTCAACGCCTCGCGGCGCTGCCCGAAGACACCACGGTCTATTGCGCCCACGAATACACAGCCTCGAACGCCCGTTTTGCGCTCAGCGTCGACTCGGAGCCGGCCCTCGCGAGGCGCGCCGAAGCGGTTTTCGCCGCCCGCGCCCGTGGCGAGCCGACGGTGCCCACCACGATCGGCCTGGAGCGCGCCACCAATCCCTTTCTCCGCGCGCCCCTTCTGGCCCCCGATGCGGCGTCGCCCGCCGAGGCCTTCGCGCGCATCCGCGCGGCAAAGGATAGCTTCAGGGGCTGAGGCCTACGTAGACAGCGGCGGTGTGGGCGCCGAGCGCCTGCTGGATCCGCAGGGACGAAGGCCGGCCGGCGAGGCCCTGAGACGGGGCGATGCTGATCACCAGCGAGCCGCCACGCACCAACACCCCGGGTTCGTGACCGGAGCGCAGTGAGACCCGGGAGATCCGGTTGATCAGGGCGCGCCCGCCGGGCCGGCTGGCCAGACCGGCCATGGCTTCACTGGTCACCAGAGCCGCGTCGGCGATCAGTCCGTCATTGCCCGGGTTGGCGTTGGGCGCGTCGTAGGCGACCAGATGCTGGGCGGCGTGGGTTGAGCGCGAGGACGCCTCGAACAGGGCGCGCGCGAGACCGACGACTCCCACCGAGCGCAGCCGGATCGGCGAGGCCGGCCCATCCATCGAGGCCGCCGACCCCTCCGGGCGACGCGCCGTATAGACGGTGACGCCGCCGAACTTGGTAATTCTCAACAGCGGCTGCTCGAGGTCGTTCCAATAGATCAGGTCTCCGCGAGGCCCGCGGGAGACCGACAGTGACCAGACCTCGGGATTGTCGTCGAACCGGATGAGCGGGTGGGCGCCGGAGCGGTCGAGAACGAAGCCGCCCCCCGAGTCCACCTCGTATCGCGCCACGGCCGGGGCCTTGCCGCGCCCCAGCATGTGCGCGGTGAACGCATTGCGGAGCCAGTCGGGCGGCGCCGCCTGGGCCGGCCGGGCCAGCCCAACGGCGCCGGCCACGCCTAGCGCCGCGGCCAGGCCAAGTCCTCGCCTGTGGAGCCCGGATGCCGACGCCATATCATTGGAAGTGCCTAGGGATAGCGGCTGATTTTGGACCCCCCCGCGGCGGTCTCCTGCGCTCAGCCGGTAATGTATTGGCCTCCATTTACCGTGAGCGTGGAGCCCGTGATGAAGCCAGCTTCGTCGGCGGCGAGAAAGGCGACACACCGCGCGATCTCGTCGGCCACGCCCAACCGCCCAACCGGAATTCCCGCGACGATCTGGTCGAGCACTTCCTTTGGCACCGAGGCGACCATCTCGGTGTCGATGTAGCCGGGGGCGATGACGTTGACCGTGATCCCCTTCTTGGCGTTCTCCTGCGCCAGGGCCTTGGTGAAGCCGATCATGCCGGCCTTGGCCGCAGAGTAGTTGGTCTGGCCAATCTGGCCCTTCTGGCCGTTGATCGAACTGATGTTGATGATCCGCCCGAAGTTGCGGTCGCGCATTCCTGTTATGACGTTGCGGGTCATGTTGAAGATCGAGGCGAGGTTGACGTGGATCACCTCGTTCCACTGCCCTTCGGTCATGCGGTGGAGAACGGCGTCTCGGGTGATGCCGGCGTTGTTGACCAGGATGTCGATGGGCCCGAGATCCTGTTCCACCTTGGCCACGGCGGCCTGGCAGTCGGCGAACTGCGAGACATTCCCCTTCACGATGGTCACGCCAAGTTCGGCCGCGGCGGCTTTTGCTGCGTCCTCGTTGCCCGCATAGCCTGCCGCCACCTGGTAGCCGGACTCCTTGAGCCGTGCGCTTATCGCGCGCCCTATTCCGCGGGTGCCGCCCGTCACGAAGGCCGTCCTGGGCATCAGCTTCCTTCCCTCTTGTCGCGGCGGCGCCGCGGACCGGAGCCGCTGTACGAAAGGTGTAGCCGATCAGACGTTAGAGCAAACCCCGTTGCTCGATCCTCCTGCGCAAAGCGGGGGAGGATCCATCCCGTCGATCCGTCAGACGGACTCGACGCACATGGCCACACCCATTCCTCCGCCCACGCACAGGGTGGCGAGCCCCTTGCCCGCGCCCCGGCGCTTCATCTCGTGCAGCAGGGTGGTGAGGATCCGAGCCCCGGAAGCGCCGATCGGATGGCCGATGGCGATCGCGCCGCCATTGACGTTGACCTTCGCGGGATCGAAGCCGAGCTCGCGCACGACGGCGAGGGACTGTGCGGCGAAGGCCTCGTTGGACTCGACGAGGTCGAGGTCTCCCACCTTCCATCCGGCCTTTTCGAGCGCCTTGCGGGTGGCCGGGATCGGCCCCGTGCCCATGATCTCCGGCTCGACCCCGGCGTGGGCCCACGAGGCGATCCGCGCCAGCGGCTTGAGGCCTCGCCGCGCCGCCTCTTCGCCGGTCATCAGCACCAGAGCCGCGGCTCCGTCGTTGATGCCTGAGGCGTTCGCCGCCGTGACGGTTCCGTCCTTGGTGAAAGCCGGACGCAGGCCCGAGACGCTTTCATAGGTGACGCCGTGCCGGATGAATTCGTCCTGGTCGACGATCGTATCGCCCTTGCGGCCCTTCACCGTGACCGGAACGATTTCATCGGCGAAGCGGCCGGAGGTCTGCGCCGCTTCGGCGCGGTTCTGGGACGCAACGGCGAAACGATCCTGGTCTTCGCGGGTGATCTGCCAGCGGGCGGCGATATTCTCGGCCGTCTGACCCATGTGATAGCCGTGGAAGGCGTCCCACAGCCCATCCCTGATCATCGTGTCGACGAGGCCGAGATCGCCCATCTTTTGGCCTGCGCGCAGATTGGCCGCGTGGGGCGCCTGGCTCATGCTTTCCTGGCCGCCCGCAATCACGATAGCCGCGTCGCCCGCGTCGATCTGCTGGGCGCCCAGGGCCACGGCCCGCAGGCCCGAGCCGCAAAGCTGGTTGACGCTCCAGGCCGGGCTCTCCACCGGAACGCCCGCATTGACGGAGGCCTGGCGCGCGGGCCCCTGACCCGCCGCCGCCTGCAAAACCTGACCCAGGATGACTTCGTTCACCTGTCCGGGTTCGATTCCCGCCTTCTCGATGGCCGCCTTGATCGCCTGTCGCCCCAGCTCATGGGCCGGGAGGGCGGCAAACGCCCCATTGAACGCGCCCACCGGGGTTCGAACCGCGGACACAATGACGACGTCGCGCATGGCCAAAGCCTCCTCATCACTTTGGGTCGGCTATATCATGGAAGTCCGGTGGTTTGCTGTCCTGCTTCAAGCGCTGGCGCACATTACCGCGATGGGCAATAACAGGGTCCGGCCGAGGTGACGCCGAACTTCGAGGGTTCCAATGCCGAGCGAAAACCAAACCGGCGCCGCGAGCGGTGGCGGGGAAAAAATCATCATTCAGAAGTACGCGAACAGACGTCTCTATAACAAAGCCACGAGCAGCTATATCACGCTGGAAGACCTCGCCCGCATGGTCAAGGAAGGGCTGGACTTTGAAGTTCGGGACGCCAAGAGCGGTGAGGACATAACACGCAAGGTTCTTACTCAGATCATCTTCGAGGAAGAAGCGCGCGGGCAGAATTTGTTGCCGATTCAGTTCCTCCGGCAACTTATCGGTTTCTATGGAGACCGAATGCAGGCCTTTCTTCCGAGCTTCCTGGAGCTGTCGCTCGACAGTTTCATCCGGCAACAGGAACGGTTGCGCAGTCAGATTTCAGCCGTCTCACCCCCCGGCATCGGGGCATTCGACGAGCAGATCCGTCAGAACATGGCCCTGTTCGATCGGGCGATGAAGATGTTCACGCCCTTCGCCTATCGCGCCGAGGAACCGCCCCCGCCTCCGCAAAAGCCGGCGTCGCCCCCTCCCCCTTCGGAAAGCGACGCCGTGGCCGAGCTGCGCAAGCAGGTGGCGGCCATGCAGGAGCAACTCGCCGAGCTGGCAAAGAAAGGCTGAGGGCGCACGGCGCCCTCTGGGGGAACCCTCAGAAAATCGAGTAGCCGCCGTCGATCACGAAGGTGTCGCCTGAGTGGTAGGCGGACGCGTCGGACGCCAGGTAGACGGCGATCCCGCCGAAATCGTCGGGCTCGCCCCAGCGGCGGGCCGGCACGCGGGGAATGACCCGCTCGGCGAAGGCTGGGTTCTCCTGGGCGGCGGAAGTCATGTCCGTGGCGATCCAGCCCGGCAGGATGGCGTTCGCCCGCACGCCAAACCTCGCGTGTTCGACGGCGATTGCTCGCATCATGGAAATCACACCGCCCTTGGTGGCTGCATAGGCCTCGTTGCGCGCCGCGCCCTCGATCGCCGCCAGGGAGGCGGTCACCATGATCGAGCCGCCGGGCGACCCAGCGCGAGCCCGCTCGCTCATATGTTTGCACGCCTCGCGGCAGGTGAAGAACACGCCGTCGAGATTGACTGAGAGCACGCGCCGCCAGGTCTCGACGCTCATCTCCGAAAACGAGGGCGCGCCCCCGCCGATCCCCGCGTTGGCGATGACGCAGTCGACCCGTCCGAGCTTGTCGACCGCCTCGGTCATGGCGGCGACCACCTCGCCCTCCTTGGCGACGTCCACCTGCTGGGCGAGCACGCGCCGCCCGGTCTTCTTCAGTTCTTCCTCGGCATTGCGGTTGTGGCCGGCGTTTGAGCCCCAGATGGCCACGTCCGCTCCGGCCTGGGCGAGGGCTCGCGCCATGCCAAGACCGATTCCCCGATTGCCGCCGGTGACCACAGCGACCTTTCCCGTGAGGTCGAACGGCGCATAGGCCATGGAGCGTATCCTTTTTTATGAGCGGGGCCTGGCCGGCCATCCGGGTTGATCGCGCGCGAAGAGGCGGCCTGCCGCTGCGTCCGTCAAGCCGCAGCGCTCAGAAGAGGACGCGTGGGTTCATGATCCGCAAAGGATCCAGCGCCGCGCGGATCGCCCGCAGAACCGCGACCTCGCCCGGGTCCTTGTAGTGCTCGGCTTCCGCCGTCTTCATCACTCCCAGGCCGTGCTCGGCGCTGATCGATCCCCCGAGCGAGGCGACCAGATCGTGCACCAGGCGCGCCCCGGCGTCGCGGCGTTCGGTGTGGGTCTTCGCCTCGACGCCTTCCGGGGCGAGCACGTCGAAGTGGATGTTGCCGTCGCCGACATGGCCGAAGGCGTCGATCCGGACGCCCGGGAACGCCTCGGCCAGGCGTCGCGCGGCCGTCTCGAGAAACTCTGGGACGCGTGACACCGGCACGGAGACATCGTGCTTCCAGGCGGCCCCTTCCTTCTTCTGGGCCGCCGACTGGCCTTCGCGCAGGCCCCAGAAGGCGGCCGCCTGGGCCTCGCTGCGGGCGATGGTCGCGTCGAGGATCAGATCCCGCTCCAACGCCGCCTCCAGCAGGGATTCCATGTCCGCCTCCGCAGCGCCCGAACGACCGCTGGCGAGCTCGACGAGCACATACCAGGGCGCGGGCGTCTCCAGGGGATTTCGGACGCCCGGCAGATGGGTCACCGCGAGCCGCACGCCCAGGGCGGACATCAGCTCGAACGCCTCGACCTCGCCCGTCCGCGCCTTCGCCAGGGTCAGAAGCTCCAGCGCGGCGGCCGGGTTGGCGACACCGGCGATGGCGACGGCGCGGGAGCCGAAGCGGGGGAACAGCTCGAGACTCGCGGCCGTGACGACGCCCAGCGTGCCCTCCGCGCCGATCAGGAGCTGCTTGAGGTCGTAGCCGGTGTTGTCCTTGCGAAGCCGCTTGAGGCCGTTCCAGATGCGCCCATCGGGCAGGACCGCTTCGAGTCCCAGCACCAGACTGCGCATGGGTCCGTAGCGTAGGACCGCGGTCCCGCCGGCGTTGGTCGAGACAAGGCCGCCGATGGTGGCGGACCCCTGGGAGGCCAGATCGAGGGGAAACCTGCGATCGGCGGCGAGCGCGGCTTCATGGGCCGCCGCCAGGGTGACGCCGGCCTCCGCCACCATGGTGTCGTCGATCAGATCGACCTCGCGCACGCGATTGAGGCGCGCCGTGGAAAGCAGGATCTCGCCCTGCGGGATCTGGCCGCCGACGAGCCCGGTGTTTCCCCCCTGGGGCGTGATCGCGACCCTGGACTCCGCGCAGAGGCGGACGACCTCGGACACCTCCTGCGTGTCGCGCGGCAGGACGAGCAGGGGCGTCTCGCCGCTCCAGCGGTCGCGCCATTCCACCAGCTTCGGCGCAAGGACATCCGGGTCTTCGCTCCAGCCTGCCGGCCCCAGGCGCGCCTTCAGGCGCTCGATCACCAGGTCCATCGCAGATTGGGTCATGGACGGCATCTAAGCGTCCGGCGACCCGGGCGTCACCCCACGAGGCCGGCGGCGCGTCGCAGGCGGTCGTTGATCGCCTCGCCCAAGCCGTGATCGGGAATGGGGGCGACGGCGATCGCGGAAGGTCCGGCGGCGTCGGCGGCGCGGAGGAAGGCGAACAGGCGGGCGGCCGCTTCTCGCAGATCCCGGTTCACGCTGAGCTGGAAGACCGCCGGCCCTTGCGTCAGCGTAGGCCCGAAGGCGAGATAGGCCTCGCCCGGACGCGGCTCCGCCGCCTCCAGCCGCACCGGCGCGCGGGGCGCATAGTGGCGCAGCAGACGTCCGGGGGAGCGGTGGGCGTGGGATTCCGCCTCGGCAAGCGGCCCAAGAATCTCTTCGAGGGCGTCGCGGGTGACCGCGCCGGGTCGCAACAGGCGGGCCGGACCTTCGAGCAGGGCGACGACCGTCGATTCCACCCCGACCGAGCATGGACCGCCATCGAGAGCGGCCGTCGCGGCCTCGCCAGTTTCCTCCATGGCGTCGGCATAGGTTGTGGGGCTCGGTCGCCCCGAACGATTGGCTGACGGCGCGACGACCGGACGACCGAACCGGCGCAAGACCTCGCGGGCGAGAGGATGGGCCGGCGCTCGCACAGCCACGGTGTCCAGTCCGGCGCGGGCCAGATCGCAGACCGCATTGCGATCGCCGATCGGCAGCACGAGGGTCAATGGCCCGGGCCAGAACGCCTGCGCCAGTCGTTCGGCCCGGTCGCATAGGTGGGCCACGCGTCGGCCCGTCTCGAGGTCGGCGACGTGGGCGATGAGGGGATTGAACCTGGGCCGGCCCTTGGCTTCGAACACGGCAGTCACCGCCGCGGGGTCGCCAGCGGCCGCACCCAGGCCATAGACGGTCTCGGTCGGCAGGATGACCAGACCGCCCTGGGCGAGGGCTGCGACAGCAGCGTCGACATCGGTGGGATCGATCGGGCGCACGCTGCGCTAGGGCTCCAGGACCGCGACGCGGCTTCCCCCGCGGTAGCGCGGCTTACCCGGGCCTGAGTAAATGTTCTAGGTAGACGACCGCTGACCAAACCAGCCAGGAACGTGCATGAGCTACAAGCCCCCCGTTCGAGATCTGATGTTCTCCCTCAAGGAGGCGGCGGAGTTCGACCGCCTGGCTCCGGCCTTCCCCAACGCCGATGATGAGACGGTCTCGGCGATCCTGGACGCGGCGGGCGCATTCGCATCGGAGGTCCTGGCTCCTCTCAACCGCACCGGCGACATTCAGGGCGCGCGGCTCGAGAACGGCGCCGTCCGCGCCGCGGACGGATTCAAGGACGCCTATGAGGCGTTCGCCGGCGGGGGCTGGAACGCCCTTTCGGCAAATCAGAGCCATGGCGGCCAGGGGTTGCCTAAGGCGCTGGAGCTCGCCGTCTTCGAGATGGTTCAGGGCGCCAACCTGGCTTTCGGCCTCTGCCCCATGCTCACTCAGGGCGCGATCGAGGCCCTCACGATCCACGGCGACGACCGCCAGAAGGCGACTTACCTGCCGCGCCTGGTGGCGGGGGAGTGGACCGGGACCATGAACCTCACCGAGCCCCAATCGGGCTCGGATCTCGCTTCGATCGCCACCCGCGCGGTCCCGGACGGGAACGGCGGCTACGACCTGACCGGCCAGAAGATCTTCATCACCTGGGGCGACCATGACCTCACGGAAAACGTGGTCCACCTCCTGCTCGCGCGGCTTCCCGACTCTCCGCCGGGCTCGCGCGGTCTCTCGCTGTTCCTGGCGTCCAAGCGACTGGTGAACGGTGACGGCTCACTGGGCGCAGCCAACGGACTGAAGGTGGCGAGCCTCGAGCACAAGCTGGGCATTCACGGCTCCCCCACCTGCGTGATGCTCTACGAGGGCGCCAAGGGCGAGCTGGTGGGCGCGCCCAACCAGGGCCTGGCGAACATGTTCGTCATGATGAACGCCGCGCGCGTCCACGTGGGCGTGCAGGGCGTCGGCATCGCCGAGCGCGCCTATCAGCAGGCGCTGGACTACGCACTCGAGCGCAAGCAGGGCCGTTCCGCCTGGACCGGCGCGCTGCCGTCGCGGATCTTCGACCATCCGGACGTGCGCCGCACCCTCATGCTGATGAGGGCGAAGATCGAGGCCGCGCGCGGCCTGTGCCTCGCCACCGCCGTGGCCGCAGATCTGGCCCGCTTCGCCGCCAATCCGGTCGATCGGGAAGAGGCGCGCATGCGCGAGGACCTGCTGACGCCGATCGCCAAGGCCTGGTCCACCGACATGGCCGTCGAGACAACCTCGATGGGCCTGCAGGTGCACGGAGGAATGGGCTACATCGAGGAGACAGGGGCCGCCCAGCACTATCGCGACGCGCGCATCCTGCCGATCTACGAAGGCACCAACGGCATCCAGGCGATCGACCTGATGGGCCGCAAACTCGCCATCGGCAAGGGTCGGGCCGTGCGCGAGCTGGTGGCGGAGATCTTCCCCACCGCGGCGGCGCTCAAGAGCGCGGATGACGCGTGGCTGCACGCGATCGGGGCGCGGCTCGAGGCGGGACTGGCGGCGGTGCAGTCCGCCAGCGGATGGATGCTCGAGCGCCGGGGCCACGCCCAGCCCGACGCGCTCGCTGGCGCCACGCCATACCTGCGGCTGATGGGCGACGTGGTCGGAGGCTGGATGCTCGCCAAGGGCGCTCTCGCGGCGTCGAGGCGGCTGGCCGACGGGCAAGGTCCCCAGGATTACTACCGCACAAAGATTGGACTCGCCCGGATCTATTCCGAGCAGGTGCTGTCCCAGGCGCCCGGCCTGGCGGCCGCGGCGACCCAGGGCGCGATCGATCTCTTCCGCGCCACGCCGGAAGCCTTGGGCGCCTGACCGCGCCTGGAGCTATCCCCGTTCAGACGGAACCGTCTGAGCGGGGATAGCTCGTTCAGATCTGTCCCGTACGGCCGTATCGGTCGCTGGTGATTTCGTTTCGGTTTAGTGACGAAAAAGCGACGGGAATTCGCCGAAAATATTGTGCGAACTTGGCCGGAAGTGTACGCTCTAGGTTCGGCGCTCCAGGCGTCGAAACAAGCGGACATGGAGGGACACTTGACCGGAAAGGCACGACTCATCGGCGCCGCCGGGGCTGCGGCTATCCTCGCTGCGGGCTCCGCCAGCGCGCAGGCTGTTCCGCTGACCTTGGGCGGCGGCTGGCAGGTCTTCGAGTGGTTCGATGGCGTCGGCTCTCCTACCGGCGAATACACGTTTACGGTCACTGGCGCACCTGAGAAATTTCAGATTACTGATGGATATAATGCCGGAGACGAGTTCGCCATATCGATCAACGGCGGAGGTTTGATTCCGACCTCTACCTCTCTATACAATCCGGATGTTTACAGTCCTCTTTACTATATTGGGGACAATTGGAACGCGGCGTTCTATCCGCGCTACGCTCCCTACTTCAGCCATCTGTCGCTCATCCTGCCGGATGGAAGCTACGACATCACCGGAGTGGTGACCCAGACCACCCAAACCGAGTTCGGGATCTTCAGCTGCTGTGGAGCGGCGGCCGTACAACTCACCTATGTGCCCGAACCTTCGGGCTGGGCGCTCATGCTTCTGGGCTTCGGCGCCCTCGGCGTCGCCCTCCGTCATCGCACGAAGGCGCCTGCGAAGGTCTGATCCTCTCGGCAAGATGAGACTCAAAAGGGCCGCCTGATCCGGCGGCCCTTATTCATGACTGGGGACCCGAGCGCCGTCTGAATGCCCAACCCACTTGGGCGGACGCCGCCGGGTCACGGCGACGTCCGTAGCGCCCGTCAGGGATTGGTGGTCGAGCGTGGCGTGCCCGCCGCCGCGCCCAAGGTGAACACGCTGTTCGGGGTACCCGTGTACAGACTATAGATATAGCCAAAGAGATGACGAACGTCGGGAGAGCCGTTCCCGTAGATGTAATTGTATCCCTGCCCTGAAGTCACCGTGTAGTAACCGTCGTAACCAGGGATGTTCATATGGTAGAATTGATTGGCGACCGGCGCAGATGCGCCTCCGGCGGCGATCTGGGTAGCGCCCGCCAAGTACAGCGAGTAGTTGACGATGCCCAGGCGGCCTGAACCCGGTACTCCCTTCGTGGACATCGACTCGACCAGAAGCGCCAGGGCCCCGGCGAACTCCGGCGATGACACCGATGTCCCGATGAAGCCGTAGCGGCTCCCGCCAATCGTGACGATCACGTAGCTCCTGTCAGGTCCGCACGGCAGCTTGGAAATACCCGCGGGACATCCGCCGACCATCATCCCCACGTCGGGTTGGGCGCGCGCGGTGCTCGAGCCGGTGTTGACGAGGGTCTGATAGGCGGGTTTCGGGATGATAACACTAAGGCCGCCGCCGGCTCCCCAGTAGCCTCCGCTCACATTCGTGCCCAGGCCATAGGGATCATACGGGACTTCGGGATCTCCGAAGCCGTTCTCCGCCACATAGGTCGAGACGAGGGAGCCCTGGGTATAGGAGGTGATCAGGTTTCCCCCGCCCACGGAGGTCATGTTCGGGTCGTTCGAAGGGTTCGAGACGCCCAGCATGAACTTCGCGTTCGGATTGCCGAACAGGTAGGTGTTGGGCGGGCAAAGCAGCGCAGCCTCGTCGCCGGAACTGGCCAGCCAGGTGACCCCTTCCAGCGATCCTATCGACAACAGTACGTCGTATATCCCCAGGACATACGTGAAATCTGCGCCATTGTTATACGCAGGAAGGTAGGTTTGCTCACAGCCGCCGAACGAATTACTGACTATGTCGAACGGCGCCGAGCTCGGCAATACGCAACTACCGCTTGAGACATTGCACCCAGCGCCGATCACATACTCATATGCATCAAGGATATGCTGGTCCGCAAGGTCCGGGATGCTGAGTTGCGTGACATTGGCGCCAGGGGCGCCGCCCAGCTCCATCTGGACATCCAACGAGGCCTCGTCAGTTCCTCCGGAGTTGACGCCCTGGAACGTCCCGCCCCCGTCAATCAGCACCACGTTGAAGGTGGGCGGCGCCTTTCCGGTGATAGCGGTCCAGTTGCTGTGCTGGAACATGGCGGCCACGTCCGAGTTGAGTGGCTGGTTTTCCATGACGAACGCAAGATTGACGCCCGTCCCGTCCAGCCTACGACCGTCCGGCAGGAAGGTCTGGTAGGACGGATAGTCGTACGCTTGCTTCATGTCGTCGAAGTTGTACCCACCCGCTGGACCGTTGGCATTTGTAGGCGCCAGTCCCTTGAGTGAGCTCTGAACCCTCAACTCCTGCGTCGGGGCGAAGCTGGGAACCTTCGCGCCCGCGGCGGCGAGCGCGGCAGGCATGACGATCGGTCCGGCGGATACGATGCGTGTCCCGCCGTTCGCTGTCGGCATCGAACCGAGGGTGGTCTGGAGGTACTTGCCCACCTGGCTGGCTGTGCCGGACACCTTGTACGCGAACATGTGGGTTTCGGTGATCTGCAGTCCTGCCGCGATTAGCGCGGCCTTCACCTGGGCCATGGCCGCCGGCGAAGGCCCGAACTGGGCCGCCACCTGCGATGGCGTCAGCCATTTGTGATAGCTTGATGATCCCTTGGTCTGCTGCGCCTGGATCAGCGCCTTCATCTGCGCCTGGTTCTGTAGCGGCAGGTAAACGGTGAACTGCACCGGCTGGGTGGCGGGTACGGGTGTGAAGGTTGGCGCGGCGACGGCGCCGCTGCTTCCGACGACCAGGGCTATCGCCGAAGCGGCGCCCGCGAGCCAAGTTCCTCTCATCGAAGACCCCTTTTTGCTTGAAAGCCCCTTTGTGTCGGCGAGTCGGCGGCAATGCGTCTATTTTGGTACAATTGTTAAGTTATAAACGAGCTTCACGCAAGCGCCGGTACTCAGTCGAACATACGGACGAGCACGGGGCGCGACGGCGACGAGGTGAGTTCGACCGTCATGGTCCTGATCAATCTGTCAGTACCGCCCGGCCCCTGCGCCTCGATGCGCAGGCCGACCAGCTTCGCCGCGGGTGGCGGACCGCCGGTCCCTGCCGAACCGATCCCGCCCAGCGCGTTCGGTTGCATGACCTGACGGGCGAGCAGGGATGCGACGCGGGGATCGAAGGAGAGGTTGGGCGGGGCGAGGGTGACCACAGGCGCCACGCGCGCGAAAACATCGGGCGTCATGTCGGGCAGGAGGCCCAGCTCGTCCAAGGCGGAGAGAGGTCCGTGCGAGCGCGGATCAGAGCCCGGCGCGCCATCGCGCATGCGGATCAATTCGTCCGTCAGGCGCTGGGCCTGCGCCGGATCCGCCCCGGCAAGCTCGAACAGCCGCAGGATCTCCGGCGGCGTCATGAAGTTGAGCGGAAGCTTGCCGCCTTCGTCCTCGGGGTCAACCAGCACGGTGTCGGCCCCAAAGCCGAGGACGCGCGTGCGGCCGTCGGCAGCCCACCGGGACGAGGGATCCGACAGAGCGAGCTGATGGATCGCGATGGCCTCGCCGGCCTGCGCGTCCGCGTCGAGCTGCGCCCGCCGCAGCTCCGCAGTCGCGCCGGCCAGCTCCGCGCGTCCGGTCGCCAGAGCCTGGATCGCGGCGTCGGCGACAATCCCCATGACCGCGACCGCCGCGATCATCGCAAACCCCCGTTCGCGACCCTTCGCGGGCGTCACGGCACGCCGGACTTCGGCAGCAATTGCCGCAGGGTCTCGAGCTTCAGGCGCAGTTCTTCCGTCATGCCCTTCGCGTCGCCCTCACCCCGCACGACGCGCGGCTGCAACAGGACGATCAGCTCGGTCCGCTGGTCGTTGTTATTGACCTGACCGAACAGCGCTCCAAGCACCGGTATCCGGCTCAGATAGGGCAAGCCCGTCTTCGTATGGGTGCTGGAATTGCTGAAAAGCCCGCCGAGGGCGACGACGTCCCCATCTCCGACCGCGATCGCGGTCGAGATGCGCCGCGTAGAGAACTGAGGAGAGTCGATGTCCGAGACGGTATTCGGCACGACATCACTGACTTCCTGCGCGACATCCAGCAACACCAGGCCGCTGCTGTTCACGCGGGGCGTGATTTTCAGGATGATGCCTGTGTCATGATAGTCGATCTCATTGATCAGCGGCGCGTTCGTCCCAACCGTGCTGAGCGCCGAGGCCGCGATCACCGGAACCTGGTCGCCGACCTGAAGCGACGCCGTCTGATTGTTGAGAACCATCAGCTTTGGCGCGGATACGACCTTGATCTTTGTGAGATTTTCCAGGGCGCTCAGGTTCGCCTGGAGTGAGCTTCCGTTGGTGAATATAACCGAGAGGCCGGGAAAGCTCGGCGTGAGCGCCGGGATCACGCCTTGCGTCAGGGTCGTCGTCGCGGACTGGCTGAGCGCCCCGACGGAATGCGGCGTGGCGAAACTCCACTGCACCCCGTACTGCATCTGGTCCGTGAGGGTCACCTCGACGATGGCCGCCTCGATCAGCACCTCCGAGGGGGTCACATCCAGCTTGCGCAGCGCGTCCTCGATGATCGCGTAGTCGCGCGGCGTCGCGTAGACCACGATCGCATTGTTCGTCTCATCGCTGCTGATCTTCGCGTGGAGGCCCTCGGTGGAGATGTCGACGTTCACGGACCCCGAACCCGGACCCGAAGGCTGATCGTCGCCGCCTTGAGCGCTTGTCATCGGGGTCGCCGACGCAGCCTGGCCTGGGCCTGGCGAGAGGTTGGGGGCGGACGGTCCGGGCGGGGCGAGCGTGAGGTCGTCGTGCGTCAGCGCATTTGAGTGCGAGGTCGTCGCCCCGCCCTTCAAGGTCGCTCCAAAGGCGCTGGCCAGGACCTTGGCCAGGTCCGCGGATCGCCCGTTCTGGACGCGATAGACAAAGATCCGCCGCTCGTTCGATTCTCCTTCGCGATCGAGGATCTCCACCCAGCGCCGGACATCCTCGAGGTACTGGGCCTGGGTTGAGACCGCCAGGATGCCGTTGATGCGGTCCATGGCGATGAGCCGCACCATTCCCTTGGTCGGCGCCGAGTCGGCATTGATCAGCTTGTCGAGTTCCGGCGCCAGAAGGCGCGCGTCCGATCGCTGTGGCACGTAGAGGGCGAAGGAAAGGTTCCTCAGCCAGTCCACGTCGAACTGCGCGATGAGATCCTTGGCGGCCTGCCTCTGGCCAGCCGTTCCTGCGATCACGACCAGGCGCCGCGCCGGATCGGCCTGGACGATCACATTGGGAATGACTGGGTCGAGGAGGCGCCGGAGCGCCTCCGGATCGACGAAGCGCAAGGCCACGCTTTCGGTGGCAAACCCCGGGCGATCGCTATTGGCGACGGGCGCCTGGGCCGCCGCCTCTGCGGTGGGCAGGATCGCGTAGACGCCGTCGCGGAGGGTCATGGCCAGGCCGCTGTTCGACAGCGCCGCTTCGAAGAAGGCCAGGACATCGGCGCGCGCGATCGGTCGCTGGGTGACCACGTTCACCGTCGTGTGCAGGCCCGGCGGAACTGTGAACTGCAGCCCCAGCAGATCGCCGAGGATCGCCTTGGCGGCGACCGCCACGTCGGCGTTGGGAAAATCCAGACTTAGATCGCCAGCCCTGATCCTGACGGCTTCCGGCGCCTTGGGGATCGCCGCTGGAGGCGCGCCCGGCACGATGGTGGTGCGCACGCCAGGCGCCGGAGTGGGCTGCGTCTGTGCGAAGCTCTGCGGAGCCAGGGCCAGGGCCAGGGCCAGGGCCAGGACGATGGCGAAGACCTGCCTCAAGGCATGGCCCGGATTGGAGCGACAGACACAGCCTGGCCGGCGGAGACAGGAATGAGCCGCGTCGCGTCGCCAGACCGGAGACGAACGCCCTCTGCGCCGATCGATTCGACGCGCCAGCCAAGCAGCGTGGAACCGGGCCGGACGGTCGTCGTGCTTCCGTCCGCCAGGGTGAGCACGGCCAGAGTTCCTCTCTCTGATCGGATCGATCCCGCCAGCCTGAAGTCCTCCAGTCGTTGCGGCCCGACACTGAGCGGCGCGGCGCCAGGCGGGCTGCGGGTGGGCGTGAACAAGGGCCGCTGAAGGGCTACGGACACATCGGGAGGCGCGAGAGCGCTGAGACTCGGCGCCGGCGTCATGCGGACCGGCCGGGTCGCGTTTCCCTGCGGCGCCTCGGGGTAGACGAGTTCGAACATCAGAATCGCCGCGAAAACCGCGGAGAGACAGATCGGCAACGAATCAGCGGCTGTAGGCCACATATGGCGCCCCGATATCGAGCATGACATTCATCGCGCCGACCCGTCCAGCTGCAGCTTCCGGATCCGTACCGAACGACACGGAATCGACCACCAGGTACGGCCTTGCACGCTCCAAGGACTGCAGGATCGCGACGGCCTGAGGCAGGTCCGCCCGCATGTCGACGCTCATCTGCGCCAGGCCAGGACTTCCAGCCTGAGGGCGGATAGCGTTGACGACTGCGCCGTGTGCGGCGGCGGCCGCAAGCACCTGGTCGGTCGCCCTGGTTGCAGCGGTGTCGGCGTCAGCAGGCCCGAAGTCCCCGGACTCCTCAGCCAATCGCCGGAAACGGGCCTGCCACGCCGGCCGCTGCGCGAGAAGCGTCCGGGCGGCCACGAGATCGTGAGAGAGGCGCCGACGCTCCGCCGCCCGGTCGGCGAATCCGGCGATCAGCGGCCGGATTGCGGCCAGCCAAACCACCGCCCCCACCAGTACCAGGGCCCCGATCGCCAGCAGCCTTCGCTCGCGCGCCGTGAGGTTCATGGCTGCGGCGGCCGCACCTGAATGGAGAGGTCGAATGGAATGCCCGAGGCGGCGCTGCCACCCACATCGGAGGCGACGTTACGGGCATCCGTGAAATCAGGCGCGGAGCGAAGGGCCGCCGTCACGTCCACGCCCTCGCGACGATACCCTGAGATCCGGATCGTCTGGCCGTTCCAGCTGAACCGTTCCACCCAGGCGCCATCAGGCAGGTAGCGGCTGACCTCGTCCAGCCGGCGCAGCGGTTCAGCGCGCTTTCGGGCGACGATGATCTCGCTGCGGCGGCCCTCCTCGGCCAGAACCCGCGCCCTCAACCGCTGCGCGACCACCACTCGGGGGCGCAGAGCCGCGAGTTCGGCGCGGAGCTCCCGCGTCCGCGTCACGTCCTGCGCCAGGACGACGGCAAGATCGATCGCGGCGAGAAGGACCGCGAGCATCCAGAGCAGCCGCGTCCGGCTGCCGTCGGCGGCCATCAGGAGAGCGCCCATACTCGGGGTGAAGTCGAGCGGCGGGAATCCCTCGCGGAATTCCGCCGCGACCATCGCGCGTGGCTCGAGACCCGCGGCGCGGGCGCGGGCGATCACGTCCAGGGCGTCTGTCTTCGGAATCACGCCAACCAGCGCGCGCCGGCCGCTGCGCGACAACCGCCGCGGAGCCAGTGCAACCGCCGTGAACACGTCGGCGGTGTCGAACGGGGTCAGGCGGTCGACGTCGAGCGACAGCATCCTCACGATGTCCGAGTCGGAGGCCTCGGGCGCCTGGGCCTCGCACACGAGCACGGCGCCGGCGGACGCCCGCAAGGTCACCGGCGCTGGACGCCCGCGCCGGAGAGTCCAGACCAGCTCGCGGCCATGACGGGTGAGGCGAAACCTTCCGTCCGCGAGGGGCTCAGCTTCGAGGCTGGGGCGCACGCGCAGGCGCAGGCGTTGCGGGATCACGGCCGCGAGTTCCTCGCGCCAGGCGGCCAGGAGGCGCCGCGCCTGGGCGAGCAGGCTCCGGGCGTCGAGCGGGGCCAGGTCGAGAACGGTCATGAACGGCCCTTGCAGGCGCCGGTGTCCGGGTCCGGTTCGCAGGCGCTGTCGACTGTGATCGCCGGCTGCACGATGAGGTCGGGCCACAGCCGCCGATCGCCGTTCCCGAAGCTGACGCGCACTCGAACGAGCCGCGGCGGTCCCGCCTCGTCGGACCAGATTTCCCGCCATTGGGGCTGGGGATCCTCCCGCGTCGCCCCGAAATAGGCCAGGTCCACGCTGTCCACCCCCCGCAGGAGGACCTGGCGCTGTGGCTCACCGCCCCTCCAGGGGACGCCGTCGAGCACCAGCTCCCCGCCCTCGGTTCGGGTAAGCTGGTAGCGGCGGAGGGTCGCCGGCCGTTGGACGTCCAACGGCAAGGCGATGAAGTCGAGCGTGTCGGCTTCGCCGTCCAGATCTGCCAGCGCCTTGCCTTCCTTGTAGCGCGTGATCGGACGCAGTCTCTCGATGCGATCGCGCAGGATCGTCTGCGCCGCTTCGACTTCCTGTCCGTCGGTCGCGAGCCGGCTTTGGCTCTTCCAAAGCCGTTCGCCCACGGCCAACCCCTGAACGATCATCGCTCCGGCCAGGCCGAGCAGCGCGATGGCGACGAGGGCTTCCACGAGTGTGAAGCCAGCTTCCGCGCCTCGGCGGGACCCGGGCCGCGAACGGACGGGCGTCACGCGGGCGGACCCAGGCGCATCGATGCAAGAGACGCGCGGGGGCGCCCCTGCGGATCGTCCACGACGACCTCGGCGCGCAGCAGGACGCCGCCGGCGCTCGGCGCGGCAGGCGAGTCGGTCAAGGTGACGCGCCAGTGGAAGCCGCTGTCTTCTCCCTCGGTCACGCCCTGCTCGAGGGGAATATCGCCCCCGATGCTGGCCAAGCGGGAGCGCGCGATGAGGGTGGCGATCCGGACCTCCTGGGCGGCCTTCGCGGCGCGCGCGCTTTGCGCCAGGCTTCGAAATCCCACCGCCATCACCAGGGCCAGGATGGCCACCGAGATCATCGCTTCGGCGAACACCGATCCGCGCTCATGAGACGAGGCGAGCTTCACGGTCGGCGCGCCTCTCTCACCAATCCCACCCCAGGCTCCACGATCGCCGCGAGGCGACCGGTGGGGCCGGTCAGGACCCAGTCGGCGCCATCCGACGAGCCGTCGGGAAAGAAGGCGACAGCCGGCGGCTCGCCCGAAAGATGTTCGTCTCGGAAGGTCCGGATGCGCTGGCCGGCGGCGTCGTATCCAGTTCCGTCAGCAGAGATCTCGACCTTGACCGAATGACCGGTGCGCGCGGCCTCGGCGCGAGCGCGCCGCAGATCCGCGACCATGACCGAATGATCCCGCGACAGTTGTGCTCGACGGGAAGCCCGCCCGAATTGGGGAAAGACGAGCGCGGAAACGAGTCCCACGATGGCGAGCGCCGTCAGCATCTCGAGAAGCGTGGCACCGCGCTCGTTCGATTTACCAGTTCCCCACATCCTTGGCCTCGCCCGTCCCTCCCTCGGCGTGGTCAGAGCCCAAAGTGTACACGTCCACGTCCCCGTGGCGCCCCGGATTTCGGTAAAGGTACTTCTGGCCCCAGGGGTCGGTGAGAGCCGACGCCCGTCTCAGATAGGGACCGTTCCAGTTGGCGACGCCGGAGGGCGCCTGGACCAGGGCGTCCAGCCCCTCCTGCGGCGAGGGATAACGACCGACGTCCATATCGAACTGGTCGAGAGAGGCGGAGATGTTCTCCACCTGTACCTTTGCCGCCTGGGACCGGGATGCGCCGAGATATCGCAACACCTGAGGGGCTACGATGGCTGCAAGGAGCCCAAGAATCGCAAGTACGACCAGAAGTTCCAGCAGGGTAAAACCTGCTTCAGAAGATCGCCTTGAGGAAATTCTGCTCAAGGGGCAAGCGCCAGGTCGTTGAAGCCAAGAATGGCGGTCATGATCGACGCGATCACGAATGCGACAATGCCCCCCATCGCGACGGTAATCAATGGGGTGAGCAAGGTCAGAAGGCGATCCAGTCCCATTCGTCCGTCTCTTTCGAGAACATCCGCCAGACGATCGAGCATAGGCCCAAGGGCGCCGGTCTCTTCTCCAATGCGGAGGAAGACGAACACGGTCGCAGGAAACACCCCCTCGGCGGCCATGGCGGTGGAAAGGCTGCGCCCTTCGCGAAGGGAGACCGAGACCCGTTCTGCGGCCTCGGCCAGGGTGCGGTTCTGTAGGGTTCGTCCGGCCAGGGAGACCCCGTTGGTCAGGGCCACCCCGCCGGCGGTCAGGGCGGCGAGCACGCGAGCGAACCGGCTGACGTCCAGCGTGGTCCATAGCGCCCCCAGGTGCGGCAGTCGCAAGATCGCGGCGTCGATCGCGCGCCGCATCTGCGGCTGACGGCTTAGTCTCTCAAGTCCGACGACCGCCGCGACGAGGGCCAGGGCGAGCTCCAGGCCGTGCCTGCGAACGCCATGACTCGCCGCAAGCAGCAGCCGCGTGGCTGCCGGAAGGCGCGCGCCGGCTTCGTCGAACAGCCCCTCGAACTGCGGGACGACCCACAGCAGCATGGTCAGGACGACGCCCACAGCCACCACGCAGAGAAGGGCCGGATATATCAGGGCCGAGACCAGGGTCTGGCGCAGCGCCTCGGCGCGCGCAAGGGACTGGGCCAGCTTCGCCAGGGCCGCATCGAGCCCGCCCTCGGCTTCTCCCGCCGCGGCCATGGCGACGGCGACCGGCGGAAATCTCGCGGGGTCCTGCTCCAGCGCCCATGAGAGCGTTGCGCCCTCCTGAACGCGCCGGCGGACGTCTGCGAACACGGCTCGGTCGTTCGGCCGCTGCAAGGATTGGCTGACGACCGCAAGAGCGGCGTCGAGCGTCAGGCCCGCCCCGAGCAACACCGCCAGTTGCTCAAAGGACTCGGCCAGCACCCGGCCCGACAGGGCTTGCCGCCCCACGGGGTGCGAGACGTCTCCGCCCGAGGCGACCTCGGTGATCTCGAGCGGGCGAAGGCCGGTCCGCCGGATGCTGTCGAGCGCCTGGGCGCGCGAGCCACCCTCGATCACGCCCGCCTGCGAGGAGCCCGCGGGACTGAGCGCCCGGTACCGGAACCAGCTCAAGTCGCATCCTCGCGCGTGGCCGCCAGGACATCCTCCAGGGAAGCGAGCCCAAGGCGCGCCTTGGCCAGACCATCGGCGTACATGGTGGTCATGCCGGACTCGACCGCCGCCCTTTCGACGTCCGCCGCATCCACGTCCTCACGGATCATCCGTGCGAGCGGTTCATCGACCACCAGGAGCTCCACGATCGCGATCCTGCCGCGATAGCCGTGGCCGTCGCAGGCGCTGCAGCCCCGCGCGCGGTACAGTCGCTCGCCGGCCTGCAGCAATGGCGCGCCCGACCCCGGCCTCCCGACCGGGCCAGCTAGCGCATAGGGCTCGCGACAGTGTGGGCAGAGCCGCCGGACGAGCCTCTGGGCCAGGATTCCGGTCAGGACAGACCTTAGCAGGAAGGGCTCGACCCCCATTTCCACGAGCCGCGTCATGGCGCTGGCGGCGCTGTTGGTGTGGAGTGTGGAGAGGATGAGGTGACCGGTCAGGGCCGCCTGAACCGCGACCTGGGCCGTTTCGAGGTCGCGGATCTCTCCCACCATCATCACATCCGGATCCTGGCGCAGAAAGGATCGCAGGGCGGCGGCGAAGGTGAGCCCGATGGCGGGCGAAACCTGCGTCTGGTTCACCCCCGGAAGCCGGTACTCGATCGGGTCCTCAATGGTGAGGATCTTACGGCTCGGGTGATTCAGCTCCGACAGGGCTGTGTAGAGGGTCGTGGTCTTGCCGCTTCCGGTAGGTCCGGTCGCCAGCAGGATCCCGTGCGGCTGCGCCAGGCAGGCCCGTAGCCGGCGGATGGCGTCTGGATCGAAACCGAGGCTGTCGAACGCGAGGTTCAACCGGCTCCGATCGAGGAGGCGGAGAACCGCGCCTTCCCCATTCATCGTGGGCGAGGTCACGACCCGGCAATCGATGTCGTGGCCACGCACGGCGAGCCTGAGGCGACCGTCCTGCGGCAGGCGTCGCTCTGCGATGTTCAGTCCTGCCAGGACCTTGAGGCGGGCGACGACGGGTCCGCGCAGCGCAGGCGGGAAAGACTCGCGCATGGAGAGGCGTCCATCGATCCGGAACCTCACCTCGAGGGCGTCCTCGCTGGGCTCCAGATGGATGTCCGAGGCGCGCTCGTCGACGGCGCGGGCGATCAGGCGATTGAGAGTCCGGATGGCGGGCGCGTCGCTGGTCAGGTCGCGCACGCGCTCGAGGTCCGCAGCCTCCGCCGCGGCTTCGTCATCGAGGACCGGCGCGACGCCGCCGTAGAGACGCTCGAATGCGGCGTCGAGGTCGCCGTTGCGGGCGATCCTCAGGACGACCGGCTCGCGCAGCGCCCACCGGAGCGACGAGAGAAGATGCTCGTCGAAGGGATCGGCAAGCGCGACCACGACGCCGTCGGCGCCCTGCGCCAGGGGGATGGCCCGGTGCTCACGCAGGAATCGCGGCGAGACGCGCTCCCCCACGGGACTTGCCGGATAGTCCTCGGGTGCGGCGATGGGCAGACCCGTGGCGCGTGCGAGGCGCTCGGCCAGCAGGTCGTCGCTCACCAGGCCAAGACGGGCGAGAACCGTCCCCAGCCGTTCCCCTGTCTCCGCGCGGATCGAGCAGGCGCGGGCGAGGGCCTCCGCCGGGACAAGCCCTTCGGCCTCCACCAGGGCCTCGAGGCTCTGGAACGGCTCGGTCAAGGCGCCGGTATCGTCCATCGGCGGCGGTCTCGCGCTCCGAGTCGGCTGGGCTATACCGTACCCTGACGGGCCGCGAGCAGCCACGCAAGCCACACGCCCGCCGCAAGCGCCGGTCCGAACGCGAACCCCTCGGTCAAGGAGTCGCGGCCCCGCCGCAAGGTCCTCACGGCGAGAGTCAGAAAGCCCACCCCCGCGGCGACGAGAAGGATCGTGGGAAGGCCCTGCCACCCCACCCAGGCCCCGCCGGCGCCAAGTAACTTGGCGTCGCCCAGTCCGAGCCCCTCGCGACCCCGGACGGTTCGGTAGGCCCACGAAAGCCCCGCCAGGACGAGGAAGCCCACAGCGGCGCCCAGAAGGCCGTCCCCAAGGCTCGTCCGCCCGGGGGATCCCAGGAACAGTCCGATCGCGGCCAGCGGCACGGACAGCAGATCGGGGATGTGCAAGGTGAGCGCATCGACGCTCGCGATCATGAGGAGAATGCCGGCCAGAATCCCCCCCGCCAGCCAGTGGGCGCGCGGTGCAAAGGCCGCCTCGAGGAGCAGGATCAAGGGTAGGGCCGCCGCGATCCAGGCTCGGGGCGCGCTTGCGGCCCCGTCGAACCGGCTGACCCCCCAGGCGATCGGGGGCCCCGCCACTGAGCCGGCGAGAAACAGCATCAGGACGCCCGGGAGGGAAGTCGTCATCCCGCTTCCGATTCGCTTCGACGGCTCATAAGCTCCAAACTGGTCTGCGGAAGTTCAATTGGACTCCGACGCGAGGCAAGGGGGGCGCGATTTGCAGTCTGATCTCCCCGGCGCTCTGGCGCTGAGCGCCGTTGTGGTCTGGACCTGCCTCTGTGTTCCCGCGGCGGCGACGGGCGCCAGCCTCGGCGACGCAGCGTCCGGGGCGGCCGAAGCGTCCCCCTACGGGGAGGATAGGGCCCAGGCCGTTCAGTGCCTGACCGAGGCGATCTACTACGAGGCGGCGAGCGAACCTTTGCAAGGGCGCGAGAGCGTCGCCCAGGTCGTTCTCAATCGCCTGCGCAGTCCCGCCTTCCCCAAGACCGTATGTGGCGTCGTCTTCCAGGGGGCGGGCGGCGCGTCCGGATGCCAGTTCACCTTCGCCTGCGACGGATCCATGGGACGCCGCCCCGAGCCCCGGCTTTGGAGCGAGGCCCGGTCGATCGCCGAGATGGTCCTGGACGGAGGGGTCCCCTCGTACGTCGGGGGGGCGACGCACTACCACGCAGTCTATGTGTCGCCGCCCTGGCGCGCCTCGATGATCGAGACGGCGCGCATCGGCGCCCATCTCTTCTATCGCCGGCCCGAAGGGGCCGAGCAGCGGTTGAACGTGGCCGGCGAGTCCGGCTCCGTTCCGTCGCCGCGGCCCAGGCCGAGCGCCTTCAGTCCCTGGGGCCTGCGGGTCGCCACCATCGTTCCCTCCGGCGCGATGGGGGCGAAACCAGAGTCCGAGGCCGCAGTCGGCCGCGGCCTCGGCGACTGATCGCTTCAGAGTTGAGCGAGCATGTATTCGGCCGAGGAGACGCGGAATTCGCCTCCGTTCTCGACGTTGATTTCCTTGATCACCCCGTCGCGCACGACCATCGAATAGCGCTGCGAACGGGGGCCCATGCCAAAGCGCGAGGCGTCCATCTCGAGTCCCATGGCGCGGGTGAACTCGCCATTGCCATCGGCCAGCATGACCACGTCGCCTCCGACGCCCTGGTCCTGGCCCCAGGCCTTCATCACGAAGACGTCATTCACCGAGACGCAGGCGATTGTGTCCACGCCCTTGGCCCGCAGATCTGCGGCATGGGTCTTGAAACCGGGGAGGTGCTTGGCCGAGCACGTCGGCGTGAAGGCGCCCGGGACGGCGAACAGGGCGACAGTCTTGCCCTTGAAAAGCTCGTCGCTGCTCGTCGGCTGCGGACCTTCCGCGCCGAAGGTCATAAACGTAGCCGCGGGCGCGCGGTCGCCGACTTGAAGTGCCATGACGGTCGTCTCCTCGTTGATTGGGCGGGGATGCTACGCGCCGCATAGCTGCGCGGCCAGCCAACGCCAAGTCGTCTGGAGCCTGACGCGTTCGCACGGAACAGATTCGCACCTTGATTGAGGCTGTAAACTTTTGAATCTAGGACAAATTACCGCCCTTCGGACGACTCTGCCCGAACCGGATGGGCACTTTGGCGGACGAGTGCGGTTTTAGGTTGATCACGTCCCCCCAACCCGCGATCCTTGGCGCATGTCGCCCTCGACACAGTCCCGCGCCGGCCCCCGGCCGGAGTTCCCCGGTGTTTCCGCGTATCTCGAGGGACAGCTTCTCGTCGCCATGCCCGGCATAGAGGATCCGCGCTTCGAGCGCGCGGTGATCCTGCTGTGCAGTCATGACGACCGCCACGCCATGGGACTGACCATCAACCGGCCTGTCGACGGCCTGACGATCGAGGCGCTCCTGCGGAAGCTGGACGTCAATCCGGGCTCGGCCCCCGCCACCCCGGTCCTGCTCGGCGGCCCCGTCGAACCGGAGCGGGGTTTCGTCCTCCACACCGACGATGTCGCGCCCACCGCGGCCAGCCAACTCGTGGCGGGGGGGCTGGCGCTCAGCGCCACGCGGGAGATCCTCGAGGGCCTCGCCGGCCGTCGGCCTGCGCCGCGGCGGGCGGTGCTAGCGATCGGATACGCCGGCTGGGACGGCGGTCAGCTCGAGCAGGAAATCCGCAACAACGTCTGGCTGATCTGCGAGCCTGACGAGGAGTTGTTGTTTGACGAGGACCATGAGCACAAGTGGTCCCGCGCCCTGGCAAAGATGGGAGTGGCTGCGGACCGACTCTCAGCCCAGCCTGGGCGGGCCTGACCTATCCTCGTGGCGAGAGCAGGCCGAACAGCAGGTGGTCGCGCCAGACGCCGTCGATCTTCAGGTAGGCCCGCGCCAGTCCCTCTTCCTCGAAGCCCGCCTTGAGCAGGACGCCTCGGGAGGCGACGTTGGTGGGGATGCACGCCGCCTCGACGCGGTGAAGCGCGAGGCTCTCGAAACAGAACCGCGCGACCGCTTCCACCGCCGCCAGGGTGTACCCGCGGCGCGTGTAGGGTTCGCCGACCCAGTAGCCGACCGAGCCCATCTGGGCCACGCCGCGGCGAATGTTTGAAAGGGTGATGCCGCCGACCATCCGGTCGTCAGTGCGCCGGAACACGAGGAAGGGGTAGGCCGAGCCCCGCTCCATGTCCTGGGCGTAGGCGGCGAGACGTCGCCGATAGGCTGGGCGCGTCAGGTCATCCACCGGCCAGGTGGGCTCCCAGGGCTGAAGGAAGGTGCGCGAGCCCTCGCGTAGAGACGCCCATTCCGCGAAGTCGGACAACCGATGCGGGCGCAGCCGAACGGGCCCGTACTCCAGGCGGAGCGCGGTGTCGGAAGCGATCCAGTCGAGCAGCGCCATCGGCGGCAATCTTGGCCCAGAACAGCGTCGCCGCCAACCGGGCGTGTGTCACCAGCGCAATATCAGACCGCGAGCGCTGTTCCGAAGCGCTGGGCTGCATTCATGGCTGCGCGCGGGCCAAGGACAGCGACCGCCATCGGCCCGGCCAGCACGGTCGGCGCCAGGGCGGCGATGTCGTCCAAGGTCACGGCGTCGATCGCCTCGGCGAACTCGGAGGCCGGCACCGGGCGGTCAAAGACCAGGATCTGGGCTGCGGTCTGCTCGGCTCGCGAGGCGAGAGATTCGCGGCTCATGAAGAGCGACGCCTTGAGCTGAGCCTTGGCGCGCGCCAGCTCCGCCGCCATCGGGCGCTGCAGAAGATCCCGCACCTGTCCCGCCGCGGCCTCGGCAAGGGCGCCAGCGTTCGCGGCGGCGCAGCCGGCATAGACACCGAGCGCTCCCACGTCGCTCCAGGCCTCGGCATAGGCGTCGATCGCGTAGGCGAGGCCGAGCCGCTCGCGGACGTCCTGGAACAGCCGGGAGGACATGCCCCCGCCAAGGGCCTCGGCGAACAGGCGGAAGGCCCAGTACGCCGGATCGAGAATCGGGACCCCGGGGAGCAGGAACACCAGGTGGGCCTGCTCCAGCCGCCGGGACTCGGTCGCTACGCCGCCGGTGAAGGCTGCGGGGGCCGCGCTCTCCGGCGACGGCGCTTTCGCCGCCCCCAGGCGGCTTTCGGCGAGCTTCAGCAGCTCGTCCTCGTCGATGGCGCCGGCGGCGCTGACCACGATCCGGTCAGGCGCGTAAAGACGGGCGCGCCAGGCCTCGAGTGCGCCGGGATCGACCGGCTCCAGGGTCTCCGGCTTGCCGAGGATGGGCCTGCCCAGGGGCTGATCGGCGAAGGCGGCGGACTGGGCCAGTTCGAACACCTGGTCGTCCGGCGTGTCGGCGGCTTCGGCGATCTCCTGGCCGATCACCTGCTTTTCCCGAGCGAGATCGTCGAGATCGAGCGTCGGCCGCTGCAGGAGGTCCGAGACGATCTCCATGGCCAGGGGCGCGCCGCCAGCCAGAGCGCGAACCTGGAAGCTGGTCCGCTCATGCCCGGTCGCGGCGTTGAGCTGTCCGCCCTCGCTTTCGATGACCTCGACCAACTCGCGGGCGGAACGCGAGCCGGCGCCCTTGAAAACCATGTGCTCGAGCAGATGCGACCAGCCGTTGCGCGCTGCGTCCTCTTCGCGCGATCCGCGTCCGGCCACGACGCTGAGCGCCAGCGTTCCATAGCCAGGCGCTGGGTCGCAGACGACGCGGACGCCGTTGTCGAGGGTGTGGGTTCGGGGAGCTGAGGTCATGCGGCGGCGAACGCCCGCACATAGGCCTTCACGGCCGCGGCGTCTGCAGCGAGATGGTCGAATCGCTCGGGCAGGGCGTGGACACGGCTGGCGGCGGGTGGCGTGGGCGGCGGCGCGCCGGTCGCCGCGGAGACGGCCTCGGGGAATTTCGCCGGGTGCGCGGTCGACAGCACGACCATGGGCGTCTGCGGCTGACGGTCGGCCTTCTCCAGGCCAGCCAGGGCGATGGCCGTATGCGGGTCCACCACGCCGCCGCAGAGGAGCGAAACGCGCATGGCGTGCGCCCCCTCGGCGTCGCTGGCGCTCACGCCGACAAACACTTCGGCCGCCTGGCGCAGGGCGCGAGGGCTAAGCTCGACATCGCCCGATTGCTCGAATCTCTCGAACAGACGGCGAGTGACGGCCGCGTCGCGACCTTCGGCTTCGAACATCAGGCGCTCGAAGTTCGACGCGGCCTGGATGTCCATGGCGGGACTGTCCGTGGCGGCAAGGGCGGAGCGCGCATAACGTCCGTTCGCCAGCGCCCGAGCGAGGATGTCGTTGGCGTTGGTGGCGGCGATGATCCGAGAGACCGGCAGGCCCATGGCGCGGGCCATCCAGCCGGCGAAAGCGTCGCCGAAATTGCCGGTTGGGACGGTGAAGGCGACCGGCCGGTGAGGCGCGCCCAGGGCCGCCGCTGAGGTGAAGTAGTAGACGCTTTGCGCAGCCAGGCGGGCGAAATTGATCGAATTGACCGCTGCAAGCGAAACCTCGCGCGCGAAGGCCTCGTCCCGGAACAGCGACTTCAGGATGCGCTGGCAGTCATCGAAGTCCCCGTCCACCGCGACGGTCCGGACATTGTCGTCGGCGGCCGTCGTCATGAACCGGCGCTGGATGTCGGAGATCCGCCCCTGCGGGAACAGCACGACAAGGCGGATGTTGGCGCGGCCCCGCAGGGCCTCCACCGCTGCGCCACCGGTGTCGCCGGAGGTGGCGCAGACGATGGTCAGGCGCCGTCCCTGACGCTGGAGGATGTGCTCGTAGAGCCGGGCGAGGAGCTGGAGCGCCACGTCCTTGAAGGCGAGGCTGGGGCCGTGGAAAAGCTCGAGCAGCCACCGGTCCGGTCCAAGCTGGCGTAACGGCGCGACAGCGTCATGGTCGAACGTCGCGTACGCGGCCTCGCACATCGCCTTGAGGTCGGCGAGGTCGATCTCTTCGCCGGCGAAGGCCGCTAAAACCTGGGCCGCGGCCTGGGCGTAGGGGACGGCTGACATGGAAGCCAACACATCCGGCGGCAGGGTGGGCCAGCGCTCCGGCACGTAGAGACCGCCGTCGGGGGCGAGGCCCGCGAGCACGGCTTCGACGAAGCTGACGGGCGGGGCGGCGCCCCGGGTGGAAACGTACCTCACGAGCGACGCCAGCTGATCAGCATCGAGCCGTAGAACCAGGCGAGGATGAGGGCGAGGGAGAACCAGGTGAGGGCATAGACGAGGTGATTGTTCGGGATGTCTTTTGGAATGGCTGCAGGGGTCACGCCGGCGAGAGGGGGCGCCTCCTGCTCGACCGCCAGCATATAGGGCGCCGGCCGCGAAAGTCCTTCGGCGCGGCCGATCTGGGCGAGCGAAGCATGATCGATCACCCGATAGGCGATCAGGCCAGGCCCCTGCTCCATCACCGCGGGCCCGAGCCACGGCTTGGGGCCCGCCGCCCTGAGGACGCCCACGACGGCGCCGGCGGGCGGGAAGGACGCCGGCTGAGGTGAAGTCGAACCCATGAACCGCTCGATGATCCCGCGGTCGAGCACGATTCCGTCATAGGGGCCTGCCGCGACCCGGCACGGGCTCAGCAGTCGCCAGCCGACGCGATCATCGCGCACGGCGTAGCGATAGAGGCTGGGGCGCCCGGCTGGCGCCGCCACCGGCGTGCAGGTCGCCTCGACCCGCTCGAACTCCACCGAGCCCTTCTGTGTCAGCACCTCGGCGATGGGGCGCGCCGGAGCGGTCTCGAGCGCCGCGACCTTTGCGAGCAGGGCTTCTTTCCAGCCCAGCCGATAAACCTGCCACACGCCCAGGCTGACCAGGATCGCAAAGCCGATCAGGGCCCAGACCGTGAGGCCCCATGGGAAACGGCGTGCGGCGGAGTTCATCGCGCCTCGCCCGCATGATTGCGGATCTGCGCGGCCACCATCAGGCCTTTCGCCGGGCGCAGCAGTCCTAGGCAAAGGATCGCGCCCAGAGGAAGCCAGGTGACGAGGTCGACCCACACCGGCGGATCATAGGCGACTTCGGTGAACAGGGCGCCAAAGACGATCAGGAAGCCGACGATGATGATGACGAAGACCGCCGGGCCATCGCCGCTGTCCACCTTGGCGAAGTCGAAGCCGCAGACCGCACAGCGCGGCTGCAGCTTGAGGAAGCCGGAGAACAGGGCGCCCTTGCCGCAGTGGGGGCAGCGCCCCCGAAGCCCGGCGAGGAAGGGCGCCGTTCCCGGCGCCGGATTCAATGGCCCCAGCCGGCGCCGAAGATGACGTACAGGAAGGTGAACAGGAACAGCCACACCACATCGACGAAGTGCCAGTACCAGGCGGCCGCCTCGAAGCCGAAATGCTGCTTTGGCGTGAAGGCGCCGTTCATCAACCGGATCAGGCAGACCGTCAGGAAGATGGAGCCGATGATCACATGGAAGCCGTGGAAACCGGTCGCCATGAAGAAGGACGAGCCATAGAGGCCGGAGTTGGTCGCATCGGGGCCATAGAACAGCTTGTCGGCCAGGATGTGGTGATACTCGTACCCCTGGATGCTTGTGAACAGCAGGCCGAGCGCGATCGTCAGCGCCAAGCCGATCTTTGCACCCCTGCGGTCGCCCGTCTGCAGCGCGTGGTGCGCCCAGGTAACCGTCGTGCCCGACGTCAGCAGGGTCAGGGTATTGACCAGGGGCAGCTGGAACGGGGGCACCGTCTCGATGCCCTTGGGCGGCCAGGTCGCCCACGCAGAACGCACCTCGTCGATCGGCGAGAGGGTCCGGACGTGATGGAACAGGGCCATTTCGAAGAAGACCCAGAACCAGGCGACGAAAAACATCACCTCTGAGGCGATGAACAGGATCATGCCGTAGCGCAGGCCGATCGAGACGACCGGCGTGTGGTCGCCGTGATTGGCCTCCAGCACCACTTCGCGCCACCAGCCGGCCATGGTCAGCAGCACGCCGCAGACGCCGACAGCCATCACCCACCAGTCGCCCTTGGGCAGGCCAAGGATGCCCTTGAGGCCGATCACCAGTCCCAGGGCCATCACCACCGCCGAAGCCGAGCCGATCAGCGGCCATGCGCTGGGGTTGACCAGGTGGTAGTCGTGCTTGACGCCTTCGTGGGCCATGTTTGGCGCGGTCCTCTTAAACGGCGGCGGTTTTATGAGAGCCGTAGGCTACCGCAGCCTCGGCGTGGCGATCCTATAGCCCTGCCGCGGGCTTGCCGCCAAGAGGCTGAGCCGGTGGCGACGCTTGGGCGACCTTCGGTCCTACGGCAGCCGGATAGAAGGTGTACGAAAGGACGATCTCGTGCTGGTAGCGGGTATCGCGATCCTTCGCGTAGCCCGGCGCCACATAGTAGACGACGGGGAATTCGGCGGTCTGGCCCGGCGCCAACGTCTGGTTGCGGAAACAGAAGCATTCGAGCTTGTTGAAGTACTGGCCGGCCGCCTCGGGAACCACGTTGAACAGCGCCCGGCCCGTGACCGGTTTGGAACCGGTGTTGGTCGCCCGGAAGAAAGCCAAAGTGGCGGCGCCCAGGTGCACAGTCTGGCTCGGCTGAACCGGCTTGAAGGACCAATCGATCCCGTTGACGTTGGCGTCGAACCGGACCGTCACCGTCTGGTCCACCGCGCCCGGCGCAAAGCTCGCCCGCTTCACCGCGCCGTTGAAGCCCGTCGCCTGGCAGAAGGCGCGGTAGAACGGGACGGCGGCGAAGGCCATCCCCACCATCACGACGAAAACCGCCCCGCAGATGAGGGCCAGACGCTGATTGCGCGCGCCGGGGGCGCGGGGTCCCTCAGCCGGTGTGAGCGACATTGTGACTGATCTTCACGATGGTGACGACGAAGATGAGGATGACGAAGGCGACCAGAGCACCCGCCAGAAGCAGGTTGCGGCCACGTCGGGCCTTGGCCGCGGCAGCATCTTCGGTGTTCGGATCACTCATGGCTGCGGGAACAGCGCCGGCGCCCCGATGACCCGTTCCAGCAGGAGCGCGGCGAACAGGGCGAACAGATAGATCAGCGAGAAGGCGAAGACGTCGCGCGCCGGGCGCGCCTCCGGCCGCACCTCGTACAGCGTCTCCTTGTGACCCGCGGGAAGCGGTCCTTCCGCGGGCCGAACCGTCGCCAGCCGGACCGCAAGCGCAAGCAGACCTAGGCCGCCGACGACCGCGACGCCCAGATAGAGACGCCCGCCCAGCCCGGTGAAAGCCGGCGCTGCGCCCAGGGGCGCAAGCAGGAGGCTATAGGCGAGGATCTGGCGCTTGGTGGACTGGACGCCACGCACCACCGGCATCATCGGCACCCCGGCCTTGGCGTAGTCTCCGGCCGTGTAGAGCGAGAGCGCCCAGAAATGCGGCGGCGTCCAGATGAAGATGATCGCCACCAGGAGCCAGGCGTTGAGCGGCGCCGTGCCGCTGGCGGCCGCCCAGCCCACCAGAGGCGGAAGGGCCCCGGCAAGGCCGCCGATGACGATGTTCTGCGGCGTCCGGCGCTTCAGCCACAGGGTGTAGACCAGGACGTAGAAGCCGATGGTGAAGGCAAGCAGGCCGGCGGCCAGCCAGTTCACCGCCAGGCCCATCATCCCCACCGAGAACAGGGAGAGCGTGACGCCGAGGCCGCGGGCGTCCGAAGCCTGAACGCGACCGGCGGGGATCGGCCGCCGGCGCGTGCGACGCATGATCGCGTCGATGTCGGAGTCGAAAGCCATGTTCAGCGCGCCCGAGCCGCCGGCGCCGACCGCGATGCAGAGGATCGCCACCGCCGCGACGATGGGATCCATCGGCTTGCGCGCGCACAGCAGACCGGTGAGCGCGGTGAAGATCACCAGCGACATCACCCTGGGTTTGAGCAGGGCCAGGTAATCGCTCCACCGCGCCACCTGGGGAGCGGCGCCGGACGCTGAAGGAAGCAGGGCGTCCGGCGGAGAAGACATGGACTGCAACCTAGTGACTGTCGGCGTGGATCACCGGCAGTTCGTTAAATTGGTGGAAGGGGGGCGGAGATGAAAGGGTCCACTCCAGCGTCGTGGCGGCCTCGCCCCACGGATTGGCCCGTGCCGGGCGGCGTCGCACCGCAGCTTCCACCAATACGAGCAGGAACACCACCAGACCAGCCAGGGCGATCAGGTACCCGATCGACGAGACGTGGTTCCAGTAGGTGAAGGCCTGCGGATAGTCGATCGAGCGCCTGGGCATCCCCTGCAGCCCCAGGAAGTGCTGCGGGAAGAACACCACGTTCACACCCACGAAGGTGAGCCAGAAGTGGGTGGCTCCGAGGAACTCGTTGTAGCGCACCCCCCACATCTTCTCGAACCAGTAGTAGAAGCCGGCGAAGATCGCGAACACCGCTCCAAGGCTCAGAACGTAGTGGAAGTGAGCCACGACGTAATAGCTGTCGTGCAGGGCGTAATCGATGCCGGCATTGGCCAGAACGACTCCGGTAACGCCGCCGACCGTGAACAGGAAGATGAAGCCGATCGCGAACAGCATCGGCGTCTTGAACTCGAGCGACCCGCCCCACATCGTGGCGATCCAGGAGAACACCTTCACGCCCGTCGGTACGGCGATGACCATGGTCGCCGCCACGAAATAGGCCTGCAGGTTCAGCGGCATGCCCACGGTGAACATGTGGTGGGCCCAGACGATGAAGCCTAGGAAGCCGATCGCCACCATGGCGTAGGCCATGGCGAGGTAGCCGAACACCGGCTTGCCAGAGAAGGTCGAGACCACATGGCTGATCATGCCGAAGCCCGGGATGATCAGGATGTAGACCTCAGGGTGCCCGAAGAACCAGAACAGGTGCTGGTACATGATCGGGTCGCCGCCGCCGGCCGCGTCGAAGAAGTGGGTGCCGAAATTGCGGTCGGTGAGAAGCATGGTGATCGCGCCGGCAAGCACCGGCAGCGACAGGAGGAGCAGGAACACCGTCACCAGGATCGACCAGACGAACAGGGGCATCCGGTGCAGGGTCATGCCCGGGGCGCGCATGTTGAAGATCGTGGTGATGAAGTTGATCGCCCCAAGGATCGAACTCGCGCCGGCGAGGTGGATCGAAAGGATGGCGCAATCGAACGCCGGGCCGGGATGACCGACCGTCGAGAGCGGCGGGTACATGGTCCAGCCGCCGCCAAAGCCCCGGCCGGGGCCGCCGTCCACGAACATGGACGTGAGCAGCATGATCCAGGACGACACCAGCAGCCAGAAGCTGATGTTGTTCATCCGCGGGAAGGCCATGTCCGGCGCGCCGATCATCAGCGGTACGAACCAGTTGCCGAAGCCGCCGATCATCGCCGGCATCACCATGAAGAATATCATGATCAGGGCGTGCGCGGTGACCACGACGTAATAGCCGTGCTTGGACTGCTCGACGAGGCCGAGCAGGTTGATCGCCGAGTTGGGCGTGAAGATCTGCAGACCCGGCTCGGCGAGCTCCCAGCGGATGAGACCGGAGAACAGGGCGCCGATGATCCCCGCCTGGATGGCGAAGATGATGTAGAGCGTGCCGATGTCCTTGTGATTGGTCGACAGGAACCAGCGGGTGAAGAACCCTGGCTTGGCGGCATGGTCGCCGTGGCCATGCGCGTCGGCGTGGGTCATGCGTCCGTGGGTCTGAGCTATTTCGGCCATGGCGTTAGCTGTGGGCTTCCTGAAACGCGATCTTCGTTATTGGGCCGCGACGGGCGCGGCCACGGGCGTGGCGGCTGGCGCAGGCGCGGCCGCGGCGACGACGGTGGCTGACTTGGGCGCCTTGCTGGCGACCCAGGCGTCGAACTCGGGCTGGCTGACCACGCGGACCATGATGGGCATGTAGGAGTGGTTGATGCCGCAGAGTTGCGAGCACTGGCCGTAGAAGGTCCCGGTTTGATCGGCCTTGAACCAGGTCTCGTTGAGGCGGCCCGGAACGGCGTCGATCTTGATGCCGAAGGCCGGCACCGAGAAGGAGTGGATCACATCCTCCGCCGTGACCTCGACCCGCACCACCTTTCCGACGGGAACGACC
>DASXGR010000146.1:0-6388 GCA_036488935.1 Caulobacteraceae bacterium | reverse complement strand
AATCGGCGTTTGCTATAGTCCCGGGCCGGCCGTGGTGTCGGAACCCACTGAGGAAACGTCATGACTGTCGATGTGAAGTACCGCGCCCACGCCGTGGCGACGGGTGGCCGTGATGGCAGCGCGCAGACCACGGACGGCTCGCTGAAGGTCAAGCTCGCGATCCCCAAGGAACTCGGCGGCCCGGGCGGGGAGGGGAACAACCCCGAGCAGCTCTTCGCCGCCGGCTACGCCGCCTGCTTCATTGGCGCGATGAAGGCGGTTTCGGCGGCGCAGAAGCTACGCGTGCCGCCGGAGACGACTGTGGCGGCGGAGGTGGGCCTCGGCCCGCGCTCCGAGGGCGGCTTCGGCATCACTGTGGAACTGGATGTGAACCTGCCAGGCTTGGACCGCGCCGACGCCGAACGCCTCGTCCAGGCGGCGCACCAGGTCTGCCCTTACTCCAACGCCACCCGCGGCAATGTGGACGTGAAGCTGAAGGTGGTGTGAGGAGGGCGGCCCTCTGACCAAACCCTGACGCTCGCAAAACAAACACGCCGCCGACGACAGCCGGCGGCGTGTCGCCATTTTCAAGCCAGCCTGGACCGGCTCACTTGGGGACCTCGACGATGGTCCAGTCCTCCTCGCCGGTGATCGTGCGGTACTTGGCGCGCTCCGCCTCGAGGGCCGGGACCTGATCCTTGGGCGTGATGGCGCGGGACTGGGCCATCAGGTCGCGACTGAGAGCTTCGTCCGGATCCATCTTCGCTCGCGATGGGTACCACTCGATCAGCACTACATTGGGCCCGGGACCGATCTGGTCCTCGCGGTACTGGACCTCCCAGCGGGTGATCACGCCTCTCTTCTTGAGCGTCTCCGCGCCCGGAACCCAGGTCTTTTTGATCGCCGTGAGATAGTCGTCCAGCCGGCCGGGCTCGACCCGGACATAGGTGCGTTGGACCACCTGTTTGGTCGGCTTCCAGTCCGTCCAGGGTTCCGCGCGAACCGCAGAGGCGCCCAGGGCGAGCAGGGCCACGGCGCCGAGCGCCGTCGAGATCGTCTTCATCGCGGTCATCTCTCTTGGCTCGTGCGACGCGCTCATTTGGAAAACTCCGCCGTGCGCCAGGTCTCGTCGGCGACGCGCTTGCGATAGGTCCCGTACTGGGCCTGCATCTGGTCGGACTGCGCCTTGGATAGCTGGGCGCGGTATTCGCTCTCGATCGCCATGTCGCGTGTGCGGTCGGGGTCCATGGCCGCGCCGCTCGGATAGACGGTGATAAGGCAGATCAAGTCGTCGGCGCTGTCGCGGTGGTCGCGCAGCAGGATGACGTAGTCGGTGATGACGCCGTGCTTCTTGCGGATTTCCTGTTCTGGAACCCAGGTCTTGCGCAGGCCCGTCAGATAATCGTCCAGGTGACCAGGGGCGACGCTGATATACTGTTTTTCGGTAACTCCTTTTCCAGGATTCCAGTCCACCCAGGGCTCCGCCCCCGCCGTGGCCGCAGCGGCGAGCGCCGCCCCGGCCACCGCCGCGGCGGTGGCTATCGTGATCAATTTCATTTTTCCCCTCCCTCATGAGGACGGCCCGTACTGACGCCGGGTCTCTTGCGTGGTCGATATGGTACAAAGAGTCTGCGTCGGCGTTAAAGTAAAGCCTGTTGACGCGGGGCGCGGATGACGACGCCCAGTGGGAGACGAGGCGATGGGAACTGGATCGACCGCAGTTGGAGGCGCGTCAGCGCGGGAGTCCCGTAGCGCCGGGTTCTTGGACCGCATCCTCCCGAAGACCGTGGACAACCGTTATCGCGGCCACGCCGCGGCCCTGTGGCTGTTCGGCCTGCTTGTCCTCTTCAAGGCGATGATCAGCTTCGTTTCCCTCGCCGACCCGGTCCGGGGCTATGTGGCCGATGGCATCCCGCTGAACACCTACTCGGCTGCGGCTGCGCGGGCTTTGATCGGTGTCGGCGCCTTCCTCGACGTCGAGCTCCTCATGCTCGTCCTGCTCTTCGTCCTGGCCCTCGTCCGCTACCGCGCCATGATCCCGTTGATGTACCTGGTGCTTGTGGTCGAGTTCCTGGCCCACAAGGGAGTCGGGATCTGGCGGCCGATCGCCCGGATCGGCGGGTCGGCCGCAAGCTTCGCCACGCTGGGCGTATTCGCCCTGACCCTGATCGGACTGGCGCTCGCCGTGACAGGGAGGGGCTATCGCGCTGAGGCGCGAGGCGGGCTCTCCGGCCCCTGAGTTCGCAGAAGGAAGCCTGGGAGCGGCCAATCGCGGCGGACGAAATTCACGCCTCTACGGGAATCTCAGGGCGGCACCTTCAACGGCAATTGCACGGTTTCTACAGTCGATAGGTCCAGCCGTGCGGAAGCGTGGTCGATGTCGAAGCCGACGATATCGCCGTCGGCGCTCAGGTCGACGTTGACCCCGTCAGCGACCTCACGCGTCTCAGCCCCGGGAGCAGCATTGAGTTCGATGTAGAGGGTGTCGGTTTCAGGATAGTAGTGAAGCTTCATAGGGCGCCCTCGCGGAAGATGCGCACACGGCCATCGTCCTGCAAGACGGTCAGGATTGGATCGGCCAGGACAGCAGTGCAGAGCTCGACTGTAAGGTACGGCCTCTTCCGCAGAACCTGTTCGTCGAAGTAGCGGGTGGTCCTCACCCCACCCCATACCCCTGCAGCGGCCGCACCTCCATCTCCCCCTCGGCCTGCGCCTTGATCGCCAGGGCCGCGGCCAGGGCGCCCGCCGCCGTCGTGTAGTACGGGATCTTCAGCATCAGGGCAGTTCGGCGGATGGAGAAGCTGTCCTGCATCGATTGGCGGCCCTCGGTGGTGTTGAAGACCAGTTGGACTTCGCCGTTCTGCATGGCGTCGACGATGTGGGGACGGCCTTCGAGCACTTTCTTCACCTGGCGTGAGGCGATGCCGTTCTCGGCCAGGAAGTCGTGCGTGCCGGAGGTGGCGATGACCTGGAAGCCCAGGTCGATCAGCAGGCGCACGGGCTCGACGATGAAGGGCTTGTCCGCGGGCTTGACCGAGACGAAGACGCCGCCGCCGGTGGGCAGCTTGGTGCCGCCGGCGAGCTGACTCTTGCCGAAGGCGCGGGCAAAGGCGGGGGCGAGGTCGGTTTCGCCTTCGCGCTTCCAGTCCAGGCCCATGACCTCGCCCGTCGAGCGCATCTCGGGACCCAACACGGTATCGACGCCGCCGAAGCGGGCGAAGGGGAACACGGCCTCCTTGACCGCCACGTGGTCAGTGGGGGCGGCGCCGTTGAGGTGGAAACCGGCGAGGGGCTCGCCGGCCATGATCTTGGCGGCGATGGCGGCGATTGGCGCGCCGATGGTCTTGGCGACGAAGGGGACTGTGCGGCTGGCGCGCGGGTTCACCTCCAGCACGTAGATGCGGGGAGCGTCGGAGAGGGGCTCTTCGATGGCGAACTGCACGTTCATCAGACCACGCACATCCAGCGCCTTGGCCATGGCGGCGGTCTGGACCTTCAGCTCCTCGATCGTCTCGCACTTGAGGGAGAAGGGCGGGAGGGAGCAGGCGCTGTCGCCCGAGTGCACGCCGGCTTCCTCGATGTGCTCCATCACGCCGGCGACGAACACGTCCTTGCCGTCGGCCAAGGCGTCGATGTCCACCTCAGTGGCGCGCGAGAGATAGGCGTCGATCAGGACAGGGCTTTCGCCGCTCACCTGCACCGCCTCGCTCACGTAGCGGGCGAGCTGTTCCTCGTCGCGGACGATCTCCATCGCCCGGCCGCCCAGCACGTAGGAGGGGCGGATCACCACCGGATAGCCCACGCGGCGGGCGGCCTCGAACGCCTCCTCGTCGCTGCGGGCGATGGCGTTGACCGGCTGGCGGATTTCCAGGCGTTGGAGGAGCTGCTGGAACCGCTCGCGGTCTTCGGCGAGGTCGATGGCGTCGGGGCTGGTGCCCAGGATCGGCACGCCCGCCGTTTCAAGGGCCTTGGCGAGCTTGAGCGGGGTCTGGCCGCCGAACTGCACGATGACGCCCAGCAGGGTCCCGGCTGAGGCCTCCGTCTCGATCACCTCCAGCACGTCCTCGGCCGTCAGGGGCTCGAAATAGAGGCGGTCGGAGGTGTCGTAGTCGGTGGAGACGGTCTCGGGGTTGCAGTTGATCATGATCGACTCGACGTCGATCTCGGCCATGGCGAAGGCTGCGTGGCAGCAGCAGTAGTCGAACTCGATGCCCTGGCCGATCCGGTTGGGCCCACCGCCCAGGATGATCGCCTTGCGCGCGGTCGTGGGCGCGGACTCGCAGTCGGGCGCGCCGCCCAGGATCCCAGTCTCGTAGGTCGAGTACATGTAGGGGGTGATCGCGGCGAACTCGGCGGCGCAGCTGTCGATGCGCTTGAACACCGGCCTCACGCCCAGCCGGCGGCGGGCGCCACGCACCTCTGCTTCTGTCTGGCGGGTCAGCTTCGCCAGGCGGGCGTCGGAGAAGCCCATCGCCTTGATTCGGCGCAGGGCGAGCGGGTCGGCGGGCAGGCCATGGGCCCAGAGCTGGCCCTCCTCGCGCACGATCGCCTCGAGTTGGCGCAAGAACCACGGATCGTAGGAGCAGGCCGCGTTGACCTCCTCCACGGTGAGGCCGTGGCGGAAGGCCTGGGCGATCACGCGCAGGCGGTCGGGGGTGGGTTCGCCCAGCTTGCGGATAATGGCCGCCTTGCCTGCGCCATCGCCCTCCGCCGCGCCCTCGATGGTGATGTCGTCCAGGCCTGAGAGGCCGGTCTCGAGACCGCGCAGGGCCTTCTGCAGGCTCTCGGCGAAGGTGCGGCCGATGGCCATCACCTCGCCCACGCTCTTCATCTGGGTGGTCAGGGTCGGCTCGGCGCCGGGGAACTTCTCGAAGGCGAAGCGAGGGATCTTGGTGACGACGTAGTCGATCGCCGGCTCGAAGCTCGCCGGCGTGGCGCCGGTGATGTCGTTGGTCAGCTCGTCCAGGGTGTAGCCGACGGCCAGGCGCGCGGCGACCTTGGCGATAGGAAAGCCGGTAGCCTTTGAGGCGAGGGCGGAGCTGCGCGAGACGCGCGGGTTCATCTCGATCACCACCATCCGCCCGTCGGCGGGATTGACCGCGAACTGGACATTGGAGCCGCCGGTCTCGACGCCGATCTCACGGAGCACCGCGATCGAGGCGGCGCGCATCCGCTGGTATTCCTTGTCGGTGAGGGTGAGGGCAGGGGCGACGGTGATGGAATCGCCGGTATGCACACCCATCGGATCGATGTTCTCGATCGAGCAGACGATGATGCAGTTGTCCGCCTTGTCGCGGACAACCTCCATCTCGAACTCCTTCCACCCGAGAACGCTCTCCTCGATCAGCACCTCGGTGGTGGGGGAAAGGGAGAGGCCGCGTTCGACGATCTCGCGAAATTCGGCAAGGTTGTAGGCGATGCCTCCGCCGGTGCCGGCCAGCGTGAAGGAGGGGCGGATGATCGCCGGCAGGCCGACGAGCTGCTGGGCCTCCAGCGCCTCCTCCAGGGTGTGCGCGACGCGGGAGAGGGGGCTTTCGAGTCCGATGGCGTCCATCGCCTCGCGGAATTTCTGCCGGTCTTCCGCCTTGTCGATCGCCTCTGCCCGGGCGCCGATCATCTCGACATTGAACTTCGCGAGCACCCCGTTGCGCTCGAGGGCGAGGGATGTGTTCAGCGCGGTCTGGCCGCCCATGGTGGGCAGCAGGGCGTGCGGCCGCTCCTTCTCGATGATCTTGGCCACGGCCTCGGGGGTGATCGGCTCGATGTAGGTGACGTCGGCCACCTCCGGGTCGGTCATGATCGTGGCCGGATTGGAGTTGACCAGGATGATCCGGTAGCCGTCCGCGCGCAGCGCCTTGCAGGCCTGGACGCCGGAATAGTCGAACTCACAGGCCTGGCCGATGACGATAGGCCCCGCGCCGATGATGAGGATGCTCTCGATATCGGTGCGTTTGGGCATGGTCCGGTTCCGCGCGCGAGCCTCTGCGCGCGCGACGCGCGGTCCGGCCGGCTGAATTGAAGGCTAGGGGGCGGCTTTAGCGGTGCTGGCGCCGGCGTGCAACCTTCCGCGGACGTCATGTCCGCGGACGGATGAGCAAGGACGGTTCGTCCGGGTTGCACACCTTACAATTGGCTGTCTGGGACCCGACATATGCATGGGGTTATCTCTGGAGATTCCGTCGCCCATGAGTCTTATCGAAAAAATTCCCGCTATGGACGACCGCGCCTTGAAGAACCTCCTGGACAACGCCCGCAGACTGGAGACCGTCGGGAGCGAACGTCAGAAGGCCGACGCGGCGGAGCTGCTGCCGGCGCTCGAGGCCGCCGTCGCCCAGCGAAAGCAGGCCAAGACTGAAGCCGCCGCCGAAAAGCGCGCCGCAACCCGCAAGACGCCGGCTCCCCGCAAGCC
>DASXGR010000143.1:0-10211 GCA_036488935.1 Caulobacteraceae bacterium | reverse complement strand
GGCGGAGCCTCGCCGCCGGACCACTTCCTGGGTCAGGCGGAGCCGATGCAATCCTCTTCAACTGCGCTATCGCCGCAACCCGGGCAAATATGCCACCCGCTGCCGAAGGGGCTCGCCCCCTCAACCCTTCACAGCCTCGGACGCCGGCTGACCGGAAGGGCTGCTGGGCCAGCCGCGCGCGTTGACCCTGCTCTCCCCAGGGACTAGGCGCTCCATATGTTGAAAGGCCTCACCCCACTGGCGCGGGCGGCGCGGCCGTGGCCGTTCGAACAGGCGCGTAACCTGCTCGCGCGGATCCTGCGCGTGCGTCTGTCCGAGGAAGAGCGGGACCTCGCCTCCGCCCTGTTCGAACAGGGTAAGTTCACGGACGCCGTGGCGAGCCTGCCGGCCCTCGGTCAGCCGGTATTGTTCCAGACCGGCTACGGCGCTTCGGGCCTGCCGCACATCGGCACATTCAACGAGGTCGCCCGCACCACCATGGTGCGCAGCGCCTTCCGCGCGCTGACCAACGACGCCATCCCCACGCGCCTGATTTCGTTCTCCGACGACATGGACGGCCTGCGGAGCGTTCCGGGCAATGTCCCCAACCAGGAGATGCTGGCGGAGGATCTCGGAAAGCCCCTGACGGCGGTGCGCGACCCGTTCGGCGAATACGAGAGCTTTGGGGCGCATAACAACGCCCGCATGCGCGCCTTCCTCGACGAGCAGGGCTTCGACTACGAATTCCTCTCCTCCACCGAGTGTTATCGCTCCGGCCGCTTCGACAAGACCCTGCGCCTGATGCTCGAGCGCTTCGACGCCGTGCAGGCGGTGATGCTGCCGACACTGGGGCCCGAGCGGCGGGCGACCTATTCGCCGTTCCTGCCGATCAGCCCCACCACCGGCCGGGTGCTCCAGGTTCCGACCCTCGAGCGCCATGTCGAGCGCGGGACAATCGTCTTCGAGGACGAGGACGGCAGACTGGCGGAGGTTCGCGTCACCGGCGGCGCGGTGAAGCTGCAGTGGAAGCCGGACTGGGCCTGCCGCTGGGCCGCGTTCGGCGTCGATTACGAGATGGCCGGCAAGGACCTGATCGACTCGGTCAAGGTCTCCTCGCGCATCTGCTCCATCCTGGGGGGCGAGCCGCCGGAGGGCTTTAACTTCGAACTCTTCCTCGACGAGCACAACCAGAAGATCTCGAAGTCCAAGGGCAATGGCCTGACCCTGGAAGAGTGGCGCCGTTACGGAACGCCCGAGAGCCTTGTCTATTATCTGTTCCAGAGTCCACGCTCGGCCAAGAAGCTCTATTTCGACATCATCCCGAAGGCGACCGACGAATACCTGCAGCAACTGGACGCCTACAATGCGCGCCCCGCCGTGGGCGACAACAAGTCGGCCAATCCGCTCGACAACCCGGTGTGGAGCGTCCACGGCGGATCACCGCCGGCGAAGGGATCGCCGGTGTCCTTCTCTCTGTTGCTGAATCTGGTCTCGGCAGCCAACGCCTCCGACAAGTCGATCCTGTGGGGATTTATCTCCCGCCAGTTTCCCGGAGCGACCCCGGAGAACGAGCCCCTGCTCGACCGTCTCGCCGACTACGCCGTCCACTACTACGAGGACTTCGTGGCGCCCTCGAAGCGGTTCCGGCCGCCCGACGCGCGCGAGCGAGCCGCGTTTGCCGATCTCCTCACCCGCCTGAAGGCGCTGCCTGCAGACTGCCATGACGGCGAGATTATCCAGAACGAGGTCTACGCTGCGGGCAAGGCGGCCGGCTTCGAGCCCCTGCGGAGCTGGTTCAGCGCCTTGTACGAGGTGCTGCTCGGTCAAAGCCAGGGACCGCGGTTCGGCTCCTTCGCCGCAATCTTCGGACTCGCGGAGACCATTGGGTTGATCGAGACCGCACTGGAGGGCTCCCCCGCAAGCGCGGAGGCCCTATAGAGGCAAAGCTCTATCACCGAGCGCGACCTCGCCGGAGGCCTCGACGTGGACGTAGAACCCGCACAGGGTGTGGCCATAGAGCCGATACAGCTCCGCGGGGATGTCGATGTCGCGCACACCGGTTTCGAGGTTCACCTCGGTCGCCGCGCAACGCACGATCGGCTTGAAGACGCGCCCCCGCGCCGTCCCAAGCTCAAGTTCCCGGCCTTCCCACTCCAGTTCCGCCCAGGCCGGCCAGCCCTCCACATGAAGGTTGGCCCGAAAGCGCATTGGATCGATCTCGCGGCCGAGCCGAGCCTCCAGGTCGCGAACGGTCGCGAGGTTGAGGATCGAGACGTGCCTCAGAGGGTGATCGAGGAAGCGCCAACCATTCCCGTCCAACAGGCGAAGCGGCGCCTCCAAAGAGTCCGGAAGCAGATCGGCGAGCACGTTCTCGAGCCATCGCTCGAATGTGCGTCGGCCCGCCTCTGTCGTCAGATCGACCTCCAGGTCTGGCGCCCCAGGCGCCTTGGCCGTCAAACGCCGGGTGGAAGGCTCCAGCCAAGTCTTCACGCGCGCCAATTCCGCCAGGCGTGCGAGGACGGCGAAGCGCATCTTCGGGACGTGGGCCGGCGCGGCCGGATTGAAGCCGCTGAGTCCGATCTCCACCGCCATCAGACGGTCGTCCGGAAATGCGCCGCCAGGACTCAGGTTCGCGCGTGGCGTGGGCTGAGCGGAGAACCCCTTGATCGGATAGGAATGCAGGGCGTCGATGAGGCCGGTCACCGCAGCGGGGTCCTTCTGAAGCGCGCACCCGCGACGGGCCGCCATCTCGGATGAACATGGGAGCGGGGCCGGCAAAGGCGAAGCAGGGTCGCCGCTGGCGGCGCGCGAAGTTCGCCCTTCAGGCCGCGCCCTGGCTCGCGCTCAGCCTCATGGCGGCGCTGTGGCCGCGGCATCCGCGCAAGCAGGCCGATGAGACAGCGCCTCCCTCGGCGGAGGCGTTCGAAGCCGCCGAGCCGGGCCGGGGCCGCATGGCCAACTCTCCATGGCGGATCCCCGCCCTCGGCTGGAAGGACATCGTATGGCGGACCTATCGCAATGTCGGGCGCGATAGTTTGCCCTCGGTCGCAGGCGGGGTGACCTTCTACCTGCTGCTCGCCACCTTCCCGGCGGTCACGGCCTTCGTCTCGGTCTACGGCCTCTTCATCGATCCGGCGACGGTGGAGAAGCTGCTCTACCGCTGGTCGGCGATCCTGCCGAACGACGCCCTGGAGCTGATCGGCGACCAGATGATGCGGCTGGGCGCCCAGAGGCACGAGGTCCTGAGCGCGGCCTTCGCCGTCAGCACCCTGATCTCGATCTGGAGCGCCAATGCGGGGATGAAAGCCCTTCTGGTGGGTCTGAACGTCGCCTACGACGAGGTCGAGAAGCGCCCCTACTTCCGGCGCACCCTGTTCACCTACGGCGCCACTTTCTCAGCGGTCGCCGTTGTGTCGGCGGTCACCTTGCTCACGGTGGCGGCTCCGGTGCTGTTGGGCGCGTTTAACCTGAACGAGATCCACGTTTCGTTCGCGCCGGTGCGCTGGCTGCTCGTCTATCTCATCGTCGCCTGCGCATTGACGCTCGTCTATCGCTACGGACCGAGCCGGCGGCGGGCCAAATGGCGGTGGGTGACCTTCGGCGGGGTGGTGGCCGCCCTGGTCTGGATTCCGAGCTCGCTGGCGTTCTCGTTCTATGTCGACAACTTCACCCATCTGGGCGCCACCTACGGCTCCCTGGGCGCGGTGGTCGGTTTCATGTTGTGGCTCTGGTTCACGGTGATGGTCGTGCTCGTGGGGGCGGAGTTGAACGCCGAAGTGGAACACCAGACCGCTTGCGACACCACCCGCGGGCCTTGGAAGCCGATCGGTCAGCGCGGCGCGTCGGTCGCCGACACGGTCGGCCGGGCCTTCACCGTCTCGCCGCACGAGGCCGCCGACATCGCCGAAGACTTCGCGAGGCGCCAGATCGACGCCGTAGCTCACTGGCTTCGGCTCTGATCGGAACGGGGCGCCAGACACCACGTTGACCGGCGACCCGCCGTAAGCCCGCGGCGAGACAAGCTTAAACGCAGAAAGTCGATGAGCGAATTGCAAAGCCCCGAGGTCTCCGATCTCATCTTCGCCTCGAAGGTTCGCCATACACCGGTGTTCAGCCAGGACGGCGAGCGGATCGGGCACGTGGAGGACCTCGCCCTGGAGAAGATCGCCGGGCGTGTCGCCTACGCCATCCTCTCCTTCGGCGGTTTCCTGGGAATGGGCGAGAAGTACCATCCCCTTCCCTGGTCCGTGTTGAACTACGACACACGCCTCGGCGGGTATGTCGTCCCGCTGGATAAGGACCAGCTGAAGAACGCGCCCTCCTACGAATTGGCGGAACTGGGCGATCTTGGCGAAAGCGAGCGTTACCGCGAGGCGATCTTCGCCTACTACGGCCCGTTCGGCGCCATGCCATACTGGATGAATCCAGGGCGCGCTCGCCGTGTCCTGGCGGGGGCTCTAATTGGCGCCGCCATCGGGCTGAGCGCCTCGACTGCGGCCGCGCCGGCCCGGGAACGCGCCCCGCTGATCCAGCCCGAAGGGACGGGCGCGGGGTTGGCCGCCATCGGCGGCTGCCAGGGGTGCCATACAAGCGCTAACGGAGCGCCCTTCGCCGGCGGGCGCGCTTTCGCGACTCCGTTCGGCGCCATCTATTCCACCAACATCACGCCCGACAAAGATCGCGGGATCGGCGGTTGGACCGCGGCCGATTTCCAACGAGCCATGACCCAAGGGATCGGCCCACACGGCCAGCGCTACTATCCGGTCTTCCCCTATCCGCACTTCGCATTCGCCAGCAGGGCCGACATCGCGGCGATCTACGACTATCTGCGGACAGTTCCGCCCGCGCCGGCCCAGCAGCCAACCAACCGCATGGTCCCGCCATTCGGTCTGCGATCGATGCTGATCGGCTGGCAGGCCCTCTACCTGCGTTCCGTAGCGCCCAACACCGAGGGCTTGGATGCACAGGCGCGCCGCGGCGCTGAGCTCGTCGCCGGGCTGGGCCATTGTGGCGCCTGCCACACGCCGCACAACGCCCTGGGGGCCGAGGATGCAGCCCACCCCCTGGCGGGGGCCATGGCCGAAGGCTGGTACGCCCCGCCCCTGCAGGGCGACTCGCCGGCCCCCTCGCCCTGGACGGCCGACGAGCTCGAAACCTATCTCCGCACCGGGATTTCGGACCGCCACCAGGCGGCGGCAGGACCCATGGGCGCGGTGGCGCGGGAGCTCGCCCAGGCGCCCGAACCGGAGGTGCGCGCGATGGCGATCTACCTCTCAGGCCTGATGCGCCCATCGAAGCCGCGAGACCCGGTCGACCAGGCTTCGGCTGCAGCGCGGATCTGGCCCGAGGGGGCGCGGGTTTACGCCAGCGCCTGCGCGAACTGCCATGAGCCGGGCGCTGGCATGGTCCGGTTCGAACGCCCCTCCCTGGCCCTCGGGACACCCCTCGACGAGGACCGTCCAACTGACGTCATCATGATCCTCCTCAACGGGCTCGACCCGACGCCCGAAAAGGCGGGACCTTTCATGCCATCCTTCGCAGACAACCTCACTGATGCGCAGCTCCTCCAGCTGACGGGTTATCTGCGGGCGCGGTTCAGCCGCGATCCGGCGTGGCGCGATCTGGACGGCGCGGTGCGCGCAGCGCGGAAGGCGGCGGCGTGACGATCCTGCGCCTCAACGGCGCGTCGCGCTCGGTCACGGCCACGCCGGACACGCCGCTCCTTTACGTCCTGCGAGACGAATTGGGCCTTCACGGCGCGAAGTTCGGCTGCGGTCTTGGCCAGTGCGGCGCATGCACGGTGTTGCTGGACGACCGGCCGGTCTTCTCCTGTCTGACGCCGCTGGGCTCGGTGGGCGACCGGCTCGTGACCACGGTCGAAGGCCTCGGGTCAGAGAGCGCGCCAGGCCGGATGCAGAGCGCTTTCGCGGCCGAACAGGCGGCCCAGTGCGGCTACTGCATCGCCGGCATGATCATGCGGGCCGAAGGCCTGTTGCGGCGAAACCCCAAGCCCTCGGAAGCCGAGATCCGGACGGCCCTGGCCCCCAACCTGTGCCGATGCGGAACCCACATGCGCATACTGCGCGCCGTGCGGCGCGCGGCGGGGACGGCAACGTGACCGGCCCGTCGCGACGCCTGGTGTTGGGGGGCGGGGCGCTCACTGTCCTTTTCGCCCTTTCGCCGTCGGCGATCGCCCAGGAGGGCGCTGGCAAGCACACAGGCCTGGCCGGCGACCTGAGGGTGCAGCCGCGCCTCGACGCCTGGATCCGCGTCGGCTCCGATGGCCGGATCACCGTATTCACCGGCAAGGCCGAGCTCGGCCAGGGTCTCAAGACCGCGCTCCTGCAGGTGGCCGCGGACGAGTTGGCCGCGCCGCTGGACCAGCTCGACCTCGTCACCGCCGACACCGGCCTTACGCCCAATGAAGGTTTCACCGCCGGCAGCCACTCGATGCAGGACAGCGGCGCGGCGATCCGCAACGCCGCGGCAAATGTCCGCTGGCTGCTGGCGGAGGCTGCGGCTCGACAATGGGGCATGACGCCGGAAGGACTGACCACCAGCCAGTGTGCGGTGAGGAGCCCTGACGGCCGCACCCTGACCTACGGCGCCCTGGCGGCAGGGCTCGACCTCTCAGTTGCCGCCCGGCCCGATGTCCCGGTCCGGCCTGCGGGAGGCGGACCGGTCGGTCAGAACATCCCGCGGGTCGACATCCCCGCCAAGCTCACGGGCGGAGCGGCCTATGTGCAGGACTTCCGGCCCGAGGGCCTTGTCCATGCTCGCGTTGTGCGGGGACCGAGCTACGGAACGGCTCCCGGTCAGACCGACATCGCCAGCGCCCGCGCCATGCCAGGGGTCATCGCGGTGGTTCAGAAGGGCCGCTTCTTGGCAGTGGTGGCCGAGGGGGAATGGCAGGCCATCCGGGCCCAACAGGCGCTGCAGGCCGGGCAATGGCGGTCCACGATGCATCGCCCGCCCGACATCCACGCCTGGCTGTTGAACGCCCCCGCCCAGACCGACGTGATCCTCGATCGTGGTGGCGCCGGCGCGGGGACCCTGGGCGCGACGGCGGCCTACACCCGGCCGTATCTGATGCACGGCTCGATCGGTCCGTCCTGCGCGGTGGCGCAGCTTAGCGACGGCCAGTTGACGGTGTGGACGCACAGCCAGGGCGTCTATCCTTTGCGGCGCGCGATCGCGCAGTTAGCCGGCCTGGCGCCCGAGAAGGTCCGCTGCCGACATCTCGAAGGCTCGGGCTGTTATGGGCACAACGGCGCCGACGACGCCGCCGGCGACGCGGCCCTGATCGCCATGGCCCTGCCGGGGCGGCCGGTCCGCGTGCAGTGGATGCGCGAGCAGGAGCACGGCTGGGAGCCGCTCGGCCCGGCCATGGTGACCCACCTCTCGGCGAATCTGACGGCGGACGGGCGCGTGGGCGTCTGGCGGCACGACGTCTGGAGCACGACCCACAGCACCCGGCCGCAGGAGGCCGGCAACCTCCTCGCCGGGAGGGAGGTCGACCCGCCCTTCACGGCCCCGCCGCCCCGCCCGATCCCGATGCCCGAGGGAGGCGGCGACCGCAACGCCATCCCGCTCTACAACTTCCCCGCTGCCCGGGTCGCCTCGCACTTCGTCCCGGACATGCCGCTGCGCGTCTCAGCCCTGCGCTCGCTGGGCGCGCACATGAACGTCTTCTCGACCGAGAGCTTCATGGACGAACTGGCTCTGGTGGCGCGGGCCGATCCGGTGGAGTCCCGCCTGTCGCACCTGGACGATCCCCGCGCCCGCGACGTGATCATAGCCGCCGCCCGGCGCTTCGACTGGAGCGGCTGGCGGCCAGCGCCTTTGCGGGGCCGCGGCTTCGCCTTCGCCCGCTACAAGAATCTCGCCGCCTATTGCGCGGTGGCCCTGGACGTCGAGGTCGAGCCGGTCACCGGCGAGGTCCGCGTGGGGCGGGTCGTCGCGGCTGTCGACAGCGGCCAGGCGATCAACCCCGACGGCATCCGCAACCAGATCGAAGGCGCCATCGTGCAGTCCCTGAGCTGGACAAGCCTCGAACAGGTCACCTGGGACTCCGACAACCGCACCAGCTTCGACTGGAGCGCCTACCCCATCGTCCGCTTCCCCGCCCTGCCCCATAGCGTCGACGTCGAGGTGATCGACCGCCCGACCCAGCCCTTCCTGGGAACCGGCGAGGCCGGCCAGGGACCTGCCGCCGCCGCCCTGGCCAACGCCATCGCCGACGCCACGGGCAAGCGCCTGCGCGACCTGCCGCTGACGGCGGAAAAGGTGAAGGCTGCGATGGAGTGAGCGCCTATCGCCAACCCGATGGCGAGGCCAGCGGAGTGAAGTCGGCAACTCGCTAATCGTCCCTTTACAGCAGAGCTCCAGATCGGACTCTTCACTTGGCTGTTAACGGATGGCGGGGCATGGCGAAGGACTTCTACGATCAGATCATCGCCATCGCGCGTGAACACGGATGTTGGCGCGTCGACGGCGGTAAGGGCAGCCACGAGAGGTGGCGCAGTCCGATCAACGGACGGACCGTCACCGTCCCGCGTTCCAAGAGCCGACACACGGCGAACGCCGTGCTCAAGCAGATGGGTATAGACCGAAAGTTTTAGGCGATAGCGAATTGCCTTGTTCGATGGACATCGAATTGAACAGGTACGCGAGCATTATGTATCCCCTCGTTCGCTGAAAGCATTTCGGGGGCGAGTTCATTCATCAAATTCTCGAATTCCAACAGATTGTTGGCCTCAATCACAAGACCCGGAATGTTGCTTTCGGAGCACCAGACAGACGCTTCCTCATCCCAGATCGCCTTGACGTAGTATCCCGGCTGCATCCGAACCTCCGGCAGGTGGAACGTTTGATAAAACGTTTGGGGTTCGCTTCGCGGGACGTCAACAGCGTCCGAGCCGATGCTCGCCCCCTCAACTCAGTTCAGCGTTTCCTCCAGCGCCGCTAGCCGCGCGGCCTGGTCGTCGGCGATCAGGGGGTCGATCACGTCGTTGAGGGCTTCGCCCTCCATCACCTTGGGGAGGTTGTAGAGGGTGAGGTTGATGCGGTGGTCGGTCACTCGCCCCTGGGGAAAGTTGTAGGTGCGGATCCTCTCGGAGCGGTCGCCTGAACCGACCTGGCTCTTGCGCGCCTCCGAGCGCTCGGCGTCGAGGCTCTCGCGCCGCATCTGGTAGAGCCTCGCTTTGAGCACCTTCATCGCCCGTGCGCGGTTCTGGTGCTGGGACTTCTCCGAGGAGGTGACAACTACCCCGGTCGGCAGGTGGGTGATGCGAACGGCCGAGTCGGTCTTGTTGACGTGCTGGCCGCCAGCTCCGCTCGATCGGTAGGTGTCGATGCGCAGGTCCGCGTCGTTGATCTCGATCTCCACGTCTTCCGCCTCGGGCAGCACGGCGACCGTAGCGGCGGAGGTGTGGATGCGGCCCTGGGCCTCGGTGGCCGGCACGCGCTGGACGCGGTGGACGCCGCTCTCGAACTTGAGGCGGCCGAACACGCCCTCGCCCTCGATCGAGGCGATGATCTCCTTGAAGCCGCCCGCCTCGCCTTCGGAGATGCTGTCGATTTCTACCTTCCAGCCGTGCAGCTGGGCGTAGCGCTGGTACATGCGGAAGAGGTCGCCGGCGAAGAGGGCCGCCTCGTCGCCGCCGGTCCCGGCGCGCACTTCGAGAATGGCCGAGGCGTTCTCGTCGGCGTCGCGCGGCGCGAGCAGCAGGGCGACCTGATGCTCCAGATCCGGCAGGCGCGCGTCGAGCGCGACCAGGTCGTCCCGCGCCAGGGCGGCCATGTCGGGATCGGGATCGTCGAGCATGCGGTCGAGCTCCGCGCGCTCGCCGCGGGCGTCCACCAGGGCGCGGGCGGCCTCGGCGACCGGCTTTAGCTCGGCGTACTCCTTGCCCAGGCGTACGATCTCAGCCCCCGCAGTCGCCGCGCCCATGCGCGCCTCGACCTCGCCAAAGCGATCGATCACCTGCTCGAGCCTGGCCTGGGGAAGCCTCATATCCTCATCGTCCGTGCGCCGCGGCGAGATCGCCAGGGCGCGGTTGAAGGAGCGGGCTTCTACCCGCCAAGCGCCCTTGCGTCACGCGCGCTTGGCTGACGTTAGGGTAAAGGCATATCTGGACGTAAACTTCCCCTCGCTGCCGTCTTTCGAAGGAGAACCCCACGTCATGGCCGAAGCCTACATCGTCGCCGCAACCCGCACCGCGGGCGGCCGC
>DASXGR010000138.1:0-9325 GCA_036488935.1 Caulobacteraceae bacterium | reverse complement strand
TGCATCCATAGTCTTTGGAGAAGCCCTCGTAGGCTCCGAGCTTGTGCTGTCGAACGCGCGTCACAAGCGTGCTGGTCACGCCCGTGTAGAGCGTGCCGTTTCGCGCGCTCGCCATGATGTAGACGGCGATCCAGGAGTCCGGCCCGACCATGCAGCGAGCCTAACTGGCGGCGCGGTGGGCGTCATCCGCGCGTCGAGGCTGGGGGTGCTGGGTCCCGGATCTGCGCGCTCTGCGAGCGCTCCGTCCGGGATGACGGTGTTTGGGGGGCTGGCGGAAGGGCAGACATCCACCCTTCTCAGACCTTCGGAAGGTCCGCTGGTCGGCAACTCTGCAAGCCTACCCGCGAGAGCTGACGGGACCGCCCTGGGCGGGCGCCAAGTGTCAGATTCTATCCCCTAGCTAGGCAGGGCAATCGCATATGGCGTTCGGGGGTGGGCCGAAGCGGGAACAACTCGGAATCGGTCCGAGAACATCGGCACCCAGATTCCCGGTCTGTTCGGCATATGCGATTCCCCTGCCTAGCTAGGGGGGAACTATCTACTTCGTGGAACAGGAGGCAAATCAGGGAGAGCGCCCCCGCGCGCCTTCACCAATCCGCCGATAGGTCAGGCGCTCTCCGGTTTCCTCGACGATCTTACCTTCGCCGCCCATGGGGCGGCCGGCAACCTCAACGGGCGCCCATCGCCATTGACATTGCAAACTGAAATATTCCATACTTCTCATGTGACCGACGCCGCCGCTCCCGAAACGCCCGATCCCGCCATCCTGCGGGCCGAGCGGCGTCTGCAGATTCTCGAAGAGCTGACCGACATCGCCATGAATCTGGCGCGCGCCCTCGAACGCCAGGCGCTCGCCGCGGCCGATCGGACCCAGTCTTCTGAGCCGGATTGCGCCCCGGCGCCCATCGCGCCCGCTTTCGATCCCTCGGTCGCTCTCGCCCGCATCGCGCGCGCCGTTCGCCTGACCCTCGCACTCGAAGCCCGCATCGACGAGCAGCTGCGCGCCCTGCGCGCCGGCGTGGCCGCCGAAGTGGAGGCCCGGCGCGTCGTGGCGCGCAATCGCGCGCACGAAGAGGCGAGGGCGCGCAGAGACAACCATCGCGACGAGGTCGAGCGCCTGGTGTGGGAGGCGGCCGAACGGGAAGCCGAGGACGAGGCGGCCCTGGACAGCGTCCTCGAGGCCCTCGAGGAGCGCCTCAACGACGACGAGGCGTACTGGGATCTGGACCAGATGCCCGTGCGCGAGGCCGTGCAGCGCCTATGCGCCGACCTCGAACTCACCCCCGACTGGAGCCTTTGGGAAGGCGAGGGCTGGACGCCTCAGGCGCCGTTCTCCCGCCCCCGCTTCTCCCTCTGGTCCCACCCCAGCCGCACGCCCCTGCGGCCCTACACCGACCTGCGCGCGCATCGGCGGGAGTGAGCGGGCGTTCCTTCGGCGCCCGGGACGTAGTGACCGCCGCGAAAACGGGGGGAGGCACAGAGCCCAGAGCCTGACCCGGTATGAGGCTTCCCCCACGTTCGCTGGGGTCGCTTCGGCATGGGGTCACGGTTGAAATCGTGAATATGGCAACACTCCCCTTCTGGGGAAGGAAGCAGCTCACAAGGTCTCGGCGTGCGGTCCGAAGGCTGCGGGCGCCTCCGCGAGGGCGTCGCCACCGTTCATGTAGCGATTGAACTCCTCGGCGTACCTCTGGGTGAGCAGTTGCTGGTCGGCAGGTGAAGCCTCCTGCTTCAGGTCGACGAACCAGTCATGCTCCTCCTCGTAGACGTGATGCTTCACCGAGTCTTCGAAGTGATCGAGCTTGTTGATGTAGTCCTGGCTCATGGGATCGAAGTGCTCGAGCGCAGCCATCTGCATCTTGGCCGAGACCTGCTGGGCGTAGGCCAGCTGGGCGCCGGCGTGCTTGCCGATGCGGTTGAGCTCCGGGTAGACGACGGCTTCCTCGGCGATTGAGTGACCGCTGAGGATCACGCGAAGCTGTTTCTGAGCCTGCCGACGCGAGACCGGGTCGTTCGCCGCCCGTACGTCGGCGAACGCCTGTTCGACCTGCTCATGGTGGTCGAGGATCATCGACAGCCAGTCGCCCGCGCTCGCGACCGAACGCGCCTTGTGGTGCGCCTCGGCCCGTTTTTCCGCGCTCTCCGGCGGCGTGACGGTGGAGATGACCTTGTCGAGGAGAGACATGGCTTGGCCTCCATTGACGCAAGGATGTGGAAAGGAAAGCCCGCGACGCGCCCGCGGTTCCTCCGGGGATCCGTCGACTTGCGCCGCGCTCTCGTGTTGTCGATGAACGCCTTGCGAAGATCTTGGGCGAAAACCCCGGATGGAGGCCGGCCTGCCGATGACAACCCGTGACAATGGCGTTCAGCGGCCTGCGCGGCGTCGCGCCATGACGATCGCGGTCGGCGTCGTGATCGCGCTTGCGGCGGCGGCGCTGGTGGCTGTCGCGATCGCAGATCGATCCAGGCGAACGAGCGCCGCGCACGAGTGGACCGCGTCCGGTCCTCCCTGCGCGCACTCGACGGCAACGGCCCTGCTCGCAGCGGACCAGGCCCCGGTCCAGCTCAACGTGTTCCAGGGCGTGCGCTTTGCGCGCGCTCGCGGCGCGGTCCGCTGCAAATCCATCGGCTACAACGAGGGACGCAGCGCGAATGATTTCCCCGTCTGCCAGTTCGACCATCCGGGCGGCCTGGAGGTCACCACCTCCTTCGGGCGGTACGATTTCCTGCTGGATCCCATGAAGGCCGCCACGGTGCAGGTCCAGCACGGGATTCCGAGTTGCGTCGTCGGCAGCACGGTGGAGATCCACTGACCCTGCCTGTTCGCCGTTGCGGGGGCCATCCCATCGGTTAGGCTGGCGTTTTCGAGCGGCGGGCGGGACGAGGGCATGCGGCGACAGACGGGAACGCGCGACCGCCGGCCGATCTGGCGGGCCCTTCTCCTTTCCTTCGGTGTCCTTGTGTGGCTCGCGCCCGGCGCGGCGCTCGCGGCGTGGCCGCCCGACACAGGCCGCGGCGCATGCCAGGTCGACAAGACCGTCAATGTGCCGGCGACCATGCGCGACGGCGTGATCCTGCGCGCGGACGTATATCGTCCGAGGACGGACAAGCCCGCCCCGGTCATCCTGATGCGCACCCAGTACGGCAAGGAAGGCGCCCAGGTGCAGCCGTCGCGGTTCCAGACCCCGGAGTGGTTCGCGTCCCACTGCTACATCGTCGTGATCCAGGACATCCGCGGCCAGGGCGCGTCGGACGGGGTGTTCTACGAGTACGCCCACGACCGCGACGACGGTTACGACACCGTCGAGTGGGTGGCTCGCCTGCCCGGCTCCAATGGCAAGGTGGGGATGTACGGATCCTCCTATGTCGGGGCGACCCAGTGGCTCGCCGCCACAGCAGCGCCTCCGCACCTGGCGGCGATCGCCCCCTCCAACACGGCCTCCGATTACTACAACGGGTGGACCTACGAGGACGGCGCGTTCCGCCTCGCCTTTATCGAGAACTGGATGACCGAAACGATCGCGCAGAGCGGGGCGGTCAACCGCAAGGATGAGGCGACGGCGGCGCGCCTGAAGGACGCCGCCCTCGATATCGCGCGATGGATGCGCTTCACGCCCTACGACCGGCTGCCCTATTTCGATCCGGGCGACACCGTCGCGCCCTACTTCTTTGACGCCCTCGCCCACCCCACTGACGACGCGTACTGGCGCGCCTTCAGCATCGAGCCGCGCTGGAACAAGGTGGCCGTGCCGGTGCTGGCCTTCGACGGCTGGTACGACGCCTTCCTCGAGGGCTCGCTGCGGAACTTCAACGGCGTGCGGGAGAACGGCGCCACCGAGCTGGCGCGACAGAACCAGCGCATCGTCATCGGCCCCTGGGAGCATCTTGGGTGGGGGCGGCCGGACAGCCTGGTGAGCCCACGGCTGGCGGCGATCGGGCCGGTCGCCAACAGCCCGGTCAACGAGCTGATGCTGGCCTGGTTCGACCACTACCTGAAGGGCGAGGACAACGGCGTTGGTGGCGGCCCGCGCGTCGACTACTTCGTCATGGGCGAGAACCGCTGGCACGTGGCGCACGAGTGGCCGATCGCGGGAACCCAGTTCGAGAGCTGGCGCCTCGCCAGTGGCGGCCACGGCGCCTCGGTGATGGGCGATGGAAGCCTGGTCGCGCCAGGAGGAGCACCCGCCAAAAGCGGGGCAAGCGACACCTATGTCTACGACCCCGCCAACCCCGTTCCGAGCGTCGGCGGCCATTCCTGCTGTTCGCCGAACAGCGGGCCGCAGGGCCAATTCGATCAATCGTCAGTGGAGCAGAGGCCTGACATCCTGGTCTATTCCAGCGCGCCCCTCCCACAGCCCATGGAGATCACCGGCCCGATCAAGGTGGTGCTGTACGCGCGGTCCACGGCCACGGACACCGACTTCACCGCCAAGCTCGTCGACGTCTTCCCCGACGGGACCGCGGTGAACCTCAACAATGGGATCATCCGCGCGAGCTACCGGGACTCGCTTACCCAACCCACGCCGATCACGCCGGGCGAAGTCTATCGCTACGAGATCAAGATCTGGCCCACCAGCAACCTGTTCAAGGCCGGCCACCGCATCCGCCTGGAGATCTCCTCCAGCGATTTCCCGCAGTTCGACCCGAACCCCAACACCGGCCGCTCGCTGGCGAACAGCATCACCCTGCGCCCGGCCTCCCAGACGATCCTGCACGACGCAGACCATCCCTCGGCCGTGATCCTGCCCGTGATCCCCCTCGACGCCCAGGGCCCCGGCTCGGACGCCGCGCCGCTGAAATAGGGGCGGGTGACCGCCGGATCGACCCGGCGGCCGCCTGATCCGGCTTGCTCCCCGGCGGCGGTGCGGCCACCATGGTCGTAAAGTATGGAGGACGCCCATGGCCCTGGACATGGAGCCGGAGATCGCCGCCCTGGTGGGCGAGATCGATTTCGACCCCGAGGCGCTTCACGCCAAGTACCTGGCGGAGCGGGACAAGCGGGTGCGGGCGGACGGCATCGGCCAGTACGTCGAAGTCAAGGCCGAGTTCTCCCACTATGTCGACGATCCCTACGTCGAGCCCGACTTCACTCGCGAACCGGTGTTCGACCACGTGGATTTCGTCATCATCGGCGGCGGCTTTGGCGGCCTGCTCATGGGCGCGCGCCTGCGCGAGGCCGGGTTCGAGAACCTGCGGGTGGTGGAGGCCGGGGGCGACTTTGGCGGCACCTGGTACTGGAACCGCTATCCCGGCGCGATGTGCGACGTGGAATCCTACTGTTACCTGCCGCTGCTCGAAGAGCTCGGCTACATGCCAAAGCACAAGTACAGCTTCGCACCCGAGATCCTCGAGCACAGCCGCGCGATTGCGCGCCACTATCGGCTGTACGACCAGGCGTTGCTGCAGACCAAGGTGACCGAGCTTCGCTGGGACGAGGCCAATTCGGTCTGGATCGTCTCCACCGATCGCGGTGACCGCTTCACGACCCGCTATATTGCCATGGCCAATGGACCATTGAGCCGGCCCAAACTCCCCGGCGTGCCGGGCATCGATGAATTCGAGGGCCACACCTTCCACACCAGCCGCTGGGACTATGGCTATACCGGCGGCGACAGCTCCGGGGGGCTGGTTGGCCTCGCCGACAAGCGCGTGGGCATCATCGGCACCGGGGCGACGGCGGTGCAGTGCGTGCCGCATTTGGGGGCCTGGGCCAGGCAGCTCTACATCTTCCAACGCACCCCCTCGTCCGTGGACGTGCGCAACAACTGCGAGACCAATCCGGAGTGGTTCGCCAGCCTCGGCCCCGGCTGGCAGGCGAGGCGGCAGGAGAACTTCAACACCCTCGTCGCCGGCGGCGACCAGGACGAGGACATGGTTCACGACGGCTGGACCGACATCTTCCGCAATCTGACGGGCGCCGCCGCCAAGCAAGCCTCTCGCAAGCTGGGACGCCGGCTGACAGGCCCCGAACGCGGCCAGCTGATGATGATGGCGGACTACCGCAAGATGAACCAGGTGCGCGCGCGCGTGGACACGATCGTCAGCGACGCGGACACGGCCGCGCTGTTGAAGCCGTGGTACCGTCAGTTCTGCAAGCGGCCCTGCTTCCACGACGAATACCTGGACGCGTTCAACAGGCCGAACGTGGAGCTGGTGGACACCCACGGTCACGGAGTCGAGCGGCTGACGCGAAACGCGGTCGTCGCTAACGGCCGGGAATACGAGGTCGACTGTCTGATCTTCGCCACCGGCTTCGAGGTTGGCACGTCCTACACGCGGCGCGCCGGCTACGACATTATCGGCAAGCACGGCGTGACGCTCTCCGACTACTGGGCGGACGGCCTGCGCACCCTGCACGGGCTGACCGTGCACAACTTCCCCAACTGCTTCTTCCTCGGCTTCACCCAGACGGCGATCACCATCAGCGTGCCCCAGGCCCTGGGCGAACAGGCGCGCCACGTCGCCTACATCGTCAGCCAGGCGCGCGAACGGGGCGCGACCAGCCTGGAGGCGACGGTCGAGGGCGAGCAGGCCTATGTCGACGAGGTGCACAGCCTTGCCCGCCTGGGCGAGCGATTCTACCGCGAGTGCACGCCCGGGTACTACAACAGCGAAGGCGCCGAAGGTAATCGCGCCGGCTTCTTCTCGAACATGTACGGCGCCGGCCCGCTAGCCTTCTTCGAGCTGCTACGCCGGTGGCGAGATGCGGGCGACATGGCGGGTCTGGAGCTGAGGTAAAGCGTCTTTGCCCGGAGCGCGGACCTCCTGGTCCGCCCGCGGCGCGGCGCCGAAGAGAAAGAGCGGACGAGGACGTCCGCGCTCCGGTCTCCTCACGCCTTCCGCCGTTCGAACTCCAGGATCTCGTCGAGGACGAACTGGTAGTAGGTCATCGCCTCACTGGCGGAGAAGCGGTCGCGGTCAATCTCGATCCGCGGCTTGCCCTCGCGCACCGAGTCCGGAACGAGCCGGGCGCCAAGTTCGGGCCAGCGCATGATCCGGGGGACGTCCCGCCCGCGCATGGCGATGGTCTCGGCCATCACCTGGGGATGGAGCTCGAGGAACCGGACGAAGGCGTCGGCCAGGGCCTGGACGGCCGCCTTGCCCTGTCCCGCCCGCATGGCGGCGAAAGCGGTTTCCACGCGAACCCGGAGGTCCTCTTCCTGGATGTCGCTTGGGCGGGGCACGATCTGGCTCCTCAGATCGACGAATTGATCGGGACGTCGACTCCGGCGAGCTGCTCGGCACGCCAGGCCTTCTGAATGGCGTGGCGCTCCCGGAATTCCGGAAGGACGTCGCGCCCGAAGCGCTCGATCGACTCCATGATGTGCTCGTGCTTCCGGTCGCCGCATTGGGCGACGAAGATCATCACGTCGAGGTTCTGCGCCTCGTACTTCAGCAGGGTGCGCCGGATCGTGTCGGCCGAACCGATGGCGTTGCCGCTGCGGGCGGCGCGGTAGAGCGCCTTGGCGATCTCGTCGCCGGGCTCGCCGCTGGCGATCTCTTCCGAAGAGAGGAAGCCGCCGCGGGCCGCCTGGGTGCTTGCCGTCTCGCCGGACCGGCTCAGGAAGTCCCGATAGACGTTCGCCTGACCTGGGCGATGGCCGCCGCCGACAGCGGGGTTGTAGTAGTAGCCGAGCGAATAGGAGAAGAAGGCCGGTCCATTGGCGCTGCGCCGCATCGCCTCTTCGTCCGTCTCGGCCATCATGAAGGTGTTCAGCACGGCCAGGGCCGGATTGATGGCGTGACCGATCGGCATCAGCTCCTCGCGCACGAGCCGGTAGTATTCGCGCGCACGCTCTCCCAACTCCTCCGGCGTCTCGAATCCGAAACCGAGCGACCCCATGCCCAGTCGCGCGGCGACCATGGTGGTCTCGCGGCGGGAGGCGGCCACCCACAGTGGCGGATGGGGCTTCTGGACGGGCTTGGGGATGACATTACGCGGCGGCATTGCGAAGTACTCGCCCTCGAAGCCGGCATAGGGCGTCTGGGTCATCATGTTGGCGATCTCGCGGGTCGCCTCCTCCCACATCGCCTTCTTCTGTCGGCGCTCGACGCCGAAGCCTCCGAGCTCCATCTCCGAGGCGCTCTCGCCGGTGCCGAATTCCACGCGGCCATTGCTGAGGATGTCGAGGGCGGCGATCCGTTCAGCCACGCGAGCGGGATGGTTGTAGCGCGGCGGCGTCAGCACAATGCCGTGCCCCAGCCGGATGTTGCGCGTTCGCTGCGACAGCGCCGCCATCATCAGTTCCGGCGCGCTGGAGTGAGAGTATTCCTCAAGGAAGTGGTGCTCGACTTCGAAGACGTAGTCGAAGCCCACCCTATCGGCAAGCTCAACCTGTTCGAGCATCTCGTGATAGATCCGCCGCTCGTCTTCAGGATTCCAATTGTCGCGATCCCCAGGTTTGGGCAGCTGCAATTCGTAGAACAGGCCGAACTTCATGAGTGGCCGTTTCCTCGCCTGAAATTTCATTATTCGGGTCGCCGAACGCACTGCCGTTGACGAGCCCCGTTCGATGACATCTTGCGCATGCCGGACAGGCTGGGCAAGCGGACTGGTGGTTTTCTGGGGTGGCGCCAGGCTCCGCCCTGCCCTAGTCGTCGCCGGTCAAGTCAGAGAAGGGAGGCGCAGGGCGCGCATGAGTATCAAGGGCAAGGCCTATGTCGTGGGGGCGTGGGAACATCCCCGGCGCGAGATTCCCGACCTCTCCACAGCTCAGGTGCATGCCGAATGCGCGCGCGGAGCCCTTGAGGATGCGGGTCTCTCCCTCTCGGATGTGGACGCCTACTACTGCGCCGGCGATGCGCCAGGTTTCGGGGCGATGTCCATGGCCGACTACATGGGCCTCAAGCTCAAACACATGGACTCCACCGAGACCGGCGGCTCGTCCTACATCATCCATGCCGGCCATGCGGCAGAGGCGATTGCTGCAGGCAAGTGCAAGGTGGCCCTGATCACGCTCGCCGGCCGGCCCGTGGGCTCGCGCGCCGGGCTGGGCGATGGCGGAGGCGGAGCAGGCGGCGCGCCGCGACCGGGCGGCCGGGGCGACATCGGCGGAATCAGCGAGGTCCCCGAGGCCGGCTTCGAGAACATCTGGGGCGGCTCGACCCACAACACCTACGGCATGTGCGCCATGCGCCACATGTATCAGTACGGCACGACCTCCGAGCAGCTCGCCTGGATCAAGGTGGCCGCCTCGCACCACGCCCAGTGGAACGAGCACGCCATGCTGCGCAACGTCGTCACCGTCGAAGACGTGATCAACTCACCCATGATCGCCGATCCGCTTCACCGGCTCGATTGCTGCGTCGTCTCCGACGGCGGCGG
>DASXGR010000074.1:0-70181 GCA_036488935.1 Caulobacteraceae bacterium | reverse complement strand
CGTCGGCGGCTTGACGTTCCCTCGCGGCGGGGGTGCAAGGGCGGCCCATGGACGCCGTTTCCGATCCCGTCGCGCTCGCCGACCTTTTTCCGCATGCCACGCGCGCCGAGTGGCTGGCCCTGGTCGAAAAGACACTCAAGGGCGCCAGCGTCGACACGCTGGAAACCCGCACGGCCGATGGCCTGGCAGTGAAGCCCCTGTACGCGGCGGACGATGCGCCGCCCGCCGCCCCCATGGCGCGCGAGGCGAGCGGCTGGGACATCCGTGCTGCGGTGGCGGCCGGCCCGGACGCGAACGCCCACGCCCTTGATGCGCTCGCGGGCGGGGCGACGTCGCTACTGGTCGACGCGCGCGACGGCGGCGAGGCCTTCGCGCGGACGCTGGATGGGGTCGTGGCTGAAGTGGCGCTGGTGGCGCTCGATTCGGGCCCGGCATGCCTGGAGGCGGCACGGGCCCTGAACGCCGTCGCGAAGGCCTCGCCGGGGGCGCGCCTCGCCTTCCATCTCGATCCCCTGTCCGCCTTCGCGGAGTTTGGCGGGGCGGCGCCGTACATCGAGGACCAGACCGCAGCGGGTGCCGGATTAGCCATCCAGCTCGCCGAGACTTATCCCAAGGCGAGCCTGTTCCTCGCGAGCGGCCGAGTCGTCCATGAGGCGGGCGGCTCACCGGCCACGGAGATCGCATTTGCGGCCGCCGCCGCGCTGACCTACGCCAAGGCGCTCGCATCCGCCGGGCTCGAGATGTCGCAAGCCTGGGGGAAGATCGTCCTTGGACTGAGCGTCGACGCCGAACCGGTCGTCGGCGTCGCCAAGCTCCGGGCGGCGCGGCGCGTGTGGGACCGCATCGCCGGCGCGTGCGGTGTCGCCGTCCCCGCCCAGGTCGAGGCTCGCTCCTCCCGGCGCATGCTCGCGCGCACCGACCATTGGACCAACCTCATTCGCCTCACCGCCGCCGGCTTCGCCTCCGCCGTGGGCGGCGCCGACGCGATCGTCCTTGGCGCATTCGACGAGCCGCTCGGCAGCGAGCCGGGAATGCTCGCCCGCCGACAGGCGCGCAACATCCAGCTCATCCTGAAGGCAGAAGCCAGGCTGGGCGAGGCAAGCGATCCGGCCGCCGGCTGCTGGGCGCTCGAAGCCCAGACCGACGCGCTCGCCCGCGCCGCCTGGACGCGCTTTGCCGCGATCGAACGCCAGGGTGGTCTCATCGCGGCCCTCGCCTCCGGCTCCATCGCTGCTGATGTCGAGTCTGCGCGCACCGACCTCAAGTCCGCCCTGGCGGACAAGAGCCGACGCATGGTCGGTGTCACGGACTACAGACCGTCCGATCTGCCGCCGGATGACGACGCCGGCGCGCGGCCGCGCCAGGACGCCGACAGCCCCCGTTCTCCCCTGGCGCCCATCCGTCTCGAGGACCTCGTCGCATGAGCGCCTTCCCCGAATTCGCGACCCTTCCGTTCGACGCAGCGCAGGGCGAGCCCACGGCTTCGCCGCCGATGTTCGATTTCGTCGACACCTGGCCGGGTCTCGCCCCGTTCGTACGCGGCCCCTACCCCACGATGTACACGACGAACCCGTGGACGATCCGTCAGTATGCGGGCTTCTCCACGGCGGAGGATTCCAACGCCTTCTACCGCCGCAACCTCGCGGCAGGTCAGATGGGCCTCTCGGTCGCCTTCGACCTGGCCACCCACCGCGGCTACGATTCCGACCACCCGCGTGTGCGCGGCGATGTGGGCATGGCCGGCGTGGCGATCGACTCGATCCTCGACATGCGCACGCTGTTCTCCGGAATCCCCCTCGACAAGATGAGCGTGTCGATGACGATGAACGGCGCCGTTCTGCCGATCCTCGCCCTCTACATCGTGGCCGCCGAAGAACAGGGTGTCCCGCACAAGGCGTTGTCGGGGACGATCCAGAACGACATTCTTAAAGAATTCATGGTGCGGAACACTTACATCTATCCGCCCCAACCCTCGATGCGGATCATTTCCGATATCTTCGCTTATACGGCGAAGGAGATGCCGCGGTTCAACAGCATCTCGATCAGCGGCTACCATATGCAGGAGGCTGGCGCTTCGCTGGACCTCGAGCTCGCCTACACCCTTGCCGACGGTCTGGAATACGTGAAGGCCGGCGTCGAAGCTGGCATGACCGTCGATGTCTTCGCGCCGCGCCTATCCTTCTTCTGGTGTGCGGGGATGGACTACTTCGGGGAGGTGGCCAAACAGCGAGCAGCGCGGCTCCTCTGGGCGCGGCTGATGCGCGAGCGCTTCGATCCCAAGGACGTGCGGTCGCTTTCCCTGCGGGCGCACACCCAGACCAGCGGCTGGAGCCTGGCGGCGCAGGACGTCTTCAACAACGTCGCACGCACCACGGTCGAGGCCATGGCGGCGGTCGGCGGCCAGACCCAGAGCCTGCACACCAACTCGCTCGACGAGGCCCTCGCCCTGCCCACCGACTTTTCGGCGCGGATCGCCCGCAACACCCAGCTGTTCCTGCAGGCCGAGAGCGGCCTCACCCGCGTCATCGATCTGTGGGGTGGCTCGCAATACGTCGAACGCCGGACCTACGAGCTGGCCGCCCAGGCGCTCGCCCACATCGCCGAGGTCGACGCCGCCGGAGGGATGGCCAGCGCCATCGCCGCGGGTCTGCCCAAGCGACGGATCGAGGAAGCGGCTGCGCGGACCCAAGGGGCGATCGATTCCGGCGCCCAGGTCATTGTGGGCGTGAACCGGTTCCAGCCGGCCCAGGAGGAAGAGATCCCGATCCTCGCCGTGGACAACTCGGCAGTGCTGGCGAACCAGCTCAGGAAGCTCGACACTCTGAAGTCCGAGCGCGACGCAAAGACCGTCTCAACCGCGCTTGCGGAACTGGAGGCGGGGGCGCGATCGGCCGGCAATCTTCTGGAGCTCTCCGTCGCCGCTGCGCGCGCCAAGGCTACGGTCGGAGAGATCAGCCTGGCGCTCGAGCGCGTCTTCGGTCGCCATCAGGCACGGCCCGAGGTGGTTCGGGGCGTGTATTCGGCGGCCGTCGGATCGGGACCGAAGATCTCGCAAGCCAAGGCGATGATCGCCGATTTCAAGGCCGCCGACGGGCGCGCGCCCTCGATACTCGTGGCGAAGATGGGCCAGGACGGCCACGATCGCGGGCAGAAGGTGATCGCCACCGGCTTCGACGACCTCGGCTTCTCGGTGGAGGTCGGCCCCCTGTTCGCTACACCGGAGGAGACGGCGAAGGCCGCGGTGGATCAGGGTGTCCACGTCATCGGCGCAAGTTCGCTCGCGGCCGGCCACCTGACCCTGATCCCGGAGCTGAAGGCGGAGCTGGAACGGCTGGGCCGCAGCGACATCATGGTGGTCGTAGGCGGCGTGATCCCCCGCCAGGACTTCGACGCGCTCTACGCGGCCGGCGCCAGACTGATCTTCCCGCCTGGCACCGCCGTCGCAGACGCCGCCCTCGCCATTCTCGACGCGCTAAACGCCGATCTCGGCTACGCCCAATCGGACGCGGCGGCTTAGAATATTGTCCCCGTTCTGACGGTTCCGTCGGAACGCGGGTGTCTCTAGTGCCTCGACAGACGCTTCGCCTGCTCGATCCAGTCGCTGCGGATGGCGCGACCGCGCAGGTTCATCTCCTGGTCGAAGGCGGCGAGCTGGTCGGCCGTCCACGCGGCCAACTGGCCGAAGCGCGTGACACCGTGGGCGATGAGGGCTGCGGCGATGCGGGGGCCGACGCCATTCAGCCGGGTGAAATCGTCGTCAGACTCTTCGGTTTCCGGTCCGGGCGCGACGATGGGATAGCCAGCAGCGCCCGGCGTCTCGGAGGTCTCGGCCGGGATCTCAGCTTCGTGCGTCGCCGTGCGCGCCTCTACCGGCGTCTCAGGGTCGAGGGCGACGCGCGGATAACCGGCCGCATCCGGGTTTGCGAAGGTCTCGGTCGCCTCGGCGTACAGAGCTTCCACATCCACCGGTTCGGGAGCGCTCTTCTTCGCCTTCGCGGCGCGTACGGCGATCGGCGTCGTGGCCGGCGTCGCTTCCGCCATTTCGTAGATGGCGGACGACTCGCGGGCGGCTTCGAGATCAGCCGCACGCGCAAGCTTGTTCAGCCACCACCAGGTCACGCCTGCCGTGGCGGCGGCGCCAAAGAGGATCCAGAACGGGCTGACGAGCCCAATAGGCAGCGTCATGGCGCGTTCCGCCTCGCGCCTGAACTCAGCCGGATCGCGGTAATCGCTCGTCCAAGGCACTTCGGATCCTCCGTCGGCAGGCCGATGCTGCGGTGCAACAATTGCACGACTCGGCCTTTGGATCAAATCACGTCCGACCCTCGCCAGGGTTCCAGCGAGAAGACGCCGCAGGAGTGATCGATCGACAGCGGCTCACGACAAATGACGGACTTCGATCGCCCCACCCGCCTCGCCCAGGTTCGACACGATCCAGCCACCCGCCTCGCGCGCAGTGTCGACAAGGCCCTGCGGCGGATTCGCGACGACCATCGCGCATCCGTTCAATCGCGTCGGATCATCGAGCGCCCGCATCCGCAACTCCGCCACCATCACCGGGCGGCCCCGGGCGGCGTCCTCCAGGTCGGCGGCGAGCGCATCGAAGCTTGCAAGGTCCTTGATCGGCGCCCAAACCGCTACGACCGCTGACACATTGCGCGAGAGTATCCGCTCGAGGGCGTCGGCCGCCCGCAAGCCGTCGTCGTCAGCCTCGAAGGGTGGGTCGATGAGGACGAGCAGGGGAACCGGCGCCGCGGGAGCCCGTCGATTCGCCAGAGCCCAGCCATCGCCCACGGCGATCTCCAGGCGATGGGAGGGCGCAAGCGCACGCCGCAGTTCATCGGACGCAGCTGGATTCAGCTCGCAGCCCACAGCCCTGTCGCCGCCACGCAGGGCCTCCCCGATGAGCCATGGCGAGCCGGGATAGAGCCGAATCGGCCGGCCGCGGTTGAGCCGGCCGATCGCCTTGCGAAGGGGCTGCAGCGAGCCTGGCGCGTCGCGCGCGGACATGAGCCGCAGGGCCGCATCGCCTTCTCCCGTCCGGCGCGCCGCTTCGCTTTCCAGGTCGTAGACCCCTGCCCCTGCATGGGTGTCGATCGCCGTGAATGGCCGGGGGGAGCGCCGAACTTCGTCAAGCAACGCCAGCAAAAGGACGTGCTTGAAGAGGTCGGCGAAGTTCCCGGCGTGATAGGCGTGCTGATAATTCATGAGCCTGTGTCTCAAGAGCCTCCGCCGCGCGAAGATCAAGCCCCCCAAGGGATACGGGAACGCCGCGCGCGGGCGTCGCGTTGGGCTGCGTCATGGCCACGGATGTGTTCGAGGAAGCGGCTCTCAGTCATGGGCTCACCTACGTTCACGATTGTGACCCTGGTCTTCGGCGCGTTACGACTCCGCGCGGCCTGCATATCGAGGATTCCGATGGTCGCGAGGTAGGCGACGCCGAGACGCTCGAACGCATCCGCAGGCTCGCCATTCCGCCCGCCTGGACGGACGTCTGGATCTGCGACGATCCCCAGGGACACATCCAGGCGGTGGGTCGCGACGCGCGGGGACGCAAGCAGTACCGCTATCACCCTGACTGGCGCGCATGCCGGGATGAGTCGAAGTACGATCGACTGCTGGCCTTCGGGGAAGCCCTTCCGCGGCTTCGCGAGCAGGTCGAACACGATCTCGCCCGGCGCGGCCTGCCTCGCGAAAAGGTTCTCGCCGCCATCGCGCGCCTGCTCGAGTTGACACTCATCCGCGTCGGCAACGACGAATACGCCAAGGCCAACAAGAGCTTCGGCCTCACCACCTTGCGCAAGCGCCACGTCACCCTCAAGGGCGCGGGAGCCGTCTTCGAATTTCGCGGCAAGAGCGGCGTGGCGCACAAGACCGGTTTTCACGACGCTCGCCTGGCGAACGTGCTGCGCGGTTGCGATGCGCTGCCCGGCCAGCGGCTATTCCAATACGTCGACCACGAGGGTGAGCGGCACGTCATCGGCAGCCACGACGTCAACGCCTATCTGCGCGAAACGACCGGGGAGGATTTTACCGCCAAGAGCTTCCGGACCTGGATGGGAACGCTCCTGGCGGCGCGCGCCCTGGCCATGCAGCCAGCGCCGGAGACCGCCACGCAGGCCAAGAGAGAGGTCGCGACCGCGGTCAAGGCGGTCGCCGGCATGCTGCGCAATACGCCGGCCGTATGCCGCGCCTGCTACATCCACCCCGCGGTGCTGGAGGCATACGAGGCCGGGTCGCTCGCTCCCGAGCTCGCCGGCGAGCCCCTCGAAGCCGAAGGCGCGCTTCTCGAACTCCTGCGCCTTGGCCTACTGCAAGAGAAAGCTGCAGCCTGAGAGCCGTGGGCGGCATGCTGTCTCCGGCCCATTGGCCGTCGATCGCGTCATCCGTCACGCCCTTAATAATTGTGTGTGAACCGGATGCTCATGTTGGACGTCCCGACCGCACTCACCTGGGAAAGTAGCTGCAGGCTCCGGCGCAGGGCGATTTCGATCTGGGTGGCCGTGTAGCCGCGCGCGTCCGTGGTGATCTCCAGGTAGATGTTCTTCGTCACGTACTTGCCCGCGCCGACTCCGGCGGCGCGACCCGTCGCCTTGTCCGCGGCGTAGAAGCTCAGGCGATCGAGGTGGGCCAACTTCTGGACGCGGCCCAGCGGCCCGGATCCTCCTCCCCGCAAGGTGTTGATCGACGCGGCGAGCTCAACGGCCTGGGCGGGCGAGATGTTGGCCGCGGATGTGCCGAACAACAGGCGAGCCAGCACTTCTTCGGACGGCAGCGCGGGCGTCGAACTGAACACGATCTGCGGATGCGCCGCGGTCCCCGCGATGGACACATTGGCCGTCACCCCCTCGACGTTGCTCGAGGCCACGATGTCGAGCGACGGATCGGGGGGATTGGACCCGTTGAGATGGATCAGCCCCCGGGTCAGATCGAGCTTGCGGCCTGCGAACTGGAAGTTGCCGCGCACGGCGGTGATGTCTCCGATCACCACGGGGCGACGCACATCGCCCTTGATCGTCAGCGCGGCCGCCCACTCCGCCGAAAGGCCCATCCCCCGGACGATCAGGTGGTTGGAGCTGGCGATCGCAACGTCCAGTTTCCAGCGGCTCGGCGGCCCGCCAGGAGACGGCTCCGCGTCGCTCGGCGTGATCGGCTCGCCGGGAGCCTCATCCTTGCGCCGAACGCCGGTCAGCTCCGGAACGTCTTCCACCCCCGGTCGCCCAAACTGATAGCTCGCGTCATCGAGCGTGAGCTTGCCCGCGATGAGCGCTCCCGCCTTGCGGGTATTGGTCGCGGTCAGGTCTCCCGAAGCGGTCACGGACACCTGGTCGTTGCGTGCGAGACGGGCGTGTGAGAGCGAGAGCTTGAGGTCGATCGGATAGCCATTGGCCCCAGAGAGATCGACGAAGCCGGAAACCCCGATCGTTCCATTGCCGGCCCGTCCGGTCAGCTGTGTGAGCTGCAGGCGAGCGCCCTCGAAGCGGCCATCAAGCGTGATGTCGTCGATGCTCGTGCCGAGCCCGGCGTTGGCGTACTTCAGCCCCTGCCCCTTCACCACGCCGACCACGGTGGGTTGATCCACGGTTCCGGAGACGTCGGCGCCCACGGCCAGGTAGCCCCCGAGGCTCTGACCCGCGAGCCCCGCGAGGCCCCAGAGCGCTTCGGCCGGTCCGTTCCACCGCACCCCGCCGTGAAGCGGCGCGGTGCCCACGCGCCGCACGAAATCGCCGTCGGGCCGGAACGGCCCCAGGACGGCCTGAAGCCTGCCCACCACCACGCCGCGGCGCCGCACCACCGCGTGTGCGAGGCCCTGCCGGGCGGTAAGGGAGGCGAGGACGGCGATATCCGTCGGCTCCGTCTCCCCTGTCAGGCTCGCGCGCGAGAACCGCGTGATCTCCAGCTGCGCCGACCCGGTCGGCGGCGCGCCGTTTGCGAGGTTGAACGAGACGTCACCGCTCGCCACGCCCGAAAGGCCAAGGCTCGGGTCGAAGCCGTCGGCGAGGGCGAGATCCGCCTGTTCCAGGCGCGCCGAACCCGCGAGCCCGGCGCGACCCAGTTGACCGGCTATGACAAGGCGCCCCTTGGGCAGCGCCACGGTCGTCGGCGCAAGTCGCCAGTCTCCATTGACGCGCCGAAGCTCTGCGGCGTCCGCAATCCGCAATGCGACGCCGCCGGCCGATCCGCCCCCGGTGAGCCGCGCCAGGCCCGGAGACAGGGCCGCGTGACCCTTGAAGTCGAAGGGGGTTGCGCCCCTTCCCTTCAGAGCGAGGTCGGCGTCTCCCGACCGGTCCCAGTGGCCGTTCACCTTGGCTTCGGAGAGAGCGACTCCATTCCATCGCACGCCCCGGACGCTCACCGCCCCGCTCACCGCCGGAAGCCCCTTCCTCAGCAGGATCCGGCCATGCGCCTCCCCTGAAGTGACGGTCAGAGGCGGATCGATCGGCAACCGCGCATTCTTCGCGGCGAGCTCGAGATCGACCACCTGAAGGCCTTGCGTTGTTGAAAGCGTCGCCGCGCCGGAGAGACCGGCTCCCGAGACGTTCAGGCGACCGGAGAATGGTCCCGCCTGTGTCTGGTTCACCCGCCCGGAAACGTTGAGCCCCCTCAGGCTCGCCCGTCGGATGTCGGCCTCGGCCAAATTCCCGACAAGGCCCACGTCGGCGTCCAGGGCCAGCGGCCCGTAGGGCGAGCGCGCCGCGGCCTCCACCCGCCATTTGCCAGGGCCCGACGCCATCAGCCGCGCATCCAGCCCGGTTATGCCGGCCACATTGGGATTGGCCGCCAGCAGGCGGGCGGTCGGCGCCGCGCGCGTTCCGGTGACAGTGAGCTTGAGCGGCCCGTAGGCCTGGGACACCGCGTCGGCCGCGATTGACACGGTTCCGCCCGTTCCCAGCTGGACCCTGGCGTCCAGGAGCTTGAACTTCGGCGCGGAAAGCGTCGCGCCCGTGAGGGACAAGGCGCCGTCGGACGAGAGTGCGAACGCGGTGGCCGCATCGGCCTGACCGCCGAGTATCTGCCGCGCCTCGGGCGAGTCGAGCGACAGGCTGCGCGCCCGCAATCGTCCTGCCGCAGCGACGCCGCGGCTGCCGAGCTTCGTCACGGACGCATCCAGCTGGACGTCCAGGACGCCAACTCCCCCGACTGGCATACGGTTCGCGCGGGCGCTGAGCGTTCCGTTCCATGGCCCTCCCATCGGAGAGGCCGCCAGCGCCATCCCTGCCTGCAGGCTGTTGGAGCGCACTCCGATGTCCCCGGAGACCTTTCCGCGAGACAATGTGAAGCGACCCTGAGCGGAGATGTTCTGGGCGAGCGCATCGAAGCCGTCAGGAAGGCCTGTTATCCGGGTCGCCTGCGCGCGCGCCGCAACCACCGACTGGCGGCCACTGGGTTTTCCCTCCGCCGAACCATGGGCGCCCTGGATGCTCAGGCCGCCCACGGTGAGGTTGGCCGCCGTGACATCCGCAGCATAGGCGGGCTGGCCCATGTCGCCGGTCAGCACGAGGCCGACACCGACATTGCGACCGGAAAGCCCCTTCACAACGCTTTCCGCAGAGGCGATGCGGGCGCCGATCCTCAGTCCGATGAAGCGGCTCTTGGCGAGATCGAGACCGCCGCGCACGCGCGCGCCGAAGGTCGTCGACGAGACAGTGGAATCGAGGTCGATGGTTTTTCCGTTGGTGGTGGTGGCGGTAATGGCGAACGTCGCTGGCGGCTTTGCCAGGTCGGGCGCCGCAGCTCCCACAAGCCGAGAGGGCCAGACCATGCCGTGGGCGCCGAACACGCCGGACCGCGCGGTGAGGACAGCGTCGAGGAGCGGATGACCTCCGAGCTCCGAGTCCGCGCGCCCGTCCCAGACCTTCCAGCCTCCGCGTCCCTGAAGCCCGAAATGGAAGGGCGCGCTCAACCCCAGGAGCCTTCCGACCGCCCCGCCGGCCGGAGCATCGAGCCGAGCCGTCATCGCCAGGCGGTCGGCGTCGGGTTCTGCGTCGACGTTCATAGAGACCGCGTCGCCGCCCACACGTCCTGCCAGGGGCCAGTCACGCGCCTGCACCGCGAGCAAGAGCTTTGGACGGAGGATTTCGGCGCTCGCCTGCACCCACAGGCTCCGCGCCTCTCCGGTGAGCGCAGGCGCCAGATCGAGGTGGCCCACGTTCAGGGACCGCAGGACCAGGTGGATGTTCGGCAACACGGGCTGATTGGGCTTCGGCGGCCGGACCCTCAGCCTTGGCGCGCGCAGAACCCGGACCGTCGGCGCCGCCACCTCGTCCACCTCCAGCCGGCCATCCAGCAGCGCCGTGGGTCGCCATTCCACCAGAACCGAGGGGACCTCGACGAAGGCGCCTCTCAGGTCGCGCACTGCGAGACCCTCGATGCGCATCCGACTCCAGATCGACCCCTCGATCCGGGCGACCTTGAAGCCAAGTCCGGTGGGCAGGACGACGCGATCGACGACATCCGCGATCAGGATGTGGCCGGGCCCGGTGTCGAGCCCGATGACGAAGAGGACGGGGGCGAGCAGAACGAACAGCAGGACAGCAGTCAGGACCCGCCAGGGGCGTCGGCGGACGGGGGTACTCGCCTCAGCAGCCGACTGCTCCGAAGTCTCCGGACGTGTCGGCTCCCGCGCCATCAGAAGGCCTGACCGATCGAGATGTAGACTCCCACCGGGATATCTCCGGGACGCCGACCCAGCGGCGTGGCGATATCGAAGCGGAATGGGCCGAAGCTTGTGAAATATCTTGCGCCCACGCCGATCCCCTCCCGGAGGTCCCTCACCTGAGGCGTCGAGGACGTGAAGGCTTGCCCAGCATCAAAGAACGCGACCACTCCGAAATCATTCTTGAAGCGGTACCTCGCCTCCGCCGAGAACAAGGTCGAGGAGGCCCCGCCGATGACGTGACCTTGGGTGTCCTCCGGGCCAAGAGATTCATAGGCATAGCCCCGCACCGAACCGCCGCCGCCCGCGTAGAACCGCTGGGACGGCGCGATCTGCTGCGCCGACGCGCCGAAGAGAGTCCCCAGTTGCACTCGGCCCGCCAGAGTCAGCGCCCCGGTTACGGGTTCATAGCCCATCAGGTCGAACACATTCTTGACGTAGGGCTGGAACCCCGAGCCCACCGAAAGCGAAGGACTGGGTTGGACTATGACTTTAAAACCCTTGGTCGGGTCGAGCAGGTTGTTGGACCGGTCGTAAGTCAACATCAATGGCAGGGACGCGACCTCATAGGTGCGCCGGTCCGGAACGGCCTGAGGCGTGAAGCTGTCTTCCTGACTCACCTCGGCCAAGATCCCCACTGACCACGTCCATCGCTTCTGCCAGATGAGGTTGGACTCTCGGGCAATGGTCACGCCGATCTGGGCCGTGCTCGCGTTGTAGGGATCGATCGTCTCGCGGGAGACCTGGGCGAGGACCTGCAGACTCCGGTCGCGTTCGCCATCGTCGCTGCGGCGGAAGGTGGCCCCCACGAGGGATTGCTGTGTGCCGGCAAGAGCGCGAAGCGTCAGCGCGCCTTCGGGAGGAAACAGGTTGCGGTCCGTCCAGGCGACCTGGGCCGTTGCGCCCAGCCCCGTATCGTACCCAAGGGCCCCGCTGATCACGCGGGCCTTGGCTGGCGAACCGTCGACCTTGAGGTCCACGACATCGGTGTCGTCGGGCCCTGGCCGCCCAGTGTCCACGTCGGACACGGCCACTGCGCCGTATACGCCCGTCGCAATCAGCGCCTGGCGTAGGTCCTCCACCTTGCGGCTGTCGTAGAGGTCGCCGGGCTGGAAGCGCGGAAAGATCTGCAGGTGCTTGTCCGACATCACCGTATTGGCGCCGGCGACGACATGACCGAAGCTTGCCTGCTTGCCAGGGTCCACGGGTAGCTCGTACGCGGCCGTGTGGGTCTCGTCGTCCAGAGCAATGTCCCTCTGGCCCAGCTTGACGAAAGGATATCCCTTCTGGGGCAGGCGCACGCGGACACGCGCTTCGCCCGCTTCAATGGCCGACGCCGCCAGCGGGTCTCCCTTCTTCACACCAAGAGCTTCGCGGGCAATGTCTGGGGGGCGGGTCGGAGGGCCTGTCACGATGATCTCGCCAAGGTGATACCGCTCGCCAGGCGTGGCCACGATCTTTGCCTGGACCCCTGCGCCACCCGCTTCAGTCTCGACGCTGACGTGGACATCGCCGTCGTAATAGCCCTCCGAGCGGAGGAGACGCTCGGCAAGCGCCTTGTCGGCCCTTGCACGGGCAGCGACCTGGCCCAGCTCCGCGGGCTTTCCCTGACCCTGCATAAGGCTGGACAGCTGATTGAAGCGGTCTCGAAGCCCGACTGAGTCCAGGCCCTTCACCTCAACGCGATAGCGCACCGATGCGGCCGGCGGGGCGGCTGCAGCGGCCGCTGGCGGCCCTTGCGAGAACTGGTCCAACGGCTCGAGTGGCCGCTGGAGCTCCGTGTCGTTCGACGGAGTCGAAGGCGACGGGGTCTGGACGGCGGGTGGAGCTGTTGTCGCCGGCGGATCAGCGGCGAAGACCGCCGACGGTGCGGCAAGCAGGGCGCATGCAGGGAGCAGGACCGCCTTCAAGGACTCTGTCGCCGCTCCCGTGCCGGGACGGCTGCCCCCGCGGGCGTGACGCGCCCGTTTGGCGACCCCCGGTCAATTCCCCTCCCCTCCGACCTATAGCCCGAGCCCCGCACCGAGGCCAACGCCCCAGCCCGAAGATCGGATGGTGAACTCAGGAGCGCGGACGCAGGCGGATCAGACCTTCCTGGGCCGTGGTCGCCACGAGGCGCCCGTCCTGGTTGTAGATGAAGCCGAGGTTCATGCCGCGCGATCCCGAGGCCGAGGGGCTGCGCTGTGCGTAGAGGTGCCACTGGTTGAACAGCGAAGGTCGGTGGAACCAGACCGCGTGGTCGAGGCTGGCGCTCTGCAGTCCCGGCGTCTGCCATCCCCAGCCGTGCGGACGCATGGACGTCGACAGGAACGACATGTCCGAAGCGTAGGCGATCACGCACTGGTTGAGCACGGGGTCGTCACCAAGCGGCGCGGTCGCGCGCATCCAGATGTCCTGCACCGCCGGGCCCTTCACCGGCGAGCCGAAGGCGCCGTCGACGGCGCGGATCTCGATCGGCCGACGCCAGTCGCGGTCCCGCGGATCCTCGCTCAGTTCGTCCGGCCCCGGAACGTTGGGCATTTCGTCCTGGTGTTCGGCGCCAGGCTCATCGTCCTGGAACGAGGCGGCGAGGTTGAAGATCTGCTCGCCCTTCTGGATCGCGGTCACGCGCCGGGTGGTGAAGCTGCGACCATCACGGGCCCGGTCCACGTCGTAGAGGATGGGCACGCTGGGATCGCCCGGACGGATGAAATAGCAGTGCAGGGAGTGGCACAGACGCCCCTGCACCGTCTGATACGCCGCCAGGAGGGCCTGTCCGATCACCAGTCCCCCGAAGATGCGCGGTCCCTGGCTCTGCGGGGCGCGGCCGCGGAACAGATTGACCTCGATCGGCTCGAGCGAGAGCGTCTCGATCAGGTTCTCGGCTTCGGCCATTTCCGCCCCTCTTCGCAAAGCGCGCGGTCCTAGCCTCCCTTGACGGGCGCGGCAAGGCGGGCTCAGGGGCGTGGCGGAAACCGCACCGGATGAGAAACGCCGCCCGATGACCCTCCTTCACCGCTCGCCCCGGGCCCTCGCCGCGCTCATCGTGCTGATCGCGCTCGCGCTCGGTGGCCACGCCGCGTGGGCGGAACCGGCGCTGTGGAGAGTCCAGGGACCGCACGCCACGGTCTGGCTGTTCGGGACGATCCACGTCCTCAAGCCGGGCCTGACATGGACGTCGCCGAGACTCGAAGACGCGCTGAAGGCTTCGGACGCGCTCTACCTCGAGATCGACAATGCCGATGACGCCGCCGCCATGCAGCCGTTGATGTTGAAGTACGGCCTGGATCCGGATCATCCCCTGTCGACCCGGCTGAACGCCACCGAGCACGCCGCCCTCGTGGCCGCCCTCGGTTCGCTGGGGATACAGGAGCCGCCCTTCGAGCTCATGCGCCCGTGGATGGCGGGCCTCACGCTCACCGTCCTTCCGCTGGTGAAGGCCGGCTACGATCCGCAGGCGAGTGTCGAGCACGCCCTCTCCACCGCCGCGCGCGCCCACGGCAAGCCGATCCGCGGCTTCGAGACGGCCGAGGAGCAGGTCCGCTACCTCGCCGACCTTCCGCCGGCCGAGGAGGTCGCCTTCCTCGATTCGGCCGTCGACGACGCCGCCAAGGGGACCAAAGAGATCGACGACATGGTCGCGGCCTGGGAAGCCGGCGACACCGACAAGATCGCCGACCTCATGAATGCCGACATGAGGACCAAGTATCCGGATCTCTACCGGCGCCTGCTCGTCGAGCGCAATCAGCGCTTCGCCAAACAGGTGGCGGACCTCGCGAACGGCTCGGGCGTCTATTTCGTGGCCATCGGCGCCGGCCACCTCACCGGTCCCGACAGCGTGCAGTCGATGCTGGAGCCGCTCCATCTCAAGGCGGTGCGGCAGTAGGGGGCCGGCTCGGGCCGGCGGCTCACGCCCAGTCGAGCGTGCGCTCCACAGCCTTCTTCCAGAGGTCGTAACGCGCCTGGCGCTCGGACGCCGCCATGGCGGGCGTCCACTCGCGATCGAGCTTCCAGTATTCGCGCAGGGCCTGCTGGTGCGGCCAGAAGCCGACCGCGAGGCCCGCGGCGTAGGCCGCCCCAAGGCAGGTCGTCTCGGTAATGCGCGGACGCGCCACCGGAACGCCCAGGACGTCGGCCTGGAACTGCATGAGCAGGGCGTTGGCCGTCATGCCGCCATCGACCTTGAGGGACTCCAGCGGCCGGCCGGCGTCGACGGCCATGGCGTCGACGACCTCGCGCGTCTGCCACGCCGCGGCCTCAAGCGCCGCGCGCGCAATGTGGGCGCGGGTGACGAAGCCGGTGAGACCGACGATGACGCCCCTGGCGTCGGAGCGCCAGTGCGGCGCGAACAGCCCGGAAAAGGCCGGCACGATCTGGCATCCGCCGGTGTCCGGCACGCTCGCCGCCAGGGCCTCGATGTCGGCGGCCTTGTGGAAAAGGCCCAGGTTGTCGCGCAGCCACTGCACCAGGGCGCCGGTCACGGCGATGGAGCCTTCGAGGGCGTAGACCGCCGGCGCATCGCCGACGCGATAGCCTACGGTGGTCAGCAGACCGTGCTTCGAGGCGACAGCCTCGTCGCCGGTGTTGACGAGCAGGAAGTTGCCTGTGCCGTAGGTGCACTTGCCCTCCCCTTCCCGAAAGCAGGCCTGGCCGAACAGGGCCGCCTGCTGGTCGCCAAGGGCGCCGGCGACCGGGACCCCGTCCAGCACCCCTCGCGCGCGTCCATAGACCTCGGACGACGAGCGGATCTCGGGCAGCAGGGCCCGCGGCACGCCGATCTGGCTGGTGAGGTCCTCGTCCCAGTCGAGGGTCTTCAGGTTCATCAGCATGGTGCGGCTGGCGTTGGTCACGTCGGTGACGTGACGGCCGGTCATGTTCCAGATCAGCCAGCTGTCCATCGTCCCGAACATCAACTCGCCGCGACCCGCGGCGGCGTCCAGTCCGTCCACATGATCCAGCAGCCATCTCGCCTTGGGACCAGAGAAGTAGGTGGCCAGAGGCAGGCCGCAGGCTTCACGGAATCGGTCGGGTCCTGCCTCGCCGCCAAGGCGCGCGGCCAGATCGGCAGTGCGCGTGTCCTGCCAGACGATGGCGTTGGCGACCGGCCGCCCCGTGGCGCGGTCCCAGATCACGGTCGTCTCGCGCTGGTTGGTGATCCCCACGGCCGCAAGGTCGGCGGCGCGGGCGCCGGCCTGCTCCATCGCCTGCGCCGTCACGGTCTGGACGTTGGCCCAGATCTCGCTCGCGTCATGTTCGACCCAGCCGGGTCGTGGGAAGATCTGACGGTGCTCCTTCTGCGCCATGGCGACGATCTCGCCAGCGGCGTCGAAGATGATGCACCGAGAGGAGGTGGTCCCCTGGTCGATGGCGGCGACGAAACGGGCCGGCATGCGCGTCCTATTCCCTAGAGCGGACGTCAGCTCCGCCTGGAAAGAGTCCCTAACGCCCGCCTTGCTCAGCCGCCAGTGGCCGCCGCGCCAACGAAGCCAAAGGTCAGATCGCTGACGTCGACCAGCCGCTCGAGGCGGGAAGCGACGACCGGCGCGCGCGACGCAGCAAGATCGCAGGCTTCGATCCGCACACTGAACCTGCCATGTTCGGGCGCCAGCTCCAGCCGCTGCAGCCGTGCGCCCTGGACCTGGAGCAGGTCGAGCACGCGCGAGACGGCGGCCGGATCCTCCAGCCTCATCAGGAACACCGAAGCGGGCTCGCTCATCCCCGCCCCCACTCGTGTTCCACGTGCACCCAGTTCACGCCCGCCAGGGCCGCCAGTCGGTCGGCGAGCCGCTCGGCGGCCGACGCCGGCGTGGCTTCGAATCCCAGCCACGCCTCCACCTGTTCGCCCACCGGCTTGAGGCCCAGCTGGCGCAGCTCGTAGCCGCTGGCGGCCGCAAAGTTCAGCGCGTCCAGAGCGGCGCGCGCATGGCGCGCGGCGAATCTTATCCGGTGCAGGCCGGGTTCGAACTGGGGGTCGGAGGTCATGGTCGTCAGGTCCTTCTGCGTGGGGAAGGCCGACCGAGCGCGCAATAAAAAACCCCGCTTCCGGTTCCGGGAGCGGGGTTCCTGATCTTGCGATCGGATCGGCGGGCTCTAGGGCGCGCGCGTTCGCTCCCGGGGGGGATGACCGGTCATAATAATCATCATGCCAAGGCAGGCAGGAGCGCGCGCCGCGCCAAGGGCGCGGACGTCGGAACGGCTCTCCTGCATGGCGTGAAGCAGCGACACGGTTATCTCCTGGGCGGGGCTATACACGAGCGGGCCGGCGGCGTCACGGGTTTGGCGGGTTCAACCCTGATCACCCATGCTACTTTGCAACACCCCCAAAGGAGCCCGGGCTTCACATGGCCGAGAGAGTGACGCTGCGCACGGCGAAGGAGCGCTTCGCGCGGCTTATCCGCCAAGTGGGAGGGGGCGCGACTTTCGTGATCACGCGGAACGGCGCGCCTGTGACCCGGCTGGAGCCGATGCGCGGCGTGCGCACCCTTACGCCGGAGCAAGAGGCGGCGCTGGAGCGCACGCTCGAACGGGCAAAGGCGGGCTGGCCGCTCGGCTTCGGCAAACACGATCGCGAAACTGTACATGAGCGGTGAGCGGCTCAGCCGGGCGCCTGGACCTATCACCCCGCCCCCGCCAAAAAACCCGTCATCTCGGGCGACACGAAGCGGAGCGGAGTGGAGACCCGGGACCTAGGGGACTGCGGCGGGCGCCGCCGTTCGCGAACCTCAGCTTTCGGGGCGTGGCCCTGGGTCCCGCACCTGCGCTCCACTGCGTTTCGCTGCGTGCGGGATGACGGAATTTGGGGGGAAGTGGATGAAACAAATGTCGCGTCGCTAAGTGGCGTGAGAGGCGGTCCCAAGTGATAGCGCCTCAGCCCTGCGACGCCTCCCAGTACGGCGGGGCCCCGAACCTTGCGGCGATGAAGTCGAGGAAGGCGCGGACCTTCGGCGAGACGGTCTTCTTCGGCGCATAGACGGCGTGGATGGCCGGTTCGGCCCCGGGGGCGATTGACCAGCGCCGGTCGGTCATGAGGGGCTCCAGCCGGCCAGACCGCAGATCGTCGGTCAGGATCCAGGTGGGGAGCAGGCCGACGCCCAACCCATCCCGTGCAGCCTGCAGCAGCGCGTCAGAGTCGTTGGCCCGGACGTCGCCGTGGATCTCCACCGCGGACGCCTCCGCCCGGTCCTGGGGACGATGGAACCAGGCGTCGTCCCGCTGCTGGATCGAGAACAGCAGGCAGCGATGGGCGCTGAGATCAGCCGGTTCCCGGGGCGCGCCGTGCCGGCCGAGGTAGGCGGGGCTCGCCACGAGGAGGCGCCGATGAGCGGCCAGGCGTCGCGCGACGAGCGAGGAATCCGGCAACGCGCCGATACGCACGGCGACGTCGAGGCCGGCGTCGATCAGGTCCACCGTCGCTTCTGCGAGCGAAAGGTCGATGCGGATGTCGGGATAAAGGTCGCGAAATTCCCTGAGGTGCGGAGCTACATGACGTCGGCCGAACGCGCCGGGCGCGCCGATCCGCAGCAGCCCCTGGGGCCGCGCATTGAGGGCGCTAGCCTCAAGGCGCGCATCCTCCACCTCAGCAAGGATGCCAACGGCGCGCTCATAGAAGGCCGTGCCGACTTCGGTCAGGCGCAGGGCGCGCGTGGAGCGGTTCAGCAGCGCCGCGTCCAGGTCGGCCTCCAGTCCGCCGACGTAGCGCGAAACGGTCGAGACCTTCACGTCCAGTTCGCGGGCGGCTTTCGAGAAGCTGCCGAGTTCCACGGCGCGCACAAAGGCCCGCATCGCCGCCAGATAATCCATCGTCAGGCCTCGCCGCCGCCCCCCGTGGACGGCCTCATCCTAGCACCCAACGCCCAGCTTGCCCTTTTTGGCAAAGGTGAATTCGCGGCGGAGCCGTTCTCTGCGGCGCCCAACCCACCCATCCTGCATGCATGGATCGGGGTTCGGCCAGAGGTGAAGCATGATCGGGGCGCTGGCCCTGCTGCTGGGCTGCCAGCTCGCCGGCGAAGCGCTGCGTCGCGGCGCCCATTTGCCCGTCCCCGGACCCGTCGTGGGCATGCTCTTGCTGGCCGCACTTCTTCTCGCCCGGCCACAGCCGCGCGCCGTGGCCCTCCAGGAGCCGCGGCCATCTGAGCTCGATCGGGTTTCCGGGACTCTCATTTCGAACATGGGCCTGCTGTTCGTCCCCGCGGGAGTCGGCGTGATCGCCCAGCTGCCGCTGCTTCGTGGCCAGTGGGCTCCAGTCGTGGTCGGCCTGTTTGGGTCGACCCTGATCGGCCTGCTGGTCACCGCACTGGTGATGCACCGGGCCCTGCCGAAGGCGCGCCCTGCGTCGGACACCGCCCCATGATGCGCGATCTCGCCGCCGTCTGGTCGCCGCTGGCGCCCTCGCCACTCGTGTGGATCGTGGTGACGCTAGCGGCGTACGCGCTCGCGCGGCGCCTGCAGAGGCTCTGTGGCGGCGCGGCTCTGGCCAATCCCGTGCTGATCGCCATTGCGGTGACGGCGGCCGTCGTCCTCGCCACCCGGACGTCCTACGCCACCTATTTCTCCGGCGCGCAGTTCATCAACTTCCTGCTGGGGCCGGCCACGGTGGCGCTCGCCGTGCCCCTCGCGCGGAACATTCGGCAGGTGCGCGGTAGTCTGAAGGGCCTCGTCCTCGCCCTGGTCTGCGGTTCGGTGGCTTCGACGGTCAGCGGGATTGCGCTGGTGTGGGCGCTCGGCGGCTCGCGGATCATCGCGCTTTCCATGGCCCCAAAGGCCGTCACAACCCCGATCGCCATGGACGTCTCGCGACAGATCGGCGGCGCACCCGCTCTCACAGCGGCGCTGGCCATTATCGGCGGGATCTTCGCCGCGTCCGTGGGCCGGCGCCTGCTGACCATCCTGCGCATCCACGACCATCGCGCCCACGGGTTCGCGGCCGGCGTGGCGGGCAGCGGCGTGGCCGCGGCCGAGGCGGCGAGGCTCGGCGGCCTCGCCACGGCCTTTGCGGCGCTCGGCGTCGCCCTCAACGGCGTCGTCACCGCCCTTCTCACCCCCGCCCTGGTCTCCTTCGCCTGGTGACGGCGGCGCGGGGCCGCCGGACATGGGCAGTCGGCGGCCAGTCTGCGGCTCTCAATTATTTAACGTGTCGAGGTGGGTTGGGGCCGGTAGCCTCGCTTTGCGAAGTCGAACGATAAGCCAGGGGGCGTCATGGGCGGTGCAGCGGGTGAAGACGAACCTCAGGACGCCACCGGCGATCAGCAAACTTCGTTCAACAGCTTCCGATCAAGGCTCTGGACCAGACTCAAGTCCTTGAAGGGCGGCGTTGCGCGCGCCCTTACACCGTCGAATGCGGCCTGGTCCGCAGCGGCCTTCGGCCTGTACGTGGTATGGGCTCTGATATTCCTGTCGTTTACCGTCGACTTGATTGCCAAGTTCAGTCTCGAACAGACCGTCGGCCTGGCGGCTCTGTTCGTCGTACTGGCTATTGTATCTGCTCTTTCCTACGCCTTGTTCTGGTTTGTCTCGACCCTGAAGAGCAATTATCGCCGCGCGCTGCTGCTGAGCCTGCCGCCGACGATCCTGGTCGCGCTGTTCACCTGGGGACCGCTCGGCGCGCTGGTCATCGCCTGCGGAGTCCCACTCGTCCTCGGCCTGATTTTTGGGTCGGCCGCCGCCCTGTCGAGGCGCGATGCGCCCGCTCCAGCGCACCGCCGCGCGGCGGTGTTCCTCATGCTGGGCTTGTGCGGCGCGGCGCTCGCGATCTTTGGCTTCTTCGCGCCTGCCGCCGATCCCAACCCGACGCTGGCCCACTACCACCTCGAGGGCCGGACCCTGCCAATGCCCGATCCCGGCCTGCCCGGTCCGTACAAGGTGACCTACTTCACCTACGGCGGCGGAAGGGATCGCTACCGCACTGAATACGCGAGCCACGTGCGATTCATCACGCGGCCAGTCGACGGCTCCAAGTTCGACGAGAATTGGCGGGGCCTCGGTGGTTGGCTGCGCGCCCATTACTGGGGCTTCGACTCGACGGCCTTTCCCGTCCAGGGACGTGTCTGGATGCCCGACACCAGCCGGCAGGGGTCGCCTCAGGGCCCGTTTCCGCTGGTCCTGATTGTCCATGGCAACCACGCCATGGAGGATTTCTCCGACGGCGGCTACGCCTATCTCGGCCAGCACCTGGCCAGCCAGGGATTCATCGTCGCATCGGTCGATGAGAACTTCCTGAACAGCTCGCTCGCGGATTTCGCCAACCCCTTCGTCCGAAGAGACGGCAAGGAAAATGCGGCTCGCGGTTGGATGCTGTTGGAGCATCTGGCGCAGTGGCGCGCGTGGAACGCAGACAAGAACAACCCTTTATTCCACAAGGTCGACATGGATCGGATCGGACTGATCGGCCACTCCCGGGGCGGAGAGGCGGTCGCGGTCGCCAATACTTTCAACGACCTTCACTATTTCCCGGACGACGCGACGGTCCCATTCGACTTTCACTTCAAGATCGGCGCGGTCGCCGCCATCGCCCCCATTGATGGACAGTACAAGCCTCGCTCACGGCCAATCCCCATGCGGGACACGAACTATTTCGTGATGCAGGGAAGCATGGATGGGGACCTGACCTCGTTCATGGGCTCATCCCAATATTCGAGGGCAAAATTCCCGGACAAACCACAGACCTTCAAAGCCAGTCTCTACATAAAAGACGCCAACCACGGCCAGTTCAACACGGCCTGGGGGCGGTACGACGCCCAACTTCCGTTCAAGGCCTTACTGGATACGCGGCCGATCATGGATCCGAAGGCGCAGCGACAGATCGCGACTGTCTACCTGACAGCCTTCCTGCAAGACACCCTGGGCGGGAAGGACGGCTATCGTCCGCTGTTCGAGGATGCCCGCAACGGCGCTGGCTGGTTGCCCAATGTCTTCCTGATCAACAACTACGCCGACAGCGACACGAGATGGCTGGCAGACTTCAAGAACCTCGATCCGGCGGGCGGATCGGCTCCGGGGGTGCGCATCAGCGGGCGGAATCTGTCCATCTGGCGGGACTCGTTTATCAAGCTGAAGACGACGCCCATGGACGCCTATGGCGTCGTGCTCGCGTGGGATGACCGGGCGCACAAAGCCCTGGCGAGCTACAGGATTGATCTCGATGCGCCTTTAGCTGGCGTGACCGACAGGACGAGCCTCGTGTTCGGGCTGTCGAACGCCGGCATGAGCAGCCTTCCGAGGGACTTCTACGACAGTGGCCGGCGCCCCGGCGGGAAGCACGTCGAGGGCCAGCCGATCGACTGGTCGATCGTCCTGACCGACGCGAGCGGGGCCGAAGCGCGGCTGCCCCTCTCGCACGATCAGTTGTTGTACCCACAGATCAAAGGGAAAGTCCGACGGCTCGCCGCCATCGACACCAACCGGCCATCGGAAATCGTCATCCGCCGCTACCGCCTTCGCCTGAGCGATTTCGTCCAGGCGAACCCTCGCCTCGATCCGGCGCGGCTGCGGTCGATCCGCTTCGAGTTCGACCGGACCCCGCGAGGCGCCATCGTCCTGACCGACGTGGGCCTGACGGACTCGGCGTAGCCCCCTTGGCGATGGGGGCGACCGTTGCTCGGCGCCTCACTTCTTCCCCTGCACGATCGCCTCGGGATGGCGCTGGAGGTAGTCGGCCAAGGCGCGGATCGAGCGAGCCGCGTTGCTGAGCTGGCGCAGGGCGTCCGGCAGGCTCGCGTCCTGCGACGCGCCCTGGCCGCCGAGCATCGAGTTCGCCGAGGCCGCAGTCGCATCGAGTTGGTCGGCGGCGTGGCGCAGCGACGTGACCAGGGGACCGATCTGCGGGCGCGCCTCGCGCACCATCTTGTCGGTCTGGTCGAGCGTGTCGTCGAGCTTGTTCACTGCGTCATCGATCTTCGGCGACTTGAGGATCTGGGCCAGGCGGCCCGTCAGCTCGCGTGCGTTCTCGGCGATCTCGCCGATCGGCGCGGCATTGAGATGGTCGAGCAGGGTGTTGGCCTTTTCACCCAGGGCGCCGATGTCGCCCGAGGGGACGGCAGGCAGGCGCGGATATTCCCCGCCCAGGGTCAGGCGCCCTGGCCCCGCGCCCGCCACACGTCCGAGGCTTACATGCTGCGGGCCCAGCAGCGGGGGCGACTGGTCCAGGCGCGCCCGGAAGCCGTGGGCGAGTAGGGCGTCGAGCGTGCGGTCGACGATCGGACGCCAATTCCCGTCGGCCGGAAGCCGCCCCCCCTGCAGGTGCAGTCGAAGCGGCTCGATCGATATGGTGACAGGCGCCTCGATGCGGCCGGTGGCGGGGTCCACCCGGATATCCACCGCCTTGACCGCCCCGACCTGGAAGCCGTCCAGCATGACCGGCGCGCCTACGGCGACAGCGCCGACGGGTTGCGGGAAGTCGATGGTGTAGAGCACCTGCGGGCCTACCCCCTCGCCGAAGGCGCGATCCTGGCTGGTGTAAAGGGCGAAGGCCGTCCCGGCGGGGGCCAGAGGCTGGGCGTGGAATTCCTCGGGGGTTTCGAAGGTGATGGCGCCCAGGGCCGCGGCCGGGTTGAAGCTGGCGCCCACGCCGCCGCCGGAAATGGAGATCTTCAACGGAGATTCCGACCAGAACAGCGAGCCTGGCCGTACGAGCTGGTCGTAGGGCCTGAACACGAACATCTCGGCGCGCAGGTCGTTGGCGCCGCGCACCTCGACTTCGGCGACCTTACCGACCTGCATCCCCCGATAGATGATGTTGGACCCCTTCTGGACGGCGCCGAGATTGTCGGTTTCGAGCCAGAAGGCCGTCCCCTTCGCGTCCGGGAGGACGGCGGGCGGACTGTCCAGGCCAATGAAGCGGCGCTGTGGCTGGCCGCCCGCGCCGGACGCCATGTTGATAGTGACTCCGGCCACCGCGGCCTTGATCGACGAGAGGTCGGTAAGGCTGAAGGTCGCTCCCTCGACCCAGAACACCGTGCTGGTGTTGAGCTGCCGGCGCATCCGCCCCTCGAGCCGCACCTTCACGTCGACGCTGTGGCCGTCCCTGTCGAGCGCGACACTGACCACGTGCCCGACCTGGACGCCCCGATAGACCACCTTGGTGTCGCCGGGCGTCGCGCCCGAGCCGCTGGTGAAGACGATCACCGCATCCACGCCAGGGTGAGCCAAAGCGTTGATGGCGAGGTAGAGGATGACGAGGAGGGCGGCGATCGGCACGGCCCACACCAGTCCCGGCCAGCGGCTGCGGATCTCCCGCGCGCTCAGACGCGGAGAGGCGAAAGGCGTGTCAGTCATCGTGGCGGACCTCGGCGGCGTCCCACATTAGCCGGGGATCGAAGCAGCGCGCCGCCAGCATGGTGCCCACCACCACGAAGCAAAAAGCCGCCGCGGCCGGCTCGGCGCGCGCATAGACGAAGTTGTTGTAGTGCATCACCGGCACGAAGGCGCCGATGACGAACGGATCGATCATTGACCAGCGGCCGATCTCCTCGATGGCCCGGTAGAGTCGCGTCTTGAGGACGAGCGCCCTGCGCGATCGGCGGACGACCGAAGCGACGAACCAGGTCATGCCCACGAGCTTGAGGACCGGGATCAGGAAGCTCGCGCAGAAAATCAGGATCCCGAGGAGGAAGAGCTTCGCCTGGAACAGGTCCTTCACGCCCTCGAGCACGGTGTAGTGCGATGAGGTGAAGCCTACGGGCAAGGTGGCGATCGGATAGAGATTGGCCGGAATGTAGAGCAGGAAGGCGGCGAGGGTCAGGGCCGCCGCCCGCCGCACCGCGCCTGGCCGCCGCGCATGAATGGTGTTCCCGCAACGGGGGCAGTGGCCGCCGTTCATCGCTTCGGGCAGCACAAGCCCGCAGGCGTTGCAGATCACAGCAGGACCGGCCGGCGCCTCTCTCGGCGAGGGTGAGATCGCTTCCCAGACCGCGCGACGATCCAGGAAGGCGCGCGTGAGCAAGGTGGTCAGCCCGGCCGCGATGAAGCAGTAGGCGCCGATGTCGAAGCGGACGGAGATGCTGGTCGCCAGACGCGCATAGGTGACCATCAGGGCCAGCAGGAACACGTCGGTCATCGCCCACGGCTCCAGCTCCTGGTCCAGGCGAAAGGCGCGGCCGGTGTGATGGGCGACGCGTCCTGAACGCACCTCGGCCAGAACGACGCTCAGCACGCCGAACCGGACCATGGGCAGGACGATCAGGAAAATGGAGACGAAGATCCCGACCCAGGGTCGGTTGTCCCGCCACATCGCCGCGGCTGAAGAGGCCAGGTGGCTGGTGCGCGTGGCGCCCATCGCCGATGTAGTCATCAATGGATAGAGGTTCGCGGGGATCAGCAGCAGGAAGGTCGCCCCCGCCGATGCAAGCGCGGCGTCCAGGCTACGTCCTGTGGTTCGCTCCAGCTGGGCCGCGCAGGCGTGGCACGACAGGAGGACACCCCTTTGCGCCGAACGGGGAGCGGCCTGCACGGCCCCACAACTGGCGCACCCGATAGCGAAAGCGCCCGCGGGCGCGGCTTCGACGCTCAAACTCTTATCCCGCTCCAAACCGGCGCCGTCGCCTTCCTCCATCCCACACTGGACCGGTTCGGGCCTGTGGGGTGCGGAACGCCGAACGCTCAAGTTAGATGCGAGAGGGCCTCATGACTGCAAGGCCGCCCTCTGCCGCTCGCCCAGTTCCAGCAGCATGCGGCGGGCGAGTACGTCGGCGGAGGCCGAATTTTGCCCCGTCAGAAGGGCGCCGTCCTGCGTGACGTGGCAGCCGCCCGGAAGCAGAGCGTGCTCGAACTGCGCCCCTGCCTCGCGCAGGCGGGTCTCGAGCAGGAACGGCCCCGCGGTCTGCAACCCTGCCAGCGTCTCTTCGCCGTTCGTGAAGGCAGTCAGCTTGCGCCCGGCGACGAGGGGGCCGCCATCGTAGCCCTTCGCGCCGAGCAGGGCGGCCGGTCCGTGGCTGAGGGTTGCGATCAGACGCCCTGAGGCTGCGAACGCGCTGACGAGCTCGGCGACGCGGCCGTCCTCGGCAAGGTCGAGGAGGGCGCCTCGCCCGCCGGGGAAGACCAGCGCCTCGAAATCCTCGCCACGGACCTGTTCCAGTGGACGGGTGTCCGCCAGGGCCTCTAGAGCCGTTCGCCAGCGAGCCTTGGCCGCCTCGTCCGGCTCGGTCCTCGTCTCGACGGGCGCAGGGCCGCCCCTCGGTGAAGCGACCAGCGGATCGATCCCGGCTTCGCACAGGGCGGTGAACAGGGTCGCATAGTCCTCGAGACAGACGCCGGTGGGATGCGCCTCATCGAGGCGGTCGGCGCTGGTGACGATGATCAGGGCCTTCATGGTCAGGCATTTCCCAGCAGATGAGCGCCGCCGGAACGGCGCGCAGGCCAGGCCCGTTCCGGACGAGGGGGGAACGAGGCGCGAGCGCGCTCCGTTTGCTCTCATGACATTCAACGCTGGGGCGTTGGCTCGAATGAGGAGGACCTCGACAGCCATGGACGAAAATCGCATCGAAGGCGCCGCCAATGAAGGCGTCGGCCGGTTGCAGGACGCCTGGGGCGGCCTCACCGGAGATCCTGAAACCCAGGCCAAGGGAAAGTGGCGCCAGGCGCGTGGCGCCGCGCAGCAGATATGGGGCTATGCGCGCGACCAGATGCGCGGCCAGTTCGATCATCGGACCCACCAGGCGAAGGATCGCCTCGACCAGACGGTGGACCTGATCGAATCGAAGCCCCTGGCCGCCGTCGGCGTAGCCACCTTTGTCGGCCTGACCCTCGGCCTGCTGATGAAATCCGGCCGCACGTCCCGCGTGGTTTACGTCAAGCGCTGAGGTTTCCGGGGAGCGGGGCTCAGCCTCCGATCTGATCGCGGCGACACTGCTCCGGCGCCTTGTCCGGGCGCCAGCGCACGAAGGTGGCGCCATGCCGGAACCGACCGCCGGTCACCTGATCGAAGCGCACCTCGGCCACCAGTTCCCAACGCACGGGAACCCACTGGCCACTGCGCTCCGTGGACCAGCGGCTCGGGCCGCCTGGCGCGTCGCCCGTGAAACCGGGACCGCCCGCCAGCGCCTGGAGGCGACGCGTGAGTTCTGGTCTGTCAGCCTGGGATATGGTCGAGGTGTAGCCGACGTGGTCGAGGCGGCCGGCCTCATCGAACAGGCCCAGCAGCAGCGAACCCACCAGCTCCCGGCTGGCGAGGTAGCGGAAGCCGCCGACCACGCAGTCGGCGGTCCGCACGCGCTTGACTTTGATCATCGCCCTCTGGCCCGGCGCATATGGCTGGTCCAGGCGCTTGCAGACCACCCCATCCAGGCGCGTCTCGAGGCGGTCCAGCCACCGCTGCGCCTGTGCACGTTCCTTGGTGAAAGGGGTGAGTTCCACGCCCGGCGCGAACCGGGCCGCGAGGGCTTCCAGTCTGGCGCGCCGATCGGCGAAGGACGCCCCCATCAGGTTCCCCTCCTTCGGATCTGATAGCAGGTCGAAGGCGACGAAGGTGGCGGGCGTCTCCGCCGAAAGTCGGCGGATCCGGCTCTCCGCTGGATGCAGGCGCATCTGCAAGGCCTCGAAACTGACCTTTCCGCCGACCGGGATGATCAATTCGCCATCGAGAACGAAACGTTGCGCGGCGATCCCCTTCAACCGGCCGACCACATCCGGGAAGAACCGCGTCAGCGACTTGCCTGATTTCGCCTTGAGCTCGATCGCATCTCCGTCACGGAAGGCGAGGCAGCGGAAACCATCCCACTTCGGCTCGAATTGCCAGCCAGCGCCCTCCGGCAGGGCCTCGGCCAGGCGCGCTTCCATCGGCGCGACATCGAGAGGAACGGCGAGCGCGGCAAAATCGCCATCGGTCATCATGGGTTATGCGGCCACGCGGTGCGGCGGTTCCGGGTCCCTGCCCCGACTGTCACCAAACGTTCGAATATAATGCGTACACTTCGTATGGTCTGCGACAGGGGGACGGCCGCTATGACGGATGCTGTACTGGGCGGCGCTGCTGCGCCACGCCCGAAACTTGATCAGGGGACGCATGTCTCCGGCAAGATCGCCTTCCTGGTGGTCCTGCTCGGCGGAATCGGATTCGCCGGGTGGAACATCCTCACTGACGTCCAGGGCGCTGGCGAGACGCTCGAGATCGGCGTCTTCCTCCTCCTGGGCCTGGCGCTGCTGATCGCGCTCGGCTTCGAGTTCGTAAATGGCTTCCACGACACGGCCAACGCCGTGGCGACGGTGATCTATACCCACAGCCTCCCGCCTATCGTCGCGGTTGTCTGGTCAGGCGCCTGGAACTTCCTGGGCGTTCTGGTCTCTACCGGAGCGGTGGCCTACGGGATCATTACCCTGCTCCCGGTCGAGCTGATCCTGCAGGTCGGCAGCACGGCGGGATACTCAATGATTTTCGCCCTGCTGATCGCGGCAATCATCTGGAACCTGGGCACCTGGGCGCTCGGCATCCCCAACAGCTCCTCGCATGCTCTGATCGGATCGATCATGGGCGTCGGCCTCGCCAACCAGCTCATGGCGCCGGCAGGCGCGGCCACATCGGGTGTGGACTGGTCTCAGGCGGCGAAGATCGGACAGGCCCTGCTCTTCAGCCCCCTCTGCGGGTTCATCGCCTCGGCCCTGCTGCTGCTGGCCATGAAGGTGCTGGTGAAGAACCGGACGCTCTATGAAGCGCCCAAGAGCGACGCTCCGCCGCCATGGTGGATCCGAGGCCTGCTGATTTTCACCTGCACTTCCGTCTCGTTCGCCCATGGCGGCAACGACGGCCAGAAGGGCATGGGACTGATCATGCTGATCCTGATCGGCGCGGCCCCGACGGCCTATGCCCTCAACAGGGCGCTGCCGGAATCCGCGACGCCTGCCTTCGTCCGCACCATCGAGAGCGCCAGGCCTGTTTTCGCCGCCCATTCGGCAGGTGTGGCTCCGGTCGCCCCTGCCAAGGCGCGCGCGATCGTCGGCGACGCCCTGCGCACGCACAAGATGAACAGCCCCGTCGTGTTTGGCGCGATGGGTGTCCTTGCATCCGACATCGAGACGCAGGTGCAACAATACGGTTCGATCCGGCGCATCCCGGCCGCCGCCGTGCCCAACGTGCGCAACGAGATGTACATGGTGGGCGAGGGCCTGCGGCTGCTGGGCAAGCAGAAGGGCGCCCTCAGCGCCTCTGACGCAAAGCCCGTGGCCGCACTCGGCAAGAGCCTGCAGGCGAGCACGCGCTTCATCCCCTACTGGGTGAAGATCTCGGTCGCGATCGCCCTGGGTCTGGGGACGATGGTGGGCTGGAAGCGGATCGTGGTGACCGTGGGTGAGCGCATCGGCAAGACCCACCTCACCTACGCCCAGGGCGCGGCGGCCGAGCTGATCGCCGCAGGAACGATCAGCCTGGCCGAGGTCTACGGTCTGCCCGTCTCCACGACCCACATCCTGTCCAGCGGCGTCGCCGGGACTATGGCGGCGAACGGGTCGGGTCTGCAGTGGAGCACTATCCGTTCGATCGCCTCGGCCTGGGTCCTGACCCTGCCTGCCGCGATCACACTGGCGGGCGTGCTCTACTTCATCCTGCGGACGATCCTGGGCGGCTGACGCGTTATGCCGGCTGGTGGGTGTGCTGGCCGAAGAGCTTGATGGCTTCCCGATTAAAGTTCGGGAGGTCGTCAGGCTTTCGGCTGGACACGAGGTTGTCGTCGACCACCACTCCATTTCCACGCCGCCATATGCGGATCGGCGGACACCCCAGCCCGTTCCGCGCGTGCGCGGCATTGGACAAATCCGGATTGCCGGACCTAGACTGGGCCCAACGAGACAAGGGAACGGAGGGACGCGCAATGAATCGCCGGACATTTGGCGCTGTCGCCGGGGCGATAGCTCTGCTCGCGCTATCCTCGAGCGCTGGGGCCCAGGCCAATGTCAGCGCCGCGGTCGCTGACTCGAACCGCCCAGCCGACGACACGGCGCGCGACGCCGCCCGCAAGCCGGCCGACACCCTGGCTTTCGCCAAGGTTCGCCCCGGACAGACCGTCCTGGAGATCGCCCCCGGGGGCGGCTACTTCACGCGGCTCCTCAGCAAGGCGGTCGGGCCTACCGGCCACGTCTATTCCGCGACGCCTCCACAATTTGCCAAAGCGGTCACAGCAATTGCGGCCGATCCGGCGTATTCAAACGTCACTGTCGTGGGCGTCGGATCCCAGGCCATGACGGCCGTGCCGAAGGTTGATCTGGTGTTCACGGCCCAGAACTATCACGACCTTCATAATCCTGCCGCCAAACTCGACGTCCCTGCCCTGGACAAGGCCTGGTTCGACCAGCTCAAGCCCGGCGGCCTGTTCGTGGTGGTCGATCACGTCGCAACCACCGGCGCATCGGTCCCGGAAACGGCCTCGACCCTGCACCGGATCGATCCTGCCTTCGTGCGCAAGGAGGTGGAGAGTGCGGGCTTCGTCTTCGACGGAGAGGCCAACTTCCTGCACAATCCGGCTGACACCCATGCGCTCAAGGTGTTCGATCCGTCGATCCGCGGGCACACGGACCAGTTCGTCTTCAGGTTCCGCAAGCCTGCCTGATCCATCGCCCGTCCGCGGCGTTTCAATCACGAAACAGTGAGAACGACGGCAACCCCCGGCGCCTTTGCGACGTTCACTTTCCGTCGCCTCACCAGGGCGTGAACCGCGCATCCGGAGGGATCACGTATATGTCGACTGCTCTCGTCAACAAGCTGCTCGTCGTCGCCGCGGCGGCCGCCGCCGTTTCGGTCGCCGCCTGCCATAAGCCGAACGCCGACAACACGGCCAACGCCGCCGCCTCGGCTGCGGCGAATGACGCCGCCGCCGCCCAGTCGGAAGCCAACAACGCCATGAATGCTGCGGCCAGCGGCGACATGTCCTCCGCAGCGGACGCTTCGGCTGCGGCCGCCAACCAGGCCGCCGGCGCGACCGGCGCCGCCGCTCAGGCCTCGAAGGCGGCCGCCGGCGCGACCTCGAGCCCCAGCCAGTAAGCCAAAGCGGACTTCCGCCAGAAAAGGGCCGTCCAATGGACGGCCCTTTTTTCTTGCCCGTGCGCAGGACGACAGTCCGACGAAATCCCTTGCGCGATGGTCCTTTGAGCGTTCGTATCCACGGCGAGCGGGCGAACAAGTCCCGTCAGGAGGAAGGGTTCATGAGCGACGGCTCGATCGACATCCGCCAGGAATTCCGCGCGAAGATCTTCGCTGACCCCATCGAATCGCTGAACCCGGCCCAGCCGGAGCTCTTCCAGAACGATGCGCACTGGCCGCTGTTCGAGCGCCTGAGGGCGGAATCTCCGGTCCACTACAGCCCAGCCAGCAAGGATTTCGGGCCCTTCTGGTCGGTCAGCCGCTACAACGACATCATGGCCATAGACACCAACCATGAGGTGTTCTCGTCGGCTGACGGCATCACTTTGCCGAGCATCGAGGCCGAAGCGGAAATGAAGCGCCGCCCCCAGCGCAACAGCTTCATTGCAATGGACCCGCCGCGTCATGACGAGCAGCGCAAGACCGTCAGCCCGGTCGTCGCGCCAGCCAACCTGCACAGGATGGAGCCGCTGATCCGAGAGCGGGCCGGCATAATCCTGGACGAACTGCCGATCGGCGAAAGCTTCGACTGGGTCGACAAGGTCTCAATGGAACTGACCGCAATGACCCTTGCGACGCTGTTCGATTTCCCCTTCGAGGAGCGTCGACGCCTGACCTACTGGTCGGACATGATGACCAATGCGCCGGGCTTTGGTCCTGTGACCAGCTGGGAGCAAAAGCGCGCCGAACTGGACGTTTGCTTCGCCGTCTTCGACGACATGTGGCGCGAGCGCGCCAAGGCGCCGGCAAAGTTCGATCTCGTCTCAATGCTCGCCCACGGCGAAGCCACACGCGACATGGACGAGCACGAATACCACGGCAATCTCGGCCTGCTGATCATTGGCGGCAACGACACGACGCGGAACACGATCTCCGGCTCGGTCTTCGCCCTGAACCGGTATCCGGCCCAGTACGACAAGCTGCGGGAAAATCCCTCGCTGATCCCCTCGATGGTCTCCGAGACCATCCGCTGGCAGACGCCCCTGGCGCACATGCGGCGCACGGCCTTGCGCGACTTCGAGTTCGGCGGAAGGACCATCAAGGAAGGGGACCGCGTGGTGATGTGGTACGTCTCGGGCAACCGAGACGACACCGTGATCGAGGATCCCGAAGCCTACCGGATCGACCGGGCGCGCCCGCGGCAACATCTGTCGTTCGGCTTCGGCATCCACCGCTGCGTCGGCAACCGGCTGGCCGAGTTGCAGCTCACCATCATCTGGGAAGAGATCATGAAGCGCTTCCCGGTGATCGAGCTGGCCGGTGAGCCCCAGCGGACCCACTCGATCTTCGTGAAGGGCTACGAGCAGCTTCCGGTGGTTATCCCATACCGGAACTAAGGGTCGGCCCAGGACTCGCGGCCCACCAATCCTCTGAACCCCACTTGAGGGGTTGCAGGGGAAACGCTCTCAAATAAGCGAAGGCCTTGCCGGGGCCTATAGCGGGCCTTTGCCATACGCGCGGCCGGCCGCATATTGCAGAGGCAGTAGAACGGAGTCTCTGTGTTGGCCTCCGCTCGTTCCTCAGATTTGACCCAGCCGCGCGCGGGTATCGTGAAGCCCTCGCGGGACCCGGTTCTAAGTGTCGAGGACCTCGGTCCCCAGATCGCCCTGGCGGTCGGCCTGACCGTGGCGGCTGCGCTCGTGCGCCTGCTGCTGGGCGTGGCGGATAAGGAGGTATTTCCCTCAGCCGTCAATTCCCGGCCATCATCGCCGCCTCCCTGCTGGGCGGGTGGCGCGCCGGAAGCCTGACCATGGCCCTGTGTTTCGCGCTCGAGCGACGGGGCTCCGGCGGCTTACTGACCATCGCAGACTCTGGATGCGGCCTCCCGCCTGCCGAGGCCGACGCCGTCGAGGGTCTGGGGATGCATCTGGTGCGCCTGATGGTGGCACAGGTGGGCGGCGAACTGACCATCCACCGCAGCCCTGGCGCGCGGTTCGAGATCACTCTCCCGGAAGGCTCCCTGACCTAGGAGGCCAGTCCGACACCTGATTGACTCCCGCTCGCAGCCGGGCAAAAACTTATGGCACCGATAATGCAATTTTATGCGAGTGCGCACAATCGCGGGAGGAGCCGCCGTGAAACGAGCCTCGGCGCTCGTCATCGCACTGCTCGCCATTCTGGCGGCAGGGCTGTGGTTGTCTCGCGGGACGATCGCCGAACGGATCATGGCCCGCGCCTACGACAAGGGCTTGGGCGATCCGTTCGCGGACATGCCGGACGGGCTCAGCGTCGCCCTGTGCGGGTCTGGATCGCCCATGCCGGATCCAACCCGTGCAGGACCCTGCACCGCAGTGATCGCCGGCCAACGGTTGTACGTCGTCGATAGCGGCGAAGGCAGCGTCAAGGTTCTCTCGTTGATGCAATTGCCGCCGGCGCGCGTGAACGCGCTGTTCCTCACTCACTTTCACTCGGACCACATCGCCGACGTCGGAGAGCTGATGCTGCAGCGCTGGGCCGGCGGCGCAGCGACTTCGCCTCTACCGGTCTACGGGCCAACCGGCGTCGAACAGGTCGTTGGCGGCTTCGAGGCGGCCTACCAACTCGATCGCGGTTACCGCATCGCCCATCACGGACCCAAGGTCGTCCCTCCTTCCGGATTTGGCGGGACGCCGCACCCGTTCTCCATCTCGGCCGACGGTCCTGACGCCGTGCTGATCGACGAGCCCGATCTGAAGGTGATCGCCTTCCCTGTGGACCACGGACCGGTGAAGCCGGCTGTCGGCTATCTCTTCGTCTACAAGGGACGACGGGTCGTGATCAGCGGCGACACCGCCCCTTCGCGCCGCCTGGAGCAGGAAGCGCAGGAGGCCGACGTGCTCGTGCACGAAGGGCTCGCGCCAAATCTGGTCGAGATCCAGCGCCAGGCGGCTATCGCCAACGGACGGGACAACCTCGCCCACATCCTGCACGACATTCTCTCCTATCACACCACGCCCGAGCAGGCGGCGGCGATCGCGCAACAGGCCAAGGTGAAGGTCCTGCTGTTCTCCCACGTCATCCCTCCCCTGCCGACACGCGCTCTGGACGGCCCCTTCCTCGGCCGGTCTCGGCAGATCTTCCACGGCAGGGTGATCGTCGGGCGCGACGGAGACATCATCACTCTGCCCGCGGGAACGAGCCAGTTCCGCTTCGCCAACCGGGCGCGCGGCCTCCTGTGACGCCGCAAGAACAAGGGAGGAGCGCCATGCCCGAGCCGATCGCCCTGATGGGCGCGCCCGGATCGCCGTATACGCGCAAGATGCTGGCGGTGCTGCGTTACCGCCGGATTCCATACCGTTTCCTCTCCCGTGCGGAAGCCGCGGCCCAAGGCATGCCTTCGCCCCGGGTCGGTCTGTTGCCGACCTTCTACCTCCCTGGCGCTAACGGCGCCTTGGAGGCCGTCACGGATTCGACGCCCCTGATCCGACGCTTCGAGCGGGAGATCGCGGGCCGCAGCCTCATTCCATCCGATCCAGCCCTGGCCGTGCTCGACGAGCTGATCGAAGACTATGGGGACGAGTGGCTCACCAAGGCTATGTTCCACTACCGCTGGGCCCACGCCGCCGACGCTCGGCAGGCGGCGCGGATCCTTCCGCTCTGGCAGGGCTACTCCATCCCCGACGACGTCTTCGCCGAGCGCGCCGGGATGATTGGAGAGCGGCAGATCTCGCGCCTCTATGTGGTCGGGTCGAACGAGACCACGAGCCCCGTCATCGAAGCCTCCTACCGTCGGTTCCTCGAGGCGTTCGAGGCGCACCTGGCGCAGAGTCCGTTCGTTCTGGGCGCACGGCCGGCAGCGGCGGACTTCGGACTGTTCGGCCAGCTGACTCAACTGGCGTTGTTCGATCCCACCCCGATGCGACTCACCCTGGAAATCGCTCCCCGCGTCTACGCATGGACGACGCTGATGGAGGACCTTTCCGGCCTCGAACCGGCAGAGGACGGCTGGGCTCGGTTGGAACGCGCTCCGGACACCCTCAAGGCCCTGCTTGCGGAGATGGGGCGTACCTACGCCCCGGTAATGCTGGCGAACGCCCGAGCCCTGACGGCTGGCGCGAGCGACGTGGAGTGCGAGGTCGAGGGTCTGCCTTGGCGCCAGCCGCCATTCCCGTATCAGGCCAAATGCTTGAAATGGCTGCGCGAGTCGCGCGACACCCTGTCCGCGACCGACCGGTCCCGCCTCGACCTCATCATGGCCGATACCGGTTGCGAGCACCTGTTCGCCTGACGTCGATCGCGTGATCAGCGATGCACCGGACAGACCAAATTCTGCCCAACATCGTACAAAATGCAATCACACTCGCCGGTATAAACAGTCGAAGAGGCAGCGATGAACACCGCGCGTATTCGCCGCAGGGCGCTGAGAGCCTGCCGCACTCATTATTCTTTCAGAGCGTTCTTCACCAAGGCGTGATCACCAAAACCGTACACCTTATGGAACCCACTCTTCGCGCGGCGGCCGAAACCTGATTTTAAGGACCTCGGGCGAAACTCACGTCGACTCAGTCAGGGAATACCACCGCGTGCCCATCGACCGCCGGACCCTTCTTGCGTCCTTAGCCGCCGCTGTTCCTGCGCTCACGCTCGCCCGCCACGCCTCCGCACAGACAGACTCGGTTCTCACCTTCCTGGCGGAAGAGGAGTTGCGCCGGGTCGGCGAGAGGATCCCCAACCACGACGTCGTCGCAGTGGCGAACTTCACGCTACCCTCGCGAACGCCTCGTTTCCATCTGGTGGACATGAGGACCGGGCAGGTTCAGAGCTTCCTTGTATCGCACGGCCGCGGATCGGATCCTGACAAGAGCGGCTGGCTGCAGAACTTCTCGAACGTGTTCAATTCGGACTGCAGCAGCAAGGGCGCCTTCCTCACGGGCAATTACTACTACGGGCGTCACGGGCGCTCGATGCGTCTGATCGGTCTCGATCCCACCAACTCCAACGCCGAAGCGCGCGAGATCGTGGTCCACTCGGCCGCCTATGTGAGTCCGACGATCGTGCGTGAATACGGCAGGGTTGGTTGCAGCGAAGGCTGCTTCGCGCTCAACGCCTCTGACCTGCCGGTCGTGCTGGACCGCCTGGGCCCGGGCCGCCTGCTGGTCTCGACGAAGATCTGACGTTTCACGCCACGCGGAAGCTTCGCACTAGAAGCAGAGCCAGGGCGCTGATCATCGCCAGCGACAGCGTGACCACCACGCTCGCCCGCGGTCCGGCGCCGGCCAGAGCGCGAACGTCGACACCCAGCCCCAGCGCCGCCATCGAGACGATCGTCAGGAAATCGGCGGCGGAGCTCGCCGGCGCGGCGAGCGGCTTCGGCGTCAGCCCGAGCGATCGGGCGGCGACCAGAAGGAGGAAGCCGACGATGAACCAGGGGATCATGTGCGCCAGCGGCGGGAGGCTCGCGCGGGCCGCGCCCGGACCTGAATGCTGCGTGGATCGCGCGATCAGGGCGAGGATGGTCACCACGGGTCCCAGCATCAGCACGCGCACGAGTTTCACGAGCGTGCCGACCTGGACGGCCAGGGCGCTGACCGGCGCAGTCGCCGCCAGGACCTGCGGCACGGCGTAAACCGTCAGGCCAGCGACGATGCCGTAGCCGCGGTTGCTGAGGTGCAGGACGGAATCGGCGAACGGCAGGCCGAGCACGACCGCGATGCCGAGGATGGCCGTGAAGGAGATGGCGGCGGCGACGTCTTCGCCTTCGGCGCCGATGACTGGCGCTACAGCGGCAATCGCTGAGTTTCCGCAGATGGCGTTGCCGCAGGCAATCAGGGCCGCCATCCGGTGCGGCAGGCGGAAGAGGCGGCCAAGGCCATAGCTGCCAGCGATCGCGAGGACGACCAGGGCGACGATCCCGATCAGGAGCACGCCGCCTGCCGCAGAGATGGCGCGCGCATCGACGGTGGCGCCAAGCAGGACCACAGCAATCTCCAGCACCGTCTTACCTGAAAAGTGGATGCCCTCGGCGCACAGTGGGCCGGGATTCCACACCGTTCGGACGGCGGCGCCCAGCAGAATGGCGAGGACCAGCGCTTCGAGCCAGGCACGGCCGAAGAGACGCGCCTCCAGCCCCTGAAGCGCGAACGCGACGCCGGTGATCGCCAGGCACAGGAGGAGGCCAGGCACAATCCTGACGGCCCGCTGCGCCAAACCCGTCGAGGTGACCGGAATTGCCAGGATTGCCATGTTGGCAAACATGCAGCGAACGCTATCGATCGCTCCAACGAGTCGTTCGCGTCGTTTCGATCGACGGGACTGATCGTTCTTACTGGGGCGCTCTACTCGCCGATCAGGTGCAAGACGATCTCGCGCCGGTGTGGCGCACGGCGGTGCTCAAATAGATAGATCCCCTGCCATGTCCCGAGCGCCATGCGTGCGCCGGAGACTGGGATGGAGAGTTGGACGTTGGTGAGCGCTGCGCGAAGGTGGGCCGGCATGTCGTCGGGCCCTTCGTCCTCGTGCGCATAGCGGCCCCGCTCCTCCGGGGCGATGCGCGCGAAGAAGGCCTCGATGTCCGCCCGCACGTCCGGATCGGCGTTCTCCTGGATCAGCAGCGATGCCGAGGTGTGCCGGCAAAAGACCGTGAGCAACCCGACATCGATGTCCAGAGTCACAACCCATGCGGCGATTTCCCGCGTGACGTCGACGAGGCCCCGGCCGCGGGTCTGAATTGAGACGGTGTGGAGAGCCTGGCGCATGTGCTCCGCCCGGTTGGCGCTCTTGCGCGATGACAGTCAACGACTTGCGGACGGGCCACGGGCCTCGACTTCCGCGACGTCCGCCTCTTCAGTTATCCAGCGGTTGAACAGGAGGAGTCCAAGATGGCCGACGGTGCGCAGCCGAGCACCAGCGCTTCAGGGATGGAGCTGGGTTTCGATCCCGCAGCCCTAAAGGCCAAGTACCGCGCCGAACGCGATCGGCGCCTGCGCGCCGACGGCAACGAGCAGTACCGTGAGATCACCGGGCGGTTCGCCCACTATCTCGAAGATCCCTATGTCCAACCGGGTTTCGCTCGCGAACCGCTGACCGACGAGGTCGAGGTGGTGGTGATCGGCGGCGGGTTCGGGGGTCTTCTGGCTGCGGCGCGCCTTCGCGAGGCGGGCGTCGAGGACCTGCGGGTGATCGAGAAGGGCGGCGACTTCGGCGGCACCTGGTACTGGAACCGCTATCCCGGCGCGGCCTGCGACATCGAGAGCTACGTCTATCTGCCGCTCCTTGAAGAGGTCGGCTACATGCCCGTGGAGAAGTACTCCCGGGCGCCCGAAATCCTGGCGCACAGCCGCGCCATCGCCGAGAAGTTCGACCTCTACCGCAACGCCTGCCTCCAGACCGAGGTGACCGCGCTGGAATGGGACGACGCCGCCGGTCGCTGGACCATCCGCACAAACCGCGGCGACGCCATGCGGGCCCGCTTCGTGGTCATGGCCAACGGCCCCCTGCACCGGCCCAAGCTTCCCGGAATTCCCGGGGTGGAGGGCTTCAAGGGCCATTCCTTCCACACCAGCCGGTGGGACTACGACTACACCGGCGGCAACTCTTCGGGTGGACTCACAAGACTGGCGGACAAGCGCGTCGGGATCATCGGCACCGGCGCGACCGCCGTGCAGTGCGTGCCGCACCTCGGCGAATGGGCCGCCCAACTCTACGTCTTCCAGCGCACCCCCTCGTCCATCGATGTCCGCGCCAACCGCCCCACCGACTCCGACTGGGCCGCGAGCCTCGCGCCCGGCTGGCAGAAGGCCCGGATGGACAACTTCAACACACTGGTCAGCGGCGGCCACGCCGAGGAGGACCTGGTCGCCGACGGCTGGACGGATATCATCCGCAACCTGCTGATGGTCTCCCGGGCCAAGGCCAATGCGGGTGAGGCCGGCTCTGGGATGGACCCGCTGGAGCTGCTGCAGATCGCCGACTTCAAGAAGATGGAGCAGATCCGCGCGCGGGTGGATTCCGTCGTCGAGGACCCTGTCACGGCCGAGGCGCTCAAGCCCTGGTACAACCAGTTCTGCAAACGCCCCTGCTTCCACGACGAGTATCTGGCGGCATTCAACCGTCCCAGCGTCAAACTGGTCGACACCAGGGGACAGGGCGTCGAGCGGATCACCGAGCATGGCGTGGTGGTCGAGGGCGTGGAGTACGAGATCGACTGCCTGATCTACGCCACGGGCTTCGAGGTGGGCACCGGGTACACCCGCCGCGCGGGCTACGACGTGACCGGCCGCGACGGCCTCACCCTGTCGAATAAGTGGGCGGAGGGGGCGGCGACCCTGCACGGCATGCACGTGCGCGGCTTCCCCAACTGCTTCATCATCTCCAACACCCAGTCGGGCTTCACCGCCAACTACCCCCACATGCTCGACGAGCAGAGCCGCCATGCGGCCTACATCATCGCCGAGGCGCGCGACCGCCAGGCGACGCGGGTGGAGGCGACGGCGGAGGCTGAGGCGGCCTGGGTGCAGACCATCCTCGACTCGGCGATCTTCCGCGCCAAGTTCCAGGAGGAGTGCACGCCGGGTTACTACAACAACGAGGGCAAGCCCTCGCCGCTCGCGGTCCGCAATGGCTTCTTCGGCGGAGGACCGATCAAGTTCGTCCAGATCCTCGAGGACTGGCGGGCCGCAGGCGAGCTTGCGGGCCTCGAGCTGACGAGGGACTGACGACTATGCGCGCAGCGATCCGCCGGGCCGGCCGACTGGTCTGCGATGAGGTCGCCGATCCCGTTCCCGAGGCCGGTCAGGTCCTGGTGAAGACGCTCTGCTGCGGGATCTGCGGCTCGGACCTGCACGCCCTGCATCACTTCGAGCACCTGATGGGCCTTTCGCGGCGCGCCGACGGCGAACGGGTCGAAATCGGTCGGCCGGAGGACTCGCCGGACATCATCTTCGGCCACGAGTTCTGCGTCGAGGTCCTCGACTATGGGCCAGGGATGACGGCGCGGCTGAAGCCCGGGACGCGGGCCGTCTCGGTCCCCGTGACTTTCGACTCTCAGGGCCCGCACACCCTCGGCTACTCGCCCATCCACCCAGGCGGTTTCGCCGAGCGCATGGTTCTGACCGACTTCATGCTGCTGGAAGTTCCCAACGGCCTGTCTGCGGAGCACGCCGCCACGACCGAACCCTTTTCGGTCGGAGCTCACGCGGTGGTCAAAGCGCAGATGGAGAAGGACAGCGTCGCGCTGGTGATCGGCTGCGGGCCGGTCGGACTGGCGGTCATCGCGTCCCTCAAGGCCCGCGGTCACGGCCCGGTGGTGGCCGCCGACTATTCGCCCCGTCGCCGCAAGGCCGCCGAGGCCATGGGTGCGGACGTGGTGATCGATCCCGCGACCGAGTCGCCCAACGCCCGGTGGGCGGACTTTGGCGTGCCGGCGACAAGCACAGCCGTTAGGCTCGCCCGGATGTCCGGCAAGGCCTGGGCGCGGCCTGTGGTGTTCGAGTGCGTCGGCGCGCCGGGCGTGCTCGAAAGCGTCGTCGAGGGCTGTCCGCCCGGAGCGAAGGTGGTGGTCGCCGGCGTCTGCATGGAGACCGATCGGATCGAACCATCTTTGGCGGTCACCAAGGAACTGAGCCTGGAGTTCGTGCTCGGCTACACGCCCGAGGAGTTCGCCGCGACCCTCGGCGACCTGGCCGAAGGCCGCATCGATCCTTCGCCCATCCTCACCGGCAAAGTCGGCCTTTCCGGCGTCGCCGGCGCCTTCGAGGCCCTCGCCTCGCCCGAGGACCATGTGAAGATCCTGGTCGAGCCCGGACAGGACTAGGGGTCGAAATCTAACGCTTAGTTCCGGTCCGCGCTGGGCTGCGCAGGAGAGCAGCGCCGCCGTCAGGGCCGTACGGCGGCGTCGCATCGGGGTATTCCCGAATGTCGCTTGGGCGAGTTCGGACGAGAGTGGACGTCGCTCCATCCTGGAGAGCGACAATGGGCCCCTTTCTTGAAAACATTGCGCTGACGATCGGCGCTCTTCTGCCGATCATCAATCCATTCTCCACCGCGCCCCTGTTCGTCTCGCTGACGGCCGACTTTGCAGACGAACATAGAAAGCGGCAGGCGTTCCTCGGCTGCCTCTACGCCTTCCTGATACTGGTCGTGTTCCTGTTGGTAGGCTCAGCGATCATCGACTTCTTCGGCATCTCGGTGCCGGGAATCCGCGTTGCGGGGGGGTTGATCATCTCTACGACCGGCTTCCGAATGCTGTTCCCTGGCCCGCTGGCCGCGCCCGCCGAAGTGAACGGCGAGCCTCAGAAATTGGACATAGCGTTCACGCCGATCGCAATGCCGAGTCTCGCCGGTCCCGGCTCGATCACGGTGTTAGCCGCAGCGAACCAGATCCAGAGCAACGAGCCGAATGACTGGCTCCTGAACTATATCGCGGTCGTGGTCGGCATGGCGGCGACGCTGGTGATGTCCTTTCTGGTCCTTCGCGCAGCCACCCGGATGGTCCGGTTCCTGGGCCGTGGGGGTATCGATGCAATGACCCGTATCTTCGGTTTCCTGCTGATCTGTATCGGCATGCAGTTCCTGTTGACCGGGATTCGCGACTTCTTTGGCCTGCACGGATAGGCGTCGTGCCCCGCCGGTCTCTGCGGGTCCGGCCTCGGACGGGACATCAGTCGTCCAAAAGCGGTCGTGGCTAACTCGGCGCGGGGTGGATTGCGGAAGTCGCCACCCCATGGAACCCTTGCGCTATGGATCACGAGACGGCTCTCGCCGAAGCGGTCAGACTGGCTCAGGACTGCATCGAGGGGAGGCTCACCCCGCTCCAGACTGGCAGGGAAATCGTTAAGTACGTTGATCCCTGGCATCCGGCCTGGGATGCGCTGGGCGGCGCACACGGCCCCCTCGCGGCTTTCTTCGTGGCGCAAGATCGTGCCGACCGCCTGCAATTCTTGGGCGACGACGTCGAGCGCTGGCATCCGGACGTGCGCGAGGAGCGCCGAAAGGAATTAGCTGAAGCAGAGGCGACGGTAAGACCCAATGTGCTCCAGGCATGCCACACGCTGATCGACTACTCGGCCAACCGGCAACTCACCTAAACGGACGCTCGGAACGTTACCGAGGGCCACCGATCATTTCGACCTCCATGGGGTCATCCGCGGTATCCAGCGCGGGACGGCGGCGCGGAACGCCTTGTACTCTCTCCCAAACGTCCGCTCGAGCGTGGGTTCTTCGTACGCCACGACGACGACGTGGAAGAAGAGCCACAACAGCGCTCCGTAGACGATGAGGCGCCAATCGCCCATCAGCACCGCTTGACCCAGGATGATGGCAACGACCGCGACGTATATTGGATTGCGCACATAACGGTAGAGACCGGTCACCACGAGATTCCGGGGCGGCGCGATGGGCGCGGGGGTGCCGAGACCCTGCAGCGCGAAACGCGCAAATGCGTCAACGACCCCAGGCACGCCTGCAAGAATCATTATCGCGCCGATGCCGCGCGTCAGCTCCAGACCAAGGAACGGCCGCCGGAGACGCCAACCCGTAATCGACCATGGAACGAGCCCCGCCAGCGCACATGGGGCGACCACGAAGAAAGCCGCCGAGCCCAGGACGGCAATGGTTCGTGGCACGGCGGTTCGCGACACTCGCTGCGAGCTTATTCCAACCTCCCCTTCATAATTTATCTTTGTTGTTCATGCTTCAGCCGCACTGTTTTCAAGAACCATGCTAATATTAGTTATCAAAAGGCAGGCTTTCTCGATTTAACGTAAACTTTTTTCACCCTCTAGGTGGTCGCCTGAGGCTCCGTTCGAGACTTCCGCTATGGGTCGATTTCACTCCTCAGCACGAGCACAGGAACCGGACGTCCGGTTTCCGTGAAGGCCATCGGCGGACCGGACCAAGCGCTAGATTTTGGCCACTAGAGCAAACCCCGTTCAGACAGAACCGTCTGAACGGGGATAATTTGCTCTAGATTCAAAGGTGTAGAGCCTGATTCACCGTTTGCATCTGTTCCGTGCAAACGGATCAGGCTCTAGGCCACGGCGACTGGCGATCCGTCGGCGCACAGTTCGCCCACCGCGCCGGGCGTGACGAATAGGGGCGTGGCCGGCCTGGGGCTCTCCACCCGTCCGAGGCCGGCCCAGGTCGCGAACCCCAACCGGTTCAGCAGGGCCGGCCGCTCCGCGTCGCGGATCGCCGGATCGAGCCCCAGGGCGAAGTTCTCCTGCTGCCGCACGAACGGCCTGCAATGGTAGCTGAGCAGGGCGTGGCGCGGCCGATCAGTCTGGTTGGCGCCCGTGCCGTGCCAGATCCGCCCGTCGAAGCACAGGATCGAACCAGCCGGCCCCTCTGCAGCGATCGTGTCTTCCTGAGTAGGCATATTGGCGGGCTGATCCGGAACGTAGGACGAGGACCTTGGCGTCGCCGAGGAGTCGAGATGGCTGCCAGGCACGAGCCGAGTCGCACCGTTCGCATCGCTGAAGTCGTCGAGCATCCAGGCGATGTTCGCCACCACTGGTTTCGGGGTCCAGAAGCCGACGTAGCCCTGGTCTGTGTGCAGGACCATCGGCTCCCCGCCCGGATGCGCTATGTTGGCGGTGAAGCTCGACACCAGGAAATCCTGCCCCAGCAGGTGACCCATCAGTGTCTCCACGATCGGGTGGAGCATCAGGTCGCGGAACACCCTGCCCTTGTTCAGCAGCATCCAGACCCGCTGGTTTGGCCGGCCGGCGCCGCCGTCGTGGAAGGCGACGCCCCTCGCCCGCTCCCCTTCCGCCTGTTCCGCCAGTCGCGTCTTGAGCGCGGCGACTTCTGCGCGCGAGAGCACGCCGGGAATGACGCAATAGCCGTGGGCGTCCAGATCGGATCTGGCGCGCTCAAGATCCCCGGTCGCCTCCGGCAGCCGTTCGGCCAGGCTCATGGCGTTCTCCCTGTCATCCTTGTTTGCCGGGAGTTTAGCGCCGAAGGGCCGTCACCCGTCCAGGGCGTGCGGCTCACCCCAGGGGTCCTCCACCTTCCGCCCGTCCTCCGACAGGTAGGCCGGCCCCACCGGGACCTTGCCGTGGCCGCCTGGGATGTCGAGGACGAAGGTCGGCTGGGCAAGGCCTGAGATGCGGCCGCGCAGGCTCCGGACCAAAGCCTGTCCCTCCTCGAGGCTCAACCGCAGATGGGAGGTCCCGGGCGCCGCGTCCCCGTGGTGCAGGTAATACGGCCGGATGCGCGTCTCGACGAAGGCGCGCATTAACTCGGCCAGCACCTGCGGATCGTCGTTGACACCTCTCAGCATCACGCTCTGGCTGAGCATAGGGATGCCTGCGTCGATCAGGCGGGCGCAGGCAGCCCGTGCGTCGGCCGTCAGTTCACGCGGATGGTTGGCGTGGAGCGCGACATAGACCGCTTTGCCGCTGCGCTTCAGGGCCGAGATCAAGGCGCCGGTCACCCGCTCCGGCGCGACCGCGGGAATCCGCGTGTGCAGGCGGATCACCTTCACATGCGGGATCTCGCCCAGCCGGCTCATCAACGCGCTCAGGCGGCGGGCGGAAAGCACCAGGGGATCGCCCCCTGTGAGGATCACCTCCCAGATCTGCGACCGTTCGGAGATGTAGGCCAATGCCGCGTCTAGCTCGGCCGCTGTCAGGTTCGCCCCCCTGCCGGGCCCAACGCGCTCTCGGCGGAAGCAGAAGCGGCAGTAGCTGGCGCAGACACGGGTCGGCATCAGCAGCACGCGATCGGGATAGCGGTGGACGATTCCTTCCACGGGGCTCTTGGCCAGGTCGCCAATGGGGTCGGCGCCCTCGTCCGGCGCCGTGTGCAGTTCGGCCTCCTGCGGCAGGAACTGCAGCCCGATGGGGTCGGCCGGGTCGGCTGGATCGATCAAGACGGCGCTGGCGGGCGTGACGGCCACGGCGTAGCGCGCCGCCACTGCCTCCAGCGCCGCCAGCCGCTCGGGGGCGACGAGGCCCGCGCGCGCGAGAGCCGCGGGGCCGGCCAGGATGGTGGTCTCGCTCATGCGTCGCGCCTCTGCCCCGCGCGCGAGCTAACTGCAACCATCGCCACTCACGTAATGTCGGCCACGGTCGACCACAGCACGTCCTCGATACGGCCGGCGCCAGTCGCCAGGAGGGCGAGGCGGTCGAAGCCCAGGGCCGCGCCGCTGGCCGCCGGCATGTACGCCAGGGCTTCGAGGAACGCCTCATCGATGGGATAAGCGGTCCCGTAGACGCGCCGCATCTCGGCCATTTCCGCCTCGAACCGCCGGCGCTGTTCGACCGGATCGGTGAGCTCGCCAAAGGCGTTCGCTAGCTCCACCCCACAGGCATAGAGCTCGAACCGCTCGGCCACCCGTGGATCGTGCGGCGCCGGGCGTGCGAGGGCGGCCTCAGGGACGGGATAGTCGCAAAGGATCGTCGCCCGTCCGATCCCCAAGGTCGGCTCGACGCGCTCGACGATCACCCGCGAGAAGACGTCGGCCCAGGTGTCGTCCTCGGCGACGCGAATCCCGGCTCCTCGGGCCGCTACCGCCAGAAGGTCGCGGTCCGTGGTTCCATCCGGTGCGACGCTCGCCAAAAGATCGATGCCGGCCTGTTCGGAGAAGGCCTGAGCCACGGTGACCCGATCCGGCTCGGCGAAAGGATCCATGGATTTGCCGCGCCACTCGAAAGTCTCGCGCCCGGTCGTCAGCGCCGCCAGGACGAGCAACGCCGCGCAGTCCGCCATCAGCTCCTCGTACGGCTCCTCGGCCCGGTACCACTCGAGCATGGTGAACTCCGGATGGTGCAGCGGGCCGCGCTCCCGATTGCGCCAGACCCTGGCCAGCTCGAAGATCCGCCGTTCGCCTGCGGCCAGCAGGGTCTTGCAGGCGAACTCCGGCGAGGTGCGCAGGTGCAGATCGCGCGTGGCGCCGTCCGGGCCGATCGCGGTCGCTGAGAAGGCGTGGAGGTGAGCCTCGTTGCCGGGTGAGACCTGCAGGGCCGCCGTTTCCACCTCGGTAAAGCCCTGCGCCTCGAACCAGGCGCGGACCGCCCGTGTGAGCGCGTTGCGGCCCGCCAGGAACGGCCGTCGCGCTGCGTGACGCTCAGCCTGCGGCCAGGCGGCCTCGGACGAGGAGGTGGAGGCGCTCATGCCCCTGCGCTATCGGCGCGCCTGCACCCCCGCAAGCCCCTGCTAGACTGGGCGATTGGAGGGCTGATCGCCGCCAAGGACGCCGGCGACGGCTTTCAGCGTGCGGGCGACATCGGCTTCGCTGGTGCGCCAGTTGCAGACGCTGATGCGCATCGCCCGGCGACCACGCCAGGTCGTGCCGCTGAAGAAAGCCTCGCCGGTGGCGTTGATGGCGGCGATCACCGCGTCGGTCCGCAGGTCGTGGTCGTGCGCCGTGGCGGGTGACGGCGCCGGGAAGCGGACGAGCGCCTGGTTGAGTGTGGGGGCGGCCATGAGCTCGGCCCCCGGCAGAGCCGCGATGCCGTGAGCCAGGGCGCGGGCGTGGCCGCAGCAGCGGTCTATGAGGTCGGCCAGACCGTCGCGTCCAAGCTCACGGAGCGCGGCGTACACCGCATAGCCGCGGGCTCGCCGGGTCCATTCGGGTGTCCAGTCGATCTGGTCCCGGGCCTCCCCGCCGGAGACGAGATAGTCGGCGCTGAGCGTCATCGACGTGCGGTGGGCCTCGCGATCGCGAACGATGGCCACGCCGCAATCCTTGGGCGTGTTCAGCCACTTGTGCGCATCGGTCGCCCAGGAGTCGGCGAGCTCCACACCGTCCAGAAGATGGGCGTGACGAAGACTGGCCCGCGCCCACAGACCAAAAGCGCCATCCACGTGCACCCACGCGCCCGCAGCCTTGGCCAAGGGGATCAGGTCCCCGAACGGATCGACGGCGCCGAGGTTGAGATCGCCGGCGTCCAAGGCGACGATCGTCGGCCCGCTCCCCGCCCGCAGCACCGCGGCGAGCGTGGCGGCTTCCAGGCGGCCCTCGCTGGTCGACAGCGGCTGCAGGGCGCGTGTTCCCAGTCCCAGCAATCGCAAGGCGCGCTCGATCGAGCCATGGCGTTGGTCATTGGCGAGCACACGGATGGGCGGCGCGCCGGCGAGGCCGTCGGTCTCCACGTCCCATCCGGCCTTGCGCAGGAGGGCGTGACGGGCGGCCGCCAGGCAGGTCACGTGCGCCAGCTGGCAGCCGGTGGTGAACGCGAACGACGCCTCCTTCGGCAGGCCCAACACGTCCTTGACCCAGGCCCCGGCGATCTCCTCGACCACGGCCGCTGCCGGACCGGAGGCATAGAGGACGGCGTTCACGTCCCAGGTCGAAGCCAGCCAGTCGGCGGCGAGCGCCGCAGGCAAGGCGCCCCCGATCACCCAGGCGAAGAACCGGCCGCTCGCAGACCCAACCTGGCCGCCGGCCGTCGCGGCCGCCAGTTCCTCGATCACGGTCTCAGGGGGCGTGGGCGCGGCCGACAGCGGAACGCCGAGCCTCTCGCGCAAGACGCCGAGACTTGCCGTCGCGGCGACCGGCCTGTTGTCCAGGCCCTCCAGATAGTCCACGGCATGCCGATAGGCGCGCGCCAGGACGGCGGCTTCCACACTCATAGAGACCTCATCGCCTGGGCGCCCGCGCTCTGTGACAGTCATCCGATCCATACGGGACGGTTTCTGGCGCCCTCGCCAAGCCAAGTCTGGCGATTTTCGGACGCGGCGCTTCCCAGGGCGGGGGGTGGAGGCGGTGGCGCCTTTGCGCTATCCCGGGCGCTCTGGCGCCCCAAGCGTCACCGCATCACCGAGGTTTCATTGGTCAAGGTCGCCGCCAGCTCGCTCCGCAAGGGCTCCGTCGTGGACATCGACAGCAGGCTCTACGTCGTGCTCAGCATGGAGAACATCCACCCCGGCAAGGGCACGCCCGTCACCCAGCTCGACATGCGCCGGATCGCCGATGGCGTGAAGGTCTCTGAGCGTTACCGCACGACCGAACAGGTGGAGCGCGCCTTTGTCGACGAGCGCGACTTCAACTTCCTCTATTCCGACGGCGACGGGTTCCACTTCATGAACCCGGAAAACTACGACCAGGTCACAGTGTCGACCGAGATGGTCGGCGACTCCGCGGCCTATCTGCAGGACGGCATGACCGTGACCCTGTCGCTGCACAATGACCTGCCGATCGCCATCGAGCTGCCTACCCGCGCCACGCTGGAGATCGTCGACACCGAGCCGGTGGTGAAGGGCCAGACCGCGTCCGGTTCCTACAAGCCGGCCATGCTCTCCAACGGCGTCCGCACGATGATCCCGCCCTATCTGACGGCGGGCACCAAGATCGTCGTGATGACAGCGGACGGATCGTACGTGGAGCGGGCGAAGGACTGAGCTAGGTCTACCGGCGTCTCGCCGGTGGCGCCCGCGTTGCATTCCCGCAGCGTCCGCGCTCTCTTCGCATCACAAGCCTCACTGTGAGCCAAGGGGTGGGTGGCTCAACTGCGCAAGCCGACGGCGCTCGAAGTCTTTGAACACTGGGTCCTGACGCACGAGGAGCTGCTCGGCCTTGGGCTGGCCATGCTCTTCGTTGTCTGCACTGCAGTATGGGCGATCCCCATGGCGCCGTTCGAGCGGTTCGACTCCACCGTCCAGGGCTTTGGCGTGCAGATGGGCAAGAATGGGTCTTACCGAACGGCGGACATTCAACTGCCCGACCGGACGGCCGCCGTACGGCTCCCATACGGGGCCTCATGCCGTGTTGGCGACCGCATCCACCTATTGAGGGAGCGATATCTGTTCGGCCATCTGGTCCATGCCGACTGGGCCCATCCGGATCCGTGCGAGGAACGCACGGCATCGGAATTAAGCCCCAGAAACTAGGCCGCTAGTCCCGCTCCGCGAGCTGGCGGCGCAGCGAGTCGAGATCGCCCAGGACCCACACATCCGCAAGACGCCCGGCGGCGACGGTGAAGATGGCGGCGCCGGTCCAGGCCACGTGGCGGCCCGTCGGGGCGAAGCCCAGCAGGTCGCCGCGGTGGACGCCTTCGAAGCGGGCTCGCGCGGCTGCGCGGCCCTCGCCCTCGATGAGGTCCTCGACCGTGCAGCGGTAGTCCGCCAGGGCCGCGCACCTCGCGCATGTAAGCGATGAAGCCGTCAGGACCGATCCGCTCCTGGCCCAGGGAGCCACGGAAGCGAAACGCCGGGTCGAACAGTTCGTGCGCCCGCGCGGCGTCGTTGCGATTCCAGACCTCTTCATAGAACGCCCGCACCAGCTCGCCTGGGGACATCGCCGATCCTTCTCCGCCCATGATCTTCGAGGTCATGGATCGACGGGCGAAGAGGCGGCAAGGTGGCGGGGGAGGAGTCCCCAGGTGCCTGCTGACGAGTTCGCAACCGCCGAGATCCTGCCGTTCGCACGGCTGATGGGAGTGGAGGCGCTCGAAGCGACGCCTCGGCGGGTCCGCGTGCGGCTCTTCGTGCGCGAGGACCTCTGCACCACCGGCGGGATTCTGCACGGCGGGGCGATCATGGCGCTGGCGGATACGACTGGGGCGTTGGGGGCTGCGCTGAACCTGCCCGAGGGCGCCCGTACGACCACCCTGGAGAGCAAGACCAATTTCGTGGGGTCGGCGCGGGCCGGGACGATGGTCATGGCCGAGGCGACGCCCTTGCATCTGGGCCGGCGGACCTCGCTCTGGCAGACCAGGGTCGAGGATGAAGCCGGACGGCTGGTGGCGGTGGTCACTCAGACCCAGCTGACACTCGAGCCCCGCCCCGCAGCCGCTCCAGCGCCTTAGGGAAGCGGCGGCTGACCGGGGCGGTTTCGCCGCCGTCCAGCGAGAGCTGATAGTCGCCCGATCCGGCCGGTTCGAGGGCGCGAACGCGCTCGGGATTGACCACCCAGGAGCGGTGGGTGCGCAGGAAACCGCTGGCCGCTAACGCCCCTTCGACCTCCATCAGCGGCGCACGCATCAACGGTCGGCGCCCGTCGCTGAGCAGGAACTCCACATAGTTCCCCGCTGCGCGCACGGCGATGATGTCGGCCACCGGCACGCGCAGCAGCCGCGCGCCCTCGGCGATCTCAAACAACTCGACCTTGGTCGCCGACGGCGGGGCGGGCGGGGCGCGCAAAACGGCTCGCAGCGGGACAAACCAGAAGATGGAGGCGAAACCGACGTAGGAAAGCACGTCCTTGCGGTATTCGTAGAGCACGTCGCCGCCGGTGAAGACGTAGTGGTGGCCGGCGAGGGTGTAGATCAGCGTGCGCAGCGCCACCATGCCGCCCACGTGGACCCCGCTATAGACCAGCGACCCAAGGACGTGGATTGCGACGAACCGCGCCCATCGCCCGGTGGGCGGCGCCATCCGGACGGCGGCCCAGATCGCCAGGCACCCGATCAGGTCGGTCGCCGCGCTGGTCCCCTCCCAGACGATCGGCTCCCACGCCGGCAGCGCCCGGCCGACGCGACTGACGTCATGCAGGACGGAGAGGACGTTCACCGTGCTCACCACGACCAGCAGGACAACGATAATCGGGAGTGCGAGGACCAGATCGGCCAGGCCGTTCGTCCCTCCTGGCGCGCCGCTCGTCACGAAGGCTCGCCGGACGTCCCACGCCGCCGGCCGGATGGCCCGAGGCTCTGGTTGTCGCTCTGCGGGGGTGGTCATCTCGGCTCAGTTCCTACCGCAGGATGACGCCGATGATCACTGCCTCCGGCCCCAATCGCCGTGAACTTCTCTCCACAATTGCGGCCGCGCCGGCCGCGGCCGCCCTCCCCTCCATCGCGACCGCCGAGCCGGCCTCTCGTGTGCGCCCCGGCGCCCCCGGTTGGCCCTCGGAGGACGCGTGGGCGGCGCTGAAGACCGCGGTGGGCGGCCGGCTCGAGCCGGTTAGCCTGCCCGATCTCGACATGGCCCAGGCCAAGGCGGATTTCGCCAACCAGTTCTGGCTGCGCGACCAACCTGCCTACACCCAGCTGTCGGGCTGGATCGACGGCTGGCGTTCGGCGCCCAGCGCCTACGTCGTCAAGGCGCAGAGCGCGGCCGACGTGGCCGCGGCGGTTCGCTTCGCCCGCGACCGGCGCCTGCGGCTGGTCGTGCGCGGCGGCGGCCACAGCTACATGGGCGGCTCCTGCGCGCCCGACTCCCTGCTGGTCTGGCTGCGGCCGATGGATCAGATCGTGGTCCACGAGGCGTTCACGCCGGCGGGGACCGGCGCCGCGCCGGTTCCGGCGGTGACGCTGGGCGGCGGCTGCATCTGGCTGCACGCGTATCAGAAGGTGACGGGCGAAGTCGGGCGGTACGTCCAGGGCGGCGGCTGCACGACGGTGGGCGTAGGCGGCCATGTCACCGGCGGCGGCTTCGGCAGCTTCTCGAAGGGGTGGGGCCTGGCCGCGGCGAGCCTGCTGGAGGCGGAGGTCGTCACCGCCGACGGCCGGGTGCGCATCGTCAACCGCGCCAACGACCCGGACCTCTTCTGGGCCCTGAAGGGCGGCGGCGGCGGGACCTTCGGCATCGTCACCCGCTTCACCCTGGCCACTCACGAACTGCCGGCGAACTTCGGGACCGCGCTCTGGAGCGTCCGCGCCACCAGCAACGAGGCTTACCGGCGGCTGCTGCAGCGGTTCCTCGAGGTCTACGCCGCCAATCTGTTCAACGAGCATTGGGGCGAGCAGGTGCATGCGAGCCCGGGCAACATCCTGTCGGTGGAGATGCTGTTCCAGGGCCTGGATTCCGCCACGGCGCGCGCCGCCTGGGCGCCCCTGGAGGCATTCGTCCACGACCACCCGGAGGACTACAAGGTCAAGGCTCCCCTATTTGTCGCAGCCGTTCCGCCGCGCATGCTCTGGAACGCCGACTTCTTCAGCAAGTACGCGCCCGGCGCCATCACCCGCGATCCGCGCCCCGGGGCCCGACCCAGCGACTACTGGTCCACTGGCGACGGCGCCCAGGCGGCGGCGTTCTGGTACGGCTTCGCCTCGACCTGGCTGTCCGCAAGCCTGCTCAAGGGCGAGGGACCATCGCGCCTGGCGAACGTCTGGTTCGAGGGCAGCCGCCATCGGGACATTTCCCTCCATCTCAACAAGGGCCTCGCGGGCGCGTCGCCGGCGACCTTGGCGGCAAGCCGCGAGACGTCGATGAATCCAGAAGTCCTCGACGCCTTCGCCCTGGCGATCATTGGGGGCCTCGGCCCCACAGTCTATGCACCGTTCCCCGGCACCAACGACGCGATCGCCCGGGCCTCCGCCAGGCAGATCGCCCTCGCGGACGCGGCCCTGCGCCAAGCCTGCCCAGACGCCGGCAGCTACCTCTCCGAGTGCGACTTCTTCATGCCGGACTGGCAGCAGCGGGCCTGGGGCGTCCACTATCCGCGCCTCGCCCGCATCAAGCGCCGCTACGACCCCGATGGCCTCTTCGTGGTCCACCACGGCGTGGGCAGCGAAGGCTGGAGCGCGGACGGGTTCAGCCGGACATAGGCGCGGTCGCCTCCGCCGGTGTACGGTTTCTTCCGTTCTGCGGGCGAGGAGACCGCCATGATCACCGGCATCCACGTGATGATGTATAGCCCCAAGGCCGAAGCGGTGCGCGCCTTCATGCGCGACGTCCTGGAATTCCCCCACGTTGAGGCGGGCGAAGGGTGGTTGGTCTTCAAGGCGCCGGCGGCCGAGATGGCCAGCCATCCCATCGAGGGCGAGGGCAGCTGGGACGTCAGTCTGATGTGCGACGACCTGGAGGCGACCCTGAAGAGCCTCGTGGCCAAAGGGGTGGAGGCCAGCGCCGTCCGGGATCTCGGCTGGGGCGTGGCGAGCACGTTGAGCTTGCCCGACGGCTCGGGCCTGATGATCTATCAGCCGAGATACCAGACCGCGATCTGACGCGGCGACGGGGGGAGCAGCGCCATGGGTCCTGACGACGTCCGCCGGCTCGTCGCGGCGCTCGCGGACGCAGACGACGTCTCGAAAGAAGGCCGCCTGGAGTTCCAGGTCGGCGGCAAGGGCTTCGCCTGGACGTGGCTGGTCCGCGAGACGCCGCGCCGGCCCAGGGTCCCGCGCCCGGATGTCCTCGCCGTGCGCTGCTCCATCGAGCGCAAGGAGATGCTGATCGAGGCCTCGCCGACGATCTATTTCGACGAGCCGCACTACCAGGGCTATCCGGCCGTGCTGGTGCGCCTGGACGCGATCGACGAGGCGGAGCTGACGGGGCTTCTGCGGCAAGGGATCGAGACGCTCGCCGCGAGCCGACGACGGGCGGCGCGGGCATGAGCGCGCGGATCGACCTGCCGCCGGTGCTTGGCGACGGCGTCGTACGCCTCGACGCCTTCTCGCTCGATGACGCGGAGGCCCATTGGCTCGGCGAGGACGCCGAGATGCGCCGCCGCTTCGACGATCCCGACCCGCATACGCCCAAGCCCGTGGACCTGGCGCGCGCGGCGATGGCCCGCTGGATCGACTACCGCGCCGCCGGCGGCCCGCAGTTCACCTACGCCGTGCGCGTCGCGGATGGGGTTCTTGCCGGCGGCTGCGAGTTGCAGCGGCCGGAGCTGGAGAAAGCCCATGTCTCGTGGTGGGTGTTTCCCGCCTACCGGCGCCAGGGACTCGCGGGGCGCGCTGCACGGCTCCTCTGCCAGGCGGCGTTCGACAACATGGCCGATATCCGCCGGATCGAAGCCCACATCGCTCACGACAACCACGCCTCCCGTGGAGTCGCGCTTGGCGCGGGCTTTGTCGAAGACGGCGAGGTCGTGAGCGAGACCTGGGCCGGGGCGATTGTCACCCTCATGCGGTACGTTCTCGTCGCGGGAAGCTGATGGGGCCCGTAAGCGCGCTCTCCTTCCCCATTTTGGGGAAGGTGGCCGACCGTCGAAGGCGGTCGGACGGAAGGGGAAAGTCGCCGTGACCAAGCCGGGGACGACATCGCCCTGCAGGCGGATGGGGCCTTCCCCCTCCGTCCGGCCTTCAGCCGACCACCTCCCCCACTTCGCGCTTCGCGCTCGGGTGGAGGAGAGCGCGATGATCATCCTCGGACGGGGCTGTGCGGGGCGGAGACGAGGCGGAGGAAGATGCGGTCTTCGTGGCGGATGAAGCGCTCGCGGCGGGCGAAATCGAAGTTGGACCGGGCGGCGGAATCCTCGCGCAGGCGGACGCGGTAGGCTTCGTAGGCGGCGAGGTTCTCGAGCGAGTAGACGCCGTAGGCCGTGGTCGCCGAGCCCTCGTGCGGGCCGAAGTAACCGATCAGGTCCGCGCCGCAGCGGGGGATCGCCTCGCCCCAGGCGCGGGCGTAGGTCTCGAACGCCGCGTCGGATCCGGGTTCGATTTCGTAGCGGATAAAACAGGTGATCATGGCCGCCTCCTTGGGTTGGCGGCCTCTGATTAGCGCATGGCTCGGACGCCATGCTTCGGCTAACATCAAACTATGAAAGAAGGTCCGAACATCGCTGGCGTCGCCGCCCTGATCGGCGATCCGGCCCGCGCGAACGTGCTCACGGCGCTGATCGACGGTCGCGCGCTGACGGTGAGCGAGTTGGCCCACGCCGCGGGCGTCAGTCTTCCCACCGCCAGCGGCCACCTCGCAAAGCTCGCCGAGGCGGGGTTGATCGAAGGCGAGCGTCAGGGCCGTCATCGCTATTTCCGGCTCTCAGGCCCTGACGTCGCTCATGCGCTGGAGGCGCTGATGGGGCTGGCCGAGAGGACCGGCGCAAAGCGCGTGCGCACGGGCCCGCGCGAGCCGGCGCTGCGCCAGGCCCGGGCGTGCTACGACCACCTGGCCGGCGAGACGGCGGTCGCCATGTTTGACGCCCTGATCGCCCGTGGCGCTCTGACGGCGGACGAGGAGCCCAGGCTCACGAAGGCTGGGGAGATCGCCTTCCGCGCCCTGAGCCTGGACCTCGACCGGCTGCAGCAGTCGAGCCGCCCTCTTTGCCGCCGCTGCCTCGACTGGTCGGAACGGCGCGCGCACCTCGGCGGCGCGCTCGGAGCGGCGATCCTGGATCGCCTGCTTTCTACCGGAATGGCCCAGCGGGGCGAGGGCCGCCAGATCCATCTCAGCCCGTCCAGCGCAACCCTCATCGCCGGTGGATTCGCCGAGATTTCGCCGACGCCTTTGGCCCAGGCCTGAGCCGCCGTACACTATCGCCCTCGCACAGGAGGATGGGCGAATGGTGAAGATCGCCGCGACGCTCGCTGCGATGACCTTGGCGGTTGGCGCGCCGGGCGCCTGGGCGGCCTCGGCGGCCGGACAGTGGCATGGAGATCTGCATCCCAACCCGCTGGTCACCCTGCAGCTGGCTCTGCGTCTGGACCATACTTCGCCCGGCGCCTGGAGCGGCGTCCTCGAAAGTCTGGACCAAGGCCGGGCCAAGCTGCCCCTGGCCGATATCGCGGTCGCCCCGGACAGCTTGAGCTTCACGGTCCCAACGGTTCACGGCCGCTTCCAGGGCCGGTGGGACGGAGCGGCGAACGCCTGGACGGGCGAGTGGTCGCAAGGCGGGCGCAGCATGCCGCTCAACTTCATGGCCGGAGAGCCGATCGCGCGTCCGAAGATCGAGGGGCTGGATGGCGTCTGGCAGGGAACCCTCGACACCGTCTCCGGCATCAAACTTCGCCTGGCCATGCACATAGACACTGGCCCCTATGGCACCACCGGGCGCCTCGATAGCCTGGACCAGGCCGCCTACGGCATTCCCGTAACCGACATCGCCCGCCAGGGTGCGCGCGTATCCTTCGCCGTCCCCAGCGTCGGCGGCGCTTTCGAGGGAGCCTTCGGCGGGGCCGGAACAATTGCGGGGACCTGGACCCAGGGCGGCGCAGGCCTTCCCCTCACCTTTGCGCGCCGTCCCGCCGGAGAGCCGGAGGCCCGGCTGAGCCGGCCCCAGACCCCGAAGCCGCCCTACCCATACCGCGTCGAGGACATCGCCTTCGACGACGCAGCAGGTCACGACCGCCTGGCCGGAACACTTACGCTTCCGGCGGGAAAAGGCCCCTTCCCCGCCGTCGTGCTTATCACCGGATCAGGCCCGAACGATCGCGACGAGACGATCTTTGGCCACAAGCCGTTTGCAGTGCTGGCTGACGCCCTGACGCGCCGGGGCGTGGCCGTGCTGCGCTACGACAAGCGCGGCGTGGGAGCCTCCACGGGCGACTATGCAACCGCGACCAGCGCCAACTTCGCCGACGACGCCCAGGCCGCTGTCGCCTTCCTTGCCGAGAGGCGGGACATCGCGAGGCGGCGCATCGGCCTGATCGGCCACAGCGAAGGGGGTCTCATCGCTCCGATGGTCGCCGGCCGCGACCGCCAGGTCGCCTTCGTCGTGCTGATGGCGGGGCCGGGCGTGAACGGGACAGACCTGCTGGAGGCGCAGCAGAGGCGGATCAACGAGGTGATGGGCCTGGGCGGAGAACAGCTCGCTCAGGCCTCCGCCGAAGAGGCGCGGATGATCGACATTGCACGCCAGGCGCCGGACACCGCCACGGCCGCCGCCCGGCTCAAAGTCGAAGCGGATGCGTCCGCCGAACGCACAGGCGCTCCCCAGGCCGTAGCCGAGGCCCAGGCCGCCGAGCTCGCCTCGCCCTGGTTCCACGCCTTCCTGGCGTATGACCCGGCTCCAGCTCTGGGGCGTCTGCGCATTCCGGTCCTAGCCGTGATCGGCTCCAAGGACGTGCAGGTCCCGCCAGACCAGAACCTGCCGGCCCTGCGCGCGGCCCTGGCGCACGATCCGCGCGCGAGCGTGGAGGAGCTGCCCGGCCTCAACCACCTCTTCCAGCCAGCGCCCACCGGCGCGCCCGGCGAATACGCCCAGATCGAAACCACCCTCGCCCCTGCGGCGCTGAACACGATCACCGACTGGATCCTGCAGACGACCAACCCCAGCCGGCGGTCCTGATCACAGGCTGAGGTTGGCGATCTGTCGAGCATCGCTTTCAAACACGGAGGACACAGAGGGCGCAGAGGACACGGAGGTGGTGGCCCCAAGCGAAGGTTAGGGAAGCAACGAAGCTGAATCGCCGGCCTTCGGCCGGCATTTGACCAAATCAGGCCCTACGCGTCTCGTCGACCATCCCCTCCGTGTCCTCTGCGCCCTCTGTGGACTCTGTGTTTAAAGCGGCCGAGCAGCCGCTAGCACCTCTCGGATGAGCACCCTCTGAGCTGCCGGAGCGGCGATGACGACTTCGTGACGCCCGGACGCGTCCGCCTGCGGCCATATTCTGCGCGACTGCGTACCGGTCAGGTTGCCTTGGCGTCGTGCGATGAAGCTGCTCGCCGTCCACCCCAGCGGTCTGATGTACACGCGGGTCTTCCTGCGTCTGGAACCCCTGGGTTTGGAGCTGGTCGCCAGCGCTGCGCGCGAGGCAGGCCACGACGTGCGCATTATCGACCTGCAGGTCGAAAAGCATGCCGATCTATTCCGCATCATCCGACGCTGGCGACCGGACGCGCTCTGCTTTGGCGGCAACTACCTGGCCAACGTCCCCGAGATCGTCGACCTCGCCAAGGCGACCAAGGCGATGCTCCCCCACTGCTTCGTTTTCGTGGGCGGCCACAGCGCCTCCTTCATCGCACCGGACCTGCTGCGCCATGGCGAAGGCGCCATAGATTGCGTGCTCAAGGGCGAGGGCGAGGCTCAGGTGGGCGCTCTGTTGGCCGCGGCGGAAGCAGGCGACGGTCTCACGAAGGTTCCCGGCGCCGTCACCGAAGATGGCGAGGGACCTCCGCCAGGCTTCGTCGAGTCGCTCGACGCCATCCGCCCCGCTCGCGACCTGCTGAAGCGCCGCCGCAGCTATTTCATCGGAACTCTCGACCCGGCGGCCTCGATCGAATTCGCGCGCGGGTGTCCGTGGGACTGCACCTTCTGCAGCGCCTGGACCTTCTATGGCCGCAGCTATCGCACCGCGAGCCCTGAGCTGGTCGCCGAAGAGCTGGCGGGCCTGGCCGAGCCGGGCGTCTTCATCGTCGACGACGTCGCGTTCATCCACGCCGAGCACGGCATGGCGATCGCCGAAGCGATCCGCCGGCGCGGGATCCGCAAGCGCTACTACCTGGAAACGCGCGGCGATGTCCTGCTGCGCAACAAGGAGGTGTTCCGAGCGTGGCGGGATCTCGGGCTCGAGTACATGTTCATCGGGCTCGAGGCGATCGACGAGGCCGGGCTCGAGCTCTTCCGCAAGCGCATCCACGTCGACAAGAACTTCGAGGCCCTGGAGTTCGCTCGCTCGCTGGGCATCACGGTTGCAATCAACCTGATCGTCGATCCGGACTGGGACCGAGGCCGCTTCGAGACCATCCGCAACTGGTGCCTGGAGGTCCCGGAGATCGTCAACATCAGCGTCAACACCCCCTACCCCGGCACCGAGATCTGGCGGCGCGAGCCGCGCAGCCTGACCAGCCTCGACTACCGCCTGTTCGACATCCAGCACGCGGTGCTGCCGACCCGGCTGCCGTTGCCGGAGTTCTATGCGGAGCTGGTGCGCACCCAGCAGATCCTCAACACCAAGCACATGGGCTGGGAGGCTTTCCGGGGAGCCATCGGCGAGTCCGCGCGCCTGCTGCTCAAGGGCCAGACCAACTTCGTGCGCATGCTCTGGAAGTTCAATTCGGTGTTCAACCCGAAGCTGCAGCTCGCCGACCACGCCCGCGAGGTGCGCTACGAAATGAGCCCGCCGCCCGCCGTCACCGAAGGCCGCCTCGACCCCAAATCACTCTACGTCCACGGCCCTCAAGGCCGTCGAGGCCGGGCGATCGACGATGCGACAGAACAGTTCGTGGACGCGACGCGGATGGGGTCGGTGTGAAGGGTACGGGGGCGGGCTCGCCGGTCGAGAGCTTTGGCGGATGTCATGTCCCCGCGTCTGCTGGCCGGCGGACCGGGTGATTGCCGAGGAATCCGAGGCGCCGAGGGGTGGGACGCTCGCCAGCCGCATATTCGACGAACAGGAACTTCCCATTCTCATAGACCTCCGCCATCGCAGGAGAGGTGATGTTCGCGAGTTCACGAACTGCGAGCTCTCGCGCGCGGCCGTCGTCCGCGGCGAAGATCCAGGTCGTCGCGGATGTCAGCGAAAGCGCCTCCGTCACGACGCAGGTGAAGGTGCGCATAGGATCCTCCCCAATGGGACACATCATCCGAGCCGCTTCATCATAGGCGCGGCCGCCCAGCAGAGTTTCACGCGCCTGCGCCGATTGGTTCGATCCTGAGCAATCTGCTTGTCTGGCCCGCTGGCCCCCCAGTGGGCTTGAATCCCCGCGTCCTCGTCCTCAGACGATCGTGAAGCCGGAGCGTCCGAACCTCAGGCGCTGGCCGGTGATGAGATCGACCTCCAAAACAGGCTCTTGGTCCGCGTGGGTCTGGCGGATGCCGGCCAGGACCAGCGCGTCGCCCTTCAGCACGGTCCGCCAGATGGTCGGAAAGCCGAGGCCACTGGCATGGGCGTCGTTGCACCGGCGGGCCAGGTCGCGCGCTCGATCACGGATCATGGGTGTTCTTTAGAAAAGAGGCGCAACGCGTCTGCAGCCGACGCGGGGGCTACGCCTTGATGCAGATCAACTCGCGATGCTCGCGCTTCGCAAAGCGCTCTGGCGAAGCTGCGCTAGCGCCGGTCACGTCCTTCGTTTCGATATCAGGCCGACGCGCGCGGCCGGGACGCTTTCTCACCCTCCCGGGCGCCGGGACTGAACGTCTCGCGATCGAACTCGACAATAAGGCTCTGAAGCAGCCGACGCAGCGCCGGGTCTTTTTCTACAGCCAACCGCTCACGAAAGCGGCGGAGGTTTTCATTTCGAATGAACTCTTCCATGGCCGCCCGACCTTTACGAAAGCTGCCAGAGAGGGCGTGGCTGTTCTCCTATAGCGGTTGGCGCAAACCCGCGCTTTTCAGGTCGCGCCACGACCGTTCCAATTTACGCCAGTACGGCATGCGCCGCGGAGGCCCGCACCTGGGTCGACTGAGTGTCTGCGTCAGCGATCGTGCGATGCGCGCCAGTTGGAAGGAGGGGTGCCGAACTCGTGGGCGAACCAACGGGAAAATGAGGTTTCGCGCGTATACCCTAATAACGAAGCCACCTCTGAGAGGGGCAAGCGGCCATTGGATAGATGTCGGAGAGCATGCTCGCGACGGATGTCATTCAGGAGAACGCTGAATTCGACCTCTTCCTGTAATAGTCGGCGCTGCATTGTGCGCTCACTCAGGCCAAGACGAGCCGCAACCGTCTTTGTCGAAGCGCCATTGAGCGGCAGCATAACGTGGATCGTCTTTTGGACCTCGGCTGCAAGAGCAGCGCTGTTGGCGTATGGCAAATTCTTGATGAACCCCTCAGCGTACTCCACGAGGCGCGGATCCGCCGCCGGACTGACGCAATCGGCGTCCGCTCGGTTCCAGACAAACCCGTTGAAGGCGCTCGCAAACTTCACGTTCGGACCGAACACGCGCTTGTGGTGGCTCAAATCGGCAGGTGGCGAGTGGGTGAAACAGACCATCCTCGGCCGCCTGTGAGGACCAGCGGGACTGCAAAGCGTCTGTACGGAGATCGCAGCAAGAAGCTCATAAGATTGACGCAGCGGCAGCTGCCCGTCTGACGCCAGTTCGACGCGGACGGAAGTGAAGTCTTCCTCGTCGTCCACCACGAACAACATCGCTTCATTGAGCATCGGTTGATAGCGTGCGGCAGTCATGAGAGCGTCCCGAAGCGTGACCTGGTGCGCAAGCAACAGCGCGACCGGGCCGACGTCTGCGGGTTGGCGCAGCGCGCCCATCTGCAGCCCGAATGTCTCACAACCGGAAGCCTGCGCCGACAGCTCGAGAAGCTCGTAGATCTGTCGCGCCGGAACTCGGCGCTCACGGTCGTCCAGCACACGGCTGTCCAGCCCGACCCGACGCAGCATTGCGCGCGGGTCGACGCCGTGCTGCGCCGCCACCTGAGCGTAGCCTGTCAGAATTGCGCCTCGCGACATCGCTTCCATCCGTCAATGGTACGCTTTGGCGCGAAAAGTGGAATTCCTGGCGCGAAATGTGATCCCTGATCTGAGCGGACTCGGCTGTGTCCCTATCCGGCTTTGCCCAAAGAGGCTGCGAAACTCAGCGTCAGCACCTCTTCAATCGCGGCGATCACGACCCCCGGCTTGTCCAACTGAATGCTGTGGCCGGCGTCGGCCACGGTGCGCCGCTCGCTGCGTGTCGAGAGGGCGGCGATTTCGTCATGCATGGCGCGCGAGATCTCGTATCGCACCTTGGCCGCGGCGGCGGTTTCGCCCGGTCGCGGCGAGGCGCCCTTGCCGGCGGTGAGCACGATCAAGGGCATGTCGCCGAGCGACGTGCGCGCGGCGGCGACCTCATCGGAACTCGTCGAGCTTGACGCTGCGGATTCGGACCGGAGCGCCCGCCAATATCCCGGCGAGGTGCGCTGAGCGACGCGGGCGGTCCAAATGGCCGGCGTCAGACTGGGCGCGGGGAGGCCGACAGCTCGATCGAAGTCACGCGTTCCAGGCGCGAGGGCGCCGGCGCGCGCAAGCCGGGCGAGGCGCGTATAGGTCGCCAACAGCTGGCGCCGTTGAGTTTCGTTCCCGCGATCGCCTCTGGCCTCGTCGATCCGACTGTCCTGATATTCGCTGGCGCTGTCCACCATCACCATTCCGGCCACCTCCAGCGGATAGCGGAAGGCGAACAGGCGCATCTGAAGACCGCCCGCCGAATGGCCGACGAGCACGTACGGAGGGGCGATGCCGGCAGCGCTCAGCGCCCCTCGCAGGTCGTCGACGATCGCCGCGGCTGTCCGGGGCATCGGGCCGGGATCGCTGAAGCCGAGCCCGGCCTTGTCGAAGGAGACGGTGCGGGTCCTGAGGGCGATGGCGTGCTGGACGCGCGCCCAATCCAGGGTCGTGCCGATCAATCCGGACGCGAAGATCACCGTGGGCGCCCCCTCCCCCGCGATCAGCAGGTTCAGCCGGCGCCGCCGCCCGATTTTCACGAGTGTCTGGGGCGTTGCGTAGTGCTGGTCGGGCCAAGAGTTGGAGGGGGCGGATGGCTCCACAAGATGCGTCCTTCAACTCCCCGTTTTGCGGCGAGTCATGGAGCCTGACTTGGTTATCGCCATGCTTGACGACTCAACTCTGCCTCGCCCCACATCCCAAGCTCACCATAGGACGCCGGGGGTCGGCCCTTTCGAAAACAAATGGGCGCCTTGAAGTAGGTCGGGAATATGAAATAAAGCCCGTCAATGACAATCTTCAGAACATTCCTCCTATCATCGAGAGGGATGTCTGGATTATTTATGTGACTCAGGAACAATCTGCCCGGCGTCAGCAACACATCGTATATACCGCTATCAGATTTCTCCATCACCGACGTACTAAATTCGAAGTTTTTATCTGAGAGTTCTACTTTCCAGAAGTGAGTTTCGATCTCTGGTCCGCGCGCTCCTAGCGACCTAATACGCATTCCGGTTTCGGCGTCGAACGCTTCGTTTCCATATTTCCCGCCGAGCTCAAATGGCATTTCGAACCCTAGTTCACTTCGCTGGAGCTGAAGCCGCATCCAGAAGCGCGAACTCCTCGTCGGTCAGGCGCCATTCGAGTGCGCCAAGGTTGGCCTGGGCGTGACGGGCCTTGGTCGCGCCCGGGATGGGGATCACGCACGGGTCGCGCGCAAGCAGCCAGTTCAGCGCAACCTGACTCTGGAGGGCCTGATGTGACTGGGCGACCCCGGCGAGCGCGCGGCGGAGCCCGTCGAGCTTGTCCGGCTTTGCGTCGTCCGTGGGCGGGCCGGTCAGCCGCCCCGAGGCCAGCGGGAAATAGGCGACCAGGGCGACGTCCAGCTCCCGACAGGCCTCGAGCACGCCGTTCGACTCGGGATTTCGATGGGCGAGGCTGTATTGGACCTCGTTGGCGGCGAGCGGGATGTTGGAGCGCGCGAGCCGGTCGGCGACCCGCCGCATCTGGTCGGCGTTGAAGTTACTGACGCCAACGTGCCTGGCCTTGCCCGACTTTACCGCCTCGGCCAGGCCGTCGGCGAAATCGGCAAGGTCGACGAACGGGAAGGGGAAGTGCACGTAGTATAGGTCAACACAAGCGAGCCCCAGGCGGGTGAGCGTGGCGTCGAGCGCCGCCATCAGACTGCCCGGCGATGTGCGAACGAGGAATGGCGCGAACTTGCTCGCCACGAAGACCGGCCGGCCGTCCTTGCGGACGCACTCGCCGATCAGGCGCTCGGATTTGCCAAAGCCGTAGATCTCGGCCGTGTCGATGAAACCGCCCCCAGCCTCGACGAGGGCCTGGTAAGTCTCGAACACCGGTGCGTCGTTCGCGCCGTAGCTCCAGCGGTTCGTGCCGACCCCGATGGCGGGAACCTCGGCCCCCGACTTACCGAGGCGGCGGAGCGGCGTCGTCTGCATCACGCATCTCCGATATTGCGAAGCGAGAACCTTAGCCTCGATGCGGCCTGTGTCTCAAGCCAACGAACTGTTGTGGCGGCCATGAACGAAAGTCTACGCCTCGCCCTCCAACGTGCTCACATTTCCGCCGAGCGGACCTTGATGGGTCGGGCGGAGCAATGTTGGTCGGTGCGCCTCTGCCCCATAATTCCGGCGCATCTACTTGCGCCCTTACTGGGCCGTGGCTGCGCGATCGATCAAACGCTCAGCCTCATTAATGGTGGGTTGCCACGACGCCCCTGGCGGTAATGACGTGGCCTTCGAGGCTATTGGGTCTATGTGGGTCGAAGGCATCTCAATCAAGTCGCGGCGTCGAAGAAAATACCCGGATTTTCCCGAATGATCAAAGTGAATTACATAGGGCAGATCAAACAGCACCCCGTAAAATCCGCCTCGACCGTCAGGATACAACGACACCGGCGGATTACCGTATTTTAGCATTGCCGCGGGCGGTTGAATGTCAGCCTCGTATGCGCACCCAAACTCTCTACGTGCAGGACTCTGCAATCTCACCAGGATCGATGCGGTAGATACAATCTTTCCATTCGAAATCACCGCAAACGTAGAGCGATACGGCCATGAACACCCGTTTTCTGCGAACCCTTCTTCCTCCACGATGACGTGACCGCCAAGATCGAGCCTTGGCATTGGTAGGATCGGCTTAAGTCCGTTCGACTTCTCGAGTTGAAATCCCAGTTCATTGCTTTGCGCGAGTTGCGCCTCGATTTGAGGGGCCAACCTTCGCATTCCATCAATGTCATAGTAGTCAACGAGCAAGGCGCCCGCATTACGATAGCTATATTTGACAACGATACCGCCATTTGGGCGATGGAATAATCTCAACACTTTGACTTCTCTTCCATATCGAGGAAGCTCTACGCCCAAGAATGTCTTGTGGATCGAGACAGCGGAGGCCGCCTCTGCCTTGGGGTAAGCGCAGAACTGGATCAGAGCAACCACCCCAATGACCACGAATGCGCGAAGTGTTCTGGACATGCGGAGGGTTCTAACGTGGCCGTTAATCATGGGCCAGGAACTCCTCCGACACCCGAGAAGCCAGGCGATCTCGGTTACTGGGTCGGCTACCGCATCGCCAAGGCCTACTACCTCAAGGCGACCGACAAGCGCCTCGCCCTCAAGACTCTGCTTGAGCTGAAGGATCCCAAGGCCATCCTGGCCGACAGCGGCTGGACGCCAGGAGATCGCGATTGAACGTTTGCTAAGACAGAGCTGACTTCGGCTCACGGGCGGGCTTCGGGTCCAGGCTCCAGCGGCGGATCTGGTCGAGTTCGCGGGGGGTGAAGACGCCGGCGCGGTGGAGGGCCAGGAACTCCTCCGACACGCCCACGCCGAAGATCAGCGCATCATCGCTGTTGATGGTCACCCGCACGCCGGCGTCGAACAGGGCGCGGATCGGATGGTCTTCGAGCCTCACCACCCGGCCGAGTATCAGATTGGACGTCGGGCAGACGTTGAGCGTGATCGCGTGGTCGGCGAGGAACCGCATCACCTCAGGGGATTCGGCGGCGGCGATGCCGTGCTGCACCTCGTCCAGCTCCAGCACCTCGACGGCTCGCCAGACGTCGTCGGCGGTCCCCCATTCGCCCACATGCGCCTTGAGGCGCAGGCCGTGGTCCTTGCAGGCGCGATAGAGCGGCTGGAAGGTCTCGATCGGCTGGGCCAGCTCCTCGCCGGAAAGGTCCAGCGCCCGCCAGCCGCCCGCTTCCAGGAACGGCGTCAGCCAATGCCACAGCCAGGAGCGCTTGCAGTGGCGGGAGAAGCCCAGCTGGGGCACCCATTCGATCTCGGGAAAGACCTCCGCCCGGGCCGCCTCGATGCGCGCGTGCAGGGTCGCCGCATCGCCCGCGCCCTGGGTGATCATCCACACGTCGACGCCGAATTCGACGCGGGTCAGGCCATCGCGGCGCGCCCGCATGAAGGCGCCCATCCAGCCCAGCCGTTGGCCGGTTTCGCCCTTGAACAGGTCGTTCACATTCGCAGCGGTCCAGGCGTCCATTTCGGCCAGCGAGGCGAGCGGACCTGATATCGGCACGATGTCCCGGCCAGTCTGTTCCGCCAGCCAGTCGCGGTCGCCGCCGAACGGCCCGTGCGTGTGGGCCTCGCCCTTTGGGACCCGCCGCACGCCCTCCAGGTCGCCCGCTTCGAGTGCGGCGACGAAGTCTTCGGAGTCGGCGTGGTCCGTAGGAGTCATGCTGGATACTTTCCTTTTGAGCCGGGTCGATTCACCCGTTTGAACCCATGGAAGCGGGCGACGTGAGTACTGCTATGCTCCACGTTTCCCCGCCACCCCCCGCCTGGAGCGGCTGCTCGCATGCGTGTCGAACTCAGAGAAGCTGCACTCGCAGAGCTGCCCGTCATGCAGAGGATGGGGCGTTACTACGTCTACGATATGAGCGAATATGTAGGCGGTCAGCCGGGTTGGGAGTTTCCTGACTCTGGTGACTACGAATGCGACGATTTCCGTCCGTACTTTGATGATCCTCAGGCCAAGCCGTTCTTTATCCGCGCAGATGGCGAACTGGCCGGATTCGCCATTGTCGACCGGCGCGGCAGCACGCCCGAAGTCGACTTCAATATGGCTCAGTTCTTCGTCATCCGTAAGTTCAAGAGACGCGGTGTTGGAGCTGATGCGGCGGCCGAGTGTTTCAACCGATTTCGTGGCGTGTGGGACGTTATGGTCATCTCGGAGAACGTTGGAGCACACGCCTTCTGGGAGAAAACCATCGACCGGTTCACTGACGGTCAGTTCCAAGAGATCCGCCGAAGCGTCGCGCATCTCGGCAATTCGGAGCAGGACGTCTTCCGGTTCCAAACGTGATCTGCCGCACGCAGCTTCCGATACATGGAAGCACCGGTCTTTCACGTCCAGCCAGCGTACGCTCGTGAGATCAACCCAGCCGGTTGGCGCCCTGTCCGTCGAGCACCTGGCGAACCTTGACCGCCAGCTGTTGGCCGGTGAAGGGCTTCTGCAGGAAGGCGACGCCAGGGTCGAGGACGCCGTTGTGGATGATCGCGTTGCGCGTATAGCCCGTCATGTAAAGTATCTTCAGGTCCGGACGGCTTTGGCTGATCGTATCTGCGAGCGCCCTGCCGGTCATGCCGGGCATGATGATGTCGGTGAGCAGAAGATCGATACGGGGCTGGAGTTTGAGTTGCTTCAGGGCGTCGTTCCCTGAACTTGCGGGAACGACGGTATAACCGAGCTCTCGCAAGGTATCGACCGTGACATGGCGCACCTTCTCGTCGTCCTCGACCACGAGCACAGTCTCGTGCGCCCTGGCGGTCGGCCGCTCGGCCTTCGGCGGCTCCAGGACCGTATCGGTGGCCTCCCCAGTCCAGCGCGGCAGGTAGATCTTGACCGAAGTTCCTTGGCCGACCTCGGAATAGATTTTGACGTGCCCGCCGGATTGTTTGACAAAGCCGAACACCTGACTGAGCCCCAGGCCCGTGCCTTGGCCAACGCCCTTGGTCGTGTAGAAGGGATCGAAGGCTCGCTGCATAACTTCGGGCGTCATGCCTGCGCCGGTATCACTGACAGAAATCAGAACGTATTGGCCGGAGGCGACGTCCCCGTGGGCCGCCGCATAGGTATCGTCGAGAAAGGTGTTCGCGGTCTCGATCGTAAGCCGCCCGCCGTCCGGCATCGCATCGCGGGCGTTGACGCAGAGATTGAGGATCGAGTTTTCCAGTTGCTGGCTATCGGCGTTGACCCGCCAGACGCCGCCGGCCAGCACGGTCTCCAGATTCATGTTTTCGCCGATGGTCCGGCGCAGGAGCTCTGACATCCCGCTCACCAGCCTGTTGGGGTCGAGCGGGCTCGGAGCGAGCGGCTGCTGGCGCGAAAAAGCGAGCAGGCGAGCGGTGAGCGCCGCCGCGCGGGCAGCGCCTTCCATTGCATTGTCGATGCCGGCGAGAGTCCGGTCCGGATCCGAAAAGAAGCGCCGGCGCGCGAGGTCCAGGCTCCCAATGACCACCGCCAGCATATTGTTGAAGTCGTGCGCGATGCCGCCGGTGAGTTGGCCCACCGCCTCCATCTTCTGCATCTGCCGCATCTGGTCCTCTGCCTTCGCGCGCGCCTCCGCCTCGGCAGTCAGCCGAGCATTGGCTTCGTGCAGGGCCAACAAACGCTGATTTGTCTGGCGCACGGCGAAGAAGGTCAGGGCCACAATGCCTGCGAAGCCGAGGGCCAGCACACACTGCAGGCTGAACCGGGTCGCCGCGGCGTGCGCCTGGCGCCTGGCCAGCAGGTCCTGTTCCTGGGCGATCATGGCATCGGCAACGCCGCGGGTCTCGTCCATCAGGGCCTTGCCGGACCCCTGCTTCATCTGTTCGGCGGCCTGCACGAAGTCGTCCGCGCGCCGCAGTTGAATGCCTCGCCCAAGGATATCCAGATCCTGGCGCACAAGGCGACGCAGTCTTGTGACCGCTTTCTGCTGTACTGGATTGTCGCTCGTCGCTTTGGCCAAGGCATCGACATCGTCCTGGATCGAGAGGGCCCGCGTGTAGGGCTCCAGGAACCGCTCATTTCCCGTGATTACGAAACCGCGTTGACCGGTCTCCGCGTCCTCGAGCCGGGTGAGCACCCGATAGATCTGGTTTTGCACCTGCAGCGAGTGATGGACCCAGGTCTCGTCCTGACGCTGACCTTCGGTCAACATGACGGCCGCCAGCAAAAGCGCAGCGAGTATGGCGAACGCCAGTCCCAGGAGCCAGGAAGGGTGCCTGAGCCAGACAGGCATGCCCCATTGCCCTGGCGCCGGATCGGGCCCGCGATTCATTTGTAATGACGCCCCAACATTCTCAAGGCTCATGCACAGGTCGAGCATGACGGCAAGAGCCACCGATCTTGTCGAGGCAAGACCCGCGCTTCGACTGGGTCCCGAGCCAATCGCATCAGGTCTCTACGGGCGAACCCCTCAATGCCGTAGGCGCCGCTGCGCCATCACCCGTCGCCTCCCCAAGGAGATGGTCGCTCAGTCTGATCAGACCGACAGCAGACGAGAGAAGAAGGACCGATATCGGCGAAGAGCCTGACGAAGGTCTTCTGTGGAGACATCATCGCCGCGGCCCCACTGCGCTTCAAGACGGGCGCGTTCTTCGGCGAACACCTCCGCCAGGCGCTTGATCGATTCGGCCACCAGGCCGTCGGCCTGCTCCACCGCACTGCGCGGTTCATCGACGAAGCCGACCTGGATGTCCATCCAGCGGTCCCGGAACCTGTCCGCATCGCCTTGGGGAAAGAGCGGCGCGCCGTCATCGTCGGCGCCTGTCGCCGGATCGTAGTCACGCCTCTCAACGTCATTGCTGGACCGGGCGCCCGAAGAGGCGATATCCGCAGTGGAGAGACGCGGTTGTGGTTCGGAACCTGACAGAGACGGATTTTCGACTTCACTCATGGACGAGTTCCTCCCGAGCGCGGCGTTTCCACACGCGCGCCTTGGCGAAAACCTAAGCTGAAGCGAGAATGAAATGGACGGCATCAGTGCTCGATCAGCGAACTTCTGAACGATCGCTTTCAGTCGTAGTTCCGAACCGACTTCCACGGTACGCGCCGCGATCGCGCGTCACGTTGCTCAGCTTGCGAGTGATTGCTTTCCATTGTCCGCCGTCAGACCAGATAACCTTGCGAGATTCGGCGGTTGCGTAGGTTGACTTACTTTTACAATACCGACTGCTTCGCAGGCCGGCGCCCGGTTCGCGACTCGCCCCCCCCAAAAACCGGTCGATCCGAAGAACCGCTCGCGCTTATGTACTAGCGCTGGGGGTCGTAGGCGCGCGAGGGCGAACCGATCGTCCGCCCGCAACAGGTGAAAAACAGTCGCCCTCGAATTGAACTGTGAACGATGACGGAAACCGCCATGTCATTCGCGCCAGCCGGTCGAATCGTCGTTCTCAACGGGACGCCACGCTCGGGCAAGTCCAGCATCGCAGGGGCTATTCAGGAGCGCTTCGATGGAGTGTGGATGAATCTCGGCGTCGATCACTTCAAGGCGATGACGCCGAAAACCTATCAGCCTGGTATTGGCCTCCGACCGGGCGGAGAGCGCCCGGACCTCGAACCGCTCGTCGCGAGCCTCTACTAGGGACTTTACAAGGCGATCGCTGCGCACAGCCGGCTTGGCGTCGACGTTGTTGTCGATGTCGGCCACCACGACGGCTATTCCAAGAGCCTCGGCATACTGCCGGCCTGCGCGCGCCTGCTGGCGGGGCTGCCGGCCTGGCTGATCGGCGTCCGCTGCCCCATCGAGGTGATCATGCAGCGCCGGATCGCGACCTGGGGCGCCGGCTATGCTGACGACGGGTCGGTGCCCAAACCCGTCCGGCTGTTCCAGGATCTGGTCCATAAGCCCGGGATCTACGACCTCGAGGTGGACACCTCCCGGCTCAATCCAACTGCGTGCGCGGACGCCATACGCAAGCTTATCGAGGAAGGGCTGGCGCCGACTGCGTTCAGGAAGCTCGCGGCGTTGGAAACATCGGTGGGCGACTGAGTCGTCGCCGCATCTCAGTCTGCGAGATTTATCCGCCCCCGAGATGCGGCTAGCGGGGCTCGAAACGTCCTCACCTCAGAGCCTCAGCCTGGCTATGGTGGAGTCCATGTCCGCAACCCCCACGTCGGCCAATCAAGCTCGTGCTGAGACCGCTCTACCGCGCGCTATCCTCTTTGATCTTGACGAGACCATCCTGGCGGCGGGCCAAAGGCTTGAGGTTCTCAAGCTGATTGCTCGCGAATTCGAAGCTGAGTTGGCCCCCTTGCTTCCTGATATAGTTGCAGAACAACTGGAGGCGGCGCTCGAGGCGTTCTGGTCCCACCCAACGCGCCACAAGACGGCGCGTTTCGGGATATCCGAAGCTCGGCGGCAGGTCATCGCCGATGCGTTCATCGCCACTGGCTTGGAACACATGACTCACGAGCTCGCTGGGCGCTTCGCAGCTCGCTTCACGGCCTCCCGCGAGCAGTTGACGGACTTCTTCCCCGGGGCCCGGGAAACGATCGAAGCGCTGAAGGCGCGTGGCATTCTGCTGGCGCTGGTGACCAACGGGGACTCCGCAACACAGCGCGCCAAGATCGAGCGGTTCTCGCTGGCTCCTCTGTTCGATCACATTCAAATCGAAGGCGAGCACGACTTCGGCAAGCCGGATGAACGCGCGTACCTCCACGCGATGAAGGTTCTGGGCGTA
>DASXGR010000068.1:0-8714 GCA_036488935.1 Caulobacteraceae bacterium | reverse complement strand
CCAGCGAGGACCAGGCGGCGGCGACGCGCGGCTCACGCGCGGTTATCTGTTTGAACAGATCCCTGACCTTGTCAGGGGAAGCCGGATCGCGGGCGAGGTCGCACGCCTGCAGGAAAAGGCGCAAGGTCTGCTCATCGGCGCGCCCGCCCTGGAAATTGCGTGGGTTCAGGGCGCAGTGGAGAACGTCTGCGATCTTGGCCGCCGCCTGCGCTTGCAGGGCTTGCCGCTCGCCGAGCGGCCTCGAGACGTTGGCCGACCAGAGGACCGCGCGACTGCCCGCGTCTTCGACGCGCGCGTCCAGTTCGAGACTCTTGTCATCAGCCTGGACCAGACCATCCAGGACGAGCGCCGGCCGGGCGCGGCCGGCGCCGATTCCGGACCCGGAGGCCGTGGCGACCTTGACATCGGATCCCGCCAATTCGCCGGCGGTGGCGTCGGCGATCCCCTTCGCCATTCCGCGGGTCACCGGATCAGGGCCGGCGGACTGAAACGGAGCGACCACGATCCCGAGCCTGGCGGGTGACGGGCGCGTGAGTTCAAAGAGGAGCGAGGCCGACAAAGCGCAGACCAGCAGGGCGGCCGCGAGCAAGGCCGGGACCCGCCAGGGTCGGGCGGTCGGCGTGCGGCGCTCCTCGGAGGCAGGCTCCGCCTCCGCGGCGGCCGCGTCCGGGCAACTCAGCCGATAGCCGACGCCGAAGACGGTCTGGATGGCGAAGGCGCCGCCGGCCTCCGTCAGCGCCAGGCGCCGCAGCTTCTGGATGCACCGGTTGATGGCGTCGTCGCTGACGGCCGCGCCGCCCCAGCAGGCGTCGACCAGGTCGTTGCGCGACACAATCTCGTCCCGCGCCAGCGCCAGCGCCACCAGCACCTGCATCACCCGCGGCTGCAGACTGATCGCCCGCTCGCCCAACACGACCTGGCGCAACCGCGGCCGGACGCAAAGGGCGCCCAGCTGGAAGTCGCTGGCGCGCCCAAGATCGATCCACGCCGCAACCGCCGACCTGGATAAGGCGCCTGTCATCGCGCGTGGTCGGCAAAAATCGGCACTGGTCGCCCTCTGGTCGGCTCGCCGTCCTTACGACCTCGGTCCCCACACTGAACAAGCTGCACACACCGTCAACGCAATTGTGAAGGGGGGGAGATCCCATGAAGACTCCGATCACGAAGACGACGCCCAGGGCGTTCTTGGCAGGGGTGGCGTGCGCGGCCGTCACGACGGTGGCGGCGTCCGCCAGCGCCGGCGGGTATGTCCAGACGAACCTCGTCACGGACGACCCGACCGTGGTGGCGGCCGAGGGTTTCTCGCCGGCGACCTTTGTCGATCCCAAACTCGTCAATCCATGGGGAATGGATCACGCGCCGGGGGGACCATGGGTCGTGGCGGACGCGGGATTTCCGACAGCGGCGCCCGGCCCCTCGTCGAACGTGACGAGCTACAACGGCGCGGGCGTCGTGGCGGCGATCAACTTCCAATCGGCCCAGAACGGCGGCGGCGGGTCCGGCGGAGCGACGGGCCTCGTCTATAACGGCGGTTCGGGCTTCAACCTGCCCACGGGCGGTCCGGCCCTATACCTGCTCTCGAATCTGGACGGATCGATCTCCGGCTGGAATCCGGCGCAGGGCTCCTCGGCCCAGCAGGTCGTCCCCGGCCGCACCGGCGGCAACACAGCGAAGTACTCCGGGCTGGATCTCGGCGAATACGGCGGCCAGACCTACCTCTACGCGGCGAACCACCAGACCGGCAAAATCGACGTCTTCGATTCCAGCTTCACTCCGCACTCGTTCGGCGCGAACGCCTTCGTCGATCCGCTCTCCAATCCCAACAACCTGCTGCCGTTCAACGTCGAGAGCATCGGCGGGAACATCTGGGTGACCTATGCGGCCGCCTCCGCAGCCGGCGCGCCCCTGGGATCGGGCTTCGTGGACGAGTTTACGGCCAACGGGACCTTCCTTGAGCGCTTCGCGACCGGAGGAGACCTCGCGTCCCCCTGGGCCATCGTGATCGCTCCGAGCAATTTTGGCGCCTTCAGCGGGGACGTGCTCATCGGCAATTTCACCCACGGCTCCTATGGCTACATCAGCGCCTATCGGCTGTCCGACGGCGCGTTCGAGGGTCTGCTGAGCGACAACGGCGCGCCCATCGCCATGGAGGGCCTCTGGGAGCTGGCGTTCGGCGGCGGCGGCCAGTCCGGAGCGACGAGCGCGCTCTACTTCGCGGCGGGCATCGACAGCGAGAAGCATGGCCTGTTTGGCGACATCACCGCCGTCCCGGAGCCCGGCGCATGGACGCTGATGCTTTTGGGTCTGGCGGCGACGGGCTTTGCGATGCGCCGCCGCCGCGAGGGTGCGGCTGGCGCGGCCTGACGATCCAGGCAAGTGAAATTGAAGGCCGCTCCTTCGGGGGCGGCCTTTTCGTTTAACCTGACCCGATGACCGACGCCCAATTCCACGCCGCGATGGACCTGTACCGCCAGGGACGCAACGACGAGGGCGGGCGTCTGCTCAGGCAGGCCGCGCAGGCAGGTCACGCGCCGGCCATGTCGCAGCTTGGCTACCAGATGCTCTCGGGCCGCGGCGCGCCGCTGGATCGAGTCTCGGGGGTGCGGATGATCGTGGCCGCAGCCGGCAAGGGCGAAGCCATGGCCTGCACGCTCGCGGCGGCGCTGGTCGCAGCCGGCGTGTTCGGCAAGCCCGATTGGCCTCGGGCGCTCGACTACCTGCAGCAGGGCGCGGAAGCCGGCTTTCCGATGGCTCGAGCACAGCTTCGGCTGCTGGCCGGACGGACCGGCGACGACTGGGGGATCCTGCGCCGCGAGATCGATATCGAGTCCTGGAGAGCGGCGCCCCACCCGCACATGCTGTCGCGCGATCCCAGGGTGAGCGCCTTCGAGGGCGTGGCGAGTCCTGCTGTCTGCGACTGGATCATCGCCCGCGCCCGCGACCGGCTGGGCCCGGCCAGGATCTATGACCGGGCCGGCGGCCAGGCCGTGGGCTCCAGCCGTAGCAATAGCGCGTTTGAGCTCGGCCTGGCCGAGCTGGACCTCGTGGTTCTGGCCCTGCGCGAGCGGCTTGCCGTCGCCGCCGGCCTGCCGATCATGAATCTGAACGCGCCCCAGGTGCTGCACTATTCGCTCGGCCAGACCTTCGAGCCTCACGTCGACTTCTTCGACCCGGCCATCCCGGCTCAGGCCATGAACATCGCCAGCTCCGGCCAGCGGGCCGCCACCGCCCTGGTCTACCTCAACGAGGAGGGCCTGGAGGGCGGCGAGACCGACTTTCCCCTGCTTTCCCTGCGCCACCGCGGCCGCAGGGGCGACGCCCTGGTGTTCTTCAATCTCGACGAGGCGGGCCAGCCCGACCGGCGCACCCTTCACGCCGGCCTCGCGCCGACCCGTGGGGAGAAGTGGTTGCTGTCGCAGTGGATCCGGGACGGGGATCTGCCGGGCGCCGTTGATGGCGCGCGCGGGGCCTAGGTTCGGCGTCGGCATGGGGTAAAGAACCCCGATGGGGTTTCCGCGACTCATCGCAACCGATCTGGACGGCACGCTGCTTCGGTCCGACGGGCAGGTCAGCGGGCGCACCCGGGCGGCGATTCAAGCCGCCCAGAGCGCAGACATACCCGTGGTCATCGTCACCGCCCGGCCCCCGCGGGTCGTGCGAGAGGTGGCCGAAGCGGCCGGGGTCACCGGGCCGGTGGTTTGCTCGAACGGGTCCATCCTCTACGACCTCGGCAGCGACACGGTCATCAGGCATGAGCGGCTGGGCGCGGCGCTGGCGCGTGAGTTCGGCCGTGCGCTGCGCGAGCTTTCGCCCAACGTCGTCTTCGCCACCGAACACGGTCATCGGCTCGGCTACGAGCCGGCCTTTCCACGGATCTTCGACGACGGCGTGCCCGAGCACCTCTCGCCGGTGGGCGATGTCGAAGCCCTGTGCGAGGCGGAGGTGACCAAGCTCATCGTTCACCATCCGGAGGAAGACTGCGACGCCCTGATGCGATGGGTCGGCGCCCACGTCGGCCAACGCGGCTTCGTCACCCATTCGGGCGGGGCCTTCGTGGAAATCGGCGCGGCCGGCGTCTCCAAGGCGAGCGGCCTGGCGCGGCTTTGCGAGGAACTGGGGGTCGCCGCTGCGGAGGTGGTCGCGTTCGGCGACATGCCCAACGACCTCCCTATGCTCCGCTTCGCCGGCTGCGGTGTCGCCGTCGCCAACGCCCACCCCGAAGTGCTGGCCGAGGCGGACGAGGTGGCGCCGGGAAACGACGACGACGGTGTGGCCTGCGTTATCGAGCGGATGTTGGAGGGAAGGCTCTAGGCGAACGTCCCCCGACTCACTTCAGGTGGGTCAGATAGGCGCTAAAGGCAGTCGCCCAGGTGTGGCCGCCGCCCCGCGAGTAGGAGATCTCATAGCGGTGGGCGTCGGCCGTGATTTCGGACCAGACTCCCCGCACCAGGAACGGCGCTCTGCCTATCCTTGTGATCCAAATTCGGCAGACCTAGCGTCGTCCGACATGCAAGCGATCCGCATTGGTCTCCTGGGCGCCGGCGCCATGGGCGCGGAGCATGCCTATTGCTACGGCCTCATCGACGGGGCCGAGGTCGCCGGCGTCTTCAGCCGCGATCTGGCGCGCGCCTCCCGACTGGCGGGCGAAAACGGCGCGCAGGCGACTGCTGACGCATCCACGCTGATCGACGATCCCGCCATCGACGCCATCGACGTGTGCGTTCCCTCGGCCGCTCACGCAGCGGTCGTGGTTCGCGCCCTCGAGCGGGGCAAGCACGTGTTTTGCGAGACCCCGCTCACCCTCGATCCTGCCGAGGGCCGGCGGATGCGCGACGCCGCGCGCCACGCCGGGCGGCTGCTGCAGGTCGGCCTGCTGACCCGCTCGATCGGCGCATGCGGGCTCGTCAGGCGGGCCGTGGAGACGGGCGAGCACGGCCGGCTCCTCAGCCTGACGACCCACCGGCTCGGCTCCTACCTGCGGGCCGGCGCGCCCGATCATAAGGACCACTACTCCGATCCCTCGACGGAGCTGATGACCTTCGACTTTGATTTCGCCGGCTGGTTGATGGGGCCACCCAAGCGCGTCGTCGCCAGTGCCGTGTCGACGCCGCAGGGCTTCGGCGAAATCTCGGCGCTGCTGGACTACGGCGACGGCCGCAGCGCCGCGATTCTGGCCAGCGGCCTGATGCCGGCCACGTATCCGTTCAGGGTCGGCTTTCGCGCCCTCTTCGAGACCGCCTTGATCGAGAGCGAGGCGGTATTCTCCGAGGCCGGCCCACCCAAAGTTTCCCTCAACGTCTACCCGCAGACCGGCGAGCCCCGTCGTCCAGACGTTCTGGCAACCAACCCCTATCAGGTCGAGCTGGAGCGCTTCGTCGCCTGCGTCCGCGGAACCGCCGACCCCGCCCTGCTCGACGTCGACAATGCGTTGGCGGCGCTGACGCTTTCCATCGCCACCCAGACGTCGCTCAGCGAGCGTCGGCCGGTCGAGCTTGGCTGAACTCACCACGCACGCCAGGGATCGCCCCCGCAACGCCATCAGGACGGGCAACTTGGCTAGGGAGCTTGCGAGCGGACTCCTTGGTCGTCCATCCCGCACTTCGAGAGAATATCATCGACAACGCGGGCGATAGGCGCAGTGGCGTCAATGCTCATTGCGTTCTGCGGAACATCTTCTCTGGTTGCGTGCAATCGCGCGATCAGTTCCCGTTCGCTCGCTCTTCCACCCCACTCACTTCCCGGTCTCGCGGCAAGCCGCTTGTTCAGCGTGTCGAGATCGACGTCGAGAACGAAAATCTCGTCGAACAGATCAATAAAGCGGTGGAAATTCCTGGAACCTCCGCAGAAGAAGGAAATCGGATACCGCTGATCAGCGACGAGCGATTTGATTTTGTCCACATCCCAGATGTGGTGTCGGTGCACGAACCAGATGTCGTGCTCATGTCCAGAATCCTTCACCCGCTCACCGGTTTCTGGATCGCCCTGATAAGACAACTCACGGTCGCCGTTGATGGCGTGGTAACCCCGCCGCCGCAGTTCATTGCAGACTGAGGTTTTGCCAGTCCCGGAAACGCCTTCGATCAAATAGTTCCTGACGCCCATCTTCAGCTCGACGCGCAGGGACAGCTAGGTGTCCGCCAACCCAAATTCGGCAGCCTCGGCTCCCTGGCGAAGCTCCACTCGGGCGCCCTGGCAGAGAGGGTAGTCTCGCAGGACCGGCATGATCACATCGAGAAGGGCTCTCGCGTCGGGTCCGTAGAGGAATATGCGGGTGGTCTCCGGCCCGTGTTCGTGGCCATCAAGCTCGCCGCCACCCTCCCGCTCAAGGCGGGTTTCGAGACGGCTCTCGAGCGTCGCGAGGTCACAGATGCGATAGATCTCGTCAGGCAAGCCGCGACCGTCGAGAGTTATGATGACCTGGCCTTTGGTTCCGTCACTTCGCTCGGAGACGGCCGGTCTCGCTTCCGGTAGCGGCGGCGTGACGGGCGGCGCGACAGCTTTCAAGGTCTCGATTCTCGCCCGCAGTCTTGCCGCTCGGCGCCGGTGACCCAGTTTCTCGAGGGCGGTGGCTTCGTTCTCGAGTTTGGTCGCCAGGCCTTCAACGCTCGGACTCGGCTGGCGCTCGAACTGCTTGCGCGCGCGCTGGAACCAGTCGAGCGATTCTTCGTCGCGGCCCTCGTCGCGGGCGATCTCGCCCATTGTTCCGTGCGCGTGGGCGAGCGGGGCGCCAGTCGTCTTCCGAAGGATGTCGAGAGCGCGTTCGGCCTCGGCGCGTGCGCGGACGAAGTCACGCTTCTTGCGCCAGACGGAGGCCAGGTTGATGTGGACAATGCCTAGCTGGGCGACGGTCGAGCGCTGGTCGGCCTCTCGCAGGGCGCCCACCTTCTCGTACCAGTCGATCGCTTCATCGAGCCGGTCGGCGCGGCTGCAGAGAACCCCCAGATTGGTCCACGCCGTCGCCGCCTGGGAGTCCCGCCCCGCCCGCGTCAAAAGCTCGGCCGCCTCGCGGTAGGCAGGTTCGGCCTCCAAGGGCGCCAAGTCGAGGGCGGAGTTACCGAGGTCGACCAACGCCAACGGCAGGAGGCGAGCATTCTTGTTGGCGCGCAGCGCCTCGACCGCAGTCCTCGGCAACGACGGCGCTTCGCTCCGAAACCCTGCGCGGAGATAGCAGCGGCCCGCGCGCCAGAGCCGGCCAGCGGCCGCGGTCGCATTCCGCTTGGTGAGGGCCACCGCCTGATTGCACCACGCAATTGCGAGGGCGTTCTCCTCCATGGCCACAAGCGCCTCGGACGTCAGGTCGACCGTGTCGAGGGTGTCGCTCGGATGTTTGATCCCCCGAGCAATCGTGGCGGCCGAAGCCAGGTGACTGTGGCGCTGCCTGGCCGGATAGCCGGGAAACCGACTTGCCCCGAAGTGCGCCACGACCTCGAGTTCGCGCCCCTCGGGACCCTCGATCTTGGCCGCCTCGCGGAACACCGCGTCGAAAACGCCCGGCGGACCCTTCGAAGGACCGCCGACAAAGTTGACGATGATGTGCAGCGCAGCGGCGCTGTCCTCCACCATGTTCATCCGCAAGCCCCCTTCCCAGGCATCCGGGCTTGGGCCCGGCTGTGCGACGAACTCTTCGAACTGACGACAACGGGTGATCCTGTCGCCGTTGCGCGTCATCAGCCGCTCGGACGCAAGCTGATTTCGCCGTCTTCCTGGTGTGAGTTCGTCGGCTCGGGTATTCGTTGCCCGAATATGCTGGCTCGGAACCGGCTGTGGCGAAGAAATTCACGCCCCTTGAGACACCACGCCTGGTTCTGCGGCCGATTACGCTGGCGGACTGGCCAGCGATCCATCGATACATGTCAGACGGGGTCATCACCCGTTGGCTCCCTGAGGGGTCTCTGGACGAGGCGCAGACGCAGGCTTTCGCCGAGAAGAACTCGGGGCGGTCTGCGAGGGCGCTCGCGGTCATCGAGCGCGAGTCGGATCAGCTCGTCGGCCACATGCCCTTTCACCCGTGGTTCGGCCGCGCCACGCACGAGATCGGGTGGGTCATCTCCTCCGGCCGCCAGCGGCGCGGCTATGCAACCGAAGCCGCCAGCACACTGATGGAGTTCGCCTTCAGCACGCTTCACTGCCATCGGGTGATTGCGACGTGTCAGCCCGAGAACGCGGCGTCGTGGCGCGTGATGGAGAAGCTGGGCATGCGGCGCGAAGCCCATTTCCGACAGGGCCTCTACCAGAAGACCGGCGAGTGGTGGGACGAGTACTTCTACGCATTGCTCGCCGATGAATACTTCGCCGCATCTTCCCAAACATCGACTTCCAGCAAGGGTTGACCGCGTCTGGCCGTCGCTGCCGGTCTTCCAGGCGTCATCTCACATGCCGGGCCGCCGCATCGGAGTCAGCCGAGAGACTTCACCAGGAGGATTGTCGTAAGCCCACTATCCCATTCCTGGTCTGGGTAGCGGTCCGCTTCGCGGTAACCGCGAGCGGCGTAGAACGCTCGGCTTCGAGCGTTGAACGTATCCGTCTCAAGGCGAACGGATGAGTGGCCCGCCTTCGCAATATCGGCCTCAGCGTAGTCCATCAAGCGTCGCCCGACGCCCTTGCGGGCATGTGTAGAGCGCACGTGAAGAGCATTGATGAAGTCGCCTTCCCAATCCACGAACCCGACAACATCCCCGTCGATCTCCGCCAGCCAGAAGTGGCGCCCTCGCGCG
>DASXGR010000065.1:0-6379 GCA_036488935.1 Caulobacteraceae bacterium | reverse complement strand
GTCCACAACCTCGTCGTGTGCACCCTGTGCTCCTGCTACCCCTGGCCCCTGCTGGGCCTGCCGCCGGTCTGGTACAAGTCAAACGCCTACCGCTCGCGCGCGGTGATCGATCCTCGGGGTGTCCTGCGAGAGTTCGGCGTCGAGCTTGCCGAGGGCGTGGAAATCCGCGTCTGGGACTCTACGGCGGAGGTCCGCTACCTGGTGATCCCGCAGCGGCCGGCGGGAACCGAGGGGCTGGACGAGGCCGAGCTGGCGGCGCGGGTGACGCGCAACGCCATGGTCGGGACGGCGCTGCTATGAACGGCGTGCACGATATGGGCGGCATGACCAACCTCGGTCCGCTCGAACCGGAAGAGAACGGGCCGGTGTTCCACGCGCCGTGGGAAGGACGGGTGTTCGCGATGACCATCGCCTCGCCCACCCGGGTCAACCTCGACTATGGCCGTCACCAGCGCGAGCTGATCCCGGGACCGGACTACCTGCCGATGACCTACTACGAGCGCTGGTTCCGCTCGCTCTCCGACGCCCTGGTTCGGCGCAGCTTCGTAACGCGCGAGGAGTTGGAGAGCGGCCGGGCTGACGACAGGCCGGTCGAGGTCACGGCGCGATCGGCCGGGGAGATCATCACCGGCCTGTCCAGCCGTGGGTCCTACCAGCGGGAACGCTCCGCCGCCCCGTTGTTCGCGGCCGGAGCGCAAGTCCGCGCCAGGAACATCAATCCAGCCGGCCATACGCGCCTGCCACGCTATGTCCGCGGCCACTTGGGGGTGATCGAGCGCTGCCACGGCGCGCACGTCTTTCCCGACAGCAATGCCCGCCTCGCCGGCGAGGACCCGCAATACCTCTACAGCGTGCGCTTCGCCGGGACGGAGCTGTGGGGCGAAGAGGCCGATCCGGGTCTCAGCGTCGCCCTGGATCTTTGGGAGCCCTACCTTGAGCCCGCCTGACGCTCCAGTTCCGATGGGGGTGAGCTTCCCCGCGGAGGGGCCGCCGTTCGCAGAACCGTGGCAGGCTCAGGCCTTCGCCCTGGCGGTGCAACTCCACGCCCAAGGCGCCTTCACCTGGCCGAAGTGGTCGCAGGCCTTTGGGAGCGAACTCGCGAGCGCGCCCGGCGCCGACTATTACGATTGCTGGGTCGCGGCGCTTGAGCGGCTGACCTCTGAACGCGGGCTGGCCAGCGTCGAGGCGCTTGGGGAGCGTAAGCAGGCGTGGGCAGACGCCTACCGCCGCACGCCGCACGGGCGGCCGGTGGAACTCTGACTCGTTAGACGCGATGCAACTCGAACTTGGCCGCGCGCCTGTTCAGCGCAGCCAGCGCCTCGGCCGCCTCGGCGGGGTCCCAGCCAAGGCTCGCCTCCCCGACGGCCACCTCGCCGCAGCAGGTCTCGGGCAGCAGCCCCTGTTCGAAGCGCCCGAACAGCCAGATTCCTGTGTCCTGGGCGACAGTGAGCGCCGCCTGCTCCATCGCCGCGGCAGGGGCCGTGAAGTGGACCTGAAAGGAGTTGCAGTGTGGCGGATTGGGGAAGACCGACAGGCCCGGCGTCTCGTGGATCGTCTGCGCCAGGGCGATGGCATGGCGATGATAGTCGGCCATCCGCGGCAGGGTTCGTTCGAGTCCATCCAGGGCGGTGATGATCAGCGGAAAGGCCAGAGGCAGGTCGCCTCCGTAGCGAAGCCGCCAGGGCTTGGCCGCGGTGATGAGCGAAGCTGAGCCCACCAGGATGCAGCCGGCGATCCCGCCCAGTCCCTTGTAGAGCGAGACGTAGACGCTGTCGGCCAGCGCCGCGATCTCGGCGAGCGGACGGCCGTACCAGGGCTGGACCTCCCACAACCGCGCGCCATCCAGATGGAACGGGACGCCTGCGTCGCGCGCCCAGCCAGAGATGGCCGTCAGGTCGTCCCAGGCCAGGGCCTGGAACCCGGCCCGGCGAAGCGGCAGCTCCACGGTCACCGCAGCCAGGGGTTCGGCGAGCCTGGCGAGATCCTGCGCCGTGAAGTGCCGATGATCCGCGCCGACGCGCGCCATGGTGAGGCCCGCAAGGCGGTCGAGCGCGCTGGCTTCGTCGAGGGCGAGGTGAGATTTCGGGTGCAGGGCGACGACCTTGGACGGCCGGTCCGCGGCGTGGGCCAGAAGGGCGGCCTGCTGGGCGATGATCCCCTTGGGGACCCACAGAGCGGCTTCCTTGCCCAGCAACCCGGCCACGGTCCGCTCGAGCCGTTCGATCGCGGGTCCGCTGCTGTAGGCGTCGAGGCCGAGGTCGAGGTGAGGCGAAGCGGCCATCGCCGCTACCCAATCGGCCGCGGACCTGGGCTTGTCGAACGAGAGCCACCGCGTGCAGCGCGCTCGCAGCGCCCTCTTCTCGTCGTCGGTCAGCCTAAGCATCCCGTGCTTCTACGCGGCCTCAGGCGAACCTGCGACAGGGACCAGGGCTCCGATAGCGATGTTGCTACATCCGAAGGTCTTCGGCCCCCAGGGCCGAAGCGATATCCGGCATGTTCTCTTCGAATCCGCCCGGCGTGGTGAAGGCGATAAAGCCCGTTGGAGCCGGTCCGCGGTTCTGGAAGTCGTGCGGCGTCCCTCCTGGGATCAGGACGTAGCCGCCCTTCGCGACATCCGACCATTCATCGTCGACGCGCACGCTCAGGGTCCCGGCGATGACATAGAACACATGGTCTTCGGGGTGTTCGTGCACGCCCGGTCCCCGGGTGCGCGGTTCGAGCCACCACTCCGCCACGGAATACTGAGCCGCGGTCTCCTCGCCGTCAGCCTTGAAGACCGCGCGCATCGGGCCCATCGCGTAGGCGCGACCCTGCTCGGGCGGGACGACGATCGGCTTTCGGGCCGCGGCAGGCTTTCCCATGCGCATGCTCCCAATCGGAGAGCATGATCCCTTCTTCGCGTGCGGTCGGCAACGGCCCGCGAGCCGAGCGGCCGCCAGGACCTTCAGGCCGGCTTGGGCAGGAAGGGGATGCGACGGCGGATCATGCGCCAGGCTTCATGGCTTTCGCTGAGGCCCAAGACACGCGCCGCGCCGAAATAACCGCCCACGCCGAGTCCAACGCCGGCGGCGAGACCGACGATCCGCGGCAGGCCAAGGTTAGCCGCTTCCAGCTTCGCAGCGATGGCGAGGCCCGCGCAGACGCCGGCCGCCACGAGGCAGCGAAAGAGAAAACCGATCCAGGACGCGCCGGCGCCCAGGTCGACGCGCCTGCGCAGCGCGAAGAAGAGCTGGCCCATATTGATGATCGCCACGGCGGAGGTCGTCAGGGCTAGGCCAACGTGGCCGAGGCCCAACACCTTCATGTTGAAGAAGTTCAGGACCAGGTTGATGGCGATCCCGATCAGACTGACCCGAAGGGGAATCTTGGGCAGGTTCAGGGCGAAGAAGCACGGCCGCAGGACCATGATCGCTGCATAACCGGACAGGCCCACCGCATAGGCCTCGAGCGCCAGGGCCGTCTGGTGCGTGTCGTGGGCGCTGAACCGGCCGTGTTGGTAGATCACTGCGATGATCAGATCGGCCAGGGCGGCAAGGCCGGCGGCCGCCGGCAGGGTGAGGAAGGCGGCCAGCCGCAGGGAATCCTTGGCGGTATGGCCGAAGGCGTCCATGTCGCCGCGCGCCATCGCGCGGGTGACTGCCGGAAGGGTCGCCGTCCCGAGGGATACGCCGAAGATGCCGATGGGCAGCTGCATCAGGCGGAAGGCGCAGTAGAGCCAGGACTGACCGCCGTTGATCTCCGAGGCGAACATGCCGTTGACGAGAACGTTCACCTGCACCGTCGCCGCCGCAATCAGGCTGGGCCACATCAGGCGCCAGAGCTCAGCCAGCCGCGGGTCCCTGAGGTTGAGCCGCCAGCGGAAGCGGAAACCTTGGGCGAAGAGACTGGGAAGCTGCATGCCCAGTTGGCACAGGCCGCCCAGCAGGACGCCAACGCTCACGCCATAGAGCGCACGCTGGTCGAACACCGGGTGTCGCCAGTGGGCGAGCGCGCCGGGCTGGAAGGCGAAGGCCAGGCCCACGCCCGCAACAACCGAGACGATGTTGAACACCGTCGACGCCGACGCGGGGATGCCGAACACGAACCTGGCGTTGAGCATCCCCATCACAGCTGCGGCCAGCGAGACGAAGAGGATGAACGGGAAGAGGATTCGCGTGAGGCGCACGGCCAGGTCGAACTTCCCTGGCACGTTGTGGAAGCCGAAGTTGGTCACCTCCACGATCGCCGGCGCCCCGGCGATCGCCGCCACGCACACCAATCCCATCAGGAAGATCATCGCCGTCAGGATGAGGTTGGCCAGCTCCCATGCCGGCTTCTCGCCCTCGGTCTCCCAGGTTCGCGTGAACAGGGTGGTGAAGGCGAGCGACAGCGCGCCCTCGGCGAAGAGGTCGCGCAGGAGGTTGGGGATACGGAAGGCCGCGATGTAGACGTCCAGCAACTTCCCGGCGCCGAACATTGCGGCGAAAACGACTTCGCGCACGAGGCCAAACAGGCGTGAGCCGATAACGGCCAGGCCGACCACGCCGGCGGCGCGGCGGGTGCTATTGGCAGGCGCGGTCACCTTGGGCGACGACGTTTCGGACGGTTTGGTCGCGATGGACAAGAAGCGTTCCTATCGCCCTTTCCATTGCGGGGCGCGCTTCTCGGCGAACGCGCGCGGGCCCTCGATGAAATCCTCCGAGCTGAACAGGGCGGCGACCTCGGGATAGCGGTTCTGTCCTTTGATGGCGGCCTCGAGAGTCGGCTCATCGAGACCGCGAAGGACCGCGGCCTTCGAGGCCTGGATCGACATCGGGCTGCACTCGGCGATCATCTGGGCCCAGCGCCGGGCCGCCGGTATCAGGCCCTCGGCGGTCGTGACCTGATTGACGAAGCCCAGCTCCAGGCCCTCCTGAGCCGAAACGCGGCGCGCAGTAAGGATCATGCCCATGGCGCGCTTGAGGCCAATGGCGCGCGGCAGACGATGGAGACCGCCGGCGAGAGCTGCGAGACCCACGCGCGGCTCCGGCAGGGCGAACACCGCCTTGTCGGAAGCGATGATCAGGTCGCACGCCAGGGCGATCTCGAAGCCCCCGCCCATGGCCACGCCGTTTACCGCGGCGATCAGCGGCTTGGCGAGATCGAAGCGCGAAGTGAGGCCGGCGAAGCCCGAAGGCGGGCTACGCATTTCCCCTCCCCCCGCCTGCCACTTCAGGTCGTTACCGGCGGAGAACGCCCGGTCGCCCGCGCCGGTGACGATCATCACCCACTGCGAGGGATCGGCCGCGAAGTCGTCGATGGCCTTGGCCATCTCGAAGTGCATCGGCGAGTGCACCGCGTTCATGACCTCTGGACGGTTGAGCGTCAGGGTGGTGACCCCTCCGTCTCGCTCCAGTTGGATGAACTCAAAGGCCATTGATCCCCTCGCTCGTTGAACGTCGCCCCCCTGGCGCCTGTCTTACAGCGGGGAGAGGCCTGCCTTGAAGCGTTTCCAGTTGGCGACATAGTGCAGCGCCCCGCCCGCGATTCCCTCGGCCTGCGCCGGCTCGAGCGTGCGGACGACCTTCCCGGGCGAGCCCATTACAAGCGAGCGATCCGGAATCTCCTTGCCCTCGGTGATCAGGCTGTTGGCGCCGATGATGCACTGGCGCCCGATCTTTGCGCCGTTGAGGATCACCGAACCGATTCCGATCAGGCTGCCCTCGCCGATCGTGCAGCCGTGCAGCATGACTTGGTGGCCGACGGTGACGTTCGCTCCAATAACCAGGGGCGAGCCCATATCGGTGTGCAGGACGCTGTTGTCCTGGACGTTGGAATTCTCGCCGACTTCTATCGCTTCGTTGTCGCCACGCAGGACAGCGCCAAACCAGACACTCGCATTTTTCTTCAATATGACATTACCGACCACAACTGCGTTCGGCGCTATCCAGTATTCGCCGTCCTCCGGCAAGGTGGGCGCGATGTGACCAAGTTTAAAGGCATTCATCCGCACACCTCCTAATCTTCAAAAGGGCCACTTATAAACCTTCTGGAAATGGGTTTAGATCAGGATCGTCAGGCGATTCGGAGGGCCCTCGAAAGCGCTCCGATCCCACTGCGGGCGGTCCCGTCCGCAGTCTCTGCTGGACGGAGCATTGGGTGTCGCGCAGGCAGGCCGGGCGGTCAACACCGCCCCCTTCGCCGAGTTCGAAGGCCTCCGGCGGAGAGCCGGCGGCGGGCAAATCCCATCCGTTTCCATCCCTAAACTGCATCAAAGGGCGAGCCATTTCGGCGTCGCCCTTTTTCTTTGGCTACGGCCTACGCCACGGAGGACTCCCATGACCAAGCGGCCCCTCAAGCGGCTGGTGCGCGAAGGCGCCTTCGACGACCGGGAATTCCAGGACGACTCGAAGATCCGCCG
>DASXGR010000052.1:0-8466 GCA_036488935.1 Caulobacteraceae bacterium | reverse complement strand
CACGGCGGCGGCGATCTCGTCGCCCAGCGGGATCGACGTCGCCGTCCCCTCCAGGGCCTCGACCTGGGGCAAGGCGGCGTGAAGCGCCCGGCGCATGCCCGCCACCGGCTCGATGGCGATAATGCGCGCCCCGGTCTTCGTGAGCAGGCCCGTGAATTTGCCCGTGCCGGCCGCGAGGTCGACCACCCGCGTGTCTTCTGAGATCCCCATCGGCCCGGTCAGCCAGTCGAGCAGCGCCGCCGGATAGTCCGGCCGGCCGCGCACATAGTCGGGAGCGGCTGTGTCGAAGGCCTGCGCCTTGGGGTGGATGGGCATGCGTACGACTCCTTAGTAAACCACGGACCTCACGGACCCCACGGACACGCGCTGACGCGCGCGGAAGAAGCGCCTGACGCGCCGAAGGCGCTTCTCGAAATGCGCGCCCGCGTCCGTGGAGTCCGCGAGGTCCGTGGTTCTTTGTTGATCTGCGCCGCCCTCAGGCCTCGAACACCTTCTTCACCTCCGGCTTGATGATCTTGCCGTTGGCGTTGCGCGGTAGGGTTTCGGCGGAGAAGGCGATCTTCACCGGGACCTTGAACGCCGCCAGGCGTGCGGCGACGAAGGCCCGCAGCTCGTCTTCGGTGGCGCTGGCGCCGGGCTTGAGAGTGACCACCGCCGCTGGTTCCTCGCCCAGCGTCCGGTGCGGAATGCCTACCACCGCCACATCCATCACCGCGGGATGATCGTAGAGGGCGTTCTCGACCTCGACGCAGTAGATGTTCTCGCCGCCGCGGATCAGCATGTCCTTGGCCCGATCGACGATATAGCAGTAGCCCTCGTCGTCGGTGCGGGCGAGATCGCCGGTCTTCACCCAGCCATCGATGAAGGTCTCGGCCGTCGCATCCGGCCGGTTCCAATACTCCTTCACCACGTTCGGCCCCTTGAACCACAGCTCGCCGACCTGGCCGGGCGGCAGGGTTTCGCCGCCCTCGCCGACGATCCTGAATTCGCCGGTGGGGTTGGGCAGGCCGCAGCTGTCGGGCTTGGCCTCGTAGTCTTCGCCGCCGATGCTGATGGCGGTGGAGGAGGTCTCGGTCATGCCCCAGGCGTTGGCGGGCATGGCGGTGGGGAACACCGACTTGATCCGCCGCACCAGTTCGGGGGCGGAAGGCGCGCCGCCATAGCCGATCCCTTCGAGCGAGGAGAGGTCGTACTTCTCCCGCTCGGGATGCTCGATCAGCTGCCAGGCGATCGTCGGCACGCCGCCGGTGGAGTTGACCCGCTCGCGCTCGATGAGCTTGAGGCCTTCGAGAGCGTCCCACTTGCGCATCAGGACGATCTTGCCGCCCGAGTGTGTTGCGCCCACCAGGCTGGCGATGCATCCGGTCACATGGAAGAACGGCACCACGAGCAGGGAGCAGCGCTGCGGCGCGCCGCCCGCGGGCGGCGTGGGCAGGGGCTGCCCGGACCGGATGAACCGCCGCGCCATTGCCGCCTCGCCCGCGGTCAGGTTGGTGGTGATGTTGCGGTGGGTGCCTAGCGCGCCCTTCGGCGTTCCGGTCGTGCCAGAGGTGTAGAAGATGGTCGCTTCGTCGTCCGGCTCGATGCGGACATTGGGGCTCGGGCGGCGCGGTAGGTCGGCCCAGCTGTTGGGAACGTCGATCACCGCTTCCAGCCGCTCGACCTTCGGCGGCAGGGCTTCCTGGCCGGCGCGGGCGACATAGACCTTCTGCAGGTCAGCGAGGCCGGCGAGGTCGCCCTCGATGCGGGCGAGGCGCTCGGCGTCGACCAGGGCGACCTTGGCGCCGCTGTTGGAGAGGCCGAAGGCCAGTTCCGGTCCGGTCCACCAGGCGTTGAGCGGCGTGACGATGGCGCCCAGGATGGCGCCGGCGAAGAAGGCGACCGGCCACTCGGGCAGGTTGCGCATCACGATGGCCACCCGGTCGCCCTTGCCGACGCCATCGGCCGCGAGGCGCTCAGCCAGCACGCGCGTGGCGCGCATGAAGCCCTCGAAGGTGACCCGGTCCTCCTCCAGCACGAGGAAGGTGCGGTCCGAGAAGCGCTCGGCCCCCTCGAACACCTGGGCCAGCGTCTTGGGCCCGTTCTGCCACACCCTCGTCGACGCGCCGCGGATCAGGATCTCCTCGACCTCGAAGCGGGAGCCCGGCGCAGTCAGCCTCGCATTGGCCTCGGCGATGGTCAGCGGACGCGGTGCGTCGACGATGGTCATGGGCTCCTCCTCGATATGGTTAGGAGCCTTAATCAGTTCGCTGGCGGGGCTGCAAGCGGCATACGCCCGAGCGGCGGCCTTCCCCATCCGTCTGACCGCCTCCGGCGCTCAGCCACCTTCCCCGTCAAGGGGAAGGAGAGCGCGTTACACTTCAAAGGCTTATTGCTCTCCTCCCCCTTTATGGGGGAGGTGGATCGACCCGCGCAGCGGGGCGAGACGGAGGGGGAAAGCGGCCGCTCGGGCGCCCGCAATCCGATCCCTACCCCCTGAACGGATCGCGCATCATGATGATGTCGTCGCGTTCGGGGCCGGTGGTGACGAAGGCGATCTGGGCGCCGATGAGCTCCTCGATCCGGCGCACGTACTTCACCGCCGCGGCGGGCAGATCCTTCCATGAGCGCGCGCGGTGGGTGTAGTCGCTCCAGCCCTCGATCTCTTCCCACACCGGTTGGGCGGCGGCCTGGTCGGAGAGGCTGGCGGGCACGTAGTCGATCGTCTCGCCGTTGAGGCGATAGCCGACGCAGATCTTCAGGGTGTCGAAGCCGTCCAGCACGTCGAGCTTGGTGAGGACGATACCGTCGATGCCGGCGACGGCGACCGACTGGCGCACGAGTACGGCGTCGAACCAGCCACAGCGGCGCTTGCGGCCGGTGACGGTGCCGAACTCCCGGCCGCGCTCGCCCAGCTTCTCGCCGGTGGCGTCCTTCAGCTCCGCAGGGAAGGGGCCCTCGCCCACGCGCGTGGTGTAGGCCTTGACGATGCCCAGGACAAAGCCCGCCGCCGAGGGGCCCACGCCGGAGCCGGCGGCCGCCTGGCCGGCGACGGTGTTGGAGGAGGTGACGAAGGGATAGGTGCCGTGGTCGACGTCCAGCATGACCGCCTGGGCTCCCTCGAACAGGATCTGGCGGTTGTCGCGGATGGCGCGGTCGAGCTCGCGCCAGGCGGGCCGCACGAAGGGCGTCACCTTGGGCGCGATCTCCTGCAGCTGGGCGAGCAGGGCCTCATGGGTGACCTCGGGCAGGTCGAGGCCGCGGCGCAGGGGCTCGTGGTGGGCGAGCAGGCGTCCGATCTTGCTCTCCAGCGCTGCCGGATCGCCCAGGTCGCAGAAGCGGATCGCCCGGCGGCCCACCTTGTCCTCATAGGCCGGACCGATCCCGCGGCCGGTAGTGCCGATGCGCCCCGCGCCCGCCCGCGCCTCGCGCGCGGCGTCTAGATCGCGGTGAAGCGGCAGGACCAGGCAGGCGTTGTCCGCCACCGCCAGGATCTCCGGCGTGATCGTAAGGCCCTGGCCACGGACGCGTTCGATCTCGTCCACCAGCGACCAGGGATCAACCACCACCCCGTTGCCGATGATCGAAAGCTTGCCCTGGACCACGCCCGAGGGAAGCAGCGAGAACTTGTACACATTATTGCCCACCACGATGGTGTGGCCGGCGTTGTTGCCGCCCTGGAAGCGCACGACCACGTCGGCGCGGTGGGCGAGCCAGTCGATGACCTTGCCCTTGCCCTCGTCGCCCCACTGGGCGCCGATCACCGTCACATTCCCCAAAGCAGCCTCCGCGTTGATCTGGCGGAAAGGCGAAGCCGGATCGTGCGTGGGCGGCCTTTCCGCGGGTCTTTAACCGCAGGGGCGGCCGTGGACAACGGCTCGCTGCGTCAAGAGTCTGGCAGGTTGGGCGCGAAGTGGGCGCAAACGCTCAATCAGGCTCTACATTTCTGAATCTAGAGCAAATCTTCTCCGTCCAGACCGGGAACGTTGAACGCGGTTTGTTCCAGAACTACCTGCGCAACCGCACGGTGCGACTTCAGGCGCCGCGCGAGAACAATCATCCGAAAATTCAGGAGTCCCACCCGTGTCTAGAAAGCTCTCGATCGCCTGCGCGATCGTGGCCGGAGCCACCTTGTGCGCCGCCGGCGCATCGGCAGAGCCCGTGTCGCAAAAGCCCTACCCCAAGATCGACCTCACCAGTTGGGGCGGCGATGCTTCCACCCTCACCCACATGATCCAGCAGATCGAAGCGACGTCGGGCGGGCGCGTTGTCGCTATCCACTACACCACCCGCGGCGGCGAGCCCGGCTTTAGAACGGTGGTGGCCAAGGACGGCGGCGTGACCTTCGTCACCGCGTCGCTCGATGGCCAGACCCAGGAAATGTCCAGCGCCCCTGTCCCCGACCGGATGTTGAAATGGAAGGCGCGGTCCGATGTCAGCCATGCGCTGCAGGCCACCGTTCCGCTGGCTGACGCGATCCGCACGGCCGAGGACGAGGGCGAGGGCCAGGCGGTAGCGGCCGGCATCGCCAGCAGCGCCAGCAACCCCACCGCCGATGTCCAGGCCTACAACGTGCTGATCAATCACGACGGCTATGTCCACCGAATCGCCGTGGATATCCGCACCGGGCAGGTCATCCAAAATCCCCGCGCCCTGGCGGGTGAGCCCTGAAATCAGTCAGCACCCTCCGCCCAACCGGGAATTCGTCGGGCGATGAGGCGGAGTTCAGGTCTCTAAGTCTAGAGCATCCCGTTCAGACGAACGCCGTTTGAACGGGGTTTGCTCCAGAGTTACGAGCGGAACTGCAGGGGGCTTATCCGGGTTTCGTACGAAATCGATCGTGTGATAGCTCGGGAGTCCCTAGCCGTGATCAGAAAGCTTTCGATCGCCTGCGCGATCGCTGCAGCTGTGAGCCTCGGCGCCGCGAGCGCGTCCGCCCAGGCCGTGTCGCAGAAGCCCTACACCAAGGCCGACCTCAAAGACTGGAGCGGCGATCAGTCCACGCTCGCCCACATGATCCAACGGATCGAGTCGACGACGGGCGGCCGGGTGATCGAAATCCGCTTCACCAGCAGCGACGGCGCGCCCGGCTTCCGAACCGTGCTTGCCAAGGGTGGCAAGGTGACCTTCATCCACGCCGCGGCGCAGAACGGCCAGACCGTGGAAATGTCCACCTCCACTGTCCCGGACTGGATGCTGAAGTGGAGAGCGCGGGCAGATGTCGGCCAGGCGCTGCAGGCCACCATTCCCCTGACGCAGGCGATCCGCACGGCTGAGCAGCAGGGCGAAGGTCCGGCGGTGGCGGCAGGTATCGCCAGCAGCGCCGCCAACGCCACCTCCGACGTCCAGGCCTACAATGTGCTGATCTATCGCGACGGCGATGTGCGCCGCGTCTCGGTGGACATCCGGAGCGGCCAGATCATCCAAAATCCGCGCGCGCTTGCGGATTGGCCCTGACGTCAAAGCGCTTTTCGCGCCGATTGAATCGGCGCCGCGCTCCAGCTCTTTGTTTTGACGCGCTTTCTGGCGGCGAACCAGTTCCCACTTCGCCGGAAAGCGCTTTAGTCGGGCAGTTCGGGCTGGGCGCGCCGCCATAGCCACAGGGCCATGACGGCGCAGGCCGCCAGGCTGACGGCGCTGTCGAACGCGAAGGCGCCTCGAATCCCGGCCACGCCGTAAGCGCGCCCGTCCAGGATCTGCATGTAGGTCACCGGCCCGTTTCCGGCCCCTGTCAGCAGCGAGACCTGCGTCGCCGCCAGCGGATTGTCCTGCCCGACCGATCGGAAAGTGATGGCGAAGGCGGCCGTGAAGGCGGCGGCCTGGAAAGCGTTCTGGCCGATCATGGCCAGCGCGAAGGTCGTCGGGCTGTGCGGCGCCACGGCGAGGATGGCGGTCGAGAGGGCGCCCACAATCCCGATCAGCAGGTAGAGGCGGACCGGCGTGGTGAACGCCAGGAGCCGAGGCACCAGCAGGGAGCCGACGACGCCGGCCAGCGTCACCCCGGCCCCGCCGACGGTCGAAACAAAGCGCTCTGAAGCCCCGAACTCGTCGCCAAGCCCTCCGAGCAGGTTGGTCAGGGCGAAGGCTGCCGCCGGGGCGAGGAAGAGGACCAGCAGGCGCACGATGTGCGGGCGGGTGACGAGGATGCGCAGGTCGCGCAGGAGCGCGGCGAATCCCTCATGCGACAGGTCAGAGTCGGGCGGCGGCGCCTTCAGGCGCGTGAGCGGGAGCACCGGGACCATCACCGCCAGTCCGAGGATCGCCGCGCCCACCGCAAAAGGCAGGTCCCGCAGCAACGGCATGGCGATCATCACCGACAGGCCGCCAGCTCCGGTGTTGGCGACCGTGCTCCACGCCGCCAGTTCCGCTCGCTTCTCCTGCGGCAGCAGGCCGCTCAGCCACGCGCCGGTCACCCCCGCAAACAGGATGGCGGCGAGCCAGGCCAGGAACAGCAGCGCCCCCAGAGCCGCGACGCTCTGGTGGCAGAGGAGGGCGGCAAAGAGCAGCACGCCGGTGACGACCGCCAGCGCCAGGGACCAGGCGCGGCGGCTGATCCAGAGGTCGAGCACGGGCGAGACCAGGAAGCCGAGGGAGGTCGGCAGTCCCGAAAGCGCGGTGACGCTCGCGATGACCGGTTCGGAGACGTGCTGGGCGGCGAGGAGCTGCGGTACGCTGACCGCCCACACGCCGCCCAGCAGGCCGAACGGGGCCATGGCCAGCCCCATCACCCAGACCGGCAGCCGCGGCGCCTCCAGGGCCGCCGCGGCCGCGCCGGGGCGCCCCCTGTCCACCCGCTGCTAGAGTTCGAGGTCGGAGGAGAGCGCCGCCTCGGCCATGGCGCAGTGCATGGCGATGCCCCGCGCCATCACCCGCTCGTCCAGCACCATCCGGTTGGAGTGGAGGGCGCAGCAGGTGCGATAGTCTCCGCCTTCCGGGGCCGCCCCAAGGAAGGCCATGGCGCCGGGCGCCTTCTGCAGGACGTAGGAGAAGTCCTCGGCGCCCATGATCGGATTGGGCATGGTCATCCAGCCCTCTTCGCCGAACAGGGCGCGCGCGGTGCGCGCGGCGAGCTCGGTGATGCGCCCATCGCAGACCGTCACGGGGAATCCGGGATCGATATCCAATTCGGCGCGCGCGCCATGGGCGGCGGCGATGTTTTCGGCCACCCTGGCGATGCCCTCGTGGACGAGCTTCCGCGTACGCTCCGACAGGGTGCGGATGGTGCCGACCATGCGGCCGGTCTCCGGGATGACGTTGTTGGTGGTGCCCGCATCGATGTGGGCGATGGTGACGACCGCCGGCTCGAACACCGAGATCCGCCGCGTGACCATCGCCTGCAGCGCGGTGACGATCTCGCAGAGCACCGGGATCGGGTCGACCGCGTCCTGCGGCATGGAGGCGTGGCCTCCCTGGCCGATCACCTTGATCGTCACCTTGTCGGCGGCGGCGAGCAGGGGGCCGGTGCGGCCGGCGAACACCCCGCTGGGCATATTGGGTGAGATGTGGAGGGCGAAGGCGACGTCGGGCAGGGGATCGATCAGCCCGTCCTCCAGCATGAAGCGGGCACCGTGATGGCCCTCTTCACCGGGTTGGAACATGAACATCACTGTGCCCGCGAGACGCTCGCGCCGCTCGCAAAGCACCCGCGCCGCGCCGGCCAGCATGGCCACGTGGGTGTCATGGCCGCAGGCGTGCATGGCGCCGGCGTGGAGAGAGGAGAACGGCAGCCCGGTGTCCTCCGTCAGCGGCAGGGCGTCCATGTCGCCGCGCAGCAGCACCGTGCGTCCGTTGGCGGGGCCGCGCAGGATGGCCACCAGCCCGCTGGTGGAGCGGCCTTCGCGGATCTCCAGCGGCAGGCCGGCCAGGGCCGCCTTCACCTTGGCGGTGGTCTTGGGCAGGTCCAACCCCAGTTCCGGCTCGGCGTGGATCGCCCGGCGTAGCTCGATGGCGTCGGCGAGCCCCGCATCTCCGGCGGCCTTCCAACCCTGGGCGTCGATGGTCATGACATTCATCTTCAGGCTCTCTCCGGATTGTCGGCGGACCGCCCGTGTAGTGACTGCGTGCGAGCGGCAAAGTCCAGTGCGAGCGCTCCCCGCGCGCGGTCACATGCGCTAAGAGCCTGGTCATGAACCGCCCACGCTTCCACCTTGCCTTTCCCGTCCATGACCTGACGGCGGCGCGCGCCTTCTACGGCGGCGTGCTTGGCTGTCCCGAGGGACGAAGCGCAGAGGACTGGGTCGACTTCGACCTCTATGGCCACCAGATCGTCGCCCATCTCGCGCCGGATGAACTGCGCGACGCGGCGACAAATCCCGTGGACGGCGAGGACGTGCCGGTGCGCCACTTCGGCCTGATCCTCGAAGCAGGCGACTGGCGCGACCTGGCTGACCGTCTGAAGGCGGCCAACCTCCAATTCATCATCGAGCCCCAGACCCGCTTCGTCGGTCTGCCGGGGGAGCAGAGCACCATGTTCGTCAAGGACCCCTC
>DASXGR010000039.1:0-49322 GCA_036488935.1 Caulobacteraceae bacterium | reverse complement strand
CGCTGGTTCACCATCCCGCCACATCGGCCGTTCCTGAAGGATCTCGCATCCGGCCTCTGGCGCGAGCTTTCCGCCCACGGCCCTGAGGGCCTGACCAGGGCGGTGGTGTTCCTGCCGACGCGCCGGGCGGGGCGTGGCCTTTCCGAGGCCTTCCTGGCCGCCGCCGGCGGCCTGGCCGTGATCCTCCCGCAGATCCGCGTCCTGGGCGACCTCGACGAGGGCGAGCCGCCGTTCGAGCCGGGCGATCTCTCGCTGGAGCTTCCTCCTCCGATTTCCGCCGAGCGCCGGCGGTTCGAGCTGGCCGGCCTGATCGCCGAACACCAGGACCTCATCGCCCGTCGCCTCGACGCCGAAGGGGCGCTGGAGCTGGCGGATGCGCTTGGCGCATTTCTTGACAGCTGCCAGCTCGAGGAGCGAGGGGATCCGGCCGCCGTGGCCGCCCTCGCCGAGGGCGAACTGGCGCGCCACTGGGCCATCTCGGCCAACTTCCTGAACCTCGCCCTGGAGGCGTGGCCCAGACGGCTCGAGGCGCTGGGGATGATCGATCCGCAGGCGCGCCGCGTGCGCCTGCTGCGCCGCCTCGCCGCACGCTGGGCCGAACGTCCCCCCTCTCACCCCGTTGTCCTTGCCGGATCCACCGGATCGACCCCAGCGGCGGCGGACCTGATGGCGGTCATCGCGGGCCTGACGGCAGGCTGCGTGGTGCTGCCGGGCCTGGACGCCGCGCTTGCGGACTCTGCCTGGGCTGAAGTCGGCGAAGCCCATCCGCAGGGCGCCATGAAACGCCTGCTGACCCGCGTGGGTCTGGACCGCGGCGACGTCGCCCCGTGGGATCCGGCGGCGGAGCGCGAGGCCGCAGGGCGGTGGCGACGGCGGCTGATCAACGAGGCCCTGCGCCCGCCGGAGTCGACAGCCGACTGGCTGCCTCTGATCAAGAGCATCGGCGACGAAGGCGCCGCTGTGGGCGTCGACCCGATCGCCGAGGGTCTGAAAGGCCTGCGCCTCGTCACCGCCCGCGACGAAGAGGACGCGGCTGCGGCGATCGCCTTGATGATGCGCGAGGCGCTGGAGACGCCGGACCTGACGTGCGCCCTCATCACGCCCGACGTCGAACTGGCCCGACGCGTCAGCGTGCGCCTCACGCGTTGGGGGGTCGAGGCGGACGTGTCTGCGGGCCGGACCCTGGCGGCGGCGCCTGTCGCCACGCTCGCAGCCCTGCTGGCGCGCGCGGCGTCCCAGCCGCTGGATCCGGCGCCTTTGCTGGCCCTCCTGAAACATCCGCTGACCCGGCTCGGCTTCGAGCCTGCTGAGCTCGCGATAGCCAGGCGACGGCTCGAGCGCAGCGCCCTGCGGGGGCCGCGGCCGGCCGACTGGCGCGTGCTGGAGATGCGCCTCGAAGACGCGCGGGGAGAGGAGGCTGACAGCGCTCGCGAGCGCTCGATCGACGCCGCCCTCGAGCTGGCTCGTCGCACGCGCAGGGTGCTGGACACGATCGCCGCCCCCTTCGCCGACGGCGCGGCCGAGGTGAGCGTCGCCGCGCGCGACCTGGTCGAAGCAATCGAGGCGTTTTCGCGCGGGTCAAACAGCCCTTCGCCGTGGACGGGGCTGGCTGGCGAAGCGGCCGCGGCCCTGTTCTCGTCGCTGATCCGCGAAAGCGGCGCCCTGCCCTCCGCGACCGCCGCCGGTTTTGCCGATCTGGTAGATGGCCTGTTGGCCCGGCAGATGCTGCGCGCCGGTGCTCCGGCCCATCCCCGGCTGAGAATCCTCGGGGTGCTCGAAGCACGCCTCACCCATGCCGATCGCCTGATCCTGGCGGGCCTGGAAGAAGGCGTGTGGCCGCCGACCGCCGGCGCAGACCCCTTTCTCTCGCGTCCCATGCGCGAACGGTTGGGCCTGCCGCCGCCGGAGCGGCGCATCGGCTTGTCGGCTCATGACTTCGCCCAGGCGGCCGCAGCGCCCGACGTTGTGCTGGTCAGCACCGAGCGACGGGGCGGCGCGCCCGCCGTGGCTTCGAGGTGGCTGTGGCGGCTGCGGACCCTCGCCCGCGGCGCAGGTGTCGAGGTGGCAGGGCGGCCGGAGATCGTCGCCTGGGCGCGGGCCCTCGACGCGCCCCTGCCCGATCCACCAGCCGAACTCGCGCCTGCCAGCCGGCCAAGGCCGACGCCGCCCCTGGAGGCCCGACCTCGCCAGCTGCCGGTCACTGCGATCGAGCGGTGGGTGCGTGATCCCTATGGTCTTTATGCGGAGCGGATCCTGGATCTGCGCCGGCTCGACCCGCCGGACGCCCCCGTCGAAGCCCTCGCCCGCGGGACGGCCACGCACGCCGCTTTTGAGAGATTCGCGCGCGAGCATCCCGACCTCCTGCCGGACGACGCCGAGTCGCTGTTCGCCAGGCTCCTGATCGAAGCCTTGGCGGAGGCGGGGATGCCGGCGGCGGCCCTGGCGCGCGAAACGGCTTTGGCGACCAACCTCGCGCCCTGGGTCGTGCGCTTCGAGCGGGAACGGCGGGAGGGCGCGCGTCTCGTCGTCGAAATCCAGGGGCGGATGGCGATCGACGGACCGCTTGGCTCATTCACGCTCACCGCCCGGGCGGACCGGATCGAGGCGCGTGGCCGCGAAGCCGATGTGCTCGATTTCAAGACCGGCGCCGCCCCCAGCCGGAAGATGGTGGAGGCCGGCCTCGCGCCGCAGCTGACGCTCACCGCCGCCATCCTGGCGGCCGGCGGCTTCGAGACCCTGGGTCCGCATTCGCCGCGCGAGCTGGTCTATGTCCGGGTGAGCGGGGGGCGCGTCCCGGGCCGAGTGGAAAACCGGGCGCGTGGCGACGCCGGTCAGCTCGCCGCCGCGGCCCTGGCGGGCCTCGCCCGGCGTGTCGCCCACTTCGACCGGCTCGAGACAGGCTACCTCTCCCGCGCGGCCATGCAGTTCGTGGGCGGCCACAGCGACTATGACCACCTCGCCCGCGTGTGGGAGTGGCACGTGATCGGCGACGGCTCCGGAGACGCCGAATGAGCGGCCCCGATCCCCAGACCGCCGCCTCAGACCCGCGGGAGTCGGTATTCGTCTCCGCCAACGCCGGCTCAGGCAAGACCTCGACCCTGGTCAAGCGGGTCGCCCGCGTCCTGCTGGCCGGGGCGCGACCCGAGGCGATCCTCTGCGTGACCTACACCAAGGCCGCGGCTGCGGAGATGCAGAGGCGCCTGTTCGACATGCTGGGCGCGTGGGCGGTGATGGAGGACGAGCTTCTCGCCAAGGCGCTAGCGGACATCGGGGAACCGGACGCCGACCTCTCCCGCGCCCGCGCCCTGTTCGCCCGCGCTCTGGATACGCCCGGCGGCCTGAAGATCCAGACCATCCACGCCTTTTGCGAGGCCCTGCTCCGGCGCTTCCCACTGGAGGCCGGCGTGTCCCCCGGCTTCTCGGTCCTCGATGGCCTGGCGTCGGCAGACCTGTCTCGCGCCGCGCGCGCCGGACTGGCGGAAGAAGCCCTTGCAGAGCCGGACGACCCGGTCGGGCGCGCCTATGCGTATCTCAGCGTCGAGCTTGATTGGCGCAGTTTCGAAGGCCTGCTGTCGGCGTTCGAGAACCGGCGCGCGGCGATCCAGGACTATGCCGATCAGGCCGATATACGCGGCGGCTACATGTTCGACGTCTGGCAGCGCTGCGGATTCCAGGAGGTGGAAAGTCTGGAAGCTATCGAGGCGGAGGCCCTTGCGAGCCTGAGATGGATCAACTGGCGGCGAGCGAGGGATGTCCTGGCCGCCAGCGACGCGAAGACTGACCAGCAGCTCGCCCAGCTCCTTGCGGCCGTCGAGCCGGGCTGCGGCTTCGAGCGGGTCAAGGCCGTTTTCCTCACGGCCGCGGGCGAGCCCAGATCGCGCCTGGGCACGAACGCCATCGATCCCGCCGTCAGGACGTGGCTGAAGGAAGAACAGCAACGCTGCCTTGAGACCAGCGAGCGGCTGAAGGCGGCGAAGGTGGCCGAGGACACCGTCCACGTGCTCACCCTCGCCCGCGCCTACGGCGGCCGGTACGAGGACGGCAAGGCCGTCCGCCGCGCGCTGGACTTCGGCGATCTGATCGCCCGGACCGTGGACCTCCTGACACGCCGCGCCGACGCCGCGTGGGTGCTCTACAAGCTGGACGGCGGGCTCGACCACGTCCTGCTCGACGAGGCGCAGGACACCGCGCCGGAACAATGGGCCATCATCCGCGCCCTGACGGAGGAATTCTTTGCGGGTTCGGCCGCGGCCCAGATCCGCCGGACCGTCTTCGCGGTAGGCGACGAGAAGCAGTCGATCTTCTCGTTCCAAGGCGCGGCGCCCGAGCGCCTGGCGGCGGAAGCCCAGGCCCTGGCGGCGAGGGCGTCAGAGAGCGGCCGCCGCTTCCGTCAATGGCTCCTGCTGGAGAGCTGGCGCTCGACACCGCAGGTGCTCAAATTTGTCGACAAGGTCTTCGAGGACCCCACGGCCCGCGCGGGAATCAGCCCAGGCGAGGGCGATAACGTGCACCATGTGAGGCCGCCCCACATTGCCCGGCGGACCGATCAAGGGTCCGTCGACCTCTGGGTGCTCGAGATCGACCTGCCGGCGGAAGAGGTCGATCCCTGGTCGCCGGTGGACAGCGAGCCGCCTGCGAGCGCGAACAAGCGCCTGGCCCGGCGCATCGCCCTGGAGATCCGCGCTGCGGTGGCGCGGGGCGATGGAGTCGGGGGCCGCAGAATGGATGATCCTCCCCGCGCCTGCGTGTGGGGAGACTTCCTGATCCTGGTGCGTCGGCGTGGGGCCCTGTTCGAGGAGATCATCCGGGCGCTGAAGCGCGAGGGCGTCCCGGTCGCCGGCGCCGACCGTCTCGCTCTGAGCGAGCACGGCGCCTTCGACGACCTGATGGCCCTGGGTCGGATCGCGCGCTTTCCTTCCGACGACCTCACGCTCGCCTGCCTCCTGCGAAGCCCGTTCTGCAACGTGTCCGACGAGAGCCTGTTCGACCTGGCCTACGGGCGGCGCGGCTCGCTCTGGGGCGCCCTGCTGGCACGCGCCGGAGAACGGGCCGACTGGGCGGCGGCGGCCGAGCTGACCACTTGGGCGGTGTCACAGGCAGGCGCGGCGCCGTTCGACTTCTACAGCCGAGCTCTTCAGCGCCTCGATGCAGAGGGTCGCACCATGCGCCAGCGCGTGCTCACGCGCCTGGGCGCCGAGGCGGAACAGGCGATCGACGCCTTCGTCGCTCAGTCCCTGGAGGCCGAGGGGCGCGGGATCCGCGATCTGGAACGATTCCTGGCGGTGATGTCGGTGGCGGACATCACCATCAAGCGGGAGCAGGACGAGGCCCAGGATGGCGCGGGTCCGGTGCGTGTAATGACCACACACGGCGCCAAGGGCCTCGAGGCGCCGATCGTCATACTGCCGGACACCACCATGCGCACGAGCTGGCAGGGGGAAGCGCTGTTGACCACGGCGGATGGTGGTTTCCTGTTCGCCCCCCGCAAGGCCGATGACTGTTCGGCTTCGGCCGCCGCCCGAACGGCCCGCGACGCGACGGTGGAGCAGGAGGCGTCACGCCTGCTCTACGTGGCCCTCACCCGTGCGCGCGACCGCCTGGTCATCGCCGGCGTCGAGACCCTGCCGCGGTTCTTCGAACGAAGCTGGCGCGACTATGTCGAGCGCGCCTTCGATCGGCTGGAAACACATGGCTTCACGCTGGCCGACGGAGCGCAGGCGCAAAGGTACGGCGCGGACCCCGAACCTGCGGCCGCCGCGGCGCCTGCGGCGGAGGGTGGCGTGATCCTGCCGGACTTCGCCCGGAAGGCCGCCCCGCGCGAGCGGGGCTCACGTTTTGCCTCACCAACGGCCCTGGCCGATTTCGAGACGGCCTCGGCGCCGTCGCCACTTGCGATGACCGGGGGCATTGGTCGTTACCGCCGGGGCGAGATCATTCACCGGTTGCTCGAACGGCTTCCCGACGTTCCCGCCGATAGGCGCTGGGCTGCCGCAGAGGCGGCGCTTCGCCGCGAACTGGACTTGACCGAGGCGCAACGGGCGGAGATGGCCGCCGCCGCCCTGGCCGTGCTGGAGGATGAGCGCTTCGCAGCGGTGTTCGGGCCCGGCTCGCAGGCCGAGGTCGGGATCGCGGGACGTCCCGCTGGCCTCGACGTCACCGTTGCGGGGCGCATCGACCGGCTCGTGGTCGAACCCGACCGGATCCTGATCGTAGACTTCAAGACCAACCGCCCAGCGCCGGAGACTATCGAAGGCGCCGACCCGGCCTATGTGCTGCAACTCGCGCTCTATGCCGCTGTCCTCAGGGAGAGCTATCCCGATCGCCGGGTAGAGGCCGCACTGGTCTGGACCGACGGTCCGCGGCTGACGCCCGCGCCGCAGCCGATGATGGATGCGGCCCTGGCCGATCTGCGCCGGCGCACGACCGTCGCGGAATCAGCCGGTCCCCGCCGCCGATCCGGCGCCGAGGCGGTACTCGCGGGGGGAGACGCCTAATCGGTCGGCGCAGAAGCGGCGCAGGCTGCGGTCGTCGGAGAGGCCAAGGCGCTCGGCGATCTCGCGCACGGGCAGGCCGGTCGCAAGGAGCTCCTGGAGTTCGGCCTGCCGGTATTCCACCGACAGCCGACGGAAGCTGAGGCCGGCCTGGGCGAGGCGTCGGCGCAGGGTGGGCGTGCTGAGGCCGAGCGAGCGCGCAACCTGGTCCTGCGAGCGACAACCGCGGCGGAACGCCTGGAGCACGGCCTCAACCTCCGGGGCGGCGCCCGCTTCCCCGGGCGACTCGGATTCGCTCAGCAGGGACATGAAGGCGGCGAACTCGGCTTCGCCCCAGACCCGGTACTTCTGGGCCAGGATCGGCGCGGCCATATCTCGCCGGCTGTAGACGATCGTCGCCCCTTCCCCGCGACGGATCAGGGGCGCGCGCAGCGCCTCCATGATCGCGCCGCCCAGAGGCGCCGCCTCGGCCGCGCCCCTGACGAGCACCGGATCCAGCTTCTCGCCGGTCATCCATCGGAACGCGCAGTGGGCGACCATCAAGAAGCACTCGCAGTAGATCTCGGCCTTGAGGGATCCGCGGGCGATCGGTCGCACGGTGAGCCGAACGGTATCCCGGTTCCTGCCCAAGCTGACGCGGCATTCACGCCGGATCAGGCGCGCGGCCGCCGTGAAGCGCTCCAGCGCGCCATGCAGGTCGTCGGCCTCCTTGGCGGCAGTGAACAGCACCGAGACGCTGCCGAGGGGCACGGGCTCGGCGGCCACGCCGTGGCTCTCGTCGTTGCTGGCCTGGATGTCCTCGACGCACAGCCGCCAGAACGACACGAGGTCGAGCGTCGCGGGCGGAACATCTCCGCTCATCAGGCCTGCCCGGCGGAAGAGCCGCTCAGCCGTCTCGCCCCCCACGAGAGCGGAAAAGTACCGAGAATCTATGCCCTGTCGCAATTTCTTCACCAAACGAGGGGCGCCGCCACTGCGCCCAAGCTCGCTCGCCGTCAATGAGCGAAAATAACCGGCGCCGTTTTCACGTTCGCGTCCTCTCTTGCCGATCCGACACGCGGTACGCCCCCGGCAAAATTCGGAGGATGCGACGTGTCCAATTTCACACGGGACTGGCTACTGGGCTGCACGGCCACGGCGGCGCTCGCCCTTGGCGGCGCTGCCCACGCCCAGATGGCGGCGGCTGGGGCCGCAAGGCCAGCGCCAGCCGCCGCGCCGGCGCCCGACGTCGCCGAGGTCCAGGAGATCGTCGTCACCGCTACCCGGCGCAACGAGGTCATTCAGACCGTTCCCGGCCAGGTCACGGCGCTCAGCAACGATACCCTCGCGAAGCTGCACGCGACGACGTTCAACGACTTCGCCACCATGGTCCCGGGCCTCAGCTTCCAGTCGAACAGCCCGACCAACAACCTGATCGCGATCCGCGGCGTCGCCTCGAGCACCGCCGAACTCGGCAGCGGCGTGGCGATCTATCTCGACGATGTGCCCCTGGGCGCGAGCACCCAGTTCGGCCTCGGCTCACAGGCCTTCAATTTCAACCTGTTCGACATGCAACGGGTCGAGGTGCTCAACGGCCCGCAGGGCACGCTCTACGGGGCCAATGCGCTCGGCGGCGCGCTGAAGTACGTGACCACGCCGCCCGACCCGAGCGCCTTTTATGGCCGTATCGAAACAGAAGGCTCCACCACCGCGCACGGCTCGCTCAACGACGGCCTGCGGTTCATGGTCAATATGCCGCTGCTGAACAACACGGCGGCCCTGCGCATCGACGCCCTGCAACAGTTCGACTCCGGCTATACGCAGGACAAGGGCCTTGGGCTGAACGACGTCGGCTCCGCACGCACATACGCCGGGCGGGTGTCGTTCCTCGACCACGTCACCAACGACCTCGACGTGCGGCTCACCGTCTTCGGCGACGAGATCAAGGGCGACGGCCAGGACGTCGAGTTCGAGAACCTCAACACCCACACGCCCACGATCGGCCGATACCAGCAGTCGTACCTTTTCCCGCAGCGCGAAGACAATTCGGTCTGGGCAGCATCCGGCGAGATCAACTACGACCTGCACTGGGCGAAGCTGACCTCGGTCACTAGCTATCAACAGAATCACGGGACCTATGACGAGGACGTCAGCGGCTTCTACGACGCTGTGATCCCGCTCTACACCGGCCTGGCGTCCACCGGGACCAATCCGTACGACCTCTACGCCGACACAAATACGAAGAAATTCACCGAGGAACTGCGGCTCGCCTCCCCGAGCAACAAGCATTTCGAGTGGACGACCGGCCTCTTCTATACTCACGAGGACACGGACGAGAACGTTGACCTGCTCGACCGGGCCTCGCCGCAGGGCCTGCTGCCCGCGCCGTTCTCGTCACTGCCGTTCTACGGCTATCTGCCCAGCGTCTATCAGGAAGTCGCGGCTTTCGCCGATGCGACCTACTACTTCACCGATCGGTTCGATGTGACGGTGGGCGCCCGCTACAGCCACCAGTTCCAGACCTACAGCTCGAACATCGGCTACATCGGCTTCGGACCGCCCTACGGGAAGGTCTATCCCTACAGCTCCAGCTCCAGCCAGGGCGTCGGCACCTTCCTGTTCAATCCGCGCTACCGGATCACCGACGACATCATGGTCTATGGGCGCATTTCGAGCGGCTTTCGGCCCGGCGGGCCGAACTTCGTCCTGCCAACGTCATTTAATTCGACGGTGCCGGCCACCTTCGACCCGGACAAGCTGTGGAACTACGAGATCGGCGAGAAATCGACCTTCCTCGACCACAAGGCGACCCTGGACGTCGACGTCTACGACATCGAGTGGCACGGCATTCAGACCACCGACAATGTCGATGGCATCAACCAGCTGGTGAACGCCGGCAACGCGCGGATCCAGGGCGCGGAGGCCTCCTTCTCGTATCGGGTTCTGCCGCCCCTGACCTTCAGCGGCTCGGCGGCCTACACCGACGCCCGCCTGACGACGACGGCGCCGGTGCTCGGCGTGGAATACGCCGGCTCCCGCCTGCCTCTCTCGCCGAAGTACAACTTCGCTTTCAACGCCGACTACAATTTCCACCTGGGCGAGAAATATCGCGGCTTCGTCGAGGTCAGTGACGTGTGGGTTGGAGACCGCACATCCGGTTACTACGGCAGCCTGACCAATGTGTTCTACAAGATGCCGGCCTACAATACCGTGAACCTCAACGCCGGAATCATCCTGCCCAACCACATCGAGGTCGACGCCTATCTGAAGAACATTTTCGACACCGAAGGTCAGCTCGCGGCGGACACACTGAACAACGTCGTCAATCCCAGCGCGGGCGTGCCGGTGACCATCACCCAGCCGCGCACCTTCGGCCTGGTGCTGAAGGTCCCGTTCGGCGCCTAGGGGCGGGGTTGCCAATGTCCGGTCCTGGGGACCTGATCTTCTGCGCGGCGGACACCACCGCGGGGAAGATCCGCGGCTTGATCAATGGCGGAATCCGGTGCTTCCGCGGCGTGCCTTACGGCGCGCCGACGGGCGGGCCACGGCGGTTCCTGCCGCCAAAGCCGCCTGCGCCGTGGGTCGGCGTGCGGGACTGCTTCGGCTACGGCCAGGTCTCGCCGCAGGTCCCCACCGACATCGCCAACACCTACGCCCTGATGATCCACTACGACCTTGCCGTCGCAGAGGGCGGAATGGGCGAGGACTGCCTGAATCTCAACGTCTGGACACCGGGCCTGCGGGATGGCGCCAAGCGGCCGGTGCTGGTCTCGATCCACGGCGGGGGCTTTGCGATCAGCTCGGCCAATTCGCCGATGTATGACGGCGCCCAGCTCGCGCTACGCGGAGACGTTGTCTTCGTCAGCGTCAACCATCGGCTCTCGAGCTTCGGCTATCTCGACCTCTCGGACTTCGGAGCCGGCGAGCGCGCAACAGGTTCGGGCGTGGCCGGTATCGCGGACCTGGTGCTCGCTCTCGAGTGGGTGCGGGACAACATCGCCGAGTTCGGCGGCGATCCGGACCGGGTGATGATCTTCGGACAGTCGGGCGGCGGCTGGAAGGTGAGCACCCTGCTCGCCACGCCGGCGGCCAAGGGACTCTTCCATCGCGCCGCGATCCAGAGCGGATCGTGGAGCCGCTTCCTGACGCGCGATGACGGCGCTCGCCTCGCGCGGGCCCTGCTCGAGGCGCTTGGGCTCGCCGACACCGATGTCGACCGGCTCTGGGACGTCCCGTGGAGCGACTTGCTCGCAGCGCAGGTTGCGGTCGGCGCGCTGGCTTTCATGCCCGTGCTCGACGGCGACTATCTCCCGCGTCACCCCAGCGATCCTGCGTCTGTCGCCGCCAGCGCCGACGTTCCGGTGATCGTTTCCACCACACTTGACGATGCGGGCCTGTTCTTCCGCGACTTCGACATGGACGAGGCGGGGCTGAAGGTCGTGCTGGGGCAACGCTACGGCGACAGGGCCGAACCGATGCTGGCTCTCTATCGCCGACGGCGCCCGGACAAGGCGCCCTTTCTCCTGTACGCCCAGATCGTAACGGACTGCGGCTTTCGCAGGTTCGCGTTCCAGCAGGCGGAGCTCCGCGCCACCCATGCCCGGGCGCCCACCTGGATGTACCGGTGGAATTGGGTGAGCCCAGCCTGTGAGGGCCGGTGGGGCGCAGCGCACGCCACCGACGTCTCGGCCTCCCTGGGCAACTTCCGCGATCCGATCCTCGGCGTCGGGTCGGCGTCAGGACGCAGGATGGCCGAGGCTCTATCGTCGGCCTGGATCTCGCTCGCGCGTTCCGGAGATCCGAACAGCGCCGGCCTGCCGCCCTGGCTTCCCTTCGACGGCGTCAATCGCGCGACCATGATGTTCGACGACGAAACCACGCTGGAGCATGATCCCGACGCCGAAATCCGCGCCTTCTGGGCCGAAATGCCCGCGCCTCTGGACGTGTTTGGCGGGATCGAAACTGCGGGCTGAGCGGCGACCCCGCCCGGCCGTGATCGTCGAGTTAAGGCGTCGGGACCGGCGTGTAGACCACCAGCTTCAGGCCCGGATCGTCGTTGGCCTGGAAGCTGGCGTGCTCGAACGCGATCAGGCCCCTCGTCGGATGATGCAGCGTCTTGACGCCTGAAGACGGAGCGCGGACGTCGTGGCGCTCCCACCAGACATCGAACTCCGGACAGCCCTCGCGCAGGCGCCGCAACAGCGCGGTGAACGCCGGGTCTCCAGCCCATAGGTCGTGGGTGGCGCGAAACTGGGCGACCATCCGCTGCGCCTCGTCAGCCCAGCCTTCGCCGAAGAGCTCGCGGCTGCGCGGGTAGGTCAGCATCGCGACGAGGATGTTGCGGTCGTCCTGGGCCAGCTCGTCGAAGCCGAGGATGTCTGCGGCCGCGGCGTTCCAGGCCACCAGGTCGCGGCGGCGACCGGTCACGTACGCGGGCTGGGCCAGGCTCTCCAGCAGGCGAAGCAGGGCCGGCGGCGCCGTCTCGGGCTGGAACGGCCTGTGGCCGCCGCCCCCCGCTAGCGCCCGCAGATGCTGATGCTCCAGCTCCGTCAGACGAAGGGCGCGAGCCAGCGCGTCGATCGTTGTGACTGAAGGCGTCACCGGCCGACCTTGCTCGAGTCGGATGTACCAGTCGACGCCGATGCCAGCGAGCTCAGCCACCTCCTCGCGGCGCAGGCCCGGCGTGCGTCGCTGGCGACGCCCGGGCATGCCGACGGACTCCGGCGTCAGGCGGCTGCGTCGGGCGCGCAGGAAATCGCCAAGCTCACGCCGCTTGTGGTCGGCCATCTCGCCTCGCCTCCAGGATGGGCTTTACAATCCCAGGATAATACCAGGCCTGAATTGGCTTCGAAACCTCCGATAGGCTGTCCTCGCTCAATCTCCAGGAAGGTTTCCATGAAAGCCGCTGTTCTGAACGCATTCGGCGAACCGCTCGCCATCCAGACCCTGCCGGACCCGGAACTTCCCGCCGGTTCGGTGATCGTCGATGTGGTGGCCACGGGGGTCACCGGCTACGCCGCGCGCGTCTTCTCCGGTTCCCGCAATTACCTGCTGGAGCCGCCCGTCGCGCCGGGGCCGGGCGGCATCGGCCGGGTGCGCGCGTTGGGGCCGGATGCGACCAGGCTGTCGGTGGGCGAGTGGGTCTATTGCGACCCCACGGTCCGCTCGCGCGACGACGCCCTCAATCCCGACTCGATCCTGCAGGGCTGGACCTACAGGACGCAAGCCGCCTTGCCGCTGCATCGCCTCTACCACCACGGCGCGTTCGCCGAGCAGATGCTGGTCCCGACCGAGAACATCACGCCGATCGGAGACATCGAAACCGGGGACGCCGGCCGCTGGACCGCGCTTGGCCGGCTCCTCGTGCCCTATGGCGGTCTGCTGGCCGGTGATCTCAAAGCCGGCGAGACGCTGGTGGTGAACGGCGCCACGGGCGGCTTCGGCGGCGCCGGCGTGGCCGTCGCGCTGGCGATGGGCGCCGCCAAGGTAGTGGCTGCAGGACGAAACGCTCGCGCGCTCGAGGACCTCGTCCGCTGTTTCGGCCCGCGAGTGCGGCCCGTCCAGATGAGCGGCGTCGAAACGGAGGATCGGGGACGCATCGGAGAGGCTGCAGGCGGCCCTATCGATCTGGTGCTGGACTTCCTCCCGCGGGAGGCGTCCGCATCCCAGGTGCTTGCCGCGGTGCTGGGGGTGCGGGACGGCGGGCGAGTGGTTCTGATGGGAGGCCTTCGTGGGGCCGAAGGCGACCTTGCGCTCAATTACAACTGGCTGATGCACCACGATATCACCGTGCGCGGGAAGTGGATGTACCCGCGTAAGGCGATCCCCCGGATGGTGCAGATGGTCCGCGCCGGCCTGATCGACCTTGGGCAGTTCGACCTGACCGAGTTCGGGCTCGACGACGCCAACGAGGCCGTGGCCCACGCCGCCGCCAACGCCGGTCCCCGCCAGCTCACCGTGCTCCGCCCCGACCGGTGCGGCTAACTGGCGCCCCGGGTCGCGCGGCTGCGGCTCCGCTGAAGGCGCAGTGAGGAAAACTGCGGGCGTGGCGGAGGGCGTCGGCCAGGCTCGACGTTGACGGCGCGCGACGCAGCCCTAAATCCTGGCCCTCTGCAACCGCACGAGGATCCTGAAAGGATTCGCTCATGAGCACCGTCGCCGTCACCGACCAGACCTTCGAGACAGATGTCCTGAAGGCCAAGGGCCCCGTCCTGGTGGACTTCTGGGCCGAGTGGTGCGGACCCTGCAAGCAGATCGGCCCGTCCCTGGAGCAGATCGCCAGTGAGCTCGCCGGCGAGCTCACTGTGGCCAAGATCAACATCGATGATTCGCCGACCACCCCGGCGCGCTATGGCGTGCGCGGCATCCCGACGATGATGCTGTTCCGCGACGGCCAGATGGCGTCGATGAAGGTCGGGGCCATGCCCAAGAGCAAGATCCTCGACTGGCTGGCCGAGACGGGCGTCAAGACCGCCGCCTGAAGCCGTCGTTCAGATCGGCCCGTCTCAGACGGGCCAGGTCTCGGGGCTCATGGCCAGGACGTCGCCGGCGAAATGCAGCGAGCCGGCCATGACGATGTGGGGTGTCGGCCCCGATTGATCGGCAGCCGCCGCAACGCCAGCCTCTACGCCGTCCACCACGTCGGCCGCGAGGCCGGCGGCGCGCGCGGCTTCCGCCAGGGCGTCCGGCGGCGTGGCGTTAGGCGAGCTGAAGCCCGTGGTGAGGATCCGCGGCGCCAGGGGGCCTAGCCGCTCGAAGAATCCGCGGGCGTCCTTGCGCCCGAGCATGCCCACCACCAGCGTCACCGGTCGTCCGTCGCGTCCGCTCAAGGAGCGGCAGACGTCGGCAAGGGCGACCGCCGCGTGCGGGTTGTGGGCTCCGTCCAGCCAGAGATCCGAGGCGCCCGCAGTCTTGGCGAGCGGGCCGCGGTCCAGCCTCTGGAACCGGGCTGGCCAGACCGCCGAGGCGACGCCTTGGCCAAGCGCCGGCTCGCTGATCTGGATGTCCTTCAGCATGCGGATGGCGGCCACGGCGAGCGCCGCATTGGCGAACTGGTGCGCTCCTCTCAGCGATGGCGCGGGGAGGTCGAAGAAGGCGTCGGCGGTCTGGATCGCCAGGCGGCCCCGCTCTTCCCACGCGTCGAAGTCGCGGCCCATCAGGGTCATCGGCGCGGAGAGGGCGAGAGCCTCGCGCACGATGACCTCGAGCGCCTCCTCCTGCTGACGGGCGACCACCACGGGCCGGCCAGGCTTGATGATGCCCGCCTTCTCCCAGGCGATCTTCGAAAGCTCGGGGCCGAGCCACTCGAGGTGGTCGTAGTCCACCGGCGTGATGACGCTGAGCGCCGGCGCGGCGAAGACGTTGGTGGCGTCGAACCGGCCGCCCAGGCCGACCTCGACGATGCAGAGGTCCGCCGGCGTCTGGGCGAAGGCGTGAAAGGCCAGCGCTGTCGTGATCTCAAAGAAGCTTATCGGCTCGCCCCGGTTGGCCGCCTCCACCTCCTCGATTCGCGCCTCGAGGGCCTCGTCGCTGATCAAGCGACCCGCCAGGCGAATGCGTTCGGCGAACCGGACAAGATGGGGCGAGGTGAGGACGTGGGCCCGCAGGCCTGCAGCCTCCGCGATGGCGCGCAGGAATGCGACGGTCGAGCCCTTGCCGTTGGTCCCGGCGACATGGATCACCGGCGGCAGGCGGTCCTGCGGACGGCCAAGCGCCGTCAGCAGCCGCTCGATCCGGCCGGTGGAGAGATCGATCAGCGAGGGATGCAGGGCCCGCAGCCGGCGGATAACGCCGTCGGAGGCGCGGATCGCGTCATAGTCGTGGGACACGGCGCCCCCCCTCAGGCGGCCTGCAGTCGCGCGCGCCCAGCCATCAGCGTGCGCAGGATGGAGGCGAGTACGCCGGGGATCTCCCTTCGCTGGATAACGCGATCGACCATCCCATGGTCGAGCTGGAATTCGGACGTCTGGAAGCCCGGCGGCAGCGTCTGGCGGATCGTCTGCTCGATCACTCGCGGCCCGGTGAAGCCGATGGCGGCGCCCGGCTCCGCGAGCTGGATGTCGCCCAGCATGGCGTAGGAGGCGGTCACGCCGCCATAGGTCGGGTCCGCCAGAACCACGATGTAGGGCAGGCGCTCGGCGTGCAGCCGCTGGATCGCCAGGGTCGTGCGCGCCATCTGCATCAAGGAGAGCCCGCCTTCCTGCATCCGCGCGCCACCCGAAGCGACGAAGATCACGAGGGGCGCCTGGCGGCGAACCGCCTCGTCGACCGCCGCGAGGAACCCCTCGCCCGCGGCGGACCCGAGGGAGGCGCCCATGAAGGCGACGTCCTGCACCAGAACCACCGTCTCGACGCCGCCGATTTCTCCCACGGCGGCAGCCATGGCGTCCTGCTGGCCCGTCGCCTTTCGGGCCGACGCCAGACTGGTTCGATAGGGCTTGCCATAGGTGAAGGTGAGCGGATCGTCGGGAGTCCGCGGCAGGCTGATGGCCCGACTGCGTCCCTCGTCGAAGGTGTAGGCGAAGCGCAGGTCGGGACGGATCCGCATGTGCCGGCCCGAGGGCGTGACCCACTGCGCCGCCTCGAGGTCCGGCCGGTAGAGCATCTCGCCCGTGTCGGGGCACTTTTCCCAGAGGTTGTCCGGCGTCTCGCGGCGCGTGACCAGCCGGCGCACGCCCGGCGCCAATCGCGCCAGCCAACCGCGGCGCTCGTGTTGGGCGGGCCGGGGCTTTTCGTCGTCAGCCATGGACCGGCTCGCGTCTTGAGGAGCGGACCGCCTCGGCGAGCTCGCCTGCGGTCCGGCGCACTGCGGCTGCCGGATCCTCGCCGGCTTCGAGGGCGGCCGCAACAGCGTCCACAAGGGCCGAACCGACGACAGCGGCGTCCGCCACCTTGGCGACGGCCGCGGCGAGCTCAGGCGTGCGGATGCCAAAGCCCACGGCCACTGGAAGGCCGCTTGCCGCCCGCACCCGCTGCACCTGCGGCGCCACGACAGAGGCGTCTGCCGCCTTTCCGCCGGTCACCCCGGCGACAGACACGTAGTAGACGAAACCGCGCGTGCCCCGGACGACCACCGGCAGGCGCGCCGCATCGGTGGTCGGCGTGGCGAGGCGGATGAGCGCGAGGCCCTCGGCGTCCAGGGCGTCGGCAAGGGGGTCGGCTTCTTCGGGCGGGCAGTCGACCATGATCACCCCGTCCGCTCCGGCTTCGGCGGCGGTGCGGGCGAACCTGGCATAGCCCAGCGACATAAGAGGGTTGAGGTAGCCCATCAGGACGATCGGCGTGGCCGCGTCAGTGCGGCGGAAGTCGCGAACGAGGTCGAAGACATGGGCAAGCGTGGTTCCCGCCTCCAGCGCCCTTAGGGCCGCGCGCTGAATCGACGGCCCGTCGGCCATCGGATCGGAGAAGGGCAGCCCCAGCTCGATGATGTCGGCGCCCGCGGCCGGCAGCGCCTGCAAGATGCTTCGCGAGCGCTCGAGGTCGGGATCGCCGGCCATGACATAGGCGACGAACCCGGCTCGTCCCTCCTGGCGCAGCTGCGCGAAACGGGCCTCGATCCGGCCGCTCATGGCGCGGCGCTCCCCATCGCCGCCACCGCCGCGAGGTCCTTGTCGCCCCGCCCCGACATGTTCAGCACCACCACGCCGTCCGGCCCGAGAGCCTCGACGATCTCCGGCAAACGCGCCAGGGCGTGGGCGGATTCCAAGGCTGGAATGATTCCCTCCAGGCGCGCGCAAAGACGGAAGGCCGCCAAGGCTTCCGCGTCTGTTGCGGTGAGGTAGGAGACGCGGCCGATGTCATGCAGCCAGGCGTGCTCGGGGCCGATGCCGGGATAATCGAGGCCCGCCGAGATCGAGTGCGCCTCAGTGATCTGGCCGTCGGAGTCCTGCAGGAGGTAGGTGCGATTGCCGTGCAGCACGCCGGGGCGCCCGCCGTTCAGGGCGGCCGCATGCCGTCCGCTCATTCCCTCGCCCGCCGCCTCGACGCCGTAGATCTTCACGCCCTCGTCCTCGAGGAAGGGGTGGAACAGGCCAATGGCGTTGGAGCCGCCGCCCACGCAGGCGACCAATGCGTCGGGCAGGCGGCCCTCGGCCTCGAGGACCTGGGCGCGCGCCTCCACGCCGATCACCGTCTGCAAATCGCGCACCATCACCGGATAGGGGTGCGGCCCCGCCGCCGAGCCGATGATGTAAAAGGTGTCTTCCACATTGGCGACCCAGTCGCGCAGAGCCTCGTTCATCGCGTCCTTGAGCGTCGCCGAACCGCTGGTCACAGGCCGGACCTCTGCCCCCAGCAGCTCCATGCGCAGGACGTTGGGCGCCTGACGCTCGACATCGACCGCGCCCATGTAAACGACGCACGGCATCCCGAAGAGCGCACAGACGGTGGCGGTGGCCACGCCGTGCTGGCCGGCGCCCGTCTCGGCGATGATGCGAGTCTTTCCCATGCGCCGGGCGAGCAGGATCTGGCCCACGCAGTTGTTTATCTTGTGGGCTCCGGTGTGGTTGAGGTCCTCGCGCTTGAAATAGATCCGGCCGCCGCCGAGCTGCTCGCTCAGCCGGCGGGCGAGGTGCAGGGGACTGGGGCGTCCGACATAGGTGCGCAGGCACTGCGCCAACTCAGCCTGGAACACCGGATCCGCCTTGGCCGCCGCATAGGCTTCGCCAAGCTCGAGGACGAGCGGCATCAGGGTTTCAGGGACGTAGCGGCCGCCGTACTCGCCGAACCGGCCTCGCGCGTCGGGCCAGGCGCGGTAGTCGTTCGGTCGCGTGTCGAGGCCGAGAGGAGCGGCAGAGGTCATGGCGTCTTCAGGCGCGGCCGACCTGTTCGAGGAAGGCCCTGATGAGAGCCGGGTCCTTTAGTCCCGGGCCACGCTCCACGCCAGAGGAAACGTCCGCGAGGGGCGCGCCGGTGACCCCCAGCGCCTCGGCCACGTTCCACGGATCGAGACCCCCGGCCAGAAACCATGGACGGGCGAAGCGCCGCCCCGACAGGATCGACCAGTCGAACCTGACACCGCCGCCGCCCGGGCGGTTGGAGCCAGCGGGAAGCTTGGCGTCGAACATCAGGTGGTCCGCCGCTTCGGCATAGGCGGCGGCGCCCGCGAGATCTTCCGGCCCCGAGACCGAAAGGGCCTTGATCACGCCCGCTCCGGCGCGGACGGCGACCTCGCGCACCCGCGTCGGCGTCTCGCGACCGTGCAGCTGGATCAGGTCGGGCGCAAGTCCCTGGGCAATCGCGTCCACCAGGGCGTCGTCCGGGTCGACGGTGACGGCGACGATCCGCATGCGTCCCCGGACAGGTTCGGCAAGCCGCGCCGCCTCGTGAACAGCGATGTTCCGAGGACTGCGTTCGAAGAACATGAAGCCGACGAAGCCAGCCCCGCCGTCAGCGGCGGCGCGCACCGCCTCAGCGGTGCGAACGCCACAGATCTTGGCTCGGGCGGACGGCTTCAGGGTCGGTCGGTCCGGGACGCCAGAAGGTCCCGGATCTCCTTGAGCAGCACCTCGCTGGCCGTCGGCGCGGGCGGCGCTGAGGGCTCGGCCGCCTCCTTGCGCTGCATGGCGTTCAACGCCTTGACCATGAGGAAGATCACCCAGGCGATGATCAGGAACTGGATTATCGTCGTCACGAAGACGCCATAGTTGATCGAAACGGCGTCGATCTTGTGTACGGGATCGGCGGCGCGAAGGGGGATCTTCAGTTCACTGAAGTCCATGCCCCCGACGATCAGCCCGACCGGCGGCATCACCAGGTCGTTCACCAGACTGGTGACGATCTTGCCGAAGGCGGCGCCGATGATCACGCCCACTGCGAGGTCGACCACACTCCCGCGCGCGATGAAGCCGCGGAACTCGCTTATCATGCTCATGTTCGCGAACTCCGATCGGGCGTTCTGCCGCGCCCGCCAGGGCCTACTCGGCGTTCAGCCGCGCCCTCAACTCCTTGCCGCTCTTAAAGAAGGGCACGTGCTTGGCCTGCACGTCGACCGGCTCGCCGGTCTTGGGATTGCGGCCCGGCCGGGCCGGACGGCTACGCACCGAGAAAGCCCCGAAACCGCGCAGCTCCACACGGCCCCCGTCTTCCAGCGCCTGGGCGACGCTTTCGAGGATCACGGACACGACCCGCTCGACGTCTTTTTGCGTCAGATGCGGATTTTCGGCCGCCAGAGCAGCGATCAGTTCGGACTTTATCATCTCGTTTCCCTGCGCCAGCTATGGACAGCCGTTTCCGACTTGAAATCAAGGCATAACACAGCTGTAGCGCGCAAGGGAGCCGCCCGCCGCAAAGTCGCGACGGACGGCCGTACTCGCCCTATTCCCGGTTCGACGCCTTCTCGCGAAGGGCCGCGCCCAGAATGTCACCCAACGATGCGCCGCTGTCGGACGAGCCGAACTTCTCGATCGCCTCGCGATCCTCGGCCATCTCCAGAGCCTTCACCGACAGGGAGACGCGCCGCGCCGCCTTGTCGACGTTCGTCACAAGGGCGTCCAAGCGGTCGCCGATAGCGAACCGCTCGGGACGCTGCTCGGAGCGATCGCGAGACAGGTCGGACTTGCGGATGAACGCCGTCACCGGCGCATCCTCGGCCCCGAACTTCACCTCGATCCCGCCGGAAGTGATCTCGATCACCGTGGTGGTGACGACCTGGTTCTTGCGGAAGGTGTCGCCGCTCAGCGGATCGCCGCCCAGCTGCTTGATGCCCAGGCTGATGCGCTCCTTCTCGACGTCGACGTCGAGGACCCTGGCCTTGACGACCTCACCCTTGGCGTAGCGCGTGATCGCCTCTTCGCCGGGGGTGTTCCAGTCGATGTCGCTGAGGTGCACCATCCCGTCGATGTCGTTGTCGAGGCCGATGAACAGGCCGAACTCGGTGGCGTTCTTCACCTCGCCCTCGACCGTCGCCCCGATCGGGTGATCGTCGAGGAACTGCTCCCACGGGTTGCGCATGGCCTGCTTCAGGCCAAGGCTGACTCGCCGCTTCGAGGAGTCCACATCGAGCACCACGACTTCCACCTCCTGCGAGGTGGAGACGATCTTGCCGGGGTGGACGTTTTTCTTGGTCCAGCTCATCTCCGAGACGTGGACCAGGCCTTCCACGCCCGGCTCCAGCTCCACGAAGGCGCCGTAGTCGGTGATGTTGGTGATCCGGCCGGTCAGCTTCGCGCCCACCGGGTACTTCGTCTCCACGCCGTCCCACGGGTCGGACTGAAGTTGCTTCATGCCCAGACTGATGCGCTGAGTGTCGGGATTGATCTTGACGATCTGCACCTTCACCGTGTCGCCCACGGCGAGGACCTGGCTGGGGTGCGAGACGCGCTTCCAGCTCATGTCGGTGACGTGCAGCAGGCCGTCGATGCCGCCGAGGTCCACGAAGGCGCCGTAGTCGGTGATGTTCTTCACCACGCCCTCGCGCACTTCGCCTTCCTGCAGCTGGCTGACCAGCTCGGTGCGCTGCTCGGCGCGGGCTTCTTCGAGAATGGCGCGGCGGGAGACGACGATGTTGCCGCGCGGGCGATCCATCTTGAGGATGGCGAAGGGCTGCTCCTTGCCCATCAGCGGGCCGACATCGCGCACCGGGCGGATGTCCACCTGCGAACCGGGCAGGAAGGCCGACGCGCCGCCAAGGTCGACGGTGAAGCCGCCCTTCACGCGGCCGACGATCGCGCCCATCACCGGCTGGCCGCCGGCGAACACGCCTTCGAGACGGGTCCACGCCTCTTCGCGGCGGGCCTTGTCGCGGCTGATCACCGCTTCGCCCATGGCGTTCTCGATCCGCTCGAGGAACACCTCGACCGTATCGCCCACCTTCAGGGTCGGCTTGCCGGCATCATCGACGCCGAACTCCTTCACCGAAATGCGGCCCTCGGTCTTGAGGCCCACGTCGATGATGGCGAAGTCTTTCTCGATCGCCGCCACGCGGCCCTTGACCACCGTGCCCTCGGCGAAGTCGCGCGCGCCTAGACTCTCGTCCAGGAGGGCCTCGAAGTCGCTCCGCGAGGGAGTCATGCTCATATCGTCAGCCATGAATTTCTATCGGTCTCTCGTGCTGGTGCGCGGCGGAGGCGCTCAGGCGCATGACCTGGCGCGCACATTTGAACAGAAAGGTGTTGAGAGGGCCGCGGGTCGTCCGATGGCCTGCGCGATGGGATTGACCGGTCAGGAACCCTCAGGCCCCAGACGGTCGCGCGCCGCCTCGACGATGCGACGGGCCGCATCGAACGCCTCGTCTATACTCAGATCGGTGGTGTCCAGCAAGGCGGCGTCCGGCGCCGGGCGCAGCGGCGCGGCCTCCCGCGAGGCGTCACGCTCATCGCGGGCGCGGATATCCCCCAGGATCGCCTCATAGGCGACGCTCTCGCCACGGCCCAGCAGCTGGCGCCAGCGCCGCTGCGCCCGCGCTTCGGGCGAGGCGGTGACGAACAGCTTCACCGGCGCCTCCGGGCAGATCACCGTGCCGATATCGCGCCCGTCCAGGATCGCCCCTTCAGGACGGCCGGCGAAGCGGCGCTGGACCTCCAGCAGAGCCTCGCGCACGCCCGTATGCACGGCTACGCGGCTGGCGAGCTCGCCCGCCTCGCGGGTCCCCAGGGCCTCGGGCGCGATCCGGGCGACATCCAGGGCGTGCGCCGCCCGCGTCGCCGCCTCGGCGTCGTCGGGGTCCTGATCCACAGCAGCGACGGCCGCGCCCACCGCGCGGTACAGCAATCCGGTGTCGAGGACGGGCAGGCCGAGGGCCTCACCCAGCCGAACGGCCAGCGTCCCCTTGCCCGACGCCGCGGGCCCGTCGATGGCGATCAGAAGCTTCAGCTCAGCCCTCCGCCAGATCCGCGCCCAGGCCCCTCATGAGGGCCTGGAAGCCGGGGAAGCTGGTGCCGATCATCTCGCTCTCGTCCACCCTCACCGGCGCCTGCGAGGCCAGGCCCAGGACGAGGAAGCTCATGGCGATGCGGTGGTCGCCGTGGGTCGTCACCGATGCGCCGCCGCGCACCGGCGCATTGGCTCCCTCTGTCCCACCGACGATCAGCCCCTCCGGCTCCTCCTCCACCGGCATGCCGCAGGCCGCGAGGCCGCGGGCCATAAGGGCGATACGGTCGCTCTCCTTGACCCGCATTTCGCCGATCCCACGCATCACCGTTGGACCGCGCGCATAGGCGGCAGCCACGGCGAGGATCGGATATTCGTCGATCATCGAGGTCGCCCGCTCGGGCGGGACCTCTACGCCCCGCAGGATCGAAGCTCGGGCGGTCACGTCGCCCACGGTTTCGCCCGCCGCGTCACGCACGTTCTCGATCGAAAGGTCCGCGCCCATCTCCTTGAGCGTGGCGAGCAGCCCGGTGCGAAGCGGATTTAGCAGCACCCCCTCCACCGTCACCTCCGAGCCCGGGGTGACCAGGGCGGCTACGATCGGGAAGGCCGCGGACGAGGGATCGCCCGGCACAATGACGCGCGTCCCGCGAAGCGCCTGGCCTCCCTCGAGGCGGATTGACCGCCCCTCCGCAGCCTTGGCGATTTCGAGGTGCGCGCCGAACCCCTGAAGCATGCGCTCGGTGTGGTCCCGCGTGGCGACCGGCTCGACCACTTCGGTCACGCCCGTCGCATTGAGCCCCGCAAGCAGGACTGCCGACTTCACCTGGGCAGACGGCTCGGGAAGGACATAGCGCAGGCCTGCGAGATCGCCGCCGTAGAGGGTCAGAGGCAGCCGCTGGCCCGTGCGGCCAAGCGACCTCGCGCCCATGGCGGTCAGCGGTTTCAGCACGCGCCCCATCGGACGCCCCCGAAGAGAGACGTCGCCGGTGTAAGTGACAGCGATGGGAAATCCGGCCGCCGCGCCCATGATGAGCCGCACGGCGGTGCCGGCGTTGCCGCAGTCCACGATGTCGGCGGGCTCGGAGAATCCGCCGGCCCCCTCCACACGCCAGCGGCCAGGTCCCAGCCGCTCCACCTTGGCCCCGAACGCCGACATGGCGGCGGCCGTGCGCAGGACGTCCGCGCTTTCCAGAAGGCCCTCGATCTCGGTGAGGCCATGAGCCATCGTTCCGAAGATCAGGGAGCGGTGGGAGATGGACTTGTCGCCCGGGGCGCGCACCCGCCCGGTAAGGGGAACGCCCGGCCGGGCGGCGAGACCGGCCGGCGCCTGCGCTGCATCGGCCATGGACCGCAGCCTGTAATCTGGGGTGAATTGGACGCAGGCTTTTGACAGGGGCTCGGGGGCGTGGCAAGGGAGCCGCCGCTTTCGCCAGCCCCGTCATGTTTCAACTCTGAAGGACGCCGCATTGGCCAATCCCCAGCTGGGCGCAAAACAGATCTGCCCCAACTGCTCCACCAAGTTTTACGACCTCGGGCGTCGACCCGCGGTGTGCCCAAAGTGCGCCACCGAGTTCGACCCCGAAGAGGCCCTGCGTAACCGGCGTGTCCGGGCGCGCGTCTCGGTTCCCGACGAGGAGCCGGACGAGGAAAAGGTCGTGTCGAAAGAGGTCGAAGACGGCTTCGAGGCCGAGCCCGACGAGGCGCCGGAGCTGGACGCCGTCGTGGACGAGCCGCCGCTGATCACCGACGAGGACGCGGACGAGGGCGACGCCACCCCGCCCGGCCCCGGCGACGAGTTGGGCGTCGACTTCTCCGAGGACGAGGATCTCGAGCAGGCCGAGGACGATGAAGTTCCGTTCATCGAGGACGGCGACGACGATTTTCCGGAAGACGAAATCGACGGCCTAGGGCCGGAGGGAGGTCCGGAAGATCAATAGCGGCCAGTGCGTCGAACGGGCCTTGATCGGCCGAGATCGTCGCACTAGGTTCCGCGCCTTCCCGCGGGGGGCCGCCATCGCCCTCCGCGAGGACCCGAGTTTCTTCGGGGCTATAGCTCAGTTGGTAGAGCGCTTGAATGGCATTCAAGAGGTCAGCGGTTCGACTCCGCTTAGCTCCACCATTTCTTCCAGGGCCCGGACCATTGGTTCGGGCCCTTTTCTTTTTGTCGCGAGCATATCGGTCGGGTTTTGCCCCCAAGCTTAGCCCTAATGTATTGGACCGGTGTTCCAAGCCTCGCCGCGCGACTTGCGTATCCGCTTATCATTCAACATTCGACATTCAATTCGTAACCATACTCAAGCATTACTGCCTGCCCAGTTGAGCATCGATCTAGCCACCGCAGGCAATCCTCACAAAAATGTAATGCAAAGGCCAAGGTGGGCGCCAAGTTTTGCGTTGGTCGACTGAACCAATGAAAGGTCGGAAGGCATTTACGGTTGAACAGCCAGGGCCCTTGAACATGGGTTAAGCAAAGCCCACCTTGGTCGTACGTCGTGCGCCGCCGCCTGATTGGGACGGAGCACGGCGGGGTCGCTTGAAAGAGGACTCGTGATGAACCGAACGCCATTTTTCGACAGTCCGCTCCTTCTGGGCTTCGAACATACCCGGGCCCTGATGGAACGGGCTGCTCGAGGGGCGTCGGAGGCTTATCCGCCGTACAACATCGAGGACTGCGGCGAGGGCCGGATCCGCATCACCCTTGCGGTGGCGGGTTTCACGGCGAACCAGCTTTCGGTCAGCGTTGGCGAAAATCAGCTGACGGTGACCGGTAAGCGGGAGCCCGACCCAGGCGAAGCAGAGCGAGACTATCTCCACCGCGGCATCGCCGCCCGTGGCTTCTCGCGCGGCTTCGTCCTGGCCGATGGTCTGGAGGTCAGGTCCGCCCGCCTCGAGGACGGTCTTCTGCACATCGACGCCGAGCGTCCGCAGCCCGCCCGCCAGACCCGTCAAGTGCCGATCGAGACGGCGGGATGATCCCGAGTCTTCCGAGCGGCGTTATGTGATTCAAGGAGATGGTCATGGTGACATCTACGCTTTCCCCCGAAGCCTTCGCCGCCCTGGGCGCGCCGAATCTCGTCTACGTCCGCCCGATCAAGGCGGCCGAGATTCTCGCCGACACGCCTGTCGACCAGATCGAAGGCTTCGATCTCAAGCCGGAGCAGGTGCTCTACGCTCTTCACCGGGCCGATGGCGCTCGTCTGGCGGTGCTCGGAGACAGGGACTCGGCCGTCGCGGCCGCCCTGGCCCACGAACTGGCGCCGGTTTCTGTGCACTAGAGCAAGACCGGCGGCCTAAGGCTGGCGGCCCAATAGCCAGCTGTGAACTCTGATGGATGCAGACGGGCGCGGGCGACCGCGCCCGTCTTCATTTGTGGCCCTCGTTCCGCGCAAATGGATCAGGCACTAGGCGGCCGAGGATTTCGGCTCCCGGGCAAAGAGAGCGCGGATTGCGTCGGGGCCCTGAGCCTGGCGGAGCTGAAGCCTAAGTTCGGGCGAGCGGAGCGTGCGGGCGACGCGCGCCAGTGTGCGCAGGTGATCTGATCCGGCGTCCGGCGGCGCGAGGATCGCGAAGATGAGGTCAACGGGCTCCTCGTCCACAGCTTCGAACTGAACCGGCGGACGCAGGCGCACGAAGATCCCGCTCATCGCAGTCAGCCCTTCGACGTGAGCGTGCGGAATGGCCACGCCGTGGCCGACGCCGGTCGTGGACAGGGCCTCGCGCTCGACCAGGGCGTCGAGCACGCGGGAGGCCTTGAGGTCATAGGCCCGGGCGGCGATTTCCGAGACGACAGCGAGGGCCTGGCGCTTGGTGGGGGCGGCGACGCTCGGCGCGATGGCGCCGCGCGCGAGAAGATCGCCGACCATCACTGGCGCTAAGAGCGTGTTCAAGGACATGCCTTTCGACACAACCCAGGCGCCTCCGCCCGGGCCGACTTCTTGAAATGATGGTAACGCTACAGGTGAGGCGAGCCGCTTATCCTCCCCGAGAGGCGGCGCCAGTGCGCTGGGGATCTATCCAACCAATGTTCCCGTCTGGCCGCCTATATACCACGGACAGGCCGCCGTGAGCGGCGTTCCGAAACACAATTGTTTGAGCCCCGCTGAGGTCGAGCTCCATGACGGCCATCGAGACCGTGATGGTCTTCAGCGGAGCCTCAGTCTCCGCGATAATGACCGCGGCCGGAGGGCCATCCGCCTCGGCGCTGCTGTCCCACTCGTCCTCGAGGTCCCCGCTGGGCGCCCTAAGAACGAGCATCGCGGCAGTCTCCGCAGCCTTGGCGCTTGCGGCGACCGTATGGCTCTTCAGGCGACGCTTGTAGCGGCGGATGCGGGTTTCGACCTTGGCCAGGGCCTGGTCGAAGGCCGCGTGCGCGTCTCCCGCCAGCCCGTGGCTCTGTAGTTGCTGACCTGAGGCGAGGGTGACCTCGCAATCGACCCGGAAGTTGAAGCCGTCGCGACTGACGACCACTTCGGCGTCACCCCCACGTTCGAAGTACTTTCCGATCGATGCGGTGACCTCCTCCTCGACCCTGTCCCTGAGGGCCTCGCCCACGTCGACATGTTTGCCGGAAATCTGGACCCGCATGACCGAAACAACGCGCCCGCGGGCCGATGGTGTCAAGGCCGCGCCTGATCACACAGCTCTGTCCGACAACACCTGATTCAATCGAGGGCAAATCGTCCCCATTCAGACGATTCCGCCCGAACGGGGTCTGCTCTCGCAGAGGCTCAGCCGAACCTGTCGCCCAAATAGACCCGCCGCACCTCGGGATCGGCGAGGATCTCCTCCGGCGAGCCTTCAAACAGGACCTCGCCGGCGTGGATGATCGAGGCGCGGTCGATGATGTCCAGCGTCTCGCGCACGTTGTGGTCGGTGATCAGGATGCCGATTCCGCGACCGCGCAGATAACCGATGACCTCCCGGATATCGGCGATCGCGAGCGGGTCGATTCCGGCGAAGGGCTCATCCAGGAGCATGAAAGCCGGCTCGCTCGCGAGCGCCCTGGCGATTTCCACGCGCCGCCGCTCGCCCCCCGACAGCGCTACGGCCGCCGACTTGCGCAGGTGGGCGATGTGAAGCTCTTCGAGCAACTCGTTGGTGACTGCGCGTACGCGCTCGCGCCGCGACTCGCGCATCTCCACCACAGCCATGACGTTCTGCTCGACGGTCATGCCGCGGAAAATGGACGTTTCCTGTGGGAGATAACCCAGACCAAGGCGCGCACGCTGGTACATCGGCTGGTTGGTTATGTCCTCGCCGTCCAGCCAGATCGCGCCGTAGTCCGCGGCGATCAGGCCGGTGACCATATAGAAACAGGTCGTCTTTCCTGCGCCGTTGGGACCGAGCAGGCCGGCCACCTCGCCGCGCTCGAGGCGCAGGCTCACGCCTTTGACGACCTGGCGTCCGCGGAAGGACTTGCCGATTCGGTCGACCACCAGGCCGTTGCGCGCGGCGGGCTGTTCTGGCGCCTCCGCCGTGCGCCCCGTCGGTTGGCGCGACCGCACGAGCTCGCTCATGATCGGTCAGTCCTCAGGGCTTGGCGGTCGCGCCGTTCGCCGGCGCGGTCTTTTCGGGGAAATAGACGCCGCGGACGCGACCCTGTTTCCCCATTCCCGTGACGTCGGAAACCATCCGGGCCTGGTGACCGGCGACGTCGATGATCAACTTGTCGCCGCGGGCGACGTTCTGTCCCTGCACCACGATGACGTCGCCCGTCATCACGATCTGGTCATTGGCCTGGGTGTAGGCCGCGTGATCCCCGCGCGCCTCACGCTCGGGGGTGACGTAATAGACGTGGCCATCCGCCTCGATCCGGTCGGCGGCGCCGCAGTCGCCCTGACTCGCATCGGCGCCCTGAGTAACCCCTTGAGCAGCCGGCTTGGCCGCGCCGGGCGGCTTGTGGCGGCTGTAAACGGTGATCGTGTCCGCCCGCAGGCGTGATTGGTCCTGCAGCGCTTCGGCGGCGCCCCGCCAGATCGCAATGCACTTCGACTGGACGACCTCGGCCTGATCGGCGGTGATGTCGATCGGAGAATTGGAACGCGTCTCGAGCTGGGCATGCGCAATGTCAGCCCCGACCCCCTGCAGGGCGATCGCCGCAGCCGAAGCGGCCAGCATCCTAGAGGGTCTCATGAACAGACAGATCCTGCACCGGCCGGATCGCAGGACGGATCCTTGGCCACGAGTGCTTCTTAATGCGCATTGAGGCGCGCGTGAACGCCGCCGTTGAAGACCATGCGGTCGCCCTTGTCGTAGACGTTGAAGCTGCGCGATTGCAGCGCGCCCGTGTTCGACTGGCTCTGGAGGGCCTGGGGCCCAACCACCGACCCGGTGCGGGTGTTCACCACCGCTTCGTCCGAAGCGAAATGGCCGGACTTGGCGTCCGTCGCCCTCACGTGTCCGCGCAAAAGGAGGATCCGTGTGTCTTCGTGGTACACGCCGGTGTCGGCGACCAGCGTGGAAGGACGGCCCTGCGGATTGTCGAGGGTAACGAAGGGATCGGACAACAGGACGGTCTGGAAGGCTCTGGTGTCGCGCGCGGCTTCGCGGGCAGTGAGGGTGTAGGGGCGGCCCTGGGCGTCGCGTCCATAGAAATGCGGATTGAGCATCCGAATCGGCGCAACGACTCCGGCATGCGCCGCCTGGTGCTGGCGAATGGCGTGGGCGGCGACGAAGCCCGCCAGCATTCCGGCGACCGCGATCATCGTCATGGGCAGGATGATCCGCAGAACACGCACCAGCCGGCTGTGAGCGCGCGCCTTGCCTCTGGGCGGGGGACTGGTGATCGGCGCGGAACGGGCAAAGTCACTCATGGGCGAAGATGTCGACATCCTCCCAGCCCGCGACGTCCAGCGCCGCGCGCGCAGGCAGAAACTCGAAGCAGGCCTTTGCCAACTCCATCCGTCCCTCGCGCACGAGCATGAGGTCAAGGCGCGCCTTTATATCGTGCAGTCGCTCCACATCCGAGGCCGCATACGCAAGTTGCTCGGGCGAAAGCTGCGCGGCGCCCCAGTCCGAGCTCTGCTGAGCCTTGGAAATGTCGACGCCGAGGAGTTCACGCGTGACGTCCTTCAGACCGTGCCGGTCCGTATATGTCCGCGCGAGTTTGGAAGCGATCTTGGTGCAATAGACCGGCGCGGTGACCACCCCCAGGTGAAGCTGGAACATGGCGATGTCGAAGCGGCCAAAGTGGAGGATCTTCAGCACCGACGGGTCGGTCAGCAGACGTTTCAGGTTGGGCGCGTGATAGGTGGTGCGGTCGAGCTGGACGACGTGAGCATCGCCCTCCGGCCCGCGAAGCTGGACGACGCACAACGGATCGCGGCCAAGCCGCAAGCCCATGGTCTCCGAATCCACCGCCACGGAGGCCACTCCGGCGAAGAGCCCGTCCGGCAGGTCCCCGTGATGCAGGCTCGCAGCCAAAATTGTCTCCGCTGATGTCCGTCGGCCCTGGCGCAGCCGCCGACTCTACGTCCGACCCGCCTTAAGGAAGGCTTGCCGCCCCGGCGGGACAGCGCGCCCTCGCGCAACCGGAGAGCCTCATGCTTGGTGCCCAGGAAAGGACTCGAACCTTCACGGCCGTTAAGCCACTGGCACCTGAAGCCAGCGCGTCTACCAATTCCGCCACCTGGGCTCGCATGGGATGGCCCGTGCGCGCGAGGGGCGGACGGATAGGGCGCCGGCCGGGCGAGGTCAATCCGTCGGTCCCGCCGCATGCTGCGGCGCGTTGCGCGCCGGGCGCCCCTCCTCTATCGCACCCGCGGCGCATCCATTGGGCTCAGTGACGTGAAGGTCGAAGTGAAGAAGGTGACGGGGCGATGAAGGGTCTGGTGACAGTGTTCGGCGGCTCCGGCTTCGTCGGAAGTCAGATCGTCCGCGCGCTGGCGCGGATGGGATCGCGCGTGCGGGTGGCGGTCCGCCAACCCGGGCGCGGCTATCGCCTGCGCATGCTGGGCGACGTGGGCCAGATCGAGGTCGTTCAGGCGAATATCCGCGACGACGCCTCAGTGGGGCGCGCGCTCGAGGGCGCCGAAGGCTGCATCAACGCTGTCGCTGTCCTGTATGAGAGCGGCCGGCAGACCTTCGAGGCCTTGCACGTGGACGGGGCGCGTCGCGTCGCCGCGGCCGCCGCGCACGGGGGCGTCGCCCGCTTCGTGCAGATCTCCGCCATCGGCGCAAATGCGGCGTCTCCATCCGCCTATGGGCGGACGAAGGCCGCCGGCGAGGCGGCGGTGCGCGACGCCTATCCCGGCGCAGCCATCCTGCGCCCTTCGGTGGTGTTCGGTCCCGAGGACCACTTCTTCAACCGGTTCGCGCAGATGGCGACGATGGCCCCGGCCCTGCCGCTTATCGGCGGCGGCCACACGCGCCTGCAGCCAGTCTTCGTCACCGACGTCGGAGCGGCCGCGGCGCGCGCTGTGTGGTCGGACGAGGCGGCCGGCCGGACTTTCGAACTCGGCGGGCCAGAGGTGTTCGCCTTCCGTCGGTTGATGGAGATCATGCTGGAGGTGATCCAGCGTCGGCGGTTTCTGGTCCCGGTTCCGTGGTCGATGGCCAGCGCCCTGGGGCTTGTGGGCGATCTCGTCGCGACGACCGGCGCACCCCCGCCCCTCACCACCGACCAGGTCGCCCTGCTTCGCGCCGACAACGTCGTCGCCCCGGGCGCGCCGGGCCTGCGGGAACTGGGCGTCGAGCCCAACGCCCTGGAGCCGATCATCCCCAGCTATCTCTATCGTTATCGGCGCGGCGGCCAGTACGCACAGCCGCCGGAAGCGCCGGTGCAACTCCCCAGCGCCTGAATAGCGTCCGGCCCTCAGAGTTCCGGGGCCGTACCGACGTAGCGGGCGCGGGGACGGATCAACGCCCCGGTGGCCGTCTGCTCCATGGCGTGGGCAAGCCAACCGGCCATCCTGGAGACGGCGAAGAGGATGAAAGGGGCGTCCGCAGGAAGAGCGAGGCTCTTCGCCATGGCGCTGATGGCGAAGTCCACATTGCCGGACGCGCCGGCGGCGTCGTGCATCGCGATCCCGAGATCGCCATAGGGCTCGGGCGGCGCGAACGCCTTCATCAGAGCGCGCGCCCGAGGGTCCCCCTCGGGATAGAGCGGGTGACCAAATCCCGGTGTCGACGTCCAGAAGGCCAGTCGCGCCGCCACCGCCTCGCGCGCGCCCACCCGATCCGCCTCGGCCGCCAACCGCGCGACGACCTCGCTCGCGCCCCCATGGAGAGGACCGGTCAGGGCGGAGAGCCCGGCCAGAGCGCTTGCGGCGAGTGAAGCGCCAGTGGAGGCGGTGACACGCGCGGCGAAGGTCGACGGGTTCAGCTCATGGTCGGCAAGCAGGACCAGCGAACGGCGGATGAGGTCCGCGCCGCGGGCGCCGCACGACCAGGCGCGCCCGAGCCGCTCGTGGATCGGACCGCTTTCCACCTCGGCGCAGACCGCGTCAGCCGCCACGTCGAGAAGGGTCGCCGCCTCCGCCGCGAGTTGCGAGGCGGACCGGCCGCGAGCCGGGTGATCCGCGGCCGCCCGCGCCGCCAGCGCGGCAAACAGGCGCGCCCTTGGATCGACGCCGGGCGGAGGGGCGGATCGCAACCGACTTTGCAGGGGTGGCGCGTCGACGCCGCGTAGCAGGCGAGCCACACCTTCGAAGGTCTCCGTCTCCGCGAGAAACGCCGCGTCGCGTCCTCGATAAAAGAGTCGACCGTCGACGACGGTGCTTATGGCCGACTCCAGCACCGGCTCGCCCCAGGCGATGGCCTCGGCCGCGACGTCCGCCGCCCGGCGGCTGCGTGTGCGCCGGGTCGCCAGGCCGTCGACGTCGATCGCCGAATAGAGGCTGCGCCTGGGGTCCCGCGGGTCCGGCTGCGCCCGAAGCCGTCCCCGGCTGACGTAGGCGTAGAGCGTCTGGGGCCTCACCCCCAGGCGCTGCAGCGCCTCTTCCGTCGCGATCCAGCGTGTCATCTCATATTGATCATCTTGATCAATCTTGATTGTAGCCCCGATGAGATCAAGCTCCAACCCGCGCGAACAAGCGGAGCCGTAAAATGTCGGATGTGAATGACGGACTGGATGGCGTGGTGGCCGCCGAGACGGTTCTCTCAGAGGTGGACGGCGCGGCGGGACGCCTGATCATTCGCGGCTACCCGGTGGAGGCTTTGGCCGGTCGCTGGACCTATGAGGCTGTCGCGAGGCTGCTCTGGGACGGCTTCTTCGAGGCTTTGCCCGACGACATCGCGGCCGCCTTGGGGGAGGCGCGAGTCGCCGTCTTCCGGGAGGTCGCCGCGCTCGATGATGACCTGCGCGCCCTCTCCACGATCGAGGCGACGCGGGCTCTGACGGCGAGGCTCGGCGACGGCGACGGGCTCGACGTAGCATTGCGGCTCGTGGCCGCGCCCGCGGTTTTCATCCCCGCGGTCGTCCGCGCGAAGGCCGGCGAGGCGCCTGTGCCGCCCGATCCTCGCAGCAGCCATGCCGCGGACATCCTGCGGATGATCCGGGGCGAAACGGCGCCGGCGGCCCTCGCGCAGGCCCTGGACGCCTATCTCGTCACCGTCATCGACCATGGACTCAACGCGTCAACCTTCACCGCGCGCGTCGTCGCCTCGACCCGGGCGGGCCTGGCCTCCGCGGTTCTCGGGGGGATCAGCGCTCTCAAGGGCCCGCTGCATGGCGGCGCGCCGGGTCCGGTGATCGAAATGCTCGACGCCATCGGCGAGCCCGCCAATGCGAGGTCCTGGCTGGAGGCGGCGCTCGACCGCGGCGACCGCCTGATGGGGTTTGGCCACCGGATCTATCGCGTCCGCGATCCCAGGGCCGACGCACTGAAGGCGGTGATTCGGAACCTGACCCGCGACGGCGCCGGCCTGCCGGGCAGGCTAGCCCTGGCGGAAGCGGTTGAGGACGCCGCTCTCGCAGTCCTGCGCGCGCGCAAGCCCGGCCGCTCGCTTGACGTCAATGTGGAACTCTACACCGCCCTGCTGCTCGAGGCGCTCGACTTCCCGCCGGACGCCTTCACCGGGGTGTTCGCAATCGGCCGCTCGGCCGGCTGGATCGCCCATGCGCGCGAGCAGGTCGCAGGAGGTCGGCTGATCCGCCCACAATCACGCTATGTCGGCGTCCGACCCTTGGCGGCTGCGTAAGGACCAAACGAACAGGCGACTTTCCCGCGAAGGCTTTGGCCGAGAGCCTGCAGATACTCTAGATTGGCCGCATGTCGCAGCCACAACCCGGCCTGGCCAAAGCCGCCGCCCTGACGCGGAGCGTCACCGCGTTGTCGGTCGCCACGGCCAGCGTGCTGCTGGTGCTGAAGGCTGCGGTGTGGCTTCGCAGCGGGTCTGTCGCCTTGATGGCCTCTACGGCCGATTCTGCACTGGACCTGCTTGCGTCGGCGGCGACCTTCTTCGCCGTGCGCTACGCCGCCGTGCCGCCGGACGAGGACCACCGATTCGGACACGGCAAGGCCGAGGCCTTCGCCAGCCTCCTTCAGGCCGGCCTGGTCTTCGCCTCCGCCGCCCTGATTCTGCAGGAGGCTGTCCGCCACCTGTTTCACCGGGAACCGATCAGCCACGAGACCTGGGGGGTGGGCGTCATGGCCATCTCCATTGTCGCGACGGGCGGCCTTGTCATGGCCCAGACATACATGCTGCGCCGCGCCAACTCGGTCGCCGTTTCCGGCGATCGCGTCCACTATCTGTCCGACCTCGCGTCCAACGCCGTCGTCCTGGTGGGCGTCGCCGCTTCGGACATGCTCCATGCGCCGGCCCTCGACGTGGTCGCAGGCATGGTCGTGGCCGTCCTGCTTCTCTGGGGAGCAATCACTGTGTTCAGGGAGGCGTCCGCCCAGTTGATGGATCGTGAACTGTCCGATGAGGCGCGCGCGCGGATCATCGGACTCGTGGCCGAGGATCCGCGAATCGCCGAGGTTCATCAGTTGCGCACCCGCGCTTCGGGCCCCATTACCCACATCCAGATGCACGCCGCGCTCGACCCGGATCTGACCCTCGAAGCGGCGCACAAGGTCGTGCTTGCAGCCGAGCAACGAATCCTCACGGCGTTCCCCGCCGCGGACATCCTGATCCACGCCGATCCGCACGGGCGCGCCGAGCCACACGGCGGCGCCTTCGCCAGAACGCGGCCAGACTGAGGTCCGAGGTCAGATGATCCTGGCGACGCATTTTGCCGCGGGCGCGGATTGGTTATAGCCGCGGTCAGCGAACATGAACGTCGTCCGCACCCTCCACCACTTCCCGCTAGACCCGGCCTCGCGCCAGGTCCGCCTCTCCCTGGGCGAGAAGCGCCTTCCGTTCGAAGAAGTGCTGGTGCGTTACTGGGAGCAGCCCAAGGCGTTTATCGTGCTCAACCCCTCGGGGCTTACGCCCGTTCTGGTGGAGCGCACGAGCGAGGGTGAGGTGGCGATCTGCGAATCACGGGCGATCCTCGAGCATCTGGAACAGGCCTCGCCCGAACACGACCTGTTGGGGGCGACCACATCCGATCGCGCCGAGACGCGCCGGTTGATGCAGTGGTTCGACCGAAAGTTCGACAACGAGGTCAACGCCTATCTCCTCCACGAAAAGCTGGAGAAGCGGCTGCTCAAGCTTGGCGCGCCCGACCTCTATAACATGCGGCAGGGACGCGACGCCCTGCGCGACCACCTCGTGTACATGGAACGGCTCTTGCAGTCGCGCGACTGGCTCGCCGGGCGGCGACTGAGCCTCGCCGACTTCGCCGCAGCCTCGAACATCTCCGTCCTGGACTATTTCGGCGATGTGCCCTGGCGCGACTTCCCGGCCGTCAAGACCTGGTACATGCGGATCAAGTCCCGGCCCGCCTTCCGGCCTTTGCTCGCCGACCGCTGGCCCGGGCTCGCCCCCGCCAGCTACTATGACGACCTCGACTTCTGAGGCCGCCAGGGCCTGGATCCGCGAGCGCGCCCAAAGCCTCGGGTTTGAAGCCTGCGGCTTCGCATCGGCCGAGGCGCCATGGGAGGCCGGCGGGCGCCTGAAGGCCTTCCTTCGCGAAGGCCGCCACGGTTCGATGGAGTGGATGGCGCGCACGGCCCAGCGGCGCGAGCACCCGACCCGGATGTGGCCCGACGCCCGCAGCGCTGTGGTGGTGGGCCTGAACTACGGACCCGCGGAGGACCCGCGCGAGGACCTGGCCCTCCGCGACCGAGGTTTGATCTCAGCCTACGCCAGAAACCGTGACTATCACGAGCTGATCAAGGGCCGTCTGAAGACCCTGGCGGGACAGATCGCCCGCCGCTGGTCGTGCGAGGCCAAGGTGTTCGTCGACACCGCGCCGTTGATGGAAAAGCCCCTCGCCGAGCGGGCCGGAGTCGGCTGGCAGGGCAAGCACACCAATCTGGTCTCGCGCCGGTACGGCTCGTGGCTCTTCCTGGGCTCGATTCTCACGAGCCTGCATATCGAGCCTGACCCGCCCGAAGAGGATCACTGCGGCGCGTGCCGGGCGTGCCTCGATGCATGTCCCACCGCAGCGTTCCCCGCGCCCTACCAGCTCGACGCGCGACGCTGCCTTTCATACCTGACGATCGAGCACGACGGCCCGATCCCCGAGTCCTTCCGCGTGGCCATGGGCAACCGGATTTATGGATGTGACGACTGCCTGGCGGCCTGTCCCTGGAACAAGTTCGCCTCGGAGGCGCACGAGAGCGCCTTGCATGCGCGGGACAGCCTGCGGTCACCCTCGCTGGAGTCCCTATGCGAATTGGACGATGCGGCGTTTCGAAAGCTGTTCTCGGGAAGCGCAGTGAAGCGGATCGGGCGCGATCGCTTCGTTCGGAACGTCCTGTATGCAATCGGCAACTCAGGCGACCCAGGCCTCGCCGAAGCGGCGGCCAAGCGCCTGGGGGACGCCTCGGCGATGGTTCGCGAGGCCGCAAGCTGGGCTCTGCGACAGCTTGCCGCACGACTTGAGACCGATCGACTCGCGGCAAAGCCTGCGCCGAAACGTTGAAGAGTCGATGGAAACTCAGAACGTGAACGGCGCCAAATCCGCCCTTCGGTCAGGGGTCTCTGGAGCGCGCGCCCAGCGCGCCCGGCCCGGGCGGCCAAATGCCGCAGCAATCCGGGCCATCGCGACGCAGCGAAACCGCTAGGGAACGCAACATGGCTGTATCCCTTCGGCAAGACGGCGCGCAGGACGGTTCTGGCGATGCCGGGTCACTGACCGGGCTTCTTCGGATGTTCTACGTGTCCGAGGTCTACGGTGTAGCTGCGAACGCCTTCATGCAGCGCGAGTACTACGGGCTGACCGCCGATCACCGGCGCAAGCTCGAGGCCTGCCGACTGTTGATGGCGGAGACCGCCGAGCGCCTGCGCGAGCATCTGATCAAAGAGCTGGGCGTGGAGGTGAGGCCGCCGACGCGGGCCGAAGAGATGGCCCCTCTGATCGCCTCCCTGCCCCGCGGCTCCTGGCATCAGCGGCTGCTCGCCCTCGAAAGCGTCTCGGTGCGCGGCGTAGACGCCTACCGAAAGCTGCGGGGAATCTATGGCGAAACTGAACCACACCTCTGCGCCAGCCTGATCGCCAAGGAGATCGCCATGCGCGACTTCGCGCGCGACGAACTGGACGGCGAGACGGAAACCTCGGTTGAGCGGATCGTGGCGTTGCTCAGTCCGGAGTCGCAGACGATCCTGGCCGCGTTCGACGCGGAATCGCCCCCGCCCGGATCTCAGACGGCGCGCGGCGGGTAACCCTTCTCGCGCAGGGCGTCCATGATCTCCTGGGTGTGCTGGGAGTCACGGGTCTCGATCATCACGTCGAACTCCGCGCCCTTGGCTGGCACGTCCAGCGCCAGGCGGTTGTGGGCCACCTCGAGGATATTTCCGCCCAGACTGCCGATCGTTTCCGACACGGTGGCCAGCAATCCGGGCCGGTCGTCGCCGATGATCCGCAGCGAGACCAGGCGCTGCGCGCGAACGAGCTCACGTGTCAGCACCGACGCCAGAAGCCGGGGATCGATATTGCCACCGGTGACGATGAGGCCGCAGACCTTGCCGCGGAACCGTTCCGGATAGGCCAGCAGGGCGGCGAGCGAGGCGGCGCCCGCCCCTTCGGCCACGGTCTTCTCCACATTGCAGTAGAGCGCGACGGCCCGCTCGAAGAAGGGCTCCTCGAGCAGCAGAACCTCTTCGATCAGGGGCCGGGCGACGGCGTAGGTGAGCGCTCCCACCGACTTCACCGCGATGCCCTCGGCGATCGTCTGGCCGCCGCACGGTGCGTTGAGGCCGCGCATCCTGGCGGTGAACGAGGGGTACATGGCCGGCTCGACGCCGATCACTCGGATATCGGGCTTGAGCGCCTTGGCCGCCGTGGCGACGCCGCTGATGAGGCCTCCGCCTCCGATCGGCACCGGCAGGATCTCGAGGTCGGGCGCGTCCTCAAGCATCTCCAGCGCGACGGTGCCCTGGCCGGCCATGACCGCCGGATCGTCGAACGGATGGACGAAGACGAGGCCCCGCTCGTCCCGCAACTCCAGGGCCCTTTCGTAAGCGGCGTCATAGCCTTCGCCGTCGATGACGACCTCCGCGCCGAACTCACGGGTCTGCTGCACCTTCACGTGCGGCGTGCCGCGGGGCATGACGATGGTCACCGGCACGCCGAGGCGCTCGCCATGATAGGCGAGACCCTGGGCATGGTTGCCGGCGGACGCGGCGATCACGCCCCTTCGCCGCTCCTCCTCGCTGAGACTCAACAGGCGGTTGAGCGCCCCGCGCTCCTTGTACGAGGCGGTGAACTGCAGGTTCTCGAATTTTACCCACACCTCGGCGCCCGTGATCCGCGAAAGCGTGCGGGACGGCCGGCAGGGGGTGCGCTCGACATGGCCGGCAAGGCGCTCGGCGGCGGCTTGGATATCGTCGAAGGAGAGGGTCATGGCCGCCCTCCCCTAGAGCAATCCTTGTTGAGACGGAAACCTCAGAGCAAACCACGTTCAGACCCTCCCGTCTGAGCGTGGACAATTTGCTCTGAATTCAGAAGTGTAGAGCCTGATTCACCGTTTGCGTCTGTTCCGTGCAAACAGATCCGGCTCTGGGCCTGGACAAGGCTCAGGCGACGCCAGCCCGCAGCAGGTCGTGCATGTGTACGGCGCCGACCAGCCGCTCGTTCTCGCAGACGAAGACCAGCATGATCGGCCGGGGGCCGTCGTTCATCAACCGCAACGCCTCGGCAGCCAGCAGGGTTGGCTCGACCCACACGGGCGTGTGGGACATGTGGTCGGACACGCGCGCGGAAATCTCCGCCCGGGCTAACGCGCGGCGCAGATCGCCGTCTGTGAAGGCGCCCACGAGCCGCCCCTCATCGTCGACGATCGCCGCGCCGCCGCAACGCCCCCGGGTCAACTCGAAGATGGCCTCGGAGAGGGTCGCCACCTCGGGGAGAGTCGGAACCTCCGCGCCCTTGAGCATCAGGTCGCCGACGGTCACCAGGCGCGCGCCCAGGCGGCCACCCGGATGGAACTCCCGGAACCGGGACGCGGAGAATCCGTGCGCCTCCAGCAGTGCGATGGCGAGCGCGTCCCCGAACGCCATCTGCATCGTGGTCGAGGTGGTGGGCGCCTCGACGATCGGACAGGCCTCCTCCGCCCGCGGCAGGACCAGGGCGACGTCCGCCGCGCGCGCCAGGGCGCTGTCCCGCACTGACGTTAGGGCGATTAGCGGCACGGCGAACCGCTTGGCGTAGCGGATGACGTCGCGCAGCTCGGGCGTCTCGCCGGACCAGGAGAGGGCCAGCAGGACATCGCCTTCGGCCACCATGCCGAGATCGCCGTGGCTGGCCTCGGCCGGATGGAGGAAGAAGGCCGGCGTTCCGGTGGAGGCGAGGGTGGCGGCGATCTTGCGCGCCACGTGGCCGCTCTTGCCCATCCCGGTCACGACCACCCGCCCGCGGGCCGACGCCATGGTCTTCGCCGCCTCGGCGAGCGACTCAGAGAGCCCATCACGCAGGGCGGCGGCCAGGGCCCGGAGTCCCTCGATCTCCGCCTCTACGGCGCGCACGGCGGAGGCGGAGAGACTGGTTTCTCGGACGATCTTCGGCGGCGGGGTCACGATGGCGATTCGGGGCTGGGGCTGTATTGAAGACGCAAGATAGAGGGCGCTGAAGGTTTCTTGTCCATGTCGACGACGACCAAAGCAAGATGCGAAGACCAAAGGACGGACCGGTGATTTCGCCGAAAATCCAGCGCGCGGTCATCTTCGACCGCGACGGCGTGCTCAACGTCGATCACGGCTATGTCGGCCAGGTGGAACGCCTGGAATGGATTCCGGGCGCGCGGCGGGCGATCCGACGCATCAACGACGCCGGGGTTTTCGCCATCGTCGCGACCAACCAGTCCGGCGTGGCTCGCGGCTTCTTCGGCGAAGCGGATGTCGAACGCGTCCATGACGCCATGCAGGCGGACCTTACGCGGGACGGCGCCCGGATCGACGCCTTCTACGCCTGTCCCTTCCACGACGAGGCGATCGATCCCGCCTACGCCCATCCCGATCATCCTGACCGCAAGCCCAATCCGGGCATGCTCCTGCGCGCGATCGCCGACTTTGGCCTCGAGCCCGACCACACGGTGATTATCGGCGACCAGAAGCGGGATCTCGAAGCGGCGCGGCGAGCGGGAATTGTTGGCGTGCTCTTCCCCGGAGGAGATCTCGACGACTTCGTGCAGGCCACGCCTGCGGTCGCCCGTCTCCTGGGCCAATGAGGCGTCACGCGAACGAAGTGGAAACCAAATCATCCGAGAACGGCGGCATCCCTTGGAAAGGACGGCTGCAGTTTGCCGCGAAATGATCGGTTACAGGGTTTGTTTCGCCAGGCGCCGACGCCGGCCGTATCTGCCGAGTTCATGATTCCATTCATCGATCTGGCTGCGCAACAGGCCCGCCTCCGGCCTCGGATCGACGCCGCCATCGCGCGGGTCCTCGCCCATGGCGCCTATGTGATGGGGCCGGAAGTGCGCGAATTGGAATCCCGGCTGGCCGCCTTTTGCGGCGCCAAGCTCGCGCTGAGCTGCGCCAACGGCACGGACGCCCTGGCGCTGCCGCTGATGGCGTGGGGCGTGGGAGCGGGCGATGCGGTCTTCTGCCCGTCCTTCACCTTTGCCGCGACGCCCGAAGTCGCGCCCTGGAGCGGCGCCGAGCCCGTGTTCGTCGACATCCGGCCCGACACCTACACGATCGATCCCGACCATCTCGAGGAGACCATCGAAGCGATCGAGGCGGAAGGACGCCTTCGCCCGAAGGCGGTGATCGCCGTCGATCTCTTCGGCCAGCCGGCGGACTATCTGCGGATCTCCAAGATCTGCCGCCGTCACGGCCTCAAGCTGATCGCCGATTCCGCCCAGGGTTTTGGGTGCACTCTCGATGGACATCATCCAATCCGGTGGGCGGACGCGGTGACCACCAGCTTCTTCCCGGCAAAACCCCTCGGCTGTTACGGCGACGGCGGCGCGGTGCTCACGGACGACGCCGACCTGTGGGAGCGGATGGATTCGCTTCGCATCCACGGAAAAGCGGTTCCGAGCGACGGCCTGGTCACCGGTCATGACCCCAAGTATCTCAACGCCCGCGTCGGCATGAATTCGCGCCTCGACACGATTCAGGCGGCCATCCTCCTCGAGAAACTGGCGGTGTTTGAGGACGAGATCGCCCGACGCCAGCCGATCGCGACGCGCTATGGCGAGGGTCTGCACGACGTCTGCCTGCAAACCCCGATCGTGATCCCGGACGGCCGCTCGACCTGGGCCCAGTACGTGGTGGAGCATCGCAGCCGCGACGGGCTCGCCGAGCACCTGAAGACCCGGGGGATTCCCACCGCGGTCTACTATCCGGTGCCGATGCACCGGCAGCGCCCTTATGCCGGCTTCGCCCAGGGCCCCGGCGGCCTGCCGGTGTCGGAAGCCAAAGCGCAGATGGTGATCGCCCTGCCCATGCACGCCTATCTGACGCCAGAGGTCCAGGACGAGATCGTCGAGGGCGTGCGCGAGTACAACGGCTAAGGCGCAGCGCCGGGCGGAGGCAGCATCCGCTCCAGGCTCTCGAGTTCATCGGCCTCCCGCGCCGGCTTGTCCCAGCGGATGCGGTTGATGCGCGGGAAGCGCATCGCGACGCCGGACTTGTGCCGGCCCGAGCGCTGCAGGCCCTCGAACGCCACTTCCAGCACCAGTCCGAAGTCCTGGTCGGCGCGAACCTGGCGTACCGGCCCGAACCGGTCGGTGGTGTGCTCGCGAACGAACGCGTCGAGTTGCTTCAGCTCTTCGTCGGTGAAGCCGAAATAGGCCTTGCCCACCGGCGTGAGGCCGCGCCGGCCCATCTCGTCCTCGCGCCAGACACCGAAGGTGAAGTCGGAATAGAAGCTCGACCGCTTTCCATGTCCCCGCGCGGCATACATCAGGACCGCGTCGATGAGGTGCGGATCTCGTTTCCACTTGAACCACGGCCCCTTTGGCCGGCCCGCCTGGTAAATCGAATCCCATCGCTTGAGCATCAAACCCTCCGCCCTGGAGGCGTCGCCGGCGGGAGGCGCAGCGCGTAGCGCGGCGAGCTCATCCCAGTCCGCGAAGGGCTGCAGGGGCGAAAGGTCGATGCGGCCGCTCCGGTGCTCGCCGACGAGCCGTTCCAGCCGGGCGCGGCGCTCGGCAAACGTCAGGTGGCGGACGTCGACCTCGCCGTCGAGCAGAATGTCATAGGCGCGCACGCCCGCCGGGTATTGCGCCATCAGCTTCGCGTCGGTGGTCTTGCGGTTGAGCCGTTGCTGCAGGTCGCCGAACGACGCCACCTCGCCTTCCCGCAGGATGAGCAGTTCGCCGTCGATCACGCCCTCGAAGTCAAGCGCCGCGAGCACATCGGGAAAGGCGCCCGAGATCAGGTCTCCGGTCCGGCTGTAGAGCCTGCGTTCGCCCCGTTCGTTGACAGCCTGGACGCGGATTCCGTCCCACTTCCATTCGGCGGCGTAGTCCGCCGGGTCGAGCTTGGCGAAGTCCGCCGCCTCGTCGATGGCCTGGGCCAGCATCACAGGCCGGAAGCGGCCCGGAGCTTCGGTGGTGGGGCGCTCGGCGCGACCTTCCAGCCAGGCGAACAGGTCCTCATAAGGCGGGGCGATCGCGTGCCATACCTCTTCCACCTCGGAAACCGGGACGCCGCCGACGTCGGCGGCCGCCTGCTTGGCGAGTCGCGCGGAAAGTCCAACTCGGAGGGCGCCGGTGAGCAGCTTCAAGAGGGCCCACCGTCCGTCGATATCGAGGACGTCCAGCCAACCCTCGATCAGGCCCTCCACCTCCGAGCGCGCCGCGTGGGAGAGCGCGTCGACCACCTCCGAGAGCTCCGGCTCGCGATTGGCGCCCGGCCGTGACGGCCAAACAAGGGCCACCGTCTCGGCAAGGTCGCCCACATAATCGTAGGACCAGCCGAACAGCATCGGGTCCATCCGGCCCTCGATCGCCCGCCGGATCGCCGCCGGCTTGGCGGCGGAGAAGCTGAGGGCCCCGGTGAGGGCCGCCAGCGCCCAGCCCCGGTCGGGATCAGGCGTCTGGCGCAGGAAGTCGCGCACGAGCGTCAGCTTGGCGTTGCGCGACGCCGTGTAGGAAAGCCGGTCCAGCAGATGCGAGAAGGCGCGCATAGCGATGGATATAGGCTCGCCACGGCGACGATAGTGAACCCGGGCGGGACCAGGGGACCCAGCCCCACCCGGCGACGGCGCTTAGTAGCCCGTCGGGGACGACGGTGGGGTCGACGATGGCGGTGTCGACGATGGCGGTGTCGACGATGTCGGGGTCGTTGAGGTCGAGGACCCGGCGCTCGACGCCGGGGTGTATGTGCCCGGCAGGTCGATGCGGCCGTAGAGGCCATGGGCCTCCGCGCTTGGTCCTGCAGCGAAGAATAGGGTCGTGGTCGGCTGGTTATCCACGCCGTTGCCGAACGCGATGCCCCACAGGCCCGGCAGAACGACCGGGGCGCCCGACGTGTTCGTCAGCTTGCCGACATAGGCTCCGGTGCTGAGATTGTAGGCGCTGATCGTGCCGTCGCCGAAGTTGCCGACCAGCAGGTCGCCGCTCAGGGCGCCAAAACTGGCGGGCGCAATCGTCAGCCCCCACGGCGCATTGAGGTTGCCGCCAGGCGCGTCGAAACGCTGGATGAACTTTCCGGTCGGGTCGAACTCGTCGACGAAACCAAGGCCTGCGCCGTCCTGCTCGTTGATGATCGGGGCGGTCTGGCCAGACTTCTGTTGCGCATAGGCGACGAAGACCATGTTGTTGAGCACCTGCACGTTGAACGGTGCGTAGCCGGCCGGAAGATTAGGATCGACGAACCCGTTGGCCACGGTCGTGGGCTGGAAGCTCGAGTTGAATACGTCGACCTTGCCGGTGGCGAAATCGGCCGCGAAGAGCAGGCTGGGGCCGCTAGAAGGCGCGTAGAGGCCTACGCCTTTGTAGACTGCGGTGGCGCTGTTATCGACAGCGGTGAAGGCCGCAGTGCCTTGCGCCCACCCCGAGATCGTGCCGTCCTCGCCGACGAAGATGAAGGCCGCCGGCGTCGTGGAGCCGGACGGACCGATGCCAAAGCCGGTGGTGGGATTGAACACGATGCCCGTAGGGTTCGCGCCGGGGAGATTGTTGGGGTTGTTTGCTCCTGGCGGGATCGTCACGACCAGACTGTTGATCACGCCGTTACCGTCATAGAGGGTCGACTTGTTGGTCCCGTTGTCGGCCACCCACACCGCCTGTCCGGGTGCGAAGGAGATGCCCCAGGCGTCGACGAGGTTCGGATCCTGAACGAGGGCCATTCCCGCCTGGTCCGACACGAGGTTCGTCACCGAGTAACCGGATTGAGTTGAGGTCGACATCGAGCCGGAACCCGACGTGGGCGCAGGGGCCGGATCAGTCGCAGCGGCCCCACTGCCGCCGCCGCCCCCGCCGCCGCAACCCGCCAGGCCGAGGACGGACGCGCCCATGGCAAGGCAGGCCAGACGCGAATATCTCTTCATAATCAAATACCCTCCACGGGGACCGGATCGAGCCGTTCTCGTCCGCCCCGTGGGTTCCAGGCCGCGGCTCAACGGTTCAAACCGCCGACGCTTTTTCGGGGAACCAGATGAATGGGTCCGCCGGCGGCGCCGGAACGGAAGCGCGAGGCCTACGCGGGCCTCAGTCCTCGTCGTCCTCGTACCCGACGAGGGCGAGGGCGCGGGCGGGGAAACCCTGCAGGGAGCACCAGCGCGCGAGAGCCTCCTCGCGACCGTGGGTGATCCACACTTCGCCCGGGTGCAGTTCCTCGATGGTCGAGGTCAGCTCGTCCCAGTCCGCGTGATCCGACACGATCAACGGCAGTTCCACGCCCCTTTGCCGGGCGCGGGCGCGGACGCGCATCCAGCCCGAGGCGAAGGCCGCAACCGGATCGGGGAATCGTCGCTCCCAGGGCGTGGTCAAGGCGGAGGGCGGCGCCAGGACGATCTCGCCGGCGAAGTCGCGGCCCGACCGTGTCGTGGCCGGCTCCAGCGGCCCCAGGTCGACGCCGAACTCGCCATACAGGGCGTTCAGCTGCTCGAAAGCGCCATGAACGGGGATGGGACGGTCCCATCCCGCCAGCCGCAGCAGAGCGATGAGCCGTTGCGCCTTGCCCAGCGCGTAGGCTCCGACCAGATGGCAGCGCTCGGGAAACTGCTCCACCGAGGCCAGCAGCTTGCCGATCTCCTCCGCGTCCGGCGGATGGCGAAACACGGGCAGGCCGAAAGTCGCCTCCGTCACGAACACATCGCAGAGGACCGGCTCGAAGGGCGCGCAGGTCGGATCGGCCCGGCGCTTGTAGTCGCCGCTGACCACCATGGTCAGGCCCTTCCACCTTACCACCACCTGCGCCGAGCCCAGGAGGTGGCCGGCTGGGACCAGGGTCACCTCGACCCCGTCGCGCGACCAGGTCTCGCCATAGGCGAGCGGCTGGGCCGAACCGGCGAAGTCTTCGCCATAGCGCGCGGCCATGATCGCCAGGGTGGCCGGCGTCGCGGCGACGCGCCCATGGCCGGCTCGGGCGTGGTCGCCATGGCCGTGGGTGATCACCGCGCAGTCCACCGGTCGCACGGGGTCGATGTAGAAATCCCCCGGCCCGCAGTAGAGCCCTGCGGGCCTCGGACACAGCAGCGTCTCTGGCCGGATCACCTTGGCGATATAGGCGGACAGTCGAATATCCCTATAACGGATCCATGAGCTCGACCTCTCAGACCCCGACTCCGGAGACCTTGGCTGAGCTCGGCCTGCGCATGGCGCAAGGCACACCCCAGGCGGCCGCCCTCGGTTTTCGGACCGTCTCCAGCGCCCCCGGCGAGGCCGTGATGGCCGTCCCCTGGCGCGAGGACCTTGTGGGGGATCCCGAGAGCGGCGTTATCGCTGGCGGCGTCATCACCACCTTGCTCGACCAGGTCTGTGGCATGGCCGTCTCGTCAAAGGCGCTGCAGGAGCGAGGCCTGTCGAGCCTGGCCACCCTGGATCTGCGGATTGACTACACGCGGCCCGCCGAGCCCCGGCGAGAGATCTTCGCGCGGGCCAACTGCTACAAGCTGACGACCTCGATCGGTTTCGTCCGCGCCGTGGCGTGGGAGGCGGACGAGGCGGACCCCGTGGCCACGGCCCAGGCGGCGTTCGCCCTGACCACGCCGCCCTCCCTCACCGGGGCTAAGCGGTGAACGAGGCGCGCGAGACCCGCCTGGCTCGCCTCCTCGTCGAGACGCCGTACATGCGGTTCCTGGGCATGACGGCCGATCTCGCCGGCGACGAGATGACGGCTACGCTCCCCTTTTCCCAGCACCTGGTGGGCAACGTCCTGCTGCCGGCTCTCCATGGCGGCGTGATCGGCGCCTTCCTCGAAATGACGGCGCTCTGCCAGCTGACGCTGCTCGAGCCCCTGCGCCGCCAGCCTCGCACGATCGATGTGACCATCGAATACCTGCGGCCCGGCAGAGCTCTCACCACCTACGCCCGGGCCGACGTGCGAAAAGTCGGCCGGCGCATCGCCAACGTCCACGTCGAAGCGTGGCAGGAGGCCCGGGCGCTGCCGGTGGCGGCCCTGCGGGGTCACTTCCTGCTGAGCCCCGCTGAAAAGGACGGGGTCGCGTGAGCAAAGCCGGTCCGGACTCTGCCTGCCCGCGGCTGCGCACGCCGCGTCTCCTCCTGCGTCCCCACACCCCGCACGATTTCGACCGCTGCTACGCCCTGTGGTCCGATCGGGAGGTGATGCTGCACATGGGCGGACGCCCATTCACACCCGAAGAAGTCTGGCGCCGGATGCTCGGCTACGCCGGGCTCTGGGCCATGCTCGGCTATGGCTATTGGGTGATCCAGGATGCGGAGTCGGGCGACTATGCAGGAGAGGCAGGTCTGGCCGACTTCCACAGGCCCTTCGCCACAGACTTTGCGCCCGAAGCTGGCTGGATGCTGACGCCCTCCGCCCAGGGCAAGGGCCTGGCGTTCGAGGCGATGACGGCCATCCTCCAGTGGGCCGAAGAGACGCTTCCTAACCGCCGCACGGTCTGCATCATCGGCAATGAGAACGCGCCCTCCCTGCGCCTGGCGGCGCGCCTTGGCTATCGACAGACAGGGCGCGCGCAATACGGCGAGCGCGACGTGCTGCTGCACGAGCGCTGATCCAGATCCTCAGGGCGGCCTCAGAACAACCACCTGCGGGACCGGTCGCCGACCGTTCTCCTCGGGCGCCTGCCAGAAGGCGAGGGTCAGGAGGGGCTGAAAGTAGGGAAAGGCGGCCACGCTCAGCAGAGCCGCCGCGAGCCAGCCCACGAGGCCGAGTTTGGTCCTGTTGCGCGTCACGCCGCCAAACCGCTCGCCGGCCGCCATCCGGCGGGCGCACCACACGCACACCCGCTGCTCGAGCCATTCGTTGCGATAGAGGAATGGGCCCGAAAGCCACGCATCCGGCCCGGTCTGAACGCTCCCCAACTCCTCGGGCGTCAGGAAGACCCGCGTGACAATCCGCGAGCGCCAGGCCGTCATCTCCTCCGCCGGCGTCTCGTAGTCGCAGCTCTCGCAGGTCTCGGTGCGCCTGCTCATGCCGGAAGTGTCGCTCCACCGGGCGTCTGCGTCGAGAGCCCAGCTGGGCCTTGACCGGACTCACCCCGCAAGTCATTGCCCCACCTGGGGGATCGGAGTCTCCAATGAATCGAGTGACGTGGCTGGCCGCGGCGGCCGTGGCGGTGGTCGGCGGCGCAGCGCACGCCCAGAAGGCAGAGCCGCAGGCGGACCCCGCGCGGCTCTCCGCCCACATCAAGACCCTTTCCTCGGACGCCTTCGAGGGTCGCGCCCCGGCCACCGAGGGAGAGCGCAAGACGATCGCCTACATCGCCGCGCAGTACAAAGCTCTGGGCCTCACGCCCGCCGGCGACCACGGGACCTACTTTCAGGATGTGCCGCTGCGCCGCTTCGTAACGCCCGGCCCGATCACGGTCAGTCTCACAGAAGGCGGCAGACCCCATCCGCTGAAGGAGCTGGACGACGTGGTCGTCCACACCCTGCTTCCGACAAGCCGCGTGGACGTCAGGAACGCCCCGCTGGTCTTCATCGGCTACGGCGTCAACGCACCGGAGAGGAAGTGGGACGACTTCAAGGGCGTGGACCTGAAGGGCAAGATCGCCGTGGTCCTGGTCAACGATCCAGATTTCGAGATGAGCCCGTCGAACCCCCTCTACGGCCGGTTCGATGGCAAGGCGGAGACCTATTACGGCCGCTGGACCTATAAGTACGCAGAGGCCGCCAAGCACGGTGCGATCGGCGTGCTGATCGTCCACGAGACCGCTCCGGCCTCCTACGGCTGGGCGACGGTGAAGAACTCGAATTCCCAGCCCCAGTTCGACATCGTGCGTAGCAATCCGCGCGAGCTGCATCCCCTGGTCGAGGGCTGGATTCAGCGCGATGTCGCAGTGCAGATGTTCAAGGCCGCCGGGCTCGACTTCGAGGCGGAGAAGAAGAAGGCCCAGAGCGAAGACTTCCATCCCGTGGCGCTGAAGGGCGAGACCTTCTCGACCCAATACGCCGTGCAGACCTCGACCATCGTCAGCCACAATGTGATCGGCAAGCTCGAGGGGACGCGGTGGCCGAAGGAGGCCGTGCTCTACGGCGCTCACTGGGATCACCTGGGGATCGGTCCTCCGGACGCGCGTGGCGACCGGATCTATAACGGGGCGGTCGACAACGCCTCGGGCGTGGCCAGCGTGATTGAACTTGCGCGCCTGTTCGCCCAGGCGCCGCGCACCGGACGGAGCATCTACTTCATCGGCTTCACGAGCGAGGAGAAGGGTCTGCTCGGCTCGGAGTATTACGCCGCCCATCCGGTGACGCCGCTGGCGACGACCGTCGCCCTGCTCAACTTCGACGTGATGAACTTGAACGGAAAGGCGCGCGACACCGCGCTGCGCGGCAACGCCAAGTCGGGACTCGACGACCTGGTGGCGCAGTTCGCCGCCGAACAGGGCCGCAGCGTCACGCCCGAAGCCCACCCCGAAGCCGGCAGCTTCTTCCGCGCCGACCACTTCTCTCTGGCCAAGGCCGGCGTTCCGGCCATCACCCTGAGCGGCGGCACGGACCTGGTGAACGGCGGTCGCGCAGCCGGTGAAGCGGCCTATCGCGACTACACCGCGCACCGCTACCACCAGCCCGCCGACGAATGGCGTCCCGACTGGGACTACTCGGGCGCCGTGCAGGACATCGCCCTCTACTACGACATGGGGCGCTACCTGGCCGACCATCACGTCTGGCCCGACTGGAAGACCGGCTCCGAGTTCAAGGCCGCCCGCGAGGAAACGGCGGCGGAAAGGCGATAGGAAGGCCCTTGGTCCGCCGGCGTCTCGCCGGCCCCTCCTTGCCGACCCGCGCAGAAAAGGAAGAGCCGGCGGGAGAGCCTGTGAATCTTTTACGCCGAGTTATGAGGAGACGCCGTAGGCTCTGATTCGAAGCGGCTTTCGATCAGAGGACGATCTGTCGTGGACAATCTCAAGCTGAGACGCCCGGTCCGAGATCAGGTTGAGATGAGCTT
>DASXGR010000033.1:0-32324 GCA_036488935.1 Caulobacteraceae bacterium | reverse complement strand
TGCGGGTCGTCGAGCGTCTGCTGCGGCTTCAGCACTGGGCCCGCGGGGATGCTCGCCTTGCCGAGGATCTCCAGAGCTTCAGCCGAAGTCCGGTCCGCGCACCAGGCGGCCATGCGCTCGGAGATCAGCGTCCCGTGCTCGCCGCGCGAGATGTCGTCCTTGAAGCGCGGGTCGGTGAGCCAGTGGTCCTCGCCCATCAGCCCCGCCCAGCGCCGGAACAGGGGCTGGCCGATCACCTGCACGAGGATCCACCCGTCGCGGGTCCTGAAGATGTCGACAGGGCCGGAGGTCTGGCCGCGATTGCCGGTCGGGACACGGTTGATGTTCAGCACGTCCTGCTCGATCAGGAGACCGTTGCCGACCGTCAGCGCTGTCGCCAGGAGCGCGCCTTCGACCACCTGGCCACGCCCGGTTTGCTGGCGCGCCATCAGCGCCAACACCGTGCCGTAGGCGCAGTGGAGCGCGGTCCCGAAGTCCACCCAGGGCGCCTGGAAGCGGTAAGGCCGCTCGCCGTCGCCGTCGGAGGTCATGTAGGCCGCGCCCGACATGACCTGTCCGATGCCGTCGAAGCCGACGCGGTCGCTGTAGGGCCCGCCGCGCCCGTAGGCCGTGACCATGGTCAGGATGATGTCTGGCTTGATCGCGGCAAGGCTGTCATAGTCGAGCCCCATCGCCGCAAGGGTCTGCGGCGGCAGGTTGGCGACCACGACGTCGGCGGTCTCGACCAGCCGGCCAACCACCTCACGCCCATCGGGCGTCATGGGATCGAGGGTCATGCCGCGCTTGTTGCGGTTCATCTGCAGGAAGAGCCCGCCATCCTGCGCGTCCGTGAGCGGCGCCTGGAAACGGTCCTCGCCCCCGGTCCGCTTCTCGATGCGGATCACGTCCGCGCCGAACTCGCCGAGCAACATCGCGCAGTAGGGACCGGCGATGTATCGGCCGAAGTCCAGGACGCGAACGCCCGAGAGAACAGATTTCATTGGGTCTCCGGCTCCGCCGAGGTGGGCCATGCCTGCAGGTGTTCTCCAAAACGCCTTGGGTCAGACCTGCTGGAGGCCCTGCGGTCAGCCTGTATGTCCGCTTTCGGGGAACGAGCCAACGTCTGCCGATGAGGCGATTTCGACGGAGCTGAGGTCGGGCGTGCAGGTGAGCTGACGCTTCGGACCGACGCGACCGGGTTGAAGGCGGCGCTCCCATCTTCCTTGATCCAGCTAGCTGAAGCGGTTATGTTCGACAGAACCGAGATTTGTTGGACAGTGTCGATGGCCAAAGCTCATAAAGCCGAGCGCGCCGGCGGCGCCAAACACCAGTCCGCCGCCAAGGGCGAGGCCGGCCGGACCTTGGCCAAGCGTGACGCGAGCTCCGGAAACTTCGTGGCGGTGCACGAAACGCAGGTGGAAGCGGTCATGGCGGCCGCCCAGCGTTCCGGCCTCCTTCAGGAAAAGAGCGGCCGAATTGGCGGCCGAGTAAGCCCGGCGCTGGTCGAACGGGCCAAGGCGCGGACTGGCATCAAGGCCGACACCGACCTCATTGAATTCGCGCTCGCCAACATCGCGTTGGAGGACAAGTTTTCCGAAGGCTTCCGAGCCGTCCGCGGCACGGTGGATGCGGATTTGAAGCTCGGGTTCTGAAATGGCCGGGTTCGATGTCGAGGCCGCCCGTCGCTGGGCAGCGCGACTAGATCCGCGCAGGACGCTGGCTCGCCGTTCGGACGAGACGCTGCCGTTCGCCAGTGACGATGAGTTGGCCGGACAGGCCCTCCTTCTCGACACCTGTGTCTACATCGACCAGATGCAAGGACGGGCGCCCAAGCTCGTCGAACAGCTGGTCGACACCCGACAGGTCAACCACTCGACAGTGGCCATTCAGGAGCTGATGCACACCGTCGGCGTCCTCGATCCCACCGATCAACGCACCCCTGCCGTGGTCGAGGCAGTTTGCGGTCAGATCGAGGCCATGCCTGAGCACCGGATTTTCGCGCCCGACGCCGAGGTTCTGGGGAGAGCGGCGCTCCTCGCCGGGATGCTGTCCCGGCTTCAAGGTTACGCCCGGGATGCGAAGTTGAAAGCGCTTCAGGACTGTATCCTGTTCCTGCAGGCGCAGAAGCTCGGTTTCATGGTCCTTACGGCCAACATCGCCGAGTTTGACCTTCTGCTACAACTGGCGCCGACGGGCCGAGTCCTCTTCTATCGCACCAGCGACTGACGCCCACCTGAAGGATCGGCACCTGGGCTTTGGCCTCACGTTCCCTCGGCTGCCTCGCAACTGCGGCTCGTGTCGGTGATGCTGGCGATCCGCCAGCGCCCGTCCTCATGGATCAGGCTGAACAGGTTGCTTCCCGTGTGATCCGGTACGCCGTTGCGGTAAGCCGTGTAGCTCCCCCAGACGACGGCAATGTTTCCGTCGATGCGCACAAGCGGCTCGCTCATCTTCTCCTCGAGCTGGTCCCGGCTTCCCACAATCTGGACGAGTCGGTCCACGCAGGCTTGCGTTGCTCATCTTGAGGAACCTGCCATCGCGAAAGAGAGTGGCAGAGCCCTCAGGCACGAAGACGCCGCGAATCTTGGCGGCGTCTTTCGAAGCCAGGCCCTCGAACAGGGTGGCGATTGGCGCGAAAGCTTCAGCTTCAGCCTGTGTCATGCGGGCTTCCCGTGAAATCGCCAAAGCCGGCGGCCAGGCGATCAAGCGAATGGACCCTCAGCCATCTCGTGTACAAGAGGGTGCGAAGCGACCGCCATTGTGCGCGTCTTGCGGGCGCTCCGTCCGCAATGAGCCCCGTTGGATCTCAACGCCCGTGGAAATCCCCCAGAGCCGCCAGCACGCGCTCTTGCACCGGCGGCGCGGGCCTGGGCGGCTCGAACGTGCGCCCGGTGATCTGCTCGTGGGCCTCAACGTAGGTCAGGGCGGTCTTCCAGATCAGCTCCGGGGGTATTTCCGGAACATCATCCTTATACGGATCACATCGCGCGGCGACCCAGGCGCGGATCACGTCCTTGTCGAAGCTGTCCGGGCGCTCGCCGGCGGCGAGGCGCTGCGGATAGGTGTCCGCGCGCCAGTAGCGGCTGGAGTCGGGGGTGTGGATCTCGTCGGCGAGGCGGATGGTTCCCTCGGCGTCGACGCCGAACTCATACTTTGTGTCGGCGAGGATCAGGCCGCGCTCGGCGGCCAGCGTCTGCCCCCGGGCGAACAGGGCGAGGGCGGTTTCGCTCACCTGCCGCCACTGGGCTTGGCTGAGCAGACCGCGCGCGAGGATCTCGCCTTCGGTCAGCGGCTCGTCATGAGCGCCATCGGCGGCCTTGCTGGTGGGGGTGATGATCGGCGTCTCGAGCGCCTGGTTGTCGGCGAGGCCGTCGGGCAGCCGCTGCCCGTACATCTCGCGGCGACCGGCCTTGTACATGGTCAGGATCGAGGTGCTGGTCGTGCCCGCCAAGTAGCCGCGGACGACGATCTCCACCGGCAGGATCTCGAGGCGCCGGCCGACGACGATGTTCGGGTCGGGGTAGTCCAGCACGTGGTTGGGGCAGAGGTCGGCGGTGTGCTCGAAGGCCCAGCGGGCGACGCCATTGAGCACCTGGCCCTTGAACGGGATGCAGCACAGCACCCGGTCGAAGGCCGACAAGCGGTCGGAGGTGACCAGGATGCGCCGCCCGTCCGGCAGGTCGTAGTTGTCGCGCACCTTGCCGCGGTAGAGGCCGGGCAGGCGCGGGTCGATCGCCTCCCGCAGCACCTGGTGGGCGCTGGCCGCCAGCCTGGTTTCGTCGATCGCGGACATGGTGGTCTCCCTAACGAGGTCAATGAGGTCTTCCAGGGAGAGCCGCCTGTCACGCGAGATCTTCGTGCGGGCTGCCTGAACCGACTTGCGAGCTCGCTGCAGGTCGTTGATGCGAGCGGTGAGCACATCCTCCTGCAGAGCGAGGAGGGCTGGCAGGTCCGCGACCCGCCCGCCAAAAAGTTGCGTGATGCGGGCCAGCGACAGCCCGAGCGACTTCAGCGTCAGCACCTGGTGCAGCCGCTCTATCTCGTTTGGGCCGTAAACGCGCCAACCTGCCTGCGTGCGCCCAGGGCGTACCAGACCTCTCCGCTCGTACAGGCGCAATGCCCGCACACCGACGCCGAGGCGCCGCGCGGTCTCGCTGGGACTGAGGAAGCTTTCGCTCATCCTATCTGGCGACTCTCCATTGGATGCGCCCACCTATGAGGCCGGACCCAGGTTCCGGCTCAAGCCCTATTTTCCAGCGTGTCGCAGGAACGGACTCGGGCTGCCCACCGCCGTGGTGGGAAGACGACCCTTGTCTAACCGTTACCGATTACTACTGAGTGGTTCTGCCAGTCCGATGAGCAGCCCTTCGGGGCCGCGGATGTAGCAGAGCCGATAGGAGTCCTCGTACTGAACCACTTCGCCGACCAGCTGCGCACCGTGCTTGCGGAGTCTGGTGAGTGTTTCGTCAATGTCGCTCACTGTAAACATAGCGCGCAGGTAGCCGAGGGCGTTCACCGGGGCGTTCCGATGATCGGCGACTACAGACGGGCTGAGAAAACGCGAGAGCTCGAGGCGGCCGTGGCCGTCGGGAGTGACCATCATGGCGATCTCGACGCGCTGATTGCCCAGTCCAGTGACGCGTCCGGCCCATTCTCCTTCAACCATGGCCCGCCCCTCAAGCGTCAGGCCAAGATCGGTGAAGAAAGAGATGGCGTCATCGAGAGACTCCACCACGATGCCGACATTGTCCATTCGTAGCAATGTACTAGTCATGATGGTCGCGTCGCTGGTGATGAAGAAAGAGGCCGGCGAGAGAGCCTGTGAATTAACCGCGGCAGGGCTTCCGGTCCGCCGGCGTCCGAGGCTGTGAACTATCCGCAGGCTCGCCCCCTAAAACTCGTCATGGCCGGCCTCCGTGCCGGCCACCCATCGATCGGCTGTGCGGGCGCTCGCATTGACCGCGCCCGGCGGCGCGGTCACGGTGCGTCGAACGGCCCAGTCGTTCCATCCGTCTTGGCCGGGCCGCCCGGCGCGGCCACCGCGAAGTGCTCGCCAAGTCGATCCATGGGTCGCCGGCACGGAGGCCGGCGATGACGGATTTTGGGGGCAAACGAGGGTAATTTCACAGGCTCTCCCGCCGGCTCTTCCTTATTTTGTCGATCATTACTGTGACGTCGAGCGGGGATTTAGAGAAGAAAGAGGCCGGCGAGACGCCGGCGGACCGGAGGATGGGTTGCGGCGGGAGGAGGGATACAGATCAGGTCAGGGCCGGGACCCGTTCGCCCATCATCTGTTCGAAATTCCCTGAATAGAAGAGTTCGCGGTCGGCTTCAGTCAGTTCCGTGAAGGTGCGCTCGAAGCGGCCGATCGGGTCGTTGGCGCCCTCGGGGTGGGGGTAGTCGCTGGGGAACATGTAGAGGTCCGCGCCGGAGTCCTTGATCAGGTAACCGGCGTCCTCGCCCGGGAAGGGCGTGAACTTCACGTGCCGGCGGATGATCTCGGAGGGCTTGGCCGACAGCGCCTGCAGGTAGGGGTCGGTGCGCCCAAGGCTGCGCGCGCCCATGTCCATCTGGCGCAAGAACCCCGGCACCCAGTAGGCGCCGTACTCGATCACGCCGCCACGCAGGTCGGGCCGGCGGTCGAAGAGGCCGTCGTAGACCAACGCGCCCAGGAACATCTCCGCCGAGTGCGGCAGCACGACGTAGTCCTTGAACCGCAGGTTCTCGCCGCCGCCGTGCAGGTCCGGAGACCGCGGCTTGCCGTTGTTGACATAGGCTTGGGGCGGGACCCGCGAGCCCGCGCCGATGTGCAGCATGAAGGGCGTCCGCGTCTCCGCCAGCAAGGACCAGAACGGGTCGAGCTCGGGATGGCTGGGCGATCTTTCGCCCGCGGGCGTCGAGGGGACCTGGATCGCCGAGATCCCCAGGCGGATGGCTTCCTGAGCCTCCTCGAGCGCCCGGCCCGGGTTGTCGAGCAGCACATAGCCGACGCCGAGCAGCCGCGGGTTGGCGCAGAAGTTCGCCATGGCCCGGTTCGCCGCCCGGGCGCCGGCATAGAGGGTGTTCTCGTCGCTGGAGGTCCGAAACGGCGCCAGGGCGGAAGTAGAGAAGACCAGCTGGCTGGAGAAGCCCAGTTCCTCGAGCGCCCGTATCCGCTCGACCGGATCGGCGGCGCCATAGGCGAAGCGCCCCTTGGGACCGGCGATCAGGCCTTTGAGAACCTTCTCCGGCGGGCCTTGGCGGACGGATTGGCCAGCGGCGCGCGGCGGTAGAGCCGCTCCTTCATGCCCTCTTCGGCGAAGGGGACCAGCCAGTCGACCGGCTCCATCACATGACTGTCGGCGTCGTGGATCAGCCGTCCCTGGGCGTAGGCCGTCCCTCAAGTCTCCCTTGTCGAGGCAGGCTCGCGGAGGGCGCCTACCTCAGCGATGCGTTGACCGCGGCGAGCGCCGCTGATCCCGGCGTCAGCTCGGCGTCGCCCAGGGTGTTCAGGGGCGTGTCTACCGTTTTGAGGGCGTCGTGCATGTCCTCGGCAGCGGGATCCACGAACAGAAGACCAGTGACGATCTCGCCCAGCGCCTGGCGTTCCTGCAGATAGGTGATCGCCGCGACGCGGTCGCTTGGGTCGTAGTGCTCGCCCAGCTTGTGCAGGGCCAGGACGGAGCCGTCGTGCTGGGTCACCAGCTGGGTCGTGCCCGGCGTGTGGTCGATCTCGATCGTCGCGCGAGGCGGGATCACGTCCATGCGGTTCACCGCCTCGTTGTGCTCGCGCACATAGTCGAAGCTCTTGGTCGAGCCGGCGTGGTTGTTGAACTGCACGCAGGGGCTGAGGCAGTCGATGAAGGCCGGGCCGTGATGCAGAAGCGCGGCCTTGATCAGCGGGGTGAGCTGCGCCTTGTCGCCGGAAAATCCGCGGGCGACGAAGCTCGCCCCAAGTTGCAGCGCCAGGCCGACCAGGTCGATCGCCGAGTCGGAGTTCAGCACGCCCCGCTTGCTTTTCGAACCGCGGTCCGAGGTGGCCGAGAACTGGCCCTTGGTCAGGCCGTACACGCCGTTGTTCTCGACGATGTAGGTCATGTTCACGCCGCGACGCATCGAGTGGGCGAACTGGCCCAGGCCGATCGAGGCGCTGTCCCCGTCGCCGGATACGCCCAGATAGATCAGGTCCCGGTTGGCGAGATTCGCGCCCGTCAGGACCGAGGGCATGCGCCCGTGGACGCTGTTGAACCCGTGCGAGGCGCTGAGGAAATAGTCCGGCGTCTTGGACGAACAACCGATGCCCGAAAGCTTGGCGATCCGGTGGGGCGGCAGTTCGAGTTCGAAACAGGCCTGGATGATCGCTGCGCTGATTGAATCATGTCCGCACCCGGCGCAAAGGGTCGACACCGAGCCCTCATAGTCGCGGCGCGTGAAACCCAGGGCGTTGGTCGGCAAGTTCGGGTGATGCAGCCTGGGCTTGGTGATGTAGGTCATTCGGCCGCCTCGATGATCTGTCCGCCCACAGCCGTGCCCAGTCGTTCGGCGATCGACTCGGCGATGAACCGGGCGGTGATCGGCGTACCGTCATAGTGCAGCACCGGCGTGAGCATGGCCGGATTGATCGCCCCCTCGTTGATCAGGAGCGCGCGTAGCTGGGCGTCGCGGTTCTGCTCGACCACGAAAACGCGTTCGTGGTCGGCGATGAAGTCGAGCACTTCGTCGGCGAACGGGAAGGCGCGGATGCGCAGGCAGTCCACGTCGAAGCCGTCCTCGGCCAGCAGGTCGAGCGCCTCGTCCATGGCCGGTCCGGTCGATCCGAAGTGGATGACGCCAAAGCGCGTGCGTCGGCGCGCGTCGCGCCGAACGGGGGCCGGCACCAGCGACTTGGCGGTCTCGAATTTCCGCAGGAGTCGCTGGACGTTGTCGGCATAGACCGCGCCCTCCTCGCTGTAGCGAGCGTAGGGATTGCGCGAGGTGCCGCGGGTGAAATAGCCGCCGCGCGAGGGGTGCTCGCCAGGATAGGTCCGATAGGGGATGCCGTCCTTGTCGACGTCGAGATAGCGGCCGAACTCGCGGCCGGCCTCCAGTTCTTCGAAGGTCATCACCTTGCCGCGGTCCAGGCGACGCTTGTCGTCCCAGGCGAAGGGCTTGGTGAGCCACTCGTTCATGCCGATGTCCAGGTCGAGCATGACGAAGACGGTGGTCTGGAGCCGGTCGGCGAGATCGAACGCCAGCGCCCCCATCTCGAAGCACTCGCCGGGGTCCCGAGGGAACAACAGCACATGTTTGGTGTCGCCGTGTGAGGCGTAGGCGGCGCTGATGATGTCGGCCTGCTGTGTGCGCGTGGGCATGCCGGTCGAGGGTCCGCCGCGCTGGACGTCGAAGATCACCGCCGGGATTTCCGCGAAATAGGAGAGGCCGACGAACTCCTGCATCAATGAGACGCCGGGACCCGAGGTGCAGGTGAAGGCGCGCGCGCCGTTCCACCCCGCGCCGATGACGACGCCGATCGAGGCGATCTCGTCCTCGGCCTGGACGATGGCGTAACGCGCCTTGCCCGTCTGCGGGTCGACGCGGAATTCGTGGCAGTATTCGGTGAAGGCCTCGGCGAGGGAGGTGGAGGGGGTGATCGGATACCAGGCGCAGACCGTGGCCCCGCCATAGACCGCCCCCAGGGCCGAAGCGGTGTTGCCGTCGACGAAGATACGGTCGCCGACCTCTTCGGCGGGGCGCACCTGCAGTCCGATCGGCCCCAGATGCGCGTCCACACAGGCGCGACCGAGGTTGAGAGCTTCGATGTTGGCTTCGATCAGCCGCGCCTTGGATCCGAACTGCTCGCCGACCAGCTTCTCAAGCACGGCCGGATCGATGTTCAGCAGGCCGGAAAGTGCGCCGACATAGATGATGTTTTTCATCAGCTGCCGCTGACGGGGATCGGTATAGGCTTGGTTGCAGATCTCTGTGAGGGGCACGCCGACGATGTTCACGTCGGCGCGGAACTTCGACGGGGGCAGCGGCTTGGTCGAGTCATAGAGCAGATAGCCGCCCGGCTCGATCTCGGCGAGGTCCTTGTCCCAGGTGGCCGGGTTCATCGCCACCATCAGGTCAACGCCGCCACGACGACCGAGCCTCCCGGCCTCACTGACCCGAACCTCGAACCAGGTCGGCAGGCCCTGGATGTTGGAGGGGAAGATGTTTCGCGCGGCGACGGGCACGCCCATTCGCAGGATCGACTTGGCGAACATGCCGTTCGCGCTGGCCGATCCCGAGCCGTTGACGTTGGCGAATTTGACGACGAAGTCGTTCGTGCGGATCAGCGGCTTTGGCATGCGTGTCCCGCGTAGGCGGACTCCATGATGAAACGCTCCATGTCCCACGCGCCCGTGGGGCAGCGTTCTGCGCACAGCCCACAGTGCAGGCAGACGTCCTCATCCTTGACCATGACGCGGCCGGTCTTGAGCACGCCGGAGACGTAGATGTCCTGGGTCAGGTTGAGGGCAGGGGCCTTGAGGCGGCCCCGAAGGTCTTCCTCTTCGCCGTTGTCGGTGAAGGTGATGCAGTCGACCGGGCAGATGTCGACGCACGCGTCGCACTCAATGCACAAAGGCTCGGAGAAGACGGTCTGCACGTCGCAGTTGAGGCACCGCTCCGCCTCGCGAAGCGCGGTCGCCCGATCGAACCCGAGCTCCACCTCCACGCGCACATCTTTCAGCGCCGCCGCCTTGTCTCGCAGCGGCACCCGATAGCGCGCGTCATTGGAGACGTCGTTGTCGTAGCTCCACTCGTGGATGCCCATCTTCTGGCTGATCAGGGTCACGCCAGGGAGAGGCCGGACCGACACGTCGTCGCCCTGGCAGAACAGGTCAATGGAGATGGACGCGTCGTGACCATGGGCGACCGCCCAGATGATGTTCTTCGGGCCGAACGCCGCGTCGCCGCCGAAGAAGACGTTGGGCAACGTAGACTGCATGGTGACCTTGTCGACCACCGGCATGTCCCACTCGTCGAATTCGAGGCCCAGGTCGCGCTCGATCCAGGGAAAGGCGTTCTCCTGTCCCACCGCGACCAGCACGTCGTCGCATTCGAAGTGCTGGTCCGGTTCGCCGGTGGGGACGAGCCGCCGGCGACCCTTGGCGTCGTACTCCGCGCGTACCTTTTCGAACATGACGCCGGTCAAACGGCCGCTCTCATGCGTGAAGGACTTGGGGGTGAGGAAGTCGAGGATCGGGATGTCCTCATGCATGGCGTCCTCCTTTTCCCAGGGAGACGCCTTCATTTCCGCGAAGCCCGAGCGGACGATCACCTTCACGTCTTCGCCGCCCAGGCGGCGGGAGGTGCGGCAGCAGTCCATGGCCGTGTTGCCGCCGCCCAGCACGATCACCCGCTTGCCGATCTTGTCGATGTGGCCGAACGAGACGCTGGAAAGCCAGTCGATGCCGATGTGGATGTTGGCGGCGGCTTCCTGCCGGCCGGGAATGTCGAGGTCCCGTCCCCGAGGCGCGCCCGAGCCGACGAAGACGGCGTCGAAGTCCCGAGCGAGCAGTTCCCTGAGGCTGTCGACCCGCTCGCCCAACCGAAGCTCCACGCCCAGGTCGAGGACGTAGCCGACCTCTTCGTCGATCACCGTTTCGGGCAGGCGAAAGCGTGGGATCTGGCTGCGGATCATGCCGCCGGCCTGGGGATCGCCGTCGAACAGGGTGAGATGGTAGCCCAGCGGCGCCAGATCCCGCGCCACCGTCAGCGAGGCCGGCCCGGCGCCCACCAGGGCGATGCGCTTGCCGTTCTTCACCGCAGGCGCAGTGGGAAGGCGGCCCCGGATATCGTCCTTATTGTCCGCGGCGACCCGTTTGAGGCGGCAGATGGCGACCGGCTGCTCTTCGACGCGGCCGCGTCGGCAGGCGGGCTCGCAGGGACGGTCGCACGTCCGCCCCAGGATCCCGGGAAAGACGTTGGACTTCCAGTTGAGCATATAGGCGTCGGAGTAGCGCCCTTCGGCGATCAGCCTGATGTACTCGGGCACCGCCGTATGGGCGGGGCAGGCCCACTGGCAATCGACGACTTTATGGAAGTAGTCAGCCCCCGAAACGTCCGTGCGCTGCACTGAAATTCATTTCCTCTTGCGCCGCTGTGCGCTTCAGAGGTCGCGCCGTTTTCCCTGACGGCAACCTCGCGGCGTCTCTCGCTCGGCTTTGGTGCGAGTCTAAACCTCTCGCAGCCGGTTCGCCAACCTTTGATTTGGATAAGCGTTTAGTACGATTCTGGGTGTCGTTGCTCATTCCGTTACGTCAACCCGCCTTCGCTCTCTGAGCTTCCGCCTTCGCTCTCTGAGCTTCGGCGCGATGGCTTCGCGTCAGCTGGCTCGCCGAGCCGAAGCGCCGAAGGCGCGAAGGCTGGGAGAAGATGGGCTGTCGCGAACTCTATGGCTTCTGCTTCGCTCCAGCGGGCGCCTTCGGCCCTGCAGGTTTCCAGTTCGGCGGGCTGGAGCCCCGCCTCCAACAGACCCATGAGCCGATCGCGGAGCGGCTGTTCCGACGGCGCCGGCGCCTGCCCAAGGCGCGCACGCTCCGCGTCGATGAAGCCGACGAGCTGCGCCGCCTCGAGGAGGCGCCCCTCGACCGCCCCGAGCACGGCCCAAGGCTGCAAACAACTCAGCGCTGGAAAATTGCCCCTTTCGGTGAGAGCCGAGAGCGCTTCCGCAAGCGGCGGCCTGGCCTCAAGCGGGCGTCCCCTGGCGATCAGATAGGCCCCGAGGTTGCACAGCGCATTCCCCTGCCACACGCGTCCGGGCCAGGTTCTCCCATGGCTGAGGGCGTCCCGGGTGAGTTCGATCGCCCGATCGAGATCGCCCAAAAGATATTCGGTCACACCGAGGTTTGCGAGAAACGTGGGTTCACGAGCGGATTTCAACGCGCGGGCAAGGTCGAGAGCCTCCATGAACTGCAGGCGCGCTTCAGTGGCGTCACCTATGTAAATCGAGATGATCCCAAGAAGATTTACCAGCATACAGCGACTTTTTTTTGAACTGTCGTCGCCAATTAGCTGTTGAGCTTCCAGAAGGAGTGGTCTCACTTCTTTATGTCGACTCTGCGTTGCGCCATAATATCCTATATGTCCCAGGGCGACCGCCAGGTTGGGTCGGTCGCCGAGTTCGCGATAGAGCGCCGCCGTCCGCTCTGCGAAGGCCAGTCCTTCCGGATCGAGCGTTCGGGCGTAGAGGACGGCGGCGCGCATCAACAGGCGTGCGCTTGAAGCGATGGGCGTGGCGTCGTCGATGAGCGGAATCGCCCGGTCCACGCATTTGCGCGCTTCGGCGGTCATCGACATGTCGGTCAGAAGCAGGGCGCCGGACGCCGCCAGAGCAATGGCGAGTCCTCGCCGCAACGGCTCGGCGTGCGCCCATTCCAGCGCCGCGCGCAGATTGTCGAGTTCCGGTTGATAGCGGGCAAGCCAGTCGGGGTCCGGGGTCTCCTCCCAGCAAAGTTCGGCCTCGTTGAAGACCGACTGGAAGTGCCGGGCATGCCGTTCGGCTACCCCTTCCGCCTCGCCGCTCGTCTGCAACTGTTCCGCCGCGTAGAGGCGCAGCGTCTCGAGCAGCCGGTAGCGCGGCGGCTCACGCTGCTCGAGTGTGACCATCGAGCGATCGATCAACCGGCCGAGCGCATCCACCACGTCCCAGGATTCGTCCCCTTTCTCGCCTCCGACCTCGATCGCGGCTTCAAGGGAGAAGCTGCCAGGGAAGACGGCAAGGCGACGAAAGACCCGCTGCTCGAGCGGCGCCAGCAGGCTGTGGCTCAACTCCAACACCGCGCGCAGGGAGGCGTGGCGCGCGTCGCCGTTGGGCGCGCCCTTGAGCATGCGCAGCCGATCGTCGAGGCCGCGGCGCAGCCCGTCGATCCCAAGCATGCGCAATCGCGGCGCGGCCATCTCCAGCGCCAGCGGCAACCCGTCCAGATGCCGGCAGATCTCGCCAACGGCGGCGCTGTTGCCTTCATTGAGCTCGAAGAGTCGATCGGCGGCGCGAGCGCGAGCGATGAACAGTTCAGCTGCGCCGAATTTGCTCATCTCAACAGCGCCGGCGGGCGGCACTTTCAGCGGATCCAGGCCGTAGACCTGTTCGGCGGCGAGATGGAGGTCCTGCCGGCTGGTCGCCAACACGGACAGGCCTGGCGCGCGCTCAAGCAGCGTGCGGACCAGCGCCGCGGCGGCAGCGATCAGGTGCTCGCAATTGTCGAAGATCAGCAGGCGCGGCGCCTTGCCTACTGAGGCGACGATCGTGTCCACGGTGGCGTCGGCCTTCTCCACCGAGACGCGGAGGGCGGCGGCGGCGGCGCTTGCGACCATTCCAGGATCGCTCACCGGCGCGAGGTCTATGAGCCAGACCCCCGCGGGGAACGCGTTGAGGAGGCGCCAACCGAGATCTACGGCCAGGCGGGTCTTGCCGACGCCGCCGGGCCCGACGAGGGTGACGAGCCGGCTGCGCATCACCCGCTCCTGCATTTCCGCTATTTCGCGATCGCGGCCAATGATGTCGGCCAGCGGGACCGGCAGGTTGGTTTCCGGCGATGGCGCCGTCGCCGAGTCCGCCTCGTCGCCGGCATCGGTTGTTCCGTCAGGGCTGGCAGCCGCTATCGCCCCTGACGGTGAGCGGGATAGCGGCGCTACGAAGCAATAGCCCCGGTTGGCGACGGTCGAGATGTAACGGGCGCCGTCTTTTCCTTCCCCGAGAGCTTTGCGCAGCGTCGCGATCTGCAGGCGAATATTGACGTCCTGGACAAAGACGCCAGCCCAAACCTCGTCGAGCAGCGTGCGGCCACTAACGACGTTTGGAGCGTGCTCGACCAGCACCCGCAGGATATCGAACGCACGGTCGCCAAGCGGAACGGGAATTCCGTGATGCGTCAGCAACCGCTGTTCGGGGTGGAGGCGAAACGGGCCGAATTCGACACCGTCACCTTTACGGTCCTGATTCATGGCACGGCGAGGCGGCCCTCTCTCGCTTGCGCATGATCGACCTGGCGACGAGCGACATCTGCTCATGTCCGGTCAGATCTGCACCCGACTCGGACGCGTCGCGCCTCCGCCCGTCAAGGGGCGCGCTTGGGGGATCAACCTATGGCTTGCATCCAGTCGGCGATTGCCCGTCCGATCTCGTGGGGCGAGTCCTCCTGCACAAAATGAACGCCGGCGACCGAGACTTCCTTTTGCGCCGGCCAGGATCGCGCCGTCTCCAGGTTGGCCCCCATGGCGAGCAGGGCGCCAGGCTCAGCTTTTATGAAGAGCTTGGGCGTGTCGCTCGTGGCCAGCCAGTCGGAGTAGGCCGAGACGATCTCGGAGACGTCGGCGGGGTCGCCGTCGATCGGAATCTGTCTTGGCCAGGTGAGCGTCGGCCGTCGCCCTTCGCCGGCCTCGGCGAAAGGCCGCCGATACTCGGCCATCTCCTCGTCGGCCAGCGGGCGCAGGATCGCCCCGGGCAGGATCTTCTCGATGAAGAAGTTCTCCTGCAGCACCATCTGTTCGCCGGTTTCGCCGCGCAGCGCCTCCAGGAAGGGGCGCATATTCATATTGTCCCAGTGGTCCCAGCCCTGTGGGCGCACGATCGCCTCCATGTAGGCGATGCCTTTGACACTCTGGCGATGGCGGTTCGCCCAGTCGAAACCCAGGCCCGAGCCCCAGTCGTGAAGGACCAGCGTCACCCGGTCTCGCACGCCGAGCGCCTCCAAAAGAGCCTCGAGATAACGACGATGTTCGACGAAGCGGTACGAGTTGGGGCCGCTGTTAGGCAGCTTCTCCGAGTCTCCCATGCCCAGAAGATCAGGGGCGATGCACCGGCCGAGCGGCTCGAGATGGGGGATCACGTTCCGCCAGAGATATGACGATGTGGGATTGCCGTGCAGAAATAGGATCGGATCACCCTGTCCGGTCTCAACAAAGGCCATCTGCCGATCGAGCACTTGGAGTCGCTTCTTCTCATAGCGAAGCGTCGGGGAAATCTTATCGCTCATATCCGAGTCTCCCTTCATGGGCGGTGAGCGCAGGAGATGCGCAAACGCGCCTGAGTGTCCGGCTCAGATGTCGATCACCACGTCGCCTTGCGGCCGGGCGCAGCAGAGCAGGACGTTTCCCGTCGCAGGCGGATCGAGCGGATCGGGCTCGTAGGCGACCGCGCCCGAGATCAGCCCGCTCTCGCAGTTGTGGCAGACGCCCGAGCGGCATGACCAGCGAACCGGTACGTCGCACGCCTCGGCCAGCTCCAGCAGGCTCTCGCTGTCCAGTCGCCAGCGGACGGCAAGGCCGCTGCGTGCGAAGGACACCAAGGGGCCCGCGCCGGCAGGTCCGTCGGGCTGGTGAGGCGCGCGCGACGTGATGGCGGCGATGCCTGGCGTCAGCGCAGGACCGCCGGCGAAGGCCTCGGAGTGGATCCGGTCCGGGGTCACGCCCCAGGCGCGCAGGGCCGCGATGAGGTCGTCCATGAACCCCGAAGGCCCACAGATATAGAAGTCGCCGTCCCGCGAAACGCCCAGGTCAGACAGGACCCCTGCGTCCAGGCGACCGCCGGTGTCGTAGTCGGCGCCCGCGCGATCCTCGCCCGCGGGACGGCTGTACCAGACGTGGCTGTGTGCGCGCGCCAGCCTGGCGAGTAGTCCTCGCGCCTCGGCGGCGAATACATGGCGTGCGCCGTCGCGAGCGACGTGCAGCCACCAGACATCGCGCGCCGTGGCGCCCTCGGCCAGGGCGTGGAGCATCGCCATCACCGGGGTGGCGCCGATCCCGGCGCTCAGCAGCACAACCGGCCCTTCGCCCGCGACCAGGGTGAAGGCGCCGCGCGGCTCGCTCACCTCGACGACATCGCCAGCGTGGACGTGGGTGTGGAGGTAGGTTCCTGCGGCGCCGTTCGGCTCCAGCTTGACGCTGATGCGGTACTGCGCCTCGGAAGGCGATCCCGACAGCGAATAGCTGCGCAGGAGCGGCGTCCCATCCGCCGTCGGATGCAATCGGAGCACAACGAATTGACCGGGGCGCTGGGCGGTGAGCGGCTCGCCGTCGGTCGCCTGCAGCGTCAGCGACAGCACGTCCGAACACTCCGCTTCGATCCGCGCGACCCGCAGTGGCCGGAACCCAGGCTTCGCCGTTTGCGACGCCGCGGCGGGCGCCAATCCCGGGTTGCCTGTCGCGTCGGGATGGTCGGCCAGGCTTTTCAGCATGTTTTCGAACGACCCGCGCCAGCCTTGGGACAGAGCCGGAATCTGAAGCGCCCGCTCCAGTTGGTCGCGGGGATGGCTGGACGAATACAGGAGGGCGTTGACGTCCGTGACCGTCATCCGCTGCGGGCCCCTGGCGACGAAGTCGATGGCGTCCCCTGCGGCGACTTCGCCCTCTTCGATGACCCGGAAGTAGAAGCCTGGTCGCCCACTGGAGGTCAGCAGCGCCGGCATCTGCGGATGGTCCATGCGGACGCCGACCCGATAGCAGGTCACGCGGGGCTGGGTGACCTCGAGCAGGACCGCGCCGATGCGATAGCGGTCGCCGATGCAGACTTCGTCATCGGCCAGGCCTTCGACGGTGAAGTTCTCTCCGAACTGGCCGTAGACGAAATCTCTGCGCCCCAGCCGCTCCTGCCAGTAGCGATAGGATTCGATCTGATAGACGAAGACGGCGCGCTGCTCGCCGCCGTGGCCGGCGAGGTCCCCTTGCCCGTCGCCCTCCACATTGAGCCGTCCGACGCGACGACGCCCGGATACCGGCGCCTTCCAGATCCCGGTGTGCACGGTCCTGCCGCGCCAGACGATATCGCGCGGCAATCCGACATTGACCGAGAGCAGCCGAGCCATTGCGACGCTTCCTCTCAGCTTTCCTTTTAACGTGCCGCGAATAGCGTACCTATCGCTCACTCGCCCGCTGGCTGGGGCTGGAGCCGAGTCCAAGCGCCGGGGGCGCGAGGGCTAACGAATCGCGCTCCACGCTCTGGGGTCTCCGCCTGAGTGCAGTTCGGCCAGGTTCATCCGCAGACTAAACAGGTTCTCGCCGTCCAGTAGGACGTCACCCTAAGCGCGCTGGCCAGCGAGCTGCTTCCCGTCCACAATTTGTGTACGGGGAAAGGGAGTACGTCGGGGTGTCGGGCGAGCGGGCGATATCTCCTGGCGAGGCTACCGCGCCGGTTTCGGGCCAGCGCACGCGGACGCGCACGTGGCGCTGGCCAGTCGCGGCGACCTGGATTGCGGCGGTCCTGGCGGTCATCGCGATCGCCGTCGCCTGGGCCTACCTGGGCGCGCCTGGCTTTGTCCGGTCCGAGATCCTGAAGACCCTAGCCCAGCGCTATCACCGCACCGCGCGCCTGGACCGCGTGAAGCTCGACCCTCTGGGCCTGCATGCCGAATTTGACGGATTCGCCCTGCCCGACCGCGACGGCCGGCCCATGCTCGCGTTCCGGCAGCTGGACGCCAGGCTGTCCTGGCCTTCGCTGCTGATCGGCAAGATCGCCTTCGACGAGCTGGATCTCGACAGGCCGAGTTTCAGGGTGGTGCGCAGGCCGGACGGGCAGATCAACCTCGCCGATCTCGTCGTGGTGCAGAAGGTCAAGGAGAAGCCCCTGTCGCTGCGCATCGCGCATCTGCGGCTGACCGGGGGGCGCGCCGATCTCGTGGACGAAATGCGCCCGCAGCCATTCGAAAAGCGGTTCGACCGGATCTCGTTCAGCCTGCGCAACTTCAACACGACGGCGAACGGCGGGGCCTATTCTCTGTCGGGCGCGAGCGAGCTGGGCGAGCGGCTGTCGTGGCGCGGCGTGGTGGGCATGGCGCCGCTCGCGTCCAAAGGGCGATTCCGCCTGTCCGGCTGGCGAGCGGAGCGGCTGGCGGAGGTCGTCCCCGGCGCCCTTCCGTTCACGCTCACCTCCGGCCTGCTCGACGCCCAGGGCGACTATGACGTCGCGCTGCGCGGCAAAACTCTCAGTCTCGTGGCCGATCTCGACAATGCTGCGCTGAGATCGGCCGAGATCCGCGATAACCGCAGCGGCGGCCTGTTCCGCGCCGACGCGCTGACCGTCTCTGGGGTTCGCTTCGATCTTGGCCGCCGCGCGGGTTCCGTGGCGCAGTTCGTCGTCAACCGTCCGCAAGTCGATGTCGGGCGAGGCCGCAATGGGGCGATCAAGCCCGTTGGCTTAATCCCTCCGTCGGGCGCTGGCGGCCTGTTCCGCGCCGACGCCCTGACCGTCTCGGGCGTCAACCTTGACCTCGGTCGGAACGCTGTATCCGTCGAGCATGTCGTCCTCGGTCGTCCGCAGATCGACGCCCGGCGAGACCGGAAAGGGAAGATCAACCTCGCCGCCCTCGTCCCGCCCCCGGGCGCGGGGGCAGCCGCCGCCAATGGACCGGCCTGGACAGTGTCGGCTCCTGACATCCGGGTCGAGAACGGTGAAGCGTCGATCGAAGACCAGGCCGCGCCCGAACCGGTCGCCTGGACGGTGGATCCGGTGGATGTGACCGTCACCGGCTTCGCCTATCCCTTGGCAGGACCCCTACAAGTCCAGGCCCACGCCGAAGCGGACGACGGTTCGAGGCTGGACGCAAAGGGTTCGCTCACCTTGCCGAGCGGCGCCCGGGGCAAGCCGAGCGGGCGTTTCGATGTCGCCCTGCTCGGGATCGAACTCAACCGCTTCCAGCCCTACATCGGTCAGATCGCCAAGGTCTCCGTGGTCGGCGGGGACGCCTCGGCCAAAGGCCGGGTGGTGCTTTCGCCGTCGGGCGACGCGCGCTTCACTGGCGGCTTCTGGGTCGACAGTCTGCACGCCGTCGATCCGACCCTCAAATCGGACCTCGTCACCTGGGACAAGCTGACGGCTACCGGCGTCACCGCCGCCAGCAAGCCGTTCGCGGTCAGGATCGTCCATATCCTGGCCGACAACGCCTACGGCAGTGTGGTTCTGGAGCCGAACTATGTGTTCAACATCCGAGCGGTGCTGGAACAGCAGGGCGCCCCGCCGCCCGGGGTCGCCACGCTCACGGTGAAACCCGCCTCAAATCCGAGATCCAAGACGAACAAAGGGCCCGCTGCGGCGCCGCCGACTGCCAGCGCTCCGCCAATCAACCTGCCGATCGACATCGACCGCATCGATTTCGTCAACGGGCGGATGACCTTCACCGACCTTACGGTCCAGCCCCAGTTCGCGACCGGCGTGCAGGGCATCAACGGCGAGATCACGGGCCTCTCCGCCCGAGCCGGCTCCCGAGCCAAGATCGATCTGAAGGGCGGCGTCGACCCGTTCGCGCCCGTGACCATCTCCGGCACGCTCGAACCGTTCGGCCCCGATCGTTTTCTCGATCTGGCGATGGGGTTCCACAACATGGAGATGACCACCTTCTCGCCCTACTCGGGCAAGTTCGCCGGTTATCGGATCGAGAGCGGCAAGCTCGACATCGACATGCGCTACAACATCCTGAACGAGCACATCGACGCCAAGCACCATGTGGTGATCAACCATTTGCAGCTCGGCGAAAAGGTCGACAGCGCCGACGCCACCAAGCTGCCGGTCAAGCTGATCGTGTCCCTGCTGAAGGACAGGAACGGCGTGATCGACATCCCGATCGACGTCTCCGGCTCCCTCGACGATCCACACTTCAGGCTCTGGCCGGTGATCTGGAAGATCGTCGGCAACACCTTCAGCAAGATCGCGACGGCGCCGTTCACCATGCTGGCGCACCTGGGGGGGCGCCACGGCGGTGGCGGAGCGGACATCGGCAAGATCGAGTTCCAGCCCGGCTCGGCGGCGCTCGCTCCGTCGGAGACGGACAAGATCTCCGCCCTGGCCAAGGCCATGAATGAGCGTCCCGGGCTCCAGCTCGAGATCCCGGCGACGGTCGCGCCCGACCTCGACGGGCCGGCGTTGGCCCAGACGGCCTATCAGAACTCCCTTCAGGCCGCCTATCACCAAGCCTTCAAACGCCAGGGCTCGCCGACGCTGGACAAGGTCCAGGCGACTCCCAAGTTGAAGGTCAAGCTTCTGGAGACCGCCTATCGCCAGAGCTATGGCCAGCCGCCGACAGGGATCGAGAAGGCGGCGGGGGCCGACGCGAAGGATCGCGACGCCGCGACGGCCGGCGCGCTCGAAACGGCGCTCCAGGCCCGCGCGAAGGCCAGCGACAGCGCCCTCGCCGGGCTCGCCCGGGCCCGCGCCCAAGCGGTCGAGACCGCTCTCGTGGACACTGGCCACATCGATCCCAAGCGCATCTTCCTGATCACCACGCCGCCGCTGAAGACGGGCCCGATCGAGATGGCCGTGGGGCTGAAATAGGTCCGCCTTCGCTCTCCGAGCTTCGGCGCGACAGCCTTCGCGACTGCTGGCTCGCTCGCTAAAGCCGTTTCTTGGCGAACGCCCGCCCAGATCCGGACTTCAAGTAGCGTTCGAACTGAACCGCCTGCTGATCGTCCGAGAACGCGATGTAAGTCTTGATGCGCCAGGGGGCGAATTTTGAGGTGTGGCTCACCCCGCCAGCGTTGTGCTTTTTGAGCCTCGCCCTCAGGTCGGAGGTCACGCCGACGTAGAACCGCTCGACCGCAGACAAGCTCTCGAGAATGTAGACATAGCGCAACGGATTCCCCCCTCCGTGCTTCTCGTGAGTCCGCCTTCGCTCTTCGAGCTTCGGCGCGACAGCCTTCGCGACTGCTGGCTCGCTGAACCAAAGCGCTGGGGACGCGAAGGCTGCTGGCTCGCCGAGCCGAAGCGCCGAAGGCGCGAAGGCTGGTGCGGGCGGTCGGAATCGAACCGACACTCTGTCACCAGAACCGGATTTTGAGTCCGGCGCGTCTACCAGTTCCGCCACGCCCGCAGCGAGGGGACGCTCGATGCCATGCGCCGCGCGCTGCGTCCAGGGTGTCACACGGAGCGCGGACGTCCTCGTCCGCATCGTTTTCCGCGCCGATCCGACGCGTCTGGAGCAAAGACAAGAGCGGACGAGGACGTCCGCGCTCCGGGCTAACTCAGGAAGGATCCGCCGACCCCGTGAGCGCGCGCTCAACGCGGCGGTCGGGGATCAGCCAAAGCAGGGCGACCAGGACATAGCAGGCGTCGGCGGCGATCGGCGTGACGAAGGCCAGAGCGATGCCGGTCAGATAGATAGCGGCCGTGATCCGGCCTTTGACGTCCGCTCCGACGGCCTTCGCCAGCGCCGAGTCCGCGCCCTGATGGCGGATGATCACCGCCTGCATCAGCCACCAGGCGAGCGCGGCGGCGAGCAGGACGGCGCCATAGACGACGGTGGGGGCGAGGCTGGCGGGATGGGCGCCCAGCCAGGCCGTCGCGAAGGGGATCAGGGAGAGCCAGAAGACCAGGTGGAGGTTCGCCCACAGCACCGCTCCGTTCACCCGCTTCACCAGGGCGAAGAAATGATGGTGGTTGGTCCAGTAGATCGCCACGTAGATGAAGCTGAGGACATAGCTGAGGAAGGTCGGCGCGCTCTCCGCCAGCGCGCGGAAATCGGGACGCGCCGGCGGTCGCAGGTCCAGCACCATGATGGTGATGACCACGGCGATGACGGCGTCGACGAAGGCGCTGAGCCGCTCGGACGTCATGGGTAGGTCAGCGCACGGGGCGAGCCAGAGCGCTCCAGCCGAATTCCAGCAGTGGTAGAATCGCGCGGGCGAACTCGACCGACTCGTCGATGAGGGCCGGCGTATAGAGCCGCTCGGCCGGGACCTCGCGCCAGACGTGCAGGCCCTTCAGCTTCAGCGCGTCGGCCACGGGCGAGCCGGCGTAGGCCTCGAAGCCCTTGGGCAATCGGGCGAGGGCGTTTTCGCGTGCGCACGCCAAGCCTGAGTCGGCCAGCGCCGTCTCCGTTTCGAGCCAGCGTTCGGGCGCCTTGGAGATAAGACTCCGAAGAGCGGCAAGGTCCGGCGGCTCTGGCGCGTAGAAGCCCGCGCCAACCATGCCGCGCCGCTCAACCCCGTCATGATGGCCGCCCAGCGAGATGTAGAAGACACCCTTGCCCTGCTTCGTCCCGTCCCTGGTGAGAAGGGCGGCGACATTGGTCTTGTAGGGCCGTTTGTCCTTGGAGAATCGCACGTCGCGGTTGAGCCGGAACAGCGAGCGCTCGGCGCTGCCTGTGAGCGGAATGTCATGGGCGGCGAAGGCGAGGGCGAGGCTCTCGACGAAGGCCGCCATGGGCGCCCGCACATGGCGCTCGTAGGCCGCCTTGTTCGCCTGGAACCATTCGCGGTTCTGGTTCGCCGCGAGGGCTTCGAAAAACTCGAACAACTGCGGGGTGAAACCCTCGAACGGTCGCGCGTCGGCCGCCCATTCCGTCTCCGCCTTGGCCATGTCGAACATCCCTCTGCGCCACGAACCCAGCCTCCCGCCTTATGCGCCCAAAGGGAAGAGCGGACGCGGGTTGTCGATCTTTGCCCCGGGTCGCGAGACGCCTTTCCCTTGCCGTTCGGGTGATCCAAAGAGCGTCGGCCGGCCCGACGCATGCCGGCGGCCGCGCAAGCCTGATGACCTCAACCCTCGCCCGACCCACCGCCAGCGCGCCGCCGCGTCTGCGCCCGACTCCGGTCTTCGGGGACAATCCGGGCGGACTGCGGATGTGGAGCTGGACCCCTGTGGACATCCCCCGGGGCGCGCCTCTGGTGGTGGTCCTGCACGGCTGCGGCCAGTCCGCTCAGGGGTTTGCGGTCGGAACGGGATGGCTGACCCTCGCCCAGCGGCGAGGTTTCGCCCTGCTCGCGCCGGAGCAGACGCGGGCGAACAACCCCGGCCGCTGCTTCAACTGGTTCGAGCCGCAGGACACGGCCCGCGGCCGCGGCGAAGCGGCTTCGGTGCGGGCGATGATCGAGCGGATGTTCGAGTTGCACCGGCTCGATCGTCGTCGCGTCTTTGTCACTGGCCTCTCTGCGGGCGGCTGCATGGCGCTGGCCCTGATGGCCGCCTATCCGGAGCTGTTCGAGGCCGGCGCGGTCATCGCCGCGGCGCCCGTCGGCGCGGCCTCCAACCTGCGCGAAGCGATGATCTTCCTTGGTCATCCGCGCGCCGTCGACGAGCGGGCGCTGGCCGCGCAGGTACGCGCCGCGAGCGGCCACACCGGGCGCTGGCCGCGTCTGGCGATCTGGCAAGGCCAGGCCGACCGCACCGTCGCGCCCGCCAACGCCCACGCGATCGCGGCTCAGTGGCTCGCTCTCCAGGGCCTATCGGATCAGCCGCCGCACCACGAGGAGTCGGGTCCCGTCCGCCGTTCAGTCTGGACCGATCGCTGGGGCAAGCCCTTGGTCGAACTCGATCTCGTCGAAGGCCTCGGCCACGGCGCGCCAATCGCCGCCTTCGTCGGCCCCGAAGCCCTCGGCCGCCCCGGCGCCTTCCTGCTCGAGGCCGGCGTCTCCTCGACCCTTGAGATCGCCCGCTTTTTCGGACTCACCCGGGATGTCGAACCCGTCGCCGGCTCGTCCGCGCCAGAGCCCGGTCCGCTCGGGGCGTTGCGTCGGTTGTGGCGGCGCCTGACGCGACCGGCTTGAGCGTACGGACGGGAGCCATCGCTGACTGGACGGTCCTCGGCCGAGCCCGTTTTGAAGCGGCGCCTTATGAGGGAGCGGTTCGAGTCCGATCAGGGCGCGGCCACTGTCTGCTCGATCGCCCCGAAGATCGAGCGGCGGTTCTCGTCGCGCATCTCGATCCGCACACGGTCCCCTCTCTTGAGGAAGGGCGTCCGTGGCGCGCCTTCCAGCAGGGTTTCCACGGTTCGCTGTTCGGCGATGCAGCCATAGCCCACGCCGCCCGCCGGGATCGGACGGCCGGGGCCGCCGTCGGCGCCGGGGTTGGAGACGGTGCCCGAACCGACGATCGCGCCCGCGGCCAGGGACCTTGTCTTGGCGCAATGAGCGATGAGGGCGCCGAAGTCGAAGGCCATGCCCACGCCGGCGTCCGGCGCGCCGAAGGGTGCGCCGTTCAGCTCGACTTCCACCGCGCCGTGCAGCTTGCCGTCCGCCCAGGCGGCGCCCAGCTCGTCGGGCGTAACCGCGACGGGCGAGAAGGCGCTGGCCGGCTTGGACTGGTAGAAGCCGAACGACTTGGCCAGTTCGCCGGGGATCAGGTTCCGCAGGCTCACGTCGTTGACGAGCATCACGAGACGGATGGCAGCCAGGGCCTGCTCGCGGCTCGCGCCTTGCGGCGCGTCATCGGTGATGACCCCGACCTCCGCCTCCAGATCGCAGCCCCAGGCCTCGTCGGCCAGGGGGATCGGATCGCGAGGTCCGAGGAATCCGTCGGAGCCGCCCTGATAGATCAGCGGGTCGGTGCGGAAGCTCTCGGGCATCTCCGCGCCCCGCGCCCGGCGCACGAGCTCCATATGGTTGAGATAGGCGGAGCCGTCGGCCCACTGAAAGGCGCGGGGGAGGGGGCTTGCCGCCTCGTTTTCGTGGAACCGCTGGCGCGGCGCGAAGCCGTGTTCGAGCTCGTCAGCCAGGCCCGCCAGTTGCGGCCCGAAGCGCGCCCAGTCGTCCAGGGCCGCCTGCAGGGTCGGCGCGATCGGCGAGGCGTCGACGCACCAGGCGAGGTCGCGCGAGACCACCACCAGACGGCCATCGCGTCCGCCCTTCAACGACGCAAGTTTCATATCCGCCCCAGCTCCCTTGGGATCCGCGCGCTGACCCGCGCGCCGTGTTCCCAGCGCGAGGGCCCGCCGTAGACGTTGACCTCCACCAGGATGTCGCCGCCGACACCGTCGGCCCAGATGTATGAGCGCTCCACGGTGACGTTTCGCCCCCCGCGCGAAAAACCTTCGAAGGCGTCGCCCCACGGCATGATCGTCGCCAGATCCCGCCATCGCAGGGTGAGGGCTCGCGCCAGTTCGTCCTTGGCCATTTCTTCCAGGTCGTCGTCGATCATTCCGCGCGGCCCACCGGGCTGCACGCGCTCAACGCCAAGAGGGCCGGCTCACACACTCGCCTTCCAGCTGTCGACATAGGCCGGGTTCTCGACGCTGGCCGCGCCGTCGCCGACTTCCAGCGGGTCGCGGGCGTCGATCATCACGGCGTACTCGTCGGTCGCGGGCTTCGACTGGACCAGCATCGACTTCAGCGCCTTCGGATGAGGGCCGTGGGTGAAGCCGCTGGGATGGAATGTCATCATCCCCGCCTCGATGTTATCGCGGCTGAAGAAGTCGCCTGCGTGGTAGAACAGGACCTCGTCGTAGTCGTCGTTATTGTGGAAGAACGGCACCTTGAGCGCGCCCGGATCGGTCTCGAACGGCCGCGGCGTGAAGGTGCAGACGACGAAGCGCTCTCCCATGAAGGTCGTGTGGACCGATGGGGGCAGGTGATAGCGGTGGCTGTGGACCGGCCGGATGTCCTTCACGTTGAGCCGCACGGGCGCGAGGTCGCCGTGCCAGCCTACCGCATCGAGTGGATTGTAGGGGTAGGTCACGGTTGAGACCTGACCCCGCTTCTTGACCGCCACGCGCACATCGCCTGGTTGGTCCTGATGGGCGCGGAACGCATCGTCCATGTGCGGCGTGGCGAGCATTGCCGGATCGAACAGAGCGTGAGGGCCCAGAAGGCCGCGCTCGGGCCACGTGAAGTGGCCGCCAACGCACTCGATCGTCAGCAGGGCTGCCGGCCCCTCGGGCGCCAGCCGCCACATCGCGCCCCGCGGCATGTAGAGATAGTCGCCGGCGGTGAAGGGAAGGCGGCCATAGTCGCAGAAGAGGTCGCCCTGTCCCTGATGGACGAACAGGAGCTGGTCGCCGTCGGCGTTCCGAGCCAGCGCGGGCATCGGCGCCTCGAGTTTCCAGAAGCGAATCTCGACGTGCGAATTGAACAGCACCTTGGGCGCGTCCCAGGGCGAGGCGTGCGCCTCGTTGAGCGCCGCCAGGTCGAACGCCCGCGGCCGAAGCGGGCCCTCGAAAGTCGTCCAACCCGTGGGCGGGCGGGGGTGGTGGAAGAAGGCCGCGGGTCCGAAGAACCCCTCCTTGCTCACCTCCCGCTCGTAGGTTCCCTGCGGCATGTCCGCGTGCGCCTGGTTCGAGTGGACGCCCTCGGCGGCCTTTACGGGAATCCAGTTCCTGGTCACGCGGGCGCCCTTAAGCCGCTGCGCCGGGCTTGGCCGGCAGCACGCCGCGGCGGATCTGGTCGGCCTCGATGCTCTCGAACAGGGCCTTGAAGTTGCCTTCGCCGAAGCCCTCGTTGCCCTCGCGCTGGATGAGCTCGAAGAAGATCGGCCCGATCATGTTCTGGGTGAAGATCTGCAGCAGCAGGCCCTGACCCTCGGTCGGCGCGCCGTCGATCAGGATCTGGTCGGCGCGCATGTGCTGGACGTTGTGTCCATGACCTGGGAGGCGCTTGTCGAGCGCCTCGTAATAGGTGTCGGGAGTCTGCTGGAACTTCACCCCCCTCTCGGTCATCGCCTCGACCGAGGCGAAGATGTCTCCCGTGCCAAGGGCGATGTGCTGGATCCCTTCGCCCTTGTAGTCGCGCAGGAACTCCTCGATCTGCGAGTGGTCGTCACGGCTCTCGTTGAGCGGGATGCGGATCTTGCCGCAGGGGCTGGTCATGGCTTTGGAGAGCAGGCCGGTCTGCGCGCCTTCGATGTCGAAGTAGCGGATCTCGCGGAAGTTGAAGATACGCTCGTAGAAGTCCGCCCACCTGGCCATCTGGCCGCGATGCACATTGTGCGTGAGGTGGTCGATGTAGGTCAGGCCGAGTCCCGGCGGCTTGTCCTGCGCGGCGTCCAGCGAAACGAAGTCCACATCATAGATCGCCTTCGCGCCGTAGCGGTCCACCAGATAAAGGTTCGTCCCGCCGATCCCCTCGATGGCCGGGATGTTCAGCTCCATCGGGCCGACGCGGCGCTCCACCGCTTTGGCTCCCCTCTCAACGGCCATCTTCAGCGCCTTGGCCGCATCCTTGACGCGGAAGGCCATCGCATTGGCCGACGGCCCGTGCTGCTCGCGGAAGTTCGCGGGCTGGCCCTGAGGCTCCATGTTGAGGATGAAGTTGATGTCGCCCTGGGCGAAACGGAGCACGTTCTTGGAGCGATGCCGGGCGACGGCGACGAAGCCCATCTTCTGGAACAGGTCCGACAGCCGCTCCGGCTCAGGCGCTGTGAACTCGACGAATTCGAAGCCGTCTGTACCGAGGGGATTATCGAACAGATCCCGATCGAGCTGGACTTTAGCGTTCATGGGGGAACTCTCGTAAAGGCGCGGCCATACATCATTGCAGGCGATGCGCCTTTGCGGAAGCGCGCCGCCGCTGCTAGCAGAGCGCCCCGCCGTACGCTCGGCGCTTAAGACGTGGTGAAGGCGGTTGCATGCTCAAGGGGCTTTACGATCGCGTGATGCGCCTGTCCGGGTCGCGGCATGCAGGCTGGGCGCTGTTCGCCGTGGCCTTCGCTGAGAGCTCCTTTTTTCCGGTGCCGCCGGACGTGATTCTCGCGCCGATGGTGCTGGCGAGGCCAGAACGGACCTGGCGGACGGCCGCCATCTGCACCGCCGGCTCGGTAAGCGGCGGGGTGCTCGGCTACGCCATTGGCTATCTGCTGGCGCCGGTCGGCCTCTGGATCCTGGCGCATGCCGGTCTCGCCGGAGAGGAGGCGACCTTCCGCGCCTGGCTGAACCAGCACGGCGTCCTCATCATTCTGGGCCTGGGCCTTCTGCCCGTCCCGTTCAAGCTGGTGACGATCTCGACGGGCCTGCTCAAGTTCATCCTCTGGCAGTTCATCCTCGCGACCTGCGTCACACGCTCCGCCCGCTTCTTCGGCGTCGCCTTCCTCGTGCGCCGGTTCGGGCCAACCCTGCTGCCGGTGATCGAGAAGCGGCTCGTGCTCGCGGCGAGCGTCGTGGCCGGCCTGGCGGTCGTCGCCTTCATCGCGTTCAAAACGTTCCATCACGCCCATCCGTGAAGCTCGCCCGGCTCGAACCTCGACTTTGACCTGCGCCGCACGCCAGCCCATATCGGCGGGGTGAGCAGCTTATTGAGACATTGGCCCTGGACCGCTCTGGTGGTCAGCCTCGCGATCCTGGGGATCGCTCACGGCTTCGAGACCTTTGGCCGCCTCGCTCCCTGCGAACTGTGCCTTAAGGAGCGCCAGGTCTATTGGGCTGCGGCGGGTCTGGCGCTGGTTGGCGGGCTGCTCAGCCTGCGCGTGGCGCGACTTCGGCTGTGGACCTGCGTGCTGCTGGCCCTGGTCTTTCTGGGCGGCGCTCTGCTTGCAGGGTATCATGCAGGCGTCGAATGGAAGTTCTGGCCAGGGCCGGAAGCGTGCACGGGTTCGCACATTCGCATTACGGTGGCGGACATGCAGCGTCTGCTCAATGGCGCGGCGATGAACATCCCGCGCTGCGACAAGCCCGCCTTCGTCTTCCTCGGCATCTCCATGGCGGGATGGAACGCGGTGGTCTCACTGGTCCTTGCAGTGCTGAGCGTCGCAGCCGCCCGCTTAACCTATCGTCGCGCGGAGTTCTGACCCGATGAGCGAGCGCCCCATCCCACCCAGACCTGGCCCAGGCGGCCAGGAAATGCGCCTGGCGCAGATGCTTCGAGTCGATCACGCTGGCGAGCTTGGCGCCGTGCACATCTACCGCGGTCAGCGGGCGGTGCTCGGCGAGGCGCCTGGCCACGAAGCCATGTCATCCACGCTCGCGGAAATGGAAGACCATGAGGCGCGCCACCTCGCGCGCTTCGATGACCTGCTGGTCTGCCGTGGCGTTAGGCCGACCCTTCTGGCGCCCCTGTGGCGCGCCGCCGGCTTCGCCCTGGGCGCCGGCACCGCGCTGTTGGGCGAAAAGGCGGCCCATGCCTGCACCGAAGCGGTGGAGAGCGTGATCGAGGCCCACTACGCCAGCCAGGTGGCCGAGATCGGGGATCAGGAGCCGGGCCTGGCCGGAGAGCTCTCGGAATTCCGCGATGACGAACTTGACCATATGCATCAGGCCATCGAGGGTGGGTCCCACGACGCGCCAGGCGCCCGCCTGCTGACGGCGGTGATCCGGGCCGGCTGTCGCGCCGCGATCAAGATCTCCGAGCGTATCTGAATTCGCCTGAACGGGACGTGCTCTAGCAGGCGTGGGGAGCGGCATGCCGAGTTGTTATACCGACAGGACCAGCGTCCGGCCGGGCGAGACAGTCACCCTCTTCGCATCCTCCACATCGTCCGATTGCCGGCTGGAGGTCGCGCGCGTGGGGGCGGACCGGGAGGTCGTACTCGTTCGGGACATCCAGGTCGGCGATCATCCGACGCCTCCGGAATCCGACCGCAATGGCTGCGGCTGGCCCGCGGCGGTGGCGTTCGAAGTCGGCTCAGACTGGCGGAGCGGCTACTACGACCTGACGCTCACCGACGGCCAAGGTGAGATTGGCCGCCACTTCCTCTGTGTGAAAGCCCCCCGCGAGGGCCCGCGGGCTCGCGCCGTGCTCGTCCTGACCACCAACACCCTCCACGCCTACAACTCCTGGGGCGGCCGAAGCGCCTATTGCGACGTCGAGGCTCTGATGAGCCGACGGCTCGGCCTGGCCGACGCGATGGCCGGGGCCCTGGGCGTGCTGTCGGCCCAGCGGCCGATCTCGCCCATGCTGCTGGGTGCGCCGGCGGACATGCCCCGGCTGGTGAATCTGCGAAAACGTGGTTTCGAGGAGCGGAGCTGGGCCGGGGCGGACCCCGCCTGGTCCCGCGCGCATGGCCAGAGCCCCTATGACGGCTCAGCGGGCTATCTGAACAAGTGGGAGCACCATTTCGTCCGATGGGCCGAGGGCGAGGGCATCCCGCTCGACTATCTGACCGACTACGACCTCGACGCCGACCCGGCGGCGCTGGACCCCTACGCCGTGGCGATCCTTGTGGGGCACAGCGAGTACTGGTCGGGACCTCAGCGGGACGCGCTCGACCGCTTCGTCCTGGCCGGGGGACGGCTGGCGATCTTTTCGGGCAACACGGGCTTCTGGAAGGTCCGCTGGGAAGACGAAGGCCACACGCTGATCTGCCACAAGTGGAAAGGCTTCGAAGAGGATCCGGCCGCGGTCGCCGATCCCGCAAGCGCCACCCATCTCTGGTCGCATCCGGCCTTCGGCCGCCCGGAGGCGCAGACCACGGGCCTCAGCTTCATCTTCGGCGGCTACCATCGCCTGGGCATGTGCGCAGCGCGGGGCCAGGGCGGCTACACCGTCTACCGCAACGATCACTGGGCCCTGGCCGGGTCCGACCTCTATTACGGCGACGTCATTGGCGACGACATCCCGCTGCTTGGTTATGAGAACGACGGGTGCCTGTTCGGCTTCGACGCCGACGGTCTCCCCGCTCCAATCGCGACGCTGGGCGTGCCCGCCAATCTGGACATCATCGCCCTCGCGCCGGCGGCGTTTGGCGAGGCGCCCAGCCCCTATCGGCCGCTGATCCCGCCAGAACAGCTCGATGTGGTCGCCCAGATCGCCCACGGCTCGTCCACGCCCGAGGCTCAGGCGCGGGTCCTCCGCGGACACGCGGTGATGGCCGCCTTCACCCGCGGTCGCGGCGAGGTCTTCAACGCCGGCACGACCGAGTGGGCGCACGGCCTGGCCGCGGGCGACCCGTTTGTCACACGGATCACGCGCAATGTGCTCGAGAGATTCGGCGCGACTGCGAGAACCGGCGCCTCTGTCAGCGGGCAATGACCTTGCGGTGACGCTGTTGGGCATTGCCCACGCATTCCGTTAGGCTCAGGGGAGGGGAAGGGAGATGCCGATGGATGTGGAGACTCTGCGCCGTGAGGCGGAGACGCCCGTGCTCGCGGGGCCGGGAGATGTCGACGCCGTCGCTGCGGACCTATCCGACGCCTTCGCCGACGACGTGATGTTCGACTGGTTCCTGCGCCAGGACGCGCGCAGGGACGCCGTCCGGGGGAACTTCTTTCGCTTTGTGATCGCCAAGATGGCGGTCGGCGTCGGGCGTATCGAGCGCCCCGCCAGCGGAGGCGCAGCGGCGGTCTGGCTGCCGTTCGAGGCGGTGGGGCCGACGCCCCTTCCGATGCTGATCCGCGCTGCGCCGACCATCCTGGCGGCGACGGGGCTCGCTCGGGTCCTTCGCCTGCTTGCCCTCATGGAGGATATGGATAAGCACCATCCGATGGACCGGCCCCACGCCTATCTCTGGTTCCTTGGCGTCGCTCGAGCCGCCCAGGGACGGGGAATCGGTTCGCGGCTTCTGAAAGTCGCCTCCGACCGGCTCGACGCCCAGCGAATGCCTGCCTATCTCGAGACCCAGACCGAGAGGAATGTCGCGCTCTACAATCGCCACGGTTTCGAGGTGATCTCTGAGCACCGGCCGCGGCCGGACGCGCCCCGCTTATGGAGCATGTGGCGAGAGCCGCAGGCTTGAGTTCCGGGACAAGCCGTCGCAGCCGAGGAACATTCCTGTGGCTCCGCTCGTTTTTCGCGCCTGAGAAATCAGGCAGAAGAGGATGAAATGAAGGTTGCAGCCGCCCTCGGGGCGCTTTCGATAATCGCCGGTCTCGCTCCCGCTGCGGCGAACGCCCAGCCCTACGGACCGCCGCCGCCGCCGCCGCCCCCGCACCATTACTACCACCACCATCATCACCACTACCGCGAGAGCTGTGCTCAGGCGCGGCATGATCGGGCGGTGACGGGCACTGTGGCGGGCGCCGCCGGCGGCGCGATCCTCGGCGGAGCCATCGGAGGACACCTCGGCGGCGCCCTCCTGGGCGCCGGAGCTGGCGCGCTCGCCGGTCACGCCGTCGCCAGGAACACCGGCGGTCCCTGCCCGTAAGGTTGTCACCTGGTCTACCGGACTAACCGGTAGACCAGGCGCGCCCCTGAGCGGCTAACGCGTCATCGTGACGTTCGTTACGGGAATATCGGGCTCTTCAGCTGGCTCGGCGCCGAGGGCGGCTCGGGTGTGAGCGCGCAGTTCGCGCTTCACCACGGCCATCCGATCCTCCTCGTAGTCGGGCCATCCAAGGATCGCCAGCGTGTTCGCGCGTCCCGAGTGGAGCGCGCTGATCGGGCTCATCACCATGATCGCCCTGAGCCGTGTGGCTTCCGTCTCGGGGTCGCTACCGAGGATCACGCCGACCAGACGCGAAACGCACGCGTTGAGCGGCCGGGAAACCTCCTCGCGCACGAGGCCGCTGGCCGGGCCGGCGCCATCGGCCTGGGCGCGGCCGATGAAGCGGCCCCAGTCCGTCGAGGTTTTTGCCACCAGCGAGATTTCCGCCAGGCTGTCTAACAGACCGCACAGGGCGTCGAGGGCGCGAGCGGGCTCTCCTGCCTCCGCCGCGAGTTCGGCCTGGCGATGGGCGGGTTCGATCGTCTTCCATAGCTCGCCGATAATGAGCTGGGCGCAGGCCCGGTGCAGGCCTTCCTTGCTGTCGAAATAGTATTGCAGCGCCGGCGGCGTGACC
>DASXGR010000240.1:0-3444 GCA_036488935.1 Caulobacteraceae bacterium | reverse complement strand
GTCGAAGCGCGGCCGATCAAGATGATCTCCGGCGCCTCCGGCCAGTGCGAGACCTTTTTCACCGACGCCAGGGCCGCCAAGGAGGACCTTGTCGGACGGCTGAACGGCGGCTGGGCGATCGCCAAGCGCCTGCTGCAGCATGAGCGCAACGGCATGGGCAACCGGTCCGGCGGCGGGACGGCGCGCGAGGTCGAGGGCCTCGGCGAGGCGGCCAAGCGCTACGTCGGCGTCGACGAGGCCGGGCGGCCGGCCGATGGCGACCTGCGCGAGCGCATCACGGGACAAAAAATGGAGGAGCAAGCGCTGCGCCTTACCGTGCGCCGGGCCGCCGCCGATGCAAAGGGTAACGCCAGCGTCAGCGCCACGACCTCGATCATGAAGAACGTCAGCATGAAGTCGGCGCAGGACCGTTCCGAACTGATGGTCGAAATGATGGGCGCTCAAGGCCTCGGCTGGGAGGGCGAGAGCTTCACGCCAACCGAGCTCGCCGAGGTGCGCGGGTGGCTGGCCGGCAAGGCGTTCTCGATCTTCGGCGGCACGCACGAGGTCCAGAACAACATCATCTCCAAGCGGATCCTGGGCCTGCCCGATCCCAACAGTTCGAGCTGACCCGCATTAGGCTCATTCGCGAGCCAGGATGACCGATCCCGACCCCTTCCGGGCAGCCCCCGGCCGCAAGAGCGAGCGCGTCCAGTCCATCGGAGCCTGCGTCTGCGGCGCGGTGCGCGTCGCCATCGACGTGCCGGCCATCTGGGCCTGGCACGACCACTCCGCGGCGAGCCGCCACGCCCAGGGCTGCGCCTACGCGACCTATGTCGGCAGCTGGAAGAGCCGCTTTCGTATCCTCGGGGGCGCCGAGCACATCACGCGCTACGCGGACGAGGCGCTGGGAACCGCGCGCAGCTTCTGCGCCCGCTGCGGCACGCCTCTGACCTACGAGCGGTCGCGCTCGCCCAAGATCGTCAATCTGCCCCGGGCTTTGTTCAGTGAAAGGACCGGTCGCGAGCCGCGCTACCACATGTTCCTGCAGGAGGTCGCCGACTGGACCTACATGGGCGAGGCCCTGGCGCCGCTGAAGGGTTACCCGGGCGTGATGCGGGAGCGCCCGCGCAAGCGAAAATCCCGACCGGAGGGAATGTTCTGAGGGGCGACCGAGTCTGGAGGTAGATTGTCGTTCACCAGCCCGTCTGGCGCGTCGCGCAGGTTGCACATTCACACATTTCGCTAGACGGCCTGCCAGCCGATCGACGGAGCCATCCTGTTCAACACAGAGGTCACAGAGAATCTGGAGGACACAGAGGCGCTGCAGCGTCGTCCCGAGGCGAGCAGCTTGTTGCGCGCTTCGCGCGCGACCGAGGACTCCCGCTCACCCGTGCATTCCGACAATGCACTCCGTGTCCTCCCAATCCTCTGTGGTCTCTGTGTCAAAGACCCAAGTCGCAGCCCCCACGCGAGACGGAGTGTTGAGAAGCGCGATTCCGCTAGGGGGAAAAGGATTCAGCCCAGCCGTTGGCGCAGCGCGCGGGAAACGTAGTCGAGCAGGGCGACCGTCACCATGTACAAAATGATGATGAAAGCGGCGATGTTGAAGGAGAACACCCGGATTCGTTCGCCCAGCTCAAAGCCGATGCCTCCTGCGCCGACGATCCCAAGTATGGCGGCGTTGCGGAAGTTGCTTTCGAGGAAGTAGAGGCACTGGCTCGCCATCACAGGCGCCACCTGAGACAGCAAGCCCAACCGCACTACGGCCAACGACGGCGCCCCCGTGGAGCGGACGCCTTCGATCGGCCTGGCGTCTGCGTTCTCGATCGACTCGGCGAACAGCTTGGCCAGGTTGGGGATGTCAGCGAGGGCCAGGGCGCAGACCCCCGCGAAGGGCCCGAGCCCGAAAGCCGAAACCAGGATCAGGGCCCAAACCAGTGGCGGCACGCCGCGGAACAGGTCCAGCACGCGACGGAAGAGGAAGTGCGCGGCCGGCTGCGACACGACCGTCTTGGCGCCGAGAACCCCCAGAGGCAGGGCCATGACGGCGGCGATCAGGGTGGCGACGAAAGCCATGGCCACGGTCTCGCCCAGGGAGCGCAGGATGCGCAGCGACTGGCCGCCGGACGACGGCGGGATCATCGCGCCAACGAGGCGTCCCAGCCGCCCCGCCCCGTGCAGCAGCCGGCCCGGTACGAAGTCCACGTCGATGGCCATCATGACCAGTACAGCCGCCGCAAGGAGGGTGAGGCACGGCGGAGCCAGGCGCCTCCAGACCGTCGCGCCGCTGGACGCAGTTCCCGCCGGCCCGCGCTTCGGCGCCGCCCGCGCGCCCCGACGGTCTCCGAGGCCGATCAACCTGTGCCGGATCTGCTCCGAAACGATGTCGATCACGAAGATCATGCCGACCATCAGGAGCAGGATGGCCAGGTAGGTGTCGAACTCGGTGTAGGTGATGGCCCGCTGAAGCTCCAGGCCAATACCTCCCGCGCCGACAATGCCGAGCGCGGCGGCGGCGGCGAGATTGCCCTCCAGCCGGATCAGCGCATAGGAGGCGTAGGCCGGCAGGACCTGGGGCAGCACCCCATAACGAATCTGGCGAATGCGGTTGGCGCCGGTGGCCTCGATAGCTTCGAGCGGTCTTGGGTCAACCTGCTCGTTGATCTCCGAGAACAGCTTGCCGAGCCCTCCGATCGTGGAGATGGTCAGCGCCAGGACGCCGGCGAACGGCCCGATGCCGAAGGCGGCCACCAGGATCAGGGCCAGGATCATTTCCGGCAGGGTCCGGATCGCCTCCAGGGTCCGGCGCACGACGAAACGCACCGGCGCGATCGGCATCAGGTTCCGCGCACACAGGAAGCTCGCGCCGATCGCGCCCACCGTGCCCATGGTGGTCGCGAGCGCGGCCATCTCGAGGGTCTGCCAGGCAGCCTTTAGCCACAGCGGCAGATCGTAAAACCAATAGGCGAGGCTGCCCGCGGTCTTCCGGTCGGCCAGGATGACGTCGGCGCGGAGCTTGGGATTGAGCCTTCCGAGGAAGACGACGATCCGTGCAAGGGGGTCATCCCCCAGGTCGGCGTTCAAGAAGCCGCTGCGCTGCAGGGATATGGCCAGCAGCAAGCTGAACAGCACGACGCCGAAGGCGGCCTGCGCCCGCTGCCGGACGAGCAGCCGGCGGCGTTCGCGTTCGAAGTCCGCAACGACGCCGGCGGGGGCCGGATCGGCCACACTCATTGCAGGCGCGTGGCCACTAAGGCGTCGGCTTCCGCCGGCTCGAAGTCAGCAGCGTTGGATGACAGTTGCGACGCGGCCCAGTCGAAGGCGGCCTTGTCCTCGATGTGCATCGCCATGTGCACGCCCAGGAGGCGGAAACGCAACGGGTCGGGCAGGTCGCGCCGCACGGCCCACGCGCTCTGGGCCTGGGGCCGGGCCCGCCAGACGACCGTGAGGTCGGCGCAGGGC
>DASXGR010000223.1:0-32175 GCA_036488935.1 Caulobacteraceae bacterium | reverse complement strand
CTTGGCGGCTTCGAGGCTGCCGCCGGCGGCGAAGACGACCTCCGCCGTCTCGGCCGCGAGCTGGCGTCCCACCTCGGATGCTCCGGCCTGGACGATGACGGGCCAACCCTGCACGGGCCGGGCGATGTTCAGGGGACCGCGGACCTTGAGGTACTCGCCTTTGTGCCCCAGCACATGCATCCGCGCGGGATCGAAATAGATCCCCGTCTCGACGTCGCGGACGAACGCGTCGTCGGCAAAGGAGTCCCACAGGCCGGTGACCACGTCATAGAATTCGCGCGCGCGCCGATAGCGCTCGTCGTGGTCGATGTCCTCCTCCAGGCCGAAGTTGAGGGCCGCGTCGGGATTGGCGGTCGTGACGATGTTCCATCCGGCGCGGCCACCGCTGATGTGGTCCAGCGAAGCGAACCGGCGGGCGATATGGTAGGGCTCGTCATAGGTAGTGGACGCCGTCGCCATCAGCCCGATGCGGTCGGTGACAGCCGCCAGGGCCGAGAGCAGAGTGAACGGCTCGAACGAGGTGACGGTGTGGCTGCGCTTGAGCGCGGCCGTGGGCATGTTCAGCACGGCCAAATGGTCGGCCATGAAGAAGGCGTCGAACTTCGCCTGCTCCAGCTTGCGGATGAAGCTCTTGATGGCCGGGAAGTTGAAGTTGGCGTCCGGCAGGGCGCCGGGATAGCGCCACGCCCCGGTGTGGATGCTCACGGGGCGCATGAACGCCCCCAGCTTGAGCTGTCTGGATGTGCTCACCTTGCGCCTTTCAGCCTGTGCGCCCCAAGGCCTGTCTAGATAGGCTCCGGCGCGGCCGTCTGCCCCTCGCCGAACGCTCCAATTTTCCTGTGGCCGCCAGCCAGCGAATCTATCGACGGGCGGCCCCGCCTAACTTGTGTTGCAAACAGTACAAAACGGCGCCAGCGTGGCATTGGGTCCCGACGGGGCCGTCAGCAAACGGCCTTGGAGGGCTCATGTTCACCCGTTTCGTCGCCGCCGGCGCGCTCGCCGCGGCGGCTGTTCTGGCATCGTCCGCTCAGGCAGCGGTCTCCCATTTCGAGTTCAGCGGCGGCGGCGTGAGCGGCAGCGGCTGGTTCACCATTGTGCCCGACGTCTCTCCGCCCGACCCCAATCCGCTCTGCGGCGAGACTGGCCAGAACCCATGCCGCGCCGACCCGTCGAGCGCGTGGAAGATCACTGGCGTCACCGGGACCTTCTCCGATCCGGTGAAAGGGATCACCAACGCCGCCATTACGGGCCTTATCCCGATCAGCCCGGCCAACGAGCGCGACCCCACGTTCGACCCAGCGGTGCCGACGAGCCTGAGTTTCATCGACATCTCGCCCGGCAATTATCTTTCGTACGACAACCTGTTCTTCCCCTCCGGAGCGCCCATCGTCTGCGCCTTTCCGTTCACGGGAACCTTCGTGGACCCGTTCGGGGCGGCCTTCACCGTCGCCGGCGGCAATATCGTTACCCTCTGGGGCGATGGCGACTATTTGGGCCCGGGCACAACCACCTACGGCGCGGCCGTGGTGCAGGGCAGCAACGAGCTCTTCTATCAATTCTCGGGCATCAACGGCGGCGTGCCGGAGCCGGCGACCTGGGGTCTGATGCTGCTGGGCGTCAGCGTTCTGGGCGCCCGGCTGCGGGCTGGGCGTCGTCCGGCGTTGGTGGGATGAGCGGGGGCCAAATCGCCGCGCGCGTTCCTTGACCCGGGCCGCCAGGCGCCGCCTTAAGGCTGTCGCCGGCGCCTGAACTGCGCCTGCGGGATTGGAGCATGCGCGCAGGCAGTCGTTACGGCCTCGAGATCCGCTCGGCCCTGCCCGCGGACGCGCCCTTCCTTGCCGAACTGCTCGCCGGCGCGGGGCAAGCCATACCCGCGTCCGAGCTGACCAATCGCCTGGCCGCCTTGCGCGTCAGCCCGGGCGCAGTCCTGATGGCGACGGACTGGGGACCGCCGATCGGCCTGGTCGCCATCCAGTGGGCGCCCAGCCTGTTCGCTGCTGAGCCGGTTGCGCGTGTGTCGGCGCTTCTGGTCGCGGGGGATGCGCGCCGGCGCGGCGTTGCCCGCGCTCTTCTCAAGGCTGCCTCACAGGCCGCCCGGGCCGCCGGTTGTGCGGAGCTTCAACTCTGCGCCCCGGACAAGGCCGCGGATCTCTCGGCCTTCGCCGCCGCCACGGGCTTCACGCCCCTGGGCGCCATTCTTACGCGACCGCTGCGTAAAGGCCGGCCCTGATCCAGGCGCCGCCGAGTGGGCTGGCGTTCCTCACCCGCCGTTAAGGAACCGAGTGAGCACCGCTTGGTAGCGTTCCGGCTCTTCATACGAGGGCAGGTGGCCGCTCTTTTCGAACACGACGAACTGGGCGTGCGGAATGGCGTGGGCGATGCGCCACGCCGTTACGGGCGCGACGTTCATGTCATAGCGGCCGGTGATGACGAGGGTCGGGAAGTCAAATGAGGCGAGCCTGGGCGTGAGGTCGAGGTCCGCCGTGGCCTTGGACATCGCCTGCGAGACCTCCGGCTCGAACCCCAGATCTCCCATCCGCGCCAGATAGGCGTCGCGCATTTCGGGCGAGTAGAAGATCATCGCAAAGTGGTCGCGCAGGCTGGCGCGCGCCGCGGCCGTCGTGCCGGCGCCCAGTCGCGCCTGTTCGGCGTCGTCCGCCGCCTCCACGTCGGGGAAGGTCTGCGGCAGGAGGTGGACCATGCTCGCTCGCGATGGCGCAGCGGAGTCAGAGAGGACCAGTTTGGCGACGTGTTCGGGGTGCGCCGAGGCGTAGGCCATGGCGATGAGACCGCCGAACGAGTCCCCCACCACGGCGAACCTTCGCAGGCCCAGCTTCGACCTTAGGGCCTCCAGGTCCGCGACTTGGGCGTCCATCGTCTGGGGCGCGCCAGTTCTCACCGCCCTGGAGGCGCCGGTGCCGCGCTGGTCGTAGACCACCACCATCCGGTCGGCGGCGATCCTCGGCCAAAGGTCGTTCATCATCAGGTAGGCGTGTGAAAGCCCAGGTCCTCCGTTGATCACGATCACCGGCAGGCCCGGACGCCCGCGTCCGAACACCTCGTAACCAATCGCCCCATCCGCCATCGGCGCCCGCCCTGTCTCATGCGCAGGCGGCGCGGCGTGTGCAGCCCCTGACAGACTGAGGGCGGCGGCGAGGGCGAGTGTGGAAAGGCGCATGGCAAAGCTGGCTTTAGCGTCCTGGCGCGCAGCCGCAATGGCTGCGCTTGTCGCTTCCAGGACCCGCCACTCTGATGTGACCTGATTCCGATCGCTGCACGCGGAGAGGTCGTTCGCCAGCGTGGTTCAGCCTTCGCGGTTCACGGCTATGCCCAAAATGACGAAGCATACAATGGGAATAGAATATATGCTCACAAAGCTAACGTTAGTGATGCGCCGTGCGGTGCCAGGGTTTAAGTGGGCTCCGCTCTCTCGGCGCTAATTCTATCGAGATAACAGTGAGTTGAACCTGAGAGAGCCTCTAGCCCGCCAACTCCACGCGTGACCCTCGGTGGATCCAAAGCATCTCGGTCCATACATTTCGCTCCACAAGGCCGCGGGATTCGGCAAGGTGGCGTATGGGTCTCCTTGAGGTGTATGGGCATAAGCCATACATATCGTCCTCGCCACGCGGGCGTCTCGCGGCGCGCAGTTTGTTTGATGGGGTGATCGAGGATGGATGCGGTCGAGAAGTTCGAAGCCCTAATCTCGCAGATGAAGCTCGATGGGCGGTACCGGACGTTCATCGAACTGGAGCGCGTTGCCGGGGAATTCCCGACCGCGCTCTGGCATCGGCCGGACGGCGGGACCCAACGCGTCACCGTCTGGTGCAGCAACGACTATCTCGGCATGGGCCAGCACCCCGCAGTCCTCGCGGCAATGCACGAGGCCATTGACCACTCGGGCGCTGGAACCGGCGGGACCCGCAACATCTCAGGCACGAACCGCCAGCACGTCGCACTCGAAACCGAGCTTGCCGATCTCCACGGCAAGGAGGCCGCGCTGATCTTCACCTCCGGTTGGGTCTCGAACCTGGCCGCCCTGGGCACGCTCGGCCGGCTCCTGCCGGACTGCGCCATCTTCTCCGACGCCCTCAACCACAACTCGATGATCGAGGGCATCCGCCGGTCCGGCGCGCAGCGGTTCATCTTCATGCACAACGACGTCGCCCATCTCGACGAACTGATGAGCGGCGTGGACCCGGACCGTCCGAAGATCGTCGCCTTCGAAAGCCTCTACAGCATGGACGGGGACGTGGCGCCGATCGCTGACATCTGCGCGGTGGCCGAGAAGCACAAGGCCATCACCTATCTCGATGAGGTTCACGCCGTCGGGCTCTACGGGGCCCGGGGCGGCGGTATCGCCGAGCGCGAAGGCGTCGCCGACCGGCTCACGCTCATGGAGGGAACCCTGGCGAAGGCCTTCGGGGTCATGGGCGGCTATGTCGCCGGCCCGACGTTGCTCATCGATGTCATCCGCAGCCTTGCAGACAGCTTCATCTTCACGACGTCGCTGTGTCCGCACCTGGCGGCTGGAGCGCTCGCGGCGATACAGCACGTCAAGGCGCACCCCGAGACGAGGGCGCGACATGCGGAGAACGCCGCGCGCCTGAAGGCGATGCTCAAAGCCGCGGGCCTGCCAGTGCTCGACACGCCCAGTCACATCCTGCCCGTCATCGTTGGGGACGCCCATCTGTGCCGACGCATCAGCGAACGGCTGCTGGCCGATCACGGAATCTACGTCCAACCGATCAACTACCCCACAGTCGCGCGGGGCCAGGAGCGGCTGCGCATCACGCCCACGCCGTTCCACACCCAGGCGCAGATGCGCGAGCTGGTGGACGCCCTGGTCCTGGTGGGCCGCTACATCGGCTGGATCTCCACGCGCAAAGCCGCTTGACCCTCGCCGTCACGGCGAAACCTGGAGCGAACATGGCCAGACTTCCCCTGCGAACCATCGAGGGCGCGCCGCAGGCCGCCCGGGACCTGCTCGTGGCGGCGGAGAAGCGCAATGGCTTCCTCCCGAACCTGTTGCGGGTTCTGGCCAACGCCCCGATGGCCTTGGAGGCCTACCTGACCGTCTCGGCCATCAACGCGCGCACGTCCCTCTCACTTGCCGAACGCGAGACGGTGCAGATCACGGCGGCCGCAACCCACGGCTGCAGCTTCTGCGTCGCTGGTCACACCGCCGTAGCCTACAAGCAGGCCGGGCTCGACGAGGAGACGGTCGAGGCTTTGCGCAATCTGGGTTTCGTGCCGAATGAGCGGTTGGAGGCGGTCACTCGCTTCACCAAGGCGGTGATCGCCACGCGCGGCCGTGTCGATGAAGCGGCGCTCGAGGCGTTCAAGGCTGCGGGCTTCACAGAGCAGGCTGCGCTCGAAGTCGTGCTTGGGGTCAGCCTCGCGACCCTGTGCAACTTCGCCAACAACCTCGGCGCCCCGCCGCTCAATCCGCAACTGGAGCCCTATCGCTGGGACGGCGCCCCGGCCGCCGCGGCGGCATGAGCGTCCAGCTTTCAGCACTCGATCCCGCGCTTTCGGCGTGGCTGGATGCGAACGCGCTCAGCCTCGACGCGGCCAACACGCTGAGCGCTGAGCTGCTGCCGCGCCTTGCGGCCGGCCGGGTTCTCGGCGCTGGTGTTGCCCGGGAGCTGGGCGGCGAGGGCGGCGACGCAGCCGACGGGGTCGAGGCGATCGCGACATTGTCCGAGCGCTCGCTGGCGGCCGGGCTCGTGCTGTGGGGACACCGCTGTTACGTCGAGTTGCTGACTCAGAGCCCCAACAGGTCGTTGGGCGAAAGTCTGCTGCCCGACCTGCTCGCGGGTCGCGCAGCCGGCGCCACCGGCCTGTCCAACGCGATGAAGTCCCTCGCGGGCCTCGAGGCGCTGCAGGTCCGCGCGAAGCGGCAGGCGAACCGCCTCGTCCTCGACGGCTCACTGCCCTGGGTGACCAATCTGCGGCCGCAGGGCTTCCACGTCGCCGTCGCCGTCGCGAACGAGTGTGGGCGCGGCGCATTCATCGCTTCCCTGTCGAGCGACGACCCGGGCGTCGAGCGCTCGGCGGACCTCGAACTGATGGGGCTGCGCGGCAGTAACACTGCTGCGATCACCGTCTCCAACACCAGGGTCTGCGCCGAGCGCATCATCCACCCGGACGCCAGCACATGGCTGCCGGCGGTGCGCCCCGCGTTCCTGGGGCTACAATGCGGCCTGTCGATCGGCCTTGCGCGCCGCGCCCTTCGCGAGTCGCGAGCCAGCCTCGGCTCGGGACGGGCGACGCTGGCCGAACCGATCGCGGCTCTCGCGGTCGCGCTTGGCGAACAGGAGACCCGACTTCGGGAAGGTCTTCGCGTCGGCGTCTTTCAGGGTGACACGGCGGCGTTGTTCCGGATCCGGATCATCCTCGCCAACATCGTCGCCGAGGCTGTCGGGCTCGAACTCCAGGCCGCCGGCGGCCGGGCGTATCTGACGGGCCCCGGGGCGGGTTTTGGCCGGCGCTGGCGCGAGGCGGCTTTCATACCGGTCATCACGCCGAGCGTGGTCCAGCTCAGGGCCGCGCTGGCCACTCAACGTCAGAACGCGGCGTGAGCGACGCCGCGGCGTCGCTTCGCGCACCGCCAAGCCTTGCCCACTCGCCCTGATCCCCCATCTTCGTTCCACAGCATTGAGCTGTGCGCGGGACGAGGTCGAGCGTCCCTGGAAGATGTCAGCGAACGCCAGGGGGCGGGGGACCGACGGTCCCTGAACCTGGACTGACTCAAGCGGAGGACGCTCACATGATGATGGATTGGGACTCCTATCGCCGCCAACTGGACGTCGGCGTGAAGGAAGTGGGCCAGCTTAGTCCCGGTACGGTCAGGGGATACGTCGAGCTCAGCTCGGCTGGCCAGAAGCAGGACCTGCTTGGGCCGAAGATTCGCGAGCTCATCGCTCTCGCGGTCGCCGTCACCACCCGCTGCGACGGGTGCATCACGGTGCATACCGAGGCCGCTCTTCGGCATGGCGCGACCAACGAAGAGATCGCCGAAGCGCTTGGCGTCGCGGTCGCCCTCAACGCCGGGGCGGCGCTCGTCTACTCCACGCGAGTGATGGACGCGGCCAAGCAGTACGCTGGAGCCGCGTCCGCCGCCGCCTGACGAACCGCGGCGTGGGCCGCTGGCGCGCGGCAAGCGTCGCCTCCAGCGGGCTCCTCGCTATCTTCCTGGACGTGTCGCCGCGTGCCTCAGGAGCCGCTCGAACGCGTCGCCGCGTTCATCCTGAATGCGCCGGCCGCCGGTCGGCAGAGCGACCGGCGGCTCTGCAAAGGTCTACTTATGGCAGACCTTGTTCTGGGCGATGCAGCTGTTTCCGCAGGGCTTGCCGGTCTTGCAGTGCGGCGCGCCGCCGGACGTAGACGTGGTCGCGGCTGTGGGCTTGCCCGCGGAGGAGGCTGCGGTGGCAGAAGGGGCCGCCTCGGGGGCCGCGGCGGGAGCCGCGGCAGAGGCCGGGCATTTCACGAACTGGCCTGTCTTGGGATCCTTGCAGGACTTGGCCTCCGCCGCGTGGGCGGCAAAGGCGAGGGCGAAGACGACGATCAAGGTACGCATGAACTCACTCCCCGTCCGGGCGGGTCGCCTTCGCAGCGAAAGCCGCAAGCCGGACCGTGGATGAAATGAGCGAAACCGTGCTCCCGTTCCCGTTCCGAAAGGTGAGGGACCGGGAAGCGCCCCCCGGAACTCAGGCGCGCGCGAGCCAGGCCTGGGCCAGACGGAGGAAGCCGGGGATGTCGATGGTTTCGGCGCGGGCGTCTGGGGCGAGGCCGGCGGCGAGGCAAAGCGGTTCGCCGCCGAGGCCCCGCAACGATGACCGCAGCATTTTGCGGCGCTGGCCGAAGGCGGCGGCGGTGACAGTTTCGAGGGCGGCGAGCAGGCGGTCGTCTGGGCGTTCCGGCCTGGGAACAGCGCGGACGACGGCGGAGTCGACCTTCGGCGGTGGCGTGAAGGCTCTGGCCGGCGCCTCCAGCACGAGGCCGACGGCGCTGACGGCCTGTGCGAGGACCGAAAGCCGTCCATAGGCGTCCGATCCCGGCGCGGCGACGATGCGCTGCGCGACCTCCTTCTGGAACATCAAGGTCATGCCGGCCGGCCGCCAAGTCCCAGTCAGCCATTTCACGAATAGGGGGGTGCCGACGTTGTAGGGCAGGTTCGACACGACAAGGGCGTGGGCGGGCAGTTCGGCGCTTGCGAGGAGGGTGGGTTCGTCCGCCGCGAGGGCGTCGGCCTGGATCACCGTCAGGCGCCCGGGCGCAGCAGCGCCGAGGGCCTCCAGGATCGGGACGAACCGGGGGTCCGCCTCGATGGCGAGGACGCGCGCGCCGGCCTCGAGAAGGGCGCGGGTCAGCCCGCCTGGACCTGGACCCACCTCCACCACCGCTGCGCCGTCCAGGTCGCCGGCGAGGCGGGCGATCTTGCGGCACAGATTGAGATCGAACAGGAAGTGCTGGCCGAAGCGCTTGTCGGCGCGAAGCCCCTCGGCGGCCAGAGCCTCGCGCAGGGGTGGAAGGGCGGCGAGGTCGAGCTCTGACCTCACCGAGACTCGATGGTCGCCGAGTTGCGCAGGTCGCGCAGCTCGCGCTTGGCGATCATCGCCAGCTCCTCGCCATAGAGCCGGTCCTCGATCTGGTCATGGGTCAGCATGTTTGCGCCGCCCATGTGCTTGTCGCAGACCGCGATCAGATGAAGGCCAGCGTCGGTGCGGATGGGCTCGGAGACCTGGCCTGTCTGCATTTTGTCCACAGCGTCGCGGAAGGCGGGCGCCAAGTCCTTGGCCTCGGCTTCTCCGAGATCACCGGCCACCACGCCTGGGACCTTGGCCGCGAGCCCCTCGAGACCGTCACAGCCGTGCAGGCGCGGGCGCAGCTCTTCCAGTTTGGCCGCGGCCGCCGAGGCCTGTTCGGCCGAGGCGTCCTTGGGAAGGGCGACGGCGGCCTGCTTGAGACGCACGACCTCGGAGGCGCCGCCGGCGCGCCGGTCCTGCAGCAGGACGACGTAGACGCCGTCCTTCACAGGGATCGGCGCAGAAAGCTGACCGGGTCGCAGGGCCTCCAGCGCCTGGTCCACTTCCGGCGGCATTTCGCCCTGGCTGATCCAGCCCACCTGGCCGCCGTTGGCCGCCGAAGGCGCGGCGGAAAACTGGCGCGCGACGGCCTGGAAGGGCGCGCCCTTCTGGATCTGGCCGATAAGCTGGGCCGCCCCGTCCTGAGCCTGCTGCATGCCGCCGACCCGGTTGGAGTCGAGCAGGATCTCACTGATCTCGTACTGCGGCTTTCCCGCCTCCGCTTCCTGGCGCTTCTGGAACGCCTTGATCTGGTCTTCGCCGACAGTGAGACGCTGGCCATAGCGGCCGCGGATCCAGCCGCGCCAGCTGATTTCGGCGCGAAGCTGGTCACGGAAGGTTTGCGGGCCGACACCCTGGGCGGCGAGCTGGGCCAGGAGTTGGCTGGCGCTGGTGTTGTTGGAGCGTGCGATGGAGGCGATCTCGTCGTCCACCTCGGAGTCCGAGGCGACGAGATCGAACTTCTGGGTTTTCCCCTCTTCCCTGAGGTCCTGCATCTCCAGACGCTCGTCGATCAGGGAGCGCACGGCCTCCCGCTGCAGCTCAGGCAGGTTCTGATCGGTGGGTTGAATCCCCGAGGTGACGATCAGCAGGCGCATGCGCTGGACGATGTCATAGCTGGAGATGATGTCGTCATTGACGGTCACCACCACGCTTTCCGACAGCAGCGGCCTGTCGCCGGACTGTCCGTCGGCAGACGGGACATCGGCGGTCGGAGTCATGGCGGCTTCCTGGGCCCAGGCGGAGGCGCCGGATTGGGCAAGGACGAGCGCGGCGACCGCCGCGACCGATGGCAACACACGCATGTCACGGTCTCTTGGGTGAAAACGGGCGGACGCGAACGCGACCATGGTCCTCTGGGAAGGGTCTTTGGGAGGCTTCTAATGTGTTGCGCCGATCGTGGCGAGTGAAAGGCGAAGGACCACCGAGGTCGTCGGGCCCAGGGTTCCGTTGAACGTCTCATTGTGGCGGTAGATCACTTCAACCCGGAGACAGGTGTCGCGATAGACGAGGCCAAATTCGGTCTGACGCCAGGTTCCGCCATCCACGATGGCGTAGGACGTGACCCCCCAGTGGCGGGTGAAGAAGGCCTCGCCATGCACATCGAGGCTGGAGAGCGGCTGGCCATTGGGGGCGACGGGTTCCTGCAGATAGGCGATGTAGCCGTCCACCCGCGGCATCTTGAAGCTGGCCCCGGTCTCCAGCCGATTGACGGCGAAATCGCCCGAGTTGAGCCGCAGGTTGGCGAACAGCCGCATGCCGTCGATGGGCGTTATGTCTGCCCCCAGGACGTAGTCGGACAGGGCCGGCTGGAGCCCCGAATATGCGGGAATGTTCGGGTCGCTCTCGGCGCTGAAACGACGCCCGAAGATGAAGTCGGCTGTGCGCCCGTCGTCCAGGATGACCGAACCGCGGCCACCGGCGGTGATCGCCTGACCGCCTTCATAGATGTCGTAGCCGGGCGAGCGATTCGGATCGAACAGGTTGGTCGGATCAAGTTCGAAGTCGGTGCTGTCCTCGTCGGGGATGCGTGGGTCGTATGGCTGCAGATTGGCCGCCGACACCATGACCATGGGCTCGAGGATGTAGGTGATCCCTGGCTGTTGCTTGATCAGGGGGTAGGAAAAGGTCGCGCCTATGGTGCCGAAGCCGCGGGGGATCGTCGCGGTGCCGGAGGTTACGCCAGGCGTGCCCGCGACATTGTAGAGGTCGCCCCGCGCGTCCAGGAAGGGCTGCACCCGAAGGCCGTTGGGGAAGATGAAGCTCGACTGCCAGTTGGCCTCCACCGTGGCGCGCCGGCTGTCCATGCCCGGCTCGAGCGGCGCGCCGGCGGTCGCCTGCGACTGCTCCTGGGTGAGCGCTACTCCACTGCCGACGACGCGCAGGCGGCCGCCGAGAATCGCGTCGGGCGCTTCCCAGCGTCCCTCGATGAGGGGCGCGATGAACGGGATGGTGCTCTGGACGTCGGTAGTCCGCAGGCCCTGAATGCTGATGGCCGCTACCGAGAGGTAGGAATTCTGGTCCTGCCGCACCGCGTCCAGCTGAGAGATCAGACGCCGGTCGTCGGGGACATAGAGCCCACGGTCCACGAAGACATCGGGGATCGAATATTTGTCGAAGATCAGCGGATCGGAGGTCCGCTCGGCCGTGAAGCCCCACGACCACACGTCGTTGATTTTGAATTGGCCGCTGCCTAGCACGAAGGCGTGGGACATGTACGGTCCGAACTTGTCACCACTCGAGTTGAAGTTTTGATCGTAGGTGTAGCCCGCGCGAATATCGAGCAGTCCTGAGAATACGCGCGCACGATAATCGGTGATCAGGAAGGGATTTACCCGTCCATTGATTTGAGGGGTGATCGTGATGTCCTGGGACGGCGAGATCACCTGATAGTAGGGCTGCTCCCAGCTGAAGCCACGAATGCCTGAGACAGTCACTTCCGGCACCAGGAGGCCTGACTTGCGGTCCGCCGTGGGATCCGGCGCGGGCAAGGCCGGAAAATAGAGCACGCCCACGCCCAGCACCTGGATCACGGCGTGCTGAAAGTAGAGGGTCTTCTTGGCTTTGTTCTCAGTGACGCGGCGTGCGCGAATCGACCAGGTCGGCCGCTTGTGGCCGGTGACGCAGACTTCGCAGGGCGTGTAGATCACATTGTCGAGGACGGTGACATCGCGGCTCTGGCGTTCGGTGCGCGCCGCCGCGATCTTCACGTCCTCGCCCATGCGGGTGGAGAAGCCGGCGGCGAACCCCTCGCCCATGTCCTTGTCGAGGCTGATCTCATCGGCGAACTGAGTGACGCCGTTGGGCTGGACGATCCGCACGTGTCCGGTCGCGGTCACCACGCCGGTCTGGCTGTCATAATCGAGAGTGTCGGCGCGGATGACCCGGCCCTTGTAGCGAGCCTCGACCTCGCCGGAGGCGGTGACGTGATGGGTCTGCTCGTTCTGCAGCAGGCTGTCAGCTTCGAGATAGAACCCGTCATTCCCCAGGCCGTCCTCCGGCGCAGGCGCCGGCGGAGGCTTTGGCGGCGCCGCCATGGCCGTCAGCGGCTTTCCATGCGCCGCCGCGGCGATGAGGCAGAGAGCCGCTCCGGCGAACAGGCCTTTACGCGTCAATGTCGTCCACGGTCCCCGTTCGCCGATTCACCTCTACGCGGTCGGCGCGAAGGGCCCCCATACGTCGGCGGGACCCATGGCGCAAAGCCGCGCGCTGGCGTTTTTCAGCCGTCCTCGGTGTAGCAGAGCACGGTGACCGCCGCGAGCAGGGCGAGCAGAGGCGTCGCCCAGGCCGCGAGCAGCGGAGGCGCCTGTTCGGAAGCTCCCAGGGCGCCGCAGAATTGATTGAGGAAAAAGACAGCGAATCCGAGGGCGACGCCGGCTATGGCGAGCCGCGCGAGGTCACCCAGACGTGACAGCCGGAGGGAGAAGGTCGCCGCGAGCACCGACATGGCCGCAAGAAGCAGGGGCATGGCGTAGAGCTGCTGCAGGCGCAGCCGGTAAGGAGCTGACGAATAGCCGGCGAGATCGGCCGCGCGAATGGTCTCGGGCAGGTCCCAGAATCCGACCGCCCCCGGGGCGACGAACTTCTCCATCGCCGTGCGCCGGTCCAGGGTTGAGGGGATCGAAAGCTGTTCGGACCGCATCGACCCGGACCCAGGGGTCACCTCCCGGACGTGGATGAGGCGCCAGTAGCCGGGCATGAGGATGGCCCTGTCGGCGTCGATTCGCCGGGAAAAATCGAGTTGGCCGTCCCGCCCGGGCCGCTGGATAAACATTGAGACGCCCTGGAGACGGATTTCATCGCCGAGGGTGTCGTGGGTCTTGGCGTGGATCACGATCTGCTCGCCCTCGCGGGCTTGCCGTAACCAAAGCTCGGTACGGGAGCCGGGATTTTGGCCCATGGCCACGCGTTCGTCCTCGAAGGCGGCGTTGAGGCGGGCTGCGAGGGGATTGAGCGCGGCGACGGTGATCACGCCGACGGCGAAGGCTGCGATCGCCGCCGGGGTGACGAATCGCCAGGCCGACACGCCGGCGGCCCGCATCGCCACCAGCTCGCTGCGCCGGTTGAGGGCCACGAAGGCGCCCATGGCGCCGAACAGGAAGACGAACGGCAACAGGGTGAGCATCACCGAGGGGGACTTCAGCATGACAAGTTCGATCAGCTTGAAGAAGCCGATATCGGAGCGGCCGCCGACGGTGCGCGACAGCTCGACGAAATCCACCAGCATGATCACCGAGGCGACCACGGCGAAGGCGGCCCCAACGCCTGCGAGGGTGCGGGCGAGGACGTAAAGTTGGAGACGCGCCAAGGCCGGCCTTCAGCTCACGCGGCCAGACCCAGTCGCCGCTCCACCGGCGCATGGATCGGATTTTTGGATCGCGCCACGCGTTGCGGGGCGAACAGGATGAGGGTCGAGATCGCCGTGGCGGCCAGCGGCGTGATGTATTGCAGGATGTTCAGTTCGGGGGTCTGGCTGGCGACGCCCTGGATCGCAAAGCCCAGTGTGCGTGTCACCAAGGCCGCGGCGGCCACGATGCCGATGCGCGGACCATAGCCGATGCGGCTGAACTGGCCGCCGATCACTGCCGCCAAGGCCATCGCCATGAATGCGAAATTGTAGAGGGGCGCGGCGATTCGGGCGTGGCCCTCGGCGAGCATCGGTCCGACATTGGCCGCGTCCCAGCTCTGGCGCATGTCGGGGAAGAAGAGTTCGTGGGGATAGCGATCTGACAGCTTGTACCTCACCGCAGGCTCCTGGCCGATCAGGGGGCGAAGGTCGAGCATATACTGGTCGAAGGAGAGGTAGTTGAGGACGCCAGCCGGCGTGACCTCCGCATTGGAGCCCCGCCACATCTGCAGCATCGGTGCGCCGTCGCGCGTGCTGAGTCGACCCTCGCGGGCGGTGATCGTGGTGTCACGCCCGTCGGCCGCCGTGTGGTCGATAAAGAGGTTATGGAACAGGCCGTCCTCGTCCATCGACTGGGCGTAGACGGTCAGGCCGGGCGCCGGATGGGTGAAGCTGCCAGGCTTGATCATGGTCGTGGCCAGGTCCGTGCGCACGGCGAGCAGAGTGTCGCGCAGGGCGCGATAGGCGAGGGGCTGAACCCACTGGCTGATCACCAGGGAGAACAGAGCCACGATGGCCGCCAGTCTCATCGCCGGGGCGATCACGCGCCAGCGGCTCACGCCGGCGGCGAAGCAGACGACAATCTCGTTCTCGGTGTGCAGCCGGTTCACGGCCACCAGGGCCGCCACCAGGACGGCGACCGGAAGTATGAGAACGATCAGCTGCGGCATGGCCAGGACGATGATCTCGGCAAAGATCAGCGGGCTCTGGCGATCCTGCACCAGGATTGAGATCGACGAGAGGGCCTGGCTCAGCACCGCTACGGCGATGAGCGCGGCCGCGGCGAACAGCGTCGGGCCCAGCAGCTGGCGGAAAAGATAGCGCTCGATCAGGCGCATGGAGATGACGTCGGGCCCATGGCTCGAGCAGGCCCCCGTGTGGGCATGCCCCTCTGTACCCCTCGCCCCGCCGCCGAGACAACCTTGGCCGTCAGTATGCGGTGCGCGCCATAAGCCGCAGATGCGCAGGAACACGGAGCGGCAAAATGCGCTGAAGGCGCGCGCGTCAGGATTTCCGCTCCCACACGAGGCGCAATGAGCCAGCGACCTTTCAGCTGGCGCTTGGCGTTCCTGAGGCGCGCGGCGGTTGAAAGCGCGCCGAGCGACTCAGGGTGGGGGCGCGGGGATCGACGGGCCGAATGTGGACTCGAATGCGGCGCGGAGTGCGGCGTCGGCCAGTTTCATGCCGGCGGGAATGCCGAGTTCGGCGAGGCTGGTGACGCCGTGCTCGCGGATCCCGCACGGGACAATGCTTTCGAAGTGAGTGAGGTCGGGCGCGACGTTCAGACTGATCCCATGCAGGCTGACCCAGCGGCGTAGGCGCACGCCGATGGCCGCGATCTTGTCCTCGCGCCCGGGCCTCGAGTGTTCCACCCAGACACCGACGCGTCCCGGCCGCACCGCGCCTTCGACGCCAAGTTGGGCCAGGGCGGCGATGATCCAGGCTTCCAGGCCCGCGACGAAGGCGCGCACGTCGCGTTGACGCGCCCGCAAGTCGAGCATGACATAGGCCACCCTCTGACCGGGGCCATGATAGGTGTACTGGCCCCCCCGGCCGCTCTCGAACACGGGAAATCGGTCTGGGACGAGAAGGTCGGCGGACCTGGCCGACACCCCCGCCGTGTAGAGCGGCGGGTGTTCCAGGAGCCACACCACCTCTTCCGCCTCTCCCGCGGCGATGGCCTCGGCGCGGCGCTCCATGGCCGCCACGGCCTCGGGGTATGGGACGAGGCCGGAGGAGACGGCCCAGCCGGTCGGACGGCCATCGGCGCGGGCGAACGGGCGTGCGGGGGCGTGGTCGATGGAAGTCATGGCGGAACGGCGAAGATGTGGGGCGTTCGGACATCCATGCAAAGCGCGCCTTCACAAGACCACGGCCTTTTGCTAACCCCCCGCGCTCGGCACGGGCGGTCGTGGCGGAATTGGTAGACGCGCAGCGTTGAGGTCGCTGTGGGGCAACCCGTGGAAGTTCGAGTCTTCTCGACCGCACCATCCTGCTTCGTCCTGCGGGCTTCGCAGGACTAGTCCTGCAGTTGCAGTCGAAGCAGGACGCCCTTCGAAGCGCGTAGCGCGGAGTCGGGCGACGCGCCCTGCGGATCTCGCAGGACAGGCCCTGCGGACGCAGTTGAAGCAGGGGCCTCTCGAAGCGCGCAGCGCGGAGTAGGGCTCTCGCTGTTCACGGTCAGGCCTGCTAGAGCGCCACGATGATCCCCAACCATGGCCCGGTGATGGATTTCGGCCTCGGCGAGACGGCCGAGGCGATCCGCGAGACCACGGCCAGGTTCGCCGCCGACCAGATCGCCCCGATCGCGGCGCGGATTGACGCGGACAACGCCTTCCCCCGTGAGTTGTGGCGGCCGATGGGGGAGCTTGGCCTGCACGGGATCACCGTGGAGGAAGACTTCGGCGGCCTGGGCCTGGGCTATCTCGAGCATGTGGTGGCGATGGAGGAGGTCTCGCGAGCCTCGGCTTCGGTGGGACTATCCTACGGAGCGCACTCCAACCTCTGCGTGAACCAGATCCGCCGGTGGGGCTCGGACGAACAGAAGCGTCGCTATCTGCCTCGGCTGATCAGCGGCGAGCACGTCGGCGCCCTCGCGATGAGCGAGCCGCAAGCTGGATCGGACGTTATCTCGATGCGGCTGCGGGCAGACCGGCGTGGCGACAGGTATGTGCTTAACGGCACGAAGTTCTGGATCACCAACGGCCCGCATGCGGACGTTGTGGTGGTCTATGCCAAGACCGATCCGGACGGCGCCAGTCGGGGCGTGACCGCCTTCATCGTAGAGAAGGGGTTCGCCGGCTTTTCCTGCTCGCGCAAGCTGGACAAGATCGGAATGCGGGGCTCCGACACCGGGGAACTGGTGTTCGAGGACTGTGAGGTTCCCGAAGAGAACGTCCTGGGCCCCGAGAACGGCGGGGCCGGGGTGTTGATGAGCGGCCTCGACTATGAGCGCACGGTGCTTTCGGCCGGACCGCTGGGGATCATGCAGGCCTGCATGGACGCGGTTCTGCCCTATGTGCGCGAGCGCCAGCAGTTCGGTCGCCCAATCGGCACGTTCCAGCTGATGCAGGGAAAGATCGCCGACATGTACGTCGCCCTCAACTCGGCTCGCGCCTACGTCTACGCGGTAGCGCGCGCCTGCGACGCGGGCCGGACGACGCGATTCGATGCGGCGGGCGCCATACTGCTGGCGAGCGAGAACGCCGTGCGGGTCTCGCTGGAGGCGATCCAGGCCCTGGGCGGGGCGGGCTATCTCAAGGACTTCCCGGTCGAGCGCTACCTGCGCGACGCCAAGCTCTACGACATCGGCGCCGGCACGAATGAGATCCGCCGTTTTCTGATCGGCCGCGAGTTGGTCGGCGCCTGATGGTCCACTGGGGGAGGGGACTAGCGGCCGGCGCCCTGGTGGCGCTGGTGGCGGGGCAGGTGCTGGCGGTCTGCCCACCCGGTATGAAGCCCGTTCTCACGGCCCAGATGGTGTTTGGCCGCGACAAGGGCGAGAAGCTGGGCGTGAGCGAGGCCGATTGGCGCGACTTCGTCGATCGCGAGGTCGCGACCCGGTTTCCATCGGGCTTCACGGTGATGGACGCTGTCGGCCAATGGCGTGACGACCAGGGCGAAGCGGTGCGCGAGCCCTCAAAAGTTCTGCTGATCGTTCTCTCCGGCGCGCCCCACGAGGGCGAACGCCTCGCCGGACTCGCCCGCGCCTATAAGCGCCAGTTCCAGCAGCGCAGCGTGCTCCTTGTCGAGCACACAGCCTGCGGGACGTTCTGACGTTGCGCCGCCACGCCCCTGCGCGTAGGTTCGCAATCGTCCCACAGCCGGAAGGAGGGTTGCCAAGATGACTGTCATCCAGCGCGCCGCCCTCCCAGGCGTCGCCGGCCCGGAGGCCTGAGCGCTTCCTCAGAGGTCGGCGGCGAAACCGCAACCGACTGTCCGAGGATGGACTCCCTTGATCGAGGATTTTGGCTGGAGCGAGCTGCTCCGGCGCCAGTTCGCGCCGTTTGCGGCGCGAGGTCTGCAACCGGCGCGGGTGACCGTGCAACAGCGCGGACTCTTCACACTCGCAGCGCCCGATGGCGAACTTCACGGCCGCGTCTCCGGGAGGCTGGCGCACGACGCCGCCCTCGGGGCGCTCCCCGTGGCGGGCGACTGGGTGGCGATCGCCGCCAGGCCCGCCGAACGCGCGGCGACGATCCACGCCGTGCTCCCGCGACGCACCGCCTTCGTCCGCCGCGCCGCCGACACCACCCAGGACGTCCAGGTGGTGGCCGCGAACGTCGACGTCGCCTTCCTGGTCGCCGCGCTGAGCGGTGACTTCAATCTGCGGCGGGTGGAGCGCTACCTGGCGGCCGCGCGCGAGAGCGGGGCCCAACCGGTGGTGCTGCTGACCAAGGCCGACCTCGTCGACGACGTCGGATCGGCTCTCGCAGCCGCCCGCTCCGTCGCGGGCGACGCGCCGACGCTGGCGGTGTCGGCCCAGACGGGGCAGGGGATGGAGGCCCTGACGGCCTGGCTAGCGCCTGGGGTGACGTGCGCCCTGGTCGGCTCCTCCGGGGCGGGCAAATCCACCCTGGTCAACGCCCTGGCCGGGCGGGAGCTGATGGCGACCGGGGCTGTGCGCGAGGACGACGCGCGAGGCCGCCACACCACGACTTATCGTGAACTGGTCCGCCTGCCCTGCGGGGCGCTGGCGCTCGATACTCCAGGCATGCGCGAGCTCGGCCTGCTGGACGCGGAGAGCGGGGTCTCCTCCACGTTCGAGGATATCGAGGCGCTGGCGGCCCGCTGCCGGTTTCGCGACTGCCGGCACGGCGACGAGCCGGGTTGCGCCGTTCGCGCCGCCATCGAAGCGGGCGAACTCGATCCAGGCCGCTGGCGTGGGTTCGACAAGCTCCGCCGGGAGATCGCCCACTTCGACCGACGAGAAGACCCGCTCGCGCGGGAGGCGGAGCGCCGCAGGTGGATCACCATCCACAAGGCCCAGCGCGCCCGGCGGCGGTCGCAGGAGGATTGGGGTTGAGCGGAGGGCCTGGCGCCGGCTGCAGGAATCGAACCCGCGACCTTCGCTTTACAAGAGCGCTGCTCTACCAACTGAGCTAAGCCGGCCAGGACCTTTCGGCGGCGCGCTTATCGCTCGACCTGCGCGAGCGGGCAACCGCGGCGAGCTCGGCCGGGCTGGCGAGTGCGGGGTCGGCGGGCCTATATGCGCGCTCCCTGCAACCTCAGCTCGGCGAGAGCCCGCCGCAAGAGAGCCATGGCCCGCATCCTCATCACCTCGGCGCTGCCGTACATCAACGGGATCAAGCACCTGGGGAACCTGGCGGGCTCGATGCTGCCGGCGGACGTTTACGCGCGCTTCCAGCGGGCGCGGGGAAACGAGACCATCTACATCTGCGCCACCGACGAGCACGGCACGCCTGCCGAACTGGCGGCGCAGGCCGCAGGCCAGGATGTGTTCACCTATTGCGAGGAGCAACATCAGCTGCAGCACGACGTGGGCCGGCGCTTTGGCCTGTCGTGGGACTGGTTCGGCCGATCGTCCTCGCCGGCCAATGCGCGCCTGACCCAGCACTTCGCCGACGTGCTCGAGGACAACGACTTCATCGAGGAGCGGACCGATCACCTGCTCTATTCAGTGGACGACGGCCGCTTCCTGCCCGACCGCTATGTCGAGGGGATCTGCCCTGTTTGTGGGTATGAGAAGGCGCGCGGCGACCAGTGCGACAACTGCGGCTCGCTGCTCGATCCGATCGACCTGAAGGCGCCCTATTCGGTCATCTCAGGCAGTCGCAACATCGAAATCCGCGAAACGCGCCACCTCTATCTTCGGCAGTCGAAGCTGGAGGATCGGATCCGCGCCTGGGTCGATTCGAAGCCAGACTGGCCGCAGTTGGCCCGCTCGATCGCCTATAAGCATCTCGACGAGGGGCTGATTGACCGCGGGATCACGCGCGACCTCTCCTGGGGCGTGCCGGTCACTCGTGGCGGCCAGCCCAGAACCGGCTTCGAAGGCAAGGTCTTCTACGTCTGGTTCGACGCGCCGATCGAGTACATCGCCGCGACCCAGGAATGGGCCGACGATGCAGGCCAGGACTGGCGCTCATGGTGGCGCACCGACTCCGGGGCGGACGAGGTGCGCTACGTCCAGTTCATGGGCAAGGACAACGTCGCCTTCCACACCGTGAGCTTCCCGGCGACGCTGATCGGCTCGGGCGAGCCATGGAAGACGGTTGACACCCTCAAGGCCTTCAACTGGCTCAACTGGTACGGCGGGAAGTTCTCGACGTCGGAAGGGCGGGGGATCTTCATGGACACCGCCCTGGACATCCTGCCGCCTGACTGCTGGCGCTGGTACCTGACCGCGAACTCGCCGGAGCACTCCGACAGCGCCTTCACCTTCGACCAGCTGGTCGCGGCGGTGAACCGCGACCTTGCCGATGTGCTGGGCAACTTCGTCAACCGGATCCTCAAGTTCGCCGAGGCGCGGTTCGGCGGGGTGGTTCCCGAGGGCGGCGAACCGGGACCGCTGGAGGCGAAGCTGTTTGCCGAAGTGTCGGCGCGGCTGGAGGAGCTGACGGCGCAGTTCGAGGCGATCGAGGTACGCAAAAGCGCTCAGGCCCTGCGCGCCCTGTGGGTGCTGGGTAATGAGTACCTGCAGGAGGCGGCGCCCTGGACCGCGATCCGCAGCGACCCCGAGCGCGCCGCAGTGATCGTACGCACGGCCATCAATCTCGTGGCTCTTTATGCGCGGATCAGCGCCCCGGTGATTCCCTTCGCCGCCGAGGCGATGGCGCTGGCGGTGGGGGAGCCCTATCCGCCGACGTGGCCGTCCGCCGACGCAGCAGCCGAGCTCTCGCGCGTGCCGGCGGGTCGGAACGTCAACGTGCCGCCGATCCTGTTCTCGAAGATCGAGGACACGGACGTCGCCGCGTGGACGGAGCGGTTCGGTGGCGCGGGGTGAGGGCCTGCGCGTTCAGCGGGCTTGCGCTTGCTGGGCGGCGTAGAGGGCGACAGCAGCGGCTGCTGAGACATTGAGGCTCTCGAAGCCGCCGCTCATCGGGATCCGGGCGAGGACATCGCAGTGCTCGCGCACAAGGCGGCGCAGCCCCTCGTCCTCCGATCCCAGGACCAGCGCCGTCGGGCTGCCGTCCAACGCCTCGTTCAGCGTCGCCTCGCCGTCCGCAGCCAGGCCCACGGTGCGCCAGCCGGCTTCCTCGAGCCGCTCGAGGGCGCGGGCGAGGTTCACCTCGCGGGCGTGGGGGACGCGCTCGATCGCGCCGGCGGCCGCCTTGGCCGCGGCGCCGGCCAGGGGAGGGGCGTGGCGGTCCTGCAGCACGACGCCGCGGGCGCCAAAGGCCGCCGCGCTGCGGAAGATGGCCCCGATGTTCTGAGGGTCGGTCACCTGGTCCACCACAACGATTACGCCCTTGGCCGGACGAGCCAGGTCGTCGAGGGCGAGAGGGGCAAGGGCTTCGGTCTTCAAAGCGACGCCCTGGTGGACCGCGGGGCGCCCCAGTGCGCGGTCAATGGCGCCGGCGTCGGCGACCTCAAGGGTGATTCGCCCTCTCAGGCGCGCCTCCAGCATGCGCGCGCGGTCCGCCGTGGCGAGCAGGCGCGCGGGCGCAGGCCGAGCCGGATTCTCGAGCGCCGCCAGGACGGCGTGCCATCCCCAGAGCCAGGCGCTGGCATCGTTTTCGCCGCGGCCGCGAGGCGGGCGCTTGTCGTTGCGTCGATTGGGGTGGGCCACTATAGAGCGTGCTCCGTTTCTGAGCGGATCGTTTCGGCGGTTCCTTGGAGGCGGTCCGACGGCCTTCGCGTAGGGGGAATGTCCCGAGCGGCAAAGGGGGCGGACTGTAAATCCGCTGGCGTACGCCTTCGTAGGTTCGAGTCCTACTTCCCCCACCACGCGATGTCGGCGGATCCGGGCCCGGGGGGCCGAGGGGCACGCGGCGCGGGTATAGCACAATGGTAGTGCAGCAGCCTTCCAAGCTGAGGATGCGGGTTCGATTCCCGCTACCCGCTCCAGCCGCGACGTCGATTCCGGCTGTCTTTGCGGCTGCGCTCCGCTAGCGTCGCGCAAATCGTCGTCGGCCTGGAGGGCGGGATGCGAACTGGCTCGATCGCGCTCGCGATTTGCCTGACGTTCCCGATCCTTGTCGGCGCTCGCGCCGCGACGGCGGCGAGCGCCCTGGAAATCCGTGGCGCGGCCATGCGCGTGGCGATCGTTCCGGAGCGTCGGAGCGACGTTCGCGTAATCGTCCTGCGCACCAATTCCAGGCTTCCCCTGCGCATCCGAAACGCCGGCGGCCGAATCATTATCACCGGCGATGTGAGCCGTCGGGTGCGCGGCTGCGACGCCCACAACGTCGCCCTGTGGGGTCGAGGCGATGTCGCATACGGCGCCCTGCCTTTCTTCGTTGTGCGCACGCCCCTGGCCGTTCGCGTTTCGGTCGGGGACGCGGTCTTCGGCGTGATCGGGCGCAGCGCCAACGTTGACCTCACCAACAAGGGCTGCGGGAACTGGACCATCGCCAATACGAGGGGCCGGCTGCGGCTGGACCAGGCGGGCGCCGGGCAGAGCAGGGCGGGATCGGCGGGCTCTGCCGACCTCTCGGTGGCCGGGTCCGGACGCATCGCCATCCTCAGCGTCGGCGACGGGATGACGGCGATCTCCAGCGGCTCGGGCGATATCGCAGCGGATCAGGTGTCCGGACAGATCGACGTGCGGATCGCCGGCACAGGCGACGTGACGGTGGCCGCGGGCAGTGTGACGCGCATGGACGCCTCCATCGCCGGCTCGGGAAATATCCGGATGGAAGGTGTGGCCCAGAGCCTCAACGCCACAGTGACCGGCTCGGGAGACGTGGTCGTCAAGCACGTGAGCGGCCCGGTGATTCGCCGGGTGTTCGGACCCGGCTCGGTTCGTGTCGGACCTTGAAGTCTTCCGCCGGGTCAGGCGGTGAGCCCCTGGACGGCGGCTGCAGGCGGCGCCGTCGGCGTCTGCCTTCTCTTCTTTGCGCTCCTTCGGTGGCCGGCGACGGGCTGGTCATCCGGACGCTCGGACTGGGCGAGAAGGCGCCAGGACTTTCTCCTGGGCCTGGTCGCAGGTTTCGCAGGCATGGCGGCGATCGAACTCACCTTGGTCGTACTGGGCGCGGCCCGGCTGGCGCGTGGATCCTGGCCGCCGTCGCCGGTCGTAGCGGCCGGATGGGCGATCACAGCCCTGCTCATCGCTGGCGCCCAGGAGGGATGGTTCAGGGGATGGGCGCTGGCGCGGATATCCGAACGCTGGGGTTTCCGCACCGCGGCGCTGTCAACCAGCGGGGTATTCGTCCTGATCCACGCCCAGTCAGGCGTCGTGGGTCTTCCAGCTGGGATCACTCTGGCGGGCGCAGTGGGGCTGTTCCTGTTCGGCCTGGCGGCGGCGGCCAGCGTAAGGGCGACTGGCTCGATCGCCTGGGCGGTGGGCGCTCATGCGGGTTGGGACTACGTCGGCGGCTTCCTTCTTGGCGCCCCGGCCTACGGCCGCGCGCCGGGGCAGGGCGGTCTTTGGATCTTCGAGCCGCGCGAAGTCTGGGAGTGGGCGAGCGGCGGCGCATTCGGCCCCGAGGCGAGCCCGTTGGCCCTCCTGGCTCTCGCGGCGGCGGCGTGGGGCTGGCTGGGCGTACGGCCTCGTCATGGGCCAAGCCATTGACGCGCGGTGGCTTGGCGGCTATGTCGCGCGCTCGTTTTCGAGGGCTCGCTGAGAGGCTGGCCCCGGTGGACAGCCGAAGTTGCGCGGGCTCCTCATAGTCCGTCGCGCCGGAGCCCCCTAAAGGTTTCGGCGCAATTGGTGTTCCTCGGGGGCGGGCGATCGCGGGGCGGGCTCCCGGACGCACTCATCTTCCTTCCCGCCGAGGCGCTCATCCCCGAGCCGCCCAGGCCGATCAAGTCGAAAGGTCTCGATGCCGACCGTCAACCAGCTGATCCGCAAGCCGCGCGTGAGCCCGGTCGCGCGCAACAAGGTGCCGGCGCTGAAGGGCTCGCCCCAGCGCCGCGGCGTCTGCACGCGGGTCTACACGGTGACGCCGAAGAAGCCGAACTCGGCTCTCCGGAAGGTCGCCAAGGTGCGCCTGACTTCGGGCATCGAGGCGGTGTGCTATATCCCCGGCGAGGGCCACAACCTTCAGGAGCACTCCGTGGTCCTGATCCGCGGCGGCCGGGTGAAGGACCTTCCCGGGGTCCGTTACCACATCCTCCGCGGCGTGCTGGATACCCAGGGCGTCAAGGACCGCAAGCAGCGTCGCTCGCTCTACGGCGCGAAGCGACCCAAGTAACGTCAGAAGAGAAAGTCGAAGCCGCTCATGTCCCGTCGCCGCCGCGCCGAAAAACGCGATGTTCTTCCCGACCCCAAGTTCGGGGACCTCGTCCTGACAAAGTTCATGAACTACGTCATGTATGAGGGGAAGAAGGCGGTCGCCGAAAACATCATCTACGGCGCCTTCGATATCATCGAGACCAAGCGGCGCGACCAGGGCCCGTTGGACACCTTCCACTCGGCGCTCGAGAATGTCTCACCGTCGGTGGAAGTGCGTTCCCGCCGGGTCGGCGGCGCAACCTACCAGGTGCCAGTCGAAGTGCGTCCGGAGCGCCGTCGCGCTCTGGCGATCCGCTGGCTGGTGACGGCCGCGCGCAAGCGGGGCGAGAACACCATGACCGAAAAGCTCGCCGGCGAGCTGCTCGACGCCTCGAACAATCGTGGCGCTGCGGTCAAGAAGCGTGAAGACACGCACAAGATGGCCGAGGCCAACCGCGCGTTCTCACATTACCGTTGGTGAATACCCATATGGGGGGCGCGGCGACCGGCGCGCCCTTCTCCGCGCCCGCGGTTTGATATAGACCGCGCGCGCCGCAAAGCGCCCAAAGTCCACCCCTTATCGGAAGAGCCTTCAGGCCCATACGAGCCATGCCCCGCACAACCGACATCAAGGACTACCGCAACTTCGGCATCATGGCGCACATCGACGCCGGAAAGACGACGACGACGGAGCGGATCCTCTATTACACCGGCAAGAGCCACAAGATCGGCGAAGTCCATGATGGCGCGGCCACCATGGACTGGATGGAGCAGGAGCAGGAGCGGGGGATCACCATCACCTCCGCCGCCACCACAGCCATGTGGAAGGGCAAGCGCCTGAACATCATCGACACTCCCGGTCACGTGGACTTCACGATCGAGGTGGAGCGCTCGCTGCGCGTGCTCGACGGCTGCGTCGCGGTGCTCGACGGCAACCAGGGCGTGGAGCCCCAGACTGAGACGGTCTGGCGTCAGGCCGACCGCTACGACGTCCCGCGCGTGGTGTTCGTCAACAAGATGGACAAGATCGGCGCCGACTTCGACAAGTGCGTCGAGTCGATCCGCGACCGCCTGGGCGTGAAGGCCGTTCCGATCCAGCTGCCGATCGGTTCGGAGAGCTCGTTCAAGGGCATCATCGACCTCATCCGCATGAAGGCGGTCGTCTGGGAGAGCGAAGGCCTGGGCGCCAACTATCACGACGCGGACATTCCGGACGACCTCAAGGCGGGCGCCGAGGAGGCTCGCCATTTCATGGTCGAAAACGCCGTCGAGCTCGACGACGAAGCCATGGAATCCTACCTCAACGGTGAGGATCCCTCGGAAGAGCAGCTGAAGGGCTGCGTCCGCAAGGCGGTGCTCACGGGCGCCTTCTATCCGGTGCTGTGCGGCTCGGCGTTCAAGAACAAGGGCGTCCAGCCCCTGCTCGATGCGGTTGTGGACTTCCTGCCCTCGCCGGTGGACATCCCGCCGACCCCTGGCATCGATTACAAGACCGAAGCCCCCGTCGTCCGTCACGCCTCGGACGACGAGCCGCTTGCCGTGCTCGCGTTCAAGATCATGGACGACCCGTTTGTGGGCTCGCTGACCTTCTGCCGGATCTATTCGGGCAAGCTGGAAAGCGGCATGGGCCTGATGAACTCCACGCGCGACCGCAAGGAGCGGGTGGGGCGCATGCTCCAGATGCACTCGAACAACCGCGAGGACATCAAGGAAGCGTTCGCCGGCGACATCGTCGCCCTGGCTGGCCTGAAGGACACCCGGACGGGCGACACGCTGTGCGACCCGAACAAGGGCCCGATTCTGCTCGACAAGATGGACTTCCCCGAGCCCGTCATCGAGATCGCCATTGAGCCGAAATCCAAGGCCGACCAGGAGAAGCTGGGCGTCGCCCTGCAGAAGCTGGCGGCCGAGGATCCGACCTTCCGCGTCAACACTGATCAGGAGAGCGGCCAGACCATTCTGCGCGGAATGGGCGAACTGCACCTGGACATCAAGGTCGACATCCTGCGCCGCACCTACAAGGTCGAGGCCAACATCGGCGCGCCGCAGGTCGCCTATCGCGAGACCCTGGGCCGCAAGACCGAGATCAACTACACGCACAAGAAGCAGACGGGTGGCTCGGGCCAGTTCGCCGAGGTGAAGATCATCTTCGAACCGGGCGAGCCGGGCTCCGGCTATTCGTTCGAGAGCAAGGTCGTCGGCGGCTCCGTCCCGAAGGAATACGTGCCCGGCGTGGAAAAGGGTCTGCTGAGCGCCAAGGACAACGGTCTGCTGGCTGGGTTCCCGGTGATCGACTTCAAGGCCACCCTCGTGGATGGCAAGTATCACGACGTCGACTCCAGCGTACTGGCGTTCGAGATCGCTTCGCGCGCGGCGTTCCGCGAGCTGCGGGACAAGGCGCATCCGAAGCTGCTCGAGCCGATCATGAAGGTCGAGGTGACCACTCCCGAGGACTATGTCGGCGACGTCATCGGCGACCTGAACTCGCGGCGCGGCATGATCCAGGGCACCGACCAGCGCGGCAACGCGCAGGTCATCCTGGCGCACGTCCCGCTAGCCAACATGTTCGGCTATGTGAACACCCTGCGTTCCATGAGCCAGGGCCGGGCGGCCTTCCATATGGAATATGATCACTACGAGGCCGTGCCACAGGCTGTCGCCGACGAAGTGGTCAAGAAGTACGCTTGACGTCCTCTCATCCACCCCAAACTGTAACGCAAAGAAGAAGCCCCCTTCGGGCTGGAGCGAAAAATGGCCAAGGCTAAGTTCGAACGTAACAAGCCGCACTGCAACATCGGCACGATCGGCCACGTCGACCATGGAAAGACGACGCTGACCGCAGCGATCACGATGACGCTGGCGAAGAGCGGCGGCGCCACGGCGATGAAGTACGAGGACATCGACGCTGCGCCGGAAGAAAAGGCCCGCGGCATCACGATCAACACCGCGCACGTGGAATATGAGACGTCCAACCGTCACTACGCCCACGTCGACTGCCCCGGTCACGCCGACTACGTGAAGAACATGATCACGGGCGCCGCGCAGATGGATGGCGCGATCCTGGTCGTGTCAGCCGCCGACGGCCCGATGCCTCAGACCCGCGAGCACATCCTCCTGGCCCGCCAGGTCGGCGTGCCGGCTCTGGTGGTATTCCTCAACAAGGTCGACATGGTCGACGACGAGGAACTGCTCGAGCTGGTTGAGATGGAAGTGCGCGAGCTGCTCTCCAGCTACAACTTCCCCGGTGACGACATCCCGATCGTGAAGGGCTCGGCCCTCGCTGCGGTCGAAGGCAGCAATCCCGAGATCGGCGAAAAGCAGATCATGGCGCTGATGGCCGCGGTGGACGAGTACATCCCGCAGCCGGAGCGCCCGGTCGACCAGCCTTTCATGATGGCGGTGGAAGACGTCTTCTCGATTTCCGGCCGCGGCACGGTCGTGACCGGCCGCGTCGACCGCGGCATCATCAAGGTCGGCGAGGAAGTCGAGATCGTCGGCCTGCGCGCGACGCAGAAGACGACCTGCACCGGTGTCGAGATGTTCCGCAAGCTGCTCGACCAGGGCCAGGCCGGCGACAACGTCGGCGTGCTCCTGCGCGGCACCAAGCGCGAAGACGTCGAGCGCGGCCAGGTGCTGTGCAAGCCCGGTTCGATCACCCCGCACACCAAGTTCGTCGCCGAGGCCTACATCCTCACCAAGGAAGAGGGTGGCCGCCACACGCCATTCTTCTCCAACTACCGTCCGCAGTTCTACTTCCGGACCACGGACGTGACCGGCGTCATCAAGCTGAAGGAAGGCGTGGAAATGATCATGCCAGGCGACAACGCCGAGCTGGACGTCGAGCTGATCACGCCGATCGCCATGGAAGAGAAGCTCCGCTTCGCTATCCGTGAAGGCGGCCGGACCGTCGGCGCCGGTGTCGTCGCGAAGATCGTCGAATAAGCTTACGACCGTCGCCGCCGCCGCGCGAACCGTGGCGGCGGCGATGGGACGCGCTTGTCGCGTCGTGTTAGTGTGAAGGCGTTTCGGCGCTTGCGCCGAACGTAGGAGTGTAGCTCAGCTGGTAGAGCATCGGTCTCCAAAACCGAGGGTCGTGGGTTCGAGTCCCCCCACTCCTGCCACTATATTTGTACGGGGAGGAGGCGGGGCCGGTGGTCGGTCCGCTCCGGATGAAGGCCCCGGCGAGCCATGAAGAGAGTTGGAAGGCCCCCGATGGCCAAGGACCAGAACCTCGTGCAGACCCCGTTGCGTCGCCGTCCGGTGGCAGCCCCTGCGGCGGTCGCGGCGGCGGTGGCTACGCCCAAGAAACGGGTCTCGCCGATCCAGTTCCTGCGTGAGGTCCGCGCCGAGGCGCGCAAGGTGACCTGGACGAGCTGGAAGGAAACCTGGATCACCTCGGTTATGGTTGCCATCATGGTCATCCTGACCGCCCTTTTCTTCTCGGGCCTGGACGCGGTGCTCAGCTTCGTCATGCGCAGCGTGCTGAAGCTGGCCAACGCCGGCTAGGATTTCCCGGAGCCCTTATTCCTATGACCGATACGCACGTCCGCCCCGCCAACCCCCACCACAAGTGGTACATCGTCCACGCCTACTCGAATTTCGAGAAGAAGGTGGCCGACAGCATCCGCGAGCAGGCCCACAACCAAGGCCTCGACGACTCCTTTTCCGAGATCCTGGTGCCGACTGAGGATGTGGTGGAGATCCGACGCGGCCGAAAGATCAATTCGGAACGGAAGTACTTCCCGGGCTACGTTCTTGTGAAGATGGACCTCTCCGACGAGGCCTATCACCTGGTGAAGAACACACCGAAGGTGACCGGCTTCCTGGGCAGCGGCTCGAAACCCATGCCCGTCTCCGAGCGCGAAGTGGCGCGGATCATCGGCGCCATTGAGGAGGGGGTCGAGCGCCCCAAGCCCACGGTGCGTTTCGAGATCGGCGAATCCGTGCGTGTCACCGACGGCCCGTTCGCCAGCTTCAACGGTTCGGTGGAGCAGGTCGACGAAGACCGAGCCCGCCTGCGCGTGACCGTCTCTATCTTCGGCCGCGCCACGCCGGTCGAGCTCGAGTACGGCCAGGTCGAGAAGATCTCCTAGTTTTTTCGGACTTCGCGGTGTAAGAGCGCCGCTTTCCGCGCCGGCGACGGCGTTTTTGTAAAACCGTGGGAGGGGGGCCACCCCGAACCACGGCTTCTTCGGGCGGTCCTGCCGCCCACATGAGGAGTCACATGGCCAAGAAGATCCTGGGCTACATCAAGCTCCAGGTGAAGGCGGGCTCGGCCACGCCTTCGCCGCCCATTGGCCCCGCGCTTGGTCAGCGCGGCGTCAACATCATGGGCTTCTGCAAGGAGTTCAACGCCCGCACAGAGAATGTGCCGAAGGGCACGCCCCTGCCGACGGTGATCACCGTCTATCAGGACAAGAGCTTCACCTTCGTCACCAAGACGCCGCCGGCGACCCACTTCCTCAAGGAAATCACGGGGCTGAAGTCGGGCTCGGGCAAGACCGGGCGCGATTTCGTCGGCTCCATCACCCGCGCCCAGCTGCGTGAGATCGCCGAGAAGAAAATGAAGGACCTCAACGCCAACGACCTGGATGCGGCCGCGCGCATCATCGAAGGTTCCGCGCGCGCCATGGGCCTTCGCGTGGTCGAGGAGGCCTGAGGATATGGCAAAGCTCCCCAAGCGCGAACAGGCGTGGACGGGCGACCGTCAGGCGGTCCACCCGCTGGCCGACGCGGTCAAGCTCGTGAAGGCCAACGCGACGGCGAAGTTCGACGAGAGCGTCGAGATCGCCGTCAACCTGGGCGTCGATCCGCGTCACGCCGATCAGCAGGTCCGTGGCGTCGTCTCCCTGCCGTCCGGCACGGGCCGTGATGTTCGCGTCGCGGTGATTGCGAAGGACCCGAAGGCGGCCGAGGCGACTGCGGCCGGGGCCGACATCGTCGGCGCCGAGGACCTGGTTGAGCGGATCCAAGGCGGCTTCCTGGAGTTCGACCGCGTCATCGCCACGCCGGACATGATGGCCCTCGTCGGGCGCCTCGGTAAGATCCTGGGCCCGCGCGGCCTGATGCCGAACCCGCGGGTCGGGACGGTCACGCCGAACGTCGCCCAGGCCGTGAAGGACGCCAAGGGCGGCTCGATCGAGTTCCGGGTCGAGAAGGCGGGCATCGTGCATGCCGGCATCGGCAAGGCCTCGTTCACCGAGGAGGCGATCACCGCCAATGTCCGCGCCCTGCTCGAGGCGCTGAACCGCGCCAAGCCGTCAGGGGCCAAGGGCACCTACGTCAAACGCGTCAGTCTCTCTTCGACCATGGGGCCTGGCTTCAAGGTCGACACGGGCAGCATCAACGCCTGACGATTGAACGGTTTTGGGTATCGGACCGCCCCGCTGCATGCAGCGGGGCGGTTTCGTTTTTAGCCCACGTGAACCCGCGTGAGCAGCTCCAGCAGGTGGCCGGACGGGTCCTTGAAATAGAACCCGCGTCCGCCGCTTCGGTGATTGATCTCGCCAGGCCGACCCAGCATCGGGTCGGCCCAATAGTCGAGATTCCTGTCGACGACGCGCCCGAAGGCGGCGTCGAACGTCGGGTCATCCACCAGGAAGGCGTAGTGCTGGGTGGTGATCGGCGCCCGCGCATCGGCGAAGTCGAGCGTGACGCCGTTGTCGAGCGCCACGGCAAGGAACGGCGGCGTTGGCGTTGGCTCAGACGCGCCAAGGATCTCCGCCAGGAACCGGGCGGCAACGCTCTTATCCTGCGAATAAACGATGGTGTGGTTGAGTTCTGCGCTCATCTGGTCCTCCTCGAGCGCGCGTTTTCGCGCACGCTGCGCCCGGGCCGCAGGGGCGTCAATTGCTAGACCTTGTCCTTCTCGCGCTTCTGCGAGGAAGCTAACAAGGGGCGGGGGAGGGACGATGCCGATCAAAGCCCTGATGGTGGACGTGGACGGGGTGCTTCTCATCCATCCGCATCCCTCCGGTTGGTCCGCCCACCTGGAACGTGACCTTGGGCTTTCAGGCCAGGCCCTTCAGGACGAGTTCTTCAGGCCGCATTTCGGGGAGATCGTCCATGGTCGTGCGAGGTTGCGCGAACGGCTCGGACCCGTGCTCGCCAGGATCGCGCCTCACCTGAGTGTGGACGCTTTCGTGGCCTACTGGTTCGAGCAGGATTTCTATCCTGACCAACGCCTTCTGGCTGAGCTGGCGCAAGTGCGAGCCGGCGGTATCGCAGTGCATCTGGCGACCGTGCAGGAACACGAGCGGGCGACCTACCTCTGGCGCGCCAAGGGTTGGAGCGAGCGCTTCGACGCGATCCACTACGCCGCCGATCTGGGATGGGCCAAACCGGCGCCCGAGTTCTTCCGGGCGATCGAAGCGCGGACCGGCCTGGCGGCGTCCGACATCGCGTTCATCGACGACAAGCCGGCCAACGTCGAAGCCGCGCACGCCTGCGGCTGGCGGGCGGAGGTTTGGACAGGACGGCAAAGCCTGCGTGAGGTGATCCCAGATCTCTGACCGCGTGCCGACACTCGCCACCTTCTCGGTCCGCCGGCGTCCGAGGCTGTGAAAAGTTAACCGCAGAGACGCGGAGACGCAGAGAAGATGCGCCGAAGGCGCGCTCGAACGAGAGTCGCATCCTGAAAGGTTGAATGAAATACCGGCTTCACCTCTGGCGTTCGTGTAGTTCGTGAGGTTCGTGGCTCGATCCCTCGGATCGATCTGGCGCTGCGCCGCCGTCTGTTCAGCCTCGCACCTCACGAACTACACGAACGTGGACGGCGAGATGGAGGGTCATCTACCGCAAGGGGAGACTTGTTGCGCCTTCGGCGCGTCATCCTCTCCGCGCCTCTGCGTCTCTGCGGTTAAATCTTCACAAGCTCTCCCGCCGGCTCTTTCTTCCCTCTCTCAGCGCGATGCGTGGGAATGAAGAAGAGCCGGCGAGACGCCGGCGGACCGGAAGGAGAGGTTGATTCTCACACAGGCTTCCTGTATGCGCCCCGCTCCGGTGTGGGGAAGCCTGCGCCGACCTGTCCAAGAACTGCGGGCCGCGAGGCTTAATAATCCCACCGCGGGGAGACGGGACGCCTGGAGTGGATCCGCAGCGAAGCTGCGTGGCGCTGG
>DASXGR010000184.1:0-68357 GCA_036488935.1 Caulobacteraceae bacterium | reverse complement strand
GCGTTGTAGGGCGCCCAGTGGGGGATGGCCTCGCAGTTGGGATCGCCGGTGCGGGCGAAGGCGACCCAGGCCGAGGCCAGGCGGTCGCACATCAGCCGTCCGGGCTGCGTCCCCACGTCCACCGTGCCGTCCCTGTAGTTGTGGAACGAGGCCGAGACGTCGATCCCGTGCACCGCGCCGAACTTGCCGCTGAAGGCAGGCGTCGGCCACGCCCAGAGGTAAAGATAGGCCGGCGCGGCGTTCAGCGCGGCCTTGCGCTCCGCCTGCAGCGTCGCATTGCGGCGGGCCGTCGCGTCCGTAAAGGCCTGGGCCTGGACGAGGAAGGGCGACTTCTTCGGATAGCGGGCGCGGTACAGGGCCAGGCCTTCGGCGCCTGAAGGCCCGAACCTCTGGGCCATCAGGGCCTGCAGTCCGCCCTCATCCAGGTTGAAGTTGGTCAGTCGAAGAGCCGCGTCCTCCAGGGTGGTGGAGATGATCATCGGCACGTTGGCCGTGGCGCTGGGCGCGACCGGGTCGAACGGATTTTGCGTCAGGTACTTCCCGTCGAGCACGGGGGTGAAGCTGACGCCCGGGGTGGAGGCGGCCTGAACCTGCGCGGCGAGTAACGCCTGCCACGAGAGCTTCTGCAGGTCCGCTGCGCGGGAGGCCGGAATGCCCGCGGCCGCCAGCAGGGCGCGGGCGTTGCGCTCGCCCTGCTCGCGGCTGGCGAAGCGCAGCATCGAACCGGACTGGACTGCAGCGCGGTGGAACAGGCCCGCGGCCGCAGGCGTGCCCATCAGGGCGCTCGTCTTCGCGCCTCCGCCCGACTGGCCGAAGATCATCACCTTGCCCGGATCACCCCCAAAGGCGGCGATGTTGTCGCGCACCCATTCGAGGGAGGCGACCATGTCCATCACGCCGGTCACGCCGGCGGACGCGAATTCAGGCGGCGCGCCGACCGACGCGAGATCGAGATAGCCGAAGCTGGAGAGGCGGTGGTTGACCGTCACCACCACGGCGTCGCCGAAGCTGGCAAGCTGGGCCCCGTCATAGCCGGGGGCGTTGCCGGAGCCGGTCTCCCAGCCACCGCCGTGGAAGGAGACCATGACCGGACGCCTGGCGTTGTCGTTCACGCCGGGCGTCCAGATGTTCAGGGTCAGCACATCCTCGCCCATGCCGCCGCAGCCGACGTGCCGGTCCCACATGATCAGCATGGCGTAATCGGAGCGAAGGTCCGCGGGAGTCTGCGGAGAGATCGGCCGGTAGCCGATGCACTCCAGCACCCCGCTCCACGGCTGCGGCGGGCGGGGCGGCATGAATCGGTGCGCGCCGCCGGTTGGGGCGCCGTAGGGGACGCCCTTGAACTCCTTGATGGTCCCGTTGGCGATCCCCTGAACGCGGCCATAGCGGGTCTCGACGGTGTGGAAGATCTCCCCACTGCCCCCGCCGCCCAGCACATGGGCCGGTGCGGGAGCGGGTGGAGCGGGCTGAGCCTGGGCGGCCGGGACGGCGCCGGCGAGTGCGAGAGCGGCGGGTGCGGCGAGAATCCCACGCCGGCTGACGGCGGCGGCGTCGACATCGGTCATCTGATCATCCTCCCTGAAGCCGGCGTCTCAGGCGCCGAACGCTTGTTTGAAACGAGTCTCGAACGCGGGCGGGCGCCGGTCAAGCTGCGCGTGTGGAAACCTTGCCCGTGTCGTCGCCGTTGAGCGGCGGTTCCCGACCGGAGGAGTCGCTCGATGACGACCGCCCACGCCATCCGCATCCACAGCTTCGGCGGTCCCGAAGTCCTCCAGGAAGATGAGATCGAGGTCCGCGCGCCGGGCGACGGAGAGATGCTCGTCCGGGTCATGGCCGCCGGCGTGAACCCGGTCGACTCCAAGATCCGTCAGGGCGGATTTCCCGCCGTCAAGGAGGACAAGCTGCCCTTTGTCCTAGGTCGCGACGTCGCCGGCGAAGTGGTCGAGCTTGGAACGGGCGTCGGGCTGTTCGCGAAGACAGACCGCATCTACGCCATGCCGGCGCTCGATCGGGGCAGCTTCGCCGACCTGGTGATCGTGCGTGAGGACGAGGCGGCCTTTGCGCCGCCGATCCTTGGCGTCGTCCAGGCCGGCGGAACACCGCTCGCGGCGCTTACCGCCTGGCAAGGACTCTTCCAGCATGGAGGCCTCATGGCAGGCCAGAAGGTGCTGATCCATGGCGGCGCGGGGGGCGTCGGCCATTTCGCGGTCCAGTTCGCCCGAGCGAAGGGGGCGCACGTCTACGTCACAGCTTCCGCGGAGGATCTCGACTTCGTGCGCGGCCTCGGGGCGGATGTGGCGATCGACTACAAGGCCGAGCGATTCGAGGACGAGGCGAAGGACATGGACCTCGTCTACGACCCGATCGGCGGGGAGACCCAGGAGCGCTCGTTCAGCGTCCTTCGCCGCGGCGGCGTGCTCGTCACGACCCTCGCCGAGCCCTCGCAGGAGAAGGCCGCCGAGCATGGGGTGAAGGCGATGCGCTACACCACCCACGAAAGCGGCCATCAGTTGGAAGTGATCGGTGAGCTGATCGGCCTGGAGAAGGTGAAGGTCCACGTGGCGCGCACCTTTCCCATGGCTCAGGCGGCGCAGGCGCAGCAGGCGCTGGCGACGGGACACACCCGCGGCAAGATCGTCCTGACTGCTGCCGCCTAGCTAGGCCTCAGGGTCTAGGCTTCGGGGTATGGCGCGCCGTCGCGGTGGCGGTAGCCGTGCTCTCCGGGTTCGGCGACCATGTCGATGTCCGGATAGACGGTCCGGTCGTCGGGCCGCCGGGATCCCACTTCCAGCAGGACGGCGTCGGCGCCGCTGCGGTTGACCAGATGGTGGCCGTTGGGATCGCCGGCCGGGAAGGCGACGCTGTCGCCCGCGCACAGGGCTTCTTCTCCGGCGTCGGTGACCAGCACGACCTCGCCCGCCAGGACCATGACGAACTCATCTTCGGTCGAGTGCCAGTGCCGCTGGCTCGACCAGGCGCCCGGCGGCAGGGTGAGTTGATTGACGCCAAAGGCCATGAGGCCGCCGGCCTCGCCGAGACGCCGGCGGACGCGGGCGGCGCAGGGCGCTGCGTGCGGCGACGGGTAGCTGGAACCGACGCGTACGAGCGCCGCCTGGACGTCGATGCGCTTCATGATGCTCTCCGCTTGGCCGGGCGCGCCAGACGAGCTTAAGGACAGGGCGTGTCCCACGCCATCTCGCCAGATCCGGTCGCCCTCGCCGCCGAACTGATCCGCCGCCCTTCGGTGACCCCGGCCGACGCCGGGGCCATGGACATCCTCGAACGAGCCTTGAGCGGACTCGGTTTCGCCTGCAGGCGGATGCGCTTTGGCGAGATCGAAAACCTCTACGCCAAGATCGGGACGGGCCGGCCCAACCTCTGTTTCGCAGGACACACCGACGTCGTGCCGCCGGGCGATGCCGAGGCGTGGTCGGTGCCGCCCTTCGCGGGGGCCGTCGAGCAAGGCCGCCTGCACGGCCGCGGGGCGGCGGACATGAAGGGCGCGATCGGCGCCTTCGTCGCGTCGGCGGCCCGCGTTCTCGCCCGCGGCCATGTCCCGGGCGCGATCTCCCTGCTGATCACGGGCGATGAGGAGGGCGTGGCCGAGGACGGCACCAAGGCGGTCGTCGCAGCCCTCGCGGCCGAGGGCGAAGCGATCGACCACTGCATCGTCGGCGAGCCCACCTCCCAGGCCAGGCTGGGCGATATGATCAAGATCGGCCGCCGTGGCAGTATCAACGCCCACATCCTCGTCGAGGGCGTCCAGGGCCACGTCGCCTATCCGGACCGCGCCGCCAATCCCGTGCCCATCCTGGTGCAACTTCTTTCAAAGCTGATCGGGCGGCGCCTCGACGAGGGGTTCGAGGGCTTCCAGCCGTCGAACCTGGAAATCACCTCCGTCGACGTCGGCAACCCCGCGACCAATGTGATCCCGGCGCGGGCCAACGCGCGCCTCAATATCCGTTTCAACCCCGCGCACACGGGCGCGCAGCTGGCGGAGTGGATCCAGGCGGAGGCGCGGGCTGCCGGCGAGGGGTTCGCCGGGCGGGTCGAGGTCGAGACCCGCATCAGCGGCGAGGCCTTCCTCACGCGCCAGGGTCCGTTCACGGACCTCATCGCCGCGGCCACTACCGAGACCGCGGGAATCGCGCCCGAGCTTTCCACCAGCGGCGGCACCTCCGACGCCCGCTTCATCCGCGCACTGTGCCCGGTGGTCGAACTCGGCCTCGTGGGGACGACGATGCACAAGGTCGACGAACAGGTCGCCGTGGCGGACATCGAGCGGCTCGCGGACGTGTACGAGCGGATAATCGTGAGTTATTTCAGAGAGTTCTCGTAGATACCTGAAACCAGTTGCAGGGTAGACCCGGAGCGCCGGCGCCCTCGCCGGCGTCTTTCCGCCACCGCTTTGGCTCGAGGTTATCTTTCCTGCGTGCGGGTCGCGGAGAGGCGGTTCGCCGGCGAGGGCGCCGGCGCTCCGGGCTAGTACTCCACACCGACAAGGCACAACCCGTCCGCTGGGGCGACGGGACCGCAGGCGTCGCGGTTGCGGGCGGCGAGGGCGGCGGCGAGGTCGTCGGGGGTCCAGCGGCCGCGGCCGACCTCGGCGATGGAGCCGACCATCGAGCGGACCTGGCGGTGCAGGAAGGAGCGGGCGGCGAAGGTGAGGCGAACCTCATCGCCCACGCGAGCAACCTCAGCTACGTCCAGGGTCTTCACCGGCGATTTCGCCTGGCAGGCGGCGTCGCGAAAGGTGGTGAAGTCGTGCAGGCCCACGAGGCGCCGGGCGGCGATGCTCATGGCCTCCGCGTCGAGGGGCGATTTCACGAGCCAGACGCGGCCGCGCTCCAGCGCCGGCGGCGCCCGCCGGTTGAGAATCCGATACTCATAGCGCCGGCCGGTCGCTGAGAAGCGGGCGTGAAAATCCTCGCCCACGACCTGGGCGGCGGTGACGGCGATCGGAGCCGGGACGAGGTGGGCGTTGATGGCGTTCATCACCGTCTCGGGGCGATGATCGCGCGTGAGATCCACATGAATCACCTGCCCGGTCGCATGAACGCCCGTATCGGTGCGCCCGGCGGCATGGATGCGCACGCGCTCCGCGCAGAACGCCTCGATCGCCCGCTCGATCTCGCCCTGTACAGTGGGCAGCTCCGCCTGGGCCTGAAAGCCCGCGAAGGGCCCGCCGTCATATTCCAGGGTCAGCCGGTAGCGGGGCACGTCAGGACACCCGCACGCCGGCGCGCAGGGGAAAGCCGCGCAGGAAGTCCGCCGCGTCCTGCGGCGAGCGGCCTTCGCGCTGAACGCGCAGGACTCGTACAGCCCCCTCGCCGCACGCGATCGTGAGCTCATCGTCGAGCACCTGGCCCGGGTCGCCCTCGCCTTCGACGGCGCAGGAGAGCAGGGCCTTGACCCGCACTGGGCCCCGGTCGCCCTGGGCCATGAACCAGGCGCCCGGGAAGGGTGAGAGACCGCGGATCTGGCCATCGACGCGCGCGGCGGTCCGCTCCCAGCGGATGCGGGTCTCCGAGGGCCGGATCTTCTTGGCGTAGGTCGTGCCTTCCTCGGGCTGGGGCGTCGCCGCCGCCTCGCCGCGCTCGATCCGGCCGATCGCCTCGACCATCAGACGCGCGCCCGCCGCGGCGAGGCGGTCGTGGAGCGTGCCGGCGGTTTCCAGGGCGTCGATCCTCAACCGGACCGAGGCGATCACCGGCCCCTCATCGAGGCCTGCGGTCATCCGCATCACTTCTGCGCCGGTGACGGCGTCACCGGCCATGATGGCGCGTTGGATCGGCGCGGCGCCCCGCCAGCGCGGCAGAAGCGAGGCGTGCAGGTTGTAACTGCCCAACCGCGGGGCCTCGAGCACCGCTTCTGGCAGGATCTGGCCGAAGGCCACCACCACGGCTGCATCGACGCCCAGCGCCGCCAGGGCGGCGATCTCTTCCGGATCACGCATTGACGCGGGCGTACGGACGGCAAGCCCGGCCTTGTCGGCGAAGGCGTGAACCGGAGAAGGCCGCAGCGCCTGGCCGCGCCCGCGCGGCGCGGGGGGCTGGGCGTAGACACAGGCGATCTCGTGCCCGGCCTCGATCAGGGCCGAAAGCGTGGGAACGGAGAAGTCGGGAGTGCCGAGGAAGGCCAGGCGCAGGGTCATCTCGCGGCCTTCATCCCCCGCGCGAAGGTTCCGATCTACCCTAAATCACCGCAGATGCGGCCGTTCAGGCAGCTTCGCGGGCGGCCTTGCGGACCTTGGAAATGGCGCGGCTGCGCTTGAGGCGTGAAAGGTGATCGATGAAGAGGACGCCGTTGAGATGGTCCATCTCGTGCTGAATGCAGACGGCGTAGACCCCCTCCGCCTCTTCCTCAACCGGCTGTCCGTCGTAGCCGAGATAGCGGATGCGCACCTTCGCCGGCCGCTCGACCTCGTCGTAGATCTCGGGAATCGACAGGCAGCCCTCCTCGTAGAGGAACATCTCTTCGGACGCCCAGAGGATCTCGGGATTGACGAAGTAGCGGGGCGCCTTCGGCTCATCCGCGCGCGAAACGTCCATGACGATCACGCGCTTGGGCACGCCGATCTGAATCGCCGCCAGGCCGATGCCCGGGGCTTCGTACATGGTCTCCAGCATGTCATCCATGAGCGCGCGCAGGTCGTCATCGACGGCCTCGACCGGAGCCGAGACCTTCTTGAGGACGGCCATGTCGCTGTCCACGGTCAGGATACGGCGAATGGTCATGGCGCGGAGGTAGGCGCCGGTTCGGACAGCGTCAAGGCTGGCGGCGAAGGCGCCGCAGCCAGTTTGGTGAGCGGGCGGACCGAGGCCTCCAGGCCGTTGAGATCCTTGACCTTCGCCGTGGGGTGATCGGCCTTGAGATCCTCGAACCGGCGGGCCTGTGTCAGCACCTGGCTCTCGAGCGAGCCGACGAAGTCGTTGTACTTGCCCACTGCAGTCGAAAGCGCCCGGCCCATCGCGGCGGCGTGCTCGCCCATGGTGGAGAGTCGCTTGTACAACTCGCGCCCCAGGTCGGCGATCTGGCGCGCGTTGAGATGCTGCTCCTCAACCCGCCAGCCGTAGGCGACGGCCTTGCACAGGGCGAACAGGGTGGTCGGGGTCACGAGGATCACCCGCTTCTCCAGGCCCTGGGTCATCAGGTCCGGCGCGCGCTCCAGAGCGGCGGCGAGGAAGCCGTCGCCGGGCACGAACATGGCCACGAAATCGGGCGAGACCTCCAGCTTGTCCCAATAGGCCTTGGCCGACAGGCCGTGGACGTGCGTCCGGAGGCTCTGGGCGTGGCGTAGATAGCAAGCCTCGCGAGCCGTCTCATCGGCGGCGTCCTGCGCCTCCATGAAGGCGGTGAGGGAGCACTTGGCGTCGATCACGAACAGGCCGCCGCCGGGCAGCCGCACGACCACATCCGGCCGTTGGGCGCCCTCGCCCGCGTCGATGTGCATCTGTTCCTCGAAATCGCGCGGCGAGGCCAAGCCCGCCATCTCCAGGACGTTGCGCAGGATCTGCTCGCCCCAGCGGCCCTGCACTCCCGCCCCGCGCCGAAGGGCGGTGGAAAGCTTGCGCGCCTCCTCCTGCGTCGCCGTGGAAGCCGCCAGGAGCTGCTCGATCTGCGCTTTCAGGCCTCCGGTCTCCGCCGCCCGCGCCGTCTCCGCCGCCGTGACGTGGGCCTGGACCTTCTGCAGGGTCTCGGCCACCGGCTTGAGCTGAGCCTCGAGCTTGGCCTGGGCGAGACGATCCTGGGAGGCGAAGGTCTCTGTCGCCCTGCGCACCAGCTCCTCGGCCACGGCCCCGGCGGAAGCCGCCGCCTGGGCCCGGACCGTCTCCGCGCCCGTGGTCGCCTGCTCGCGCAGCATACGCGCCTCGGTCAAGGCCCGCTCCGCGCGTCCACGCTCGGCCATGGCCCAGGCCGCCATCGCCGCCGCGAGAAGGCCGAATACGAGGGAGAGCACGAGGGGGTTCATGCTCTGTTCGTAACAAGAGTCGCGCCGCGCGGCCAACGACGGCGCGCTCAAGGGGACGGCGGGTCAGCGAATGTCACCCGCCGACCGATTTCCCGGCCGCCTCGGTAATTCCCTGCGCCGTCAGGTAGGTTGAACCGAGATCATCAGGCTTTCGGTGACGAAGGCGGTGATCTTGTCGCCGAGCTTCAGGTTGGCCATCGCCTGCTGCCGGTCAGCCCTTCTGACGCCGATGGTGTGGACCTGGCCGCCTTGGGGACTGACGATCTTCAGCGTGTGGTTCGCCATGTCGATGCCGATGATCGCCCCGGTCACGACGATGTGGTTCGCCACCACTCCGGCCGGCAATTCTCCCTTGGCCGCCCGGGCGGCCAGCGTCGCTTCGGCGTCCGGCGGCAGGGGCGCGTTGCGGGGCGAAATCATGAGCTCGGTTTCGACGGTGTAAGTGGCCTTGACCTTGTCGCCGACCTTCACCTGGTCGAAGTTGCGAACCGACGTGGGGACCTTCATTTCGAAGGTCTTGCCGGAGGCGTCCGCCACGACCACACGCCGGTTCGTCGCGTCGATCGACTTGATGGTCACCGTGCTGGTCATGCTCTGAACGCTGCTCTCCACCGTCCTGCTGGCGGACAGGGCGGCCGGCGGCGCTGCGGCGAACGCCAGCGCGACCAAGCCTGCCGTTGCGGCCGCTGCGTGCCGCGAAAAGCGCATTGTCCTGAATGTCATAGTGAGGTCCCTCTCTCAGTCATGGACTGACGACCTCTAGTCCAGCAGCCGCCCCCGTCCCTTAACCTCGATCAATACGGTCCCTCAGCCGCAACACGCCGGGATCCAGGGAGGCGCGTCTCTTTTCTGCGGGGTTTGAACTTTTGACCGCCGAGGCGCCACCCACTGGGTGACGAGGTTACCCCGCCTCGCCGCAGATCTTCGGAGAGTGCGATGCGATACGCCTTCTCGGCGCATGGGAGAATCGCGGTCGTCGCGATCGATATGCAGTGGGCGGCTGATCTGGGGGCGCCCTCCCGGGCCCGGCCACACAATGTCATTGCCGGCTCCGGTTCCGTGAGGACCTGGGCGTCTCCGGCCGGCTGATCCGGCCCTCCGGCCTCGGCCGGAGCGAGGCGTAAGTTCCGATTTTTCTTCAACTAACACGGGTTCTCTGACGCAGGCGCTCACCGCCGCCGGCGCGTGAGCCCCCGTGACTGACCCCACAGGAGGTAAACCATGCGTATCATCGGGTCCAAGACCGTGGTCGGCGCCACGCGCCGGCAGCTTCTGGGCAGGGCTGTGGTCGCCGCCGGCCTTGCCGGCGCCGCGAGCGCAGGCTTGTCCCAACAGGCCATGGCCGCAGCCATCAAGCTCCGCCCGGGAGACATCGGCTATCAGCCCTCTCCCAAGGGCAGCGCGCGCTGCGAACTCTGCGTGAACTGGCAAGCGCCAAACGCCTGCAAGCTGGTCTCCGGCACGATCAGTCCCACGGGCTGGTGCAGCCTGTACGCGCGAAAGTCCTGAGCCCCTTCGCGGCTTCATTCCAACAAGGGGGACCCAATGCGGATACATGGGCCTTTGCTCGGGCGGCCTGGCGCGGCGTGGCTTGCCGCTGGCGGCCTCGTCCTGGGAGCTTCAACGGCAAACGCCGTGCCGAGCTTTGCGGTTCAGACCGGCCGGCCGTGCGAAGCCTGCCATGTCGGCGGCCTGGGCCCGCAACTCACGGAGTTCGGGCGGGAGTTCAAACTCAACGGCTATACGGCGCGTGCGGTCAGCTTCAACGTGCCGCTGGCCGGGTTCATTCAGGGCTCCTACACGGCCACGTCGAAGGCCCAGTCCTCGCCGCCGGCGCCTCACTTCGCCGACAACGACAACTTCGCCGTCGATCAGATCAGCCTGTTCGTCGCGGGGGGCGTAGGCGATCACTTCGGCGCCTTCGTCCAGACCACCTACGACGGGATCGCCAGGGCCTTCACCTGGGACAACATGGATGTCCGGGCGGTGACGAAGGCCGTCATCGGCGGGGTGAAGACGGTGTTGGGCCTGAGCCTCAACAACAATCCCACCATACAGGACCCCTTCAACACCTTGCCGGCCTGGGGCTTTCCCTACACGTCCTCGGCGCTCGCGCCCACGCCCGCGGCCGCTCCGCTGCTCAACAACCTCGCCCAGACGACCCTTGGCATTACGGGCTACGCCTGGATCAACGACCGCGTGTACCTCGACTTCGGTGGCTACCGCTCACCGAGCGCCGGCTTCCTCACCCGTCTGGGAGCCGACCCCACTGCACCGGGGAACATCGACGGCGTCGCCCCCTATGCCAGGGTCGCCTATCAGTGGAATCTCGGTGACAAGGTCGCGGAGGTTGGCGCATTCGGAATGGACGCCCGGATATTCCCCGGTCACGATCAGACCACTGGCCTGACCGACCACTACACCGACGGCGGTTTGGATACGTCCTTTCAATATACCGCGCCCAATCACGACGTCATCAGCTTCAACGGCCGCTACACCTATGAGAGTCAGCGGCTGAACGCGTCCACGGCCCTGGGACTCGCCGGCAGCCCGCGGCAGACACTGCAGGACGTTCGTTTCGACACATCGTACTACTGGCGTAACAAGATCGGCTTCAGCACTCAGGTGTTCAAGACCTGGGGCACGCCCGACGACCTCCTGTTCGAAGGCGATCGCCGCCAACGTCCGGACAGTTCTGGAATTCTCTTCCAGATCGACGGCACGCCATATGGAAATGGCAAATCCCCGCTCGGGCCTCGATTCAATCTTCGTCTGGGCGTGCAATACACTGACTACTTCCAGTTTGACGGCGCCACGACGAACTTCGACACGATGGGACGCAATGCAAACAACAACAACACGCTACGCTTCTTCGCCTGGATCTACTACTGAACGCGGGCTGGACTCCGACGCCTGAGGCGGTAAACGCATTCACCGCAACGGCGGAGTCGGACTACTCGGCCACGGATGGGTTGTTGAGAGTCTGCATTCTACCACGAAGCGCACAAAGGACACGAAGGACACGAAGAGAATCATGGTTATCTCCAGGTCTCGTGACGTCGATATCTGAGCTTTAGCGCGCCTTCGGCGCAGTCGCCGTTGATAATTGTTCGGTTTAGGAGCGACTATATCGCGGCTGCGGCGCGCCGGAGGCGCAATCAATTTCCCGAATTGCGCCTTTTCTTCACGATAATTTGTTCCTCTCCTCAAATCCTTCGTGCGCTTCGTGTCCTTAGTGCGCTTTGTGGTAGATTGCAGCCTCCCAGCCACCCACGCGCCGCAGGACTATCCAGGCGCCCCTCCCCGCCTTTGCGGTTAAATCTTCACAGTCGCTCGCACGGTGGAACCGTTCGGTTCGACGCGTCGTAGATGGCTGTGAGGGGCGCAGTGGTCTCTTCCCGTATTGCCGGACGCGCGAGATGGGCAGACGGTGGCGGCTAGACCCTTGAGAGCGTCCGGTAACAGGAGGCGGTCATGGCGGAAGCGCGTTCGGAGGTGCGGGTCGTTGGCCTGATAGGCCCGGCCGGCGCAGGTAAAACCACCCTGCTCGAAGCAATGCTGTTCTCGGCGGGCGCGATACCCCGACGAGGGGAGGTGACGGCCGGAAGTTCGGTCGGCGACGCCTCGCCGGAAGCGCGTCAGCGGGGCCAGTCGGTTGAGCCCAATCTGGTGGGCTTCGACTGGCTGGGCGAGCGGATCGCGGTGATCGATTGCCCCGGATCGAGCGACTTCGGCGCAGCGGCCGATCTGGCCACGCCCATGGTCGACCTGGCGATCGTCGTGGCCGACCCGCTCCCGGAGCGGGCGGTGTTCCTGCAGCCGATCCTTCGCGAGCTGGAGGCGCGGGAAGTTCCCCACGCGATCTTCGTCAACAAGATCGACCAGGCGCAAGGCTCCATCGAGGCGCTGATCGCGGCCATGCAATCGGCGAGCTCAACGCCCCTGGTTCCGCGCCAGCTGCTGCTGTTCGACGCGGAACGGGCAAAGGGATTCGTCGACCTCGCTCTGGAGCGGGCGTTCCTCTACCGCCCCGGCGAGGCCTCCGCGCGCGTCGACGTGCCCGAGGACATCGCCGACGCCGAGACCCAGGCGCGTTTCCAGATGCTCGAGCAGCTCTCCAATTTCGACGACAACCTGCTCGAACAGCTCCTCAATGATGAGACGCCGAGCCTGGAGACGATCTTCTCCGATCTCGCGACGGACGTGCGGCAAGGCAAGATCACGCCGATCTTCTTCGGCTCGGCCGCCCAGGGCTTTGGCGTGCGCCGCCTGCTCAAGGCCGTCCGGCACGAAGCCCCGGGCCCCGACGCGGCCGCCGCGCGCCTGGGGATCGAGGGGCGATCCGCCTACGTCTTCGGGGTCTCGCATGCCGGGCACGCCGGCAAGCTCGCCTACGCCCGGGTGTTCGGCGGCGAGCTGCAGGACGGCGCCGCGCTGACTTTGCCGGATGGATCCTCCTGCCGCATCGGCGGCCTGTTCCAGGTCAACGGCGGATCGACGCGGAAAGTCGCGGGCGCCCAGACCGGCGACATCGTGGCGATCGGCAAGATCGACGCGGCGCAGGCCGGCGACATCCTCGCCGCCGACGGCCGCGCCCGGCCTTCGGTTTCGCTCGCCCGGCGCCCGACACTCTACGCCATCGCGGTCGAACCGCGCGACCGCAAGGACGACGTGCGCCTCTCCGCAGCGCTGACGAAGCTCCTGGAAGAGGACGGATCCCTCAGGCTGCGCCGGGACGCCTCCAGTCAGCAGACCCTGCTCGAAGGCCAGGGCGAACCGCACCTGCAGATCACCCTCGATCGCCTGCGCCGACGTTTCGGTCTGGAGGTGACCACGAGCCGGCCGGCAGTCGGCTACCGCGAATCCATCCGCAAGTCGGTCACCCAACGCGGCCGGCACAAGAAGCAGACTGGCGGCCACGGCCAGTTCGCCGACGTGCTGGTCGAGATCCGGCCAGGGGAGCGCGGCGCCGGCTTCACCTTCACACAGAAGATCACCGGCGGCGCCGTGCCCAAGCAGTGGATACCCGCGGTGGAGCAAGGGATGAAGGACGCGATGGAGCGCGGCCCGCTCGGCTTTCCGGTGGTCGACGTCGAGGCGACGCTGATCGACGGCTCCTTCCACAGCGTCGACAGCTCGGAAATGGCGTTCCGCACCGCCGGGAGGATCGCCATGAACGAGGGCCTGAAGGCCTGCGCCGCCTATCTGCTGGAGCCGATCGAGCGCCTGAGGATCGCCGCCCCGATCTCCGGCACCTCACGCGTCACGACCGCTGTGGTCGGTCGGCGCGGCCAGATCCTTGGTCTCGCCCCCAAGGCAGGCTGGAGCGGATGGGAGGAAATCGAAGCCTATCTGCCTGAGGCGCAGCTCCAGGACTTCATCTCCGAGCTGCGCGGCGTCACCCAGGGCCTGGGGAGCTTCGAGGCCGCCTTCGACCACATGGCCGAGTGCACCGGGCGTCCCGCCGAGGAGGTCGTGAAACAGCAGGGAACGGCGGCGTAGGCGCGGGCGCGCGGGAGAGGAAGCCTATAAGATTCAACGCAGAGACGCAGAGACACAGAGGCGCAGAGAGGCTCGGAGCCAACCTGCGAAGCGTTAGGAACGGTCAGATCGTCGCCGAACGGGCTCGAAACCCTCTGCGTCTCTGTGTCTCCGCGTCTCTGCGTTGAACTTTTCTTCTTTCCCATACGCCGAGGTGCGCGGCCGCTATTCCCGAGAACGGGGCGGGAAGAGCCGGGAACCGGCTGGGGTCAGCTGATCTTGATCTCGTTGATTACGTCCATGACGCCCGGGTGGGACCAGGCGGCGATGGCGGCGCGGCGGCGGTCGTGTTGGGTGGGGACCGTCCCGGTCAGCCGGACCACGCCATCGGCCTCGCTGACGGTGATGGTCTGGGGATCGAAGAACCACGAGCGGTGGAGCGCGTGGGTGATTTCGTCGCTGATCTGCGAGGCGTCGGCTTCGGCAGAGCGCTGGTCCATGACCGCCTCCCAATCTGATCCCGGAGCGATCGCCAGTCCGGCTTGATCGATCCGAATCTCGTCCGCTCCCGTTTGAAGTCAAGCTAGATCGACGTTGTCACGAAATCATGACGATCGGTGCGAAGGCGCGCCGGCCACCCCGGCGACGACCGGCCGGAGGCGATCGAGCCCCGGAAATGCCACCGGACGCGCCCCGATGTTGTCGGGTTTCAGACGTTGTGCCCGAAGGGCGGACGTTATGAGCCGTCCCGGGATTTGACTCGGGATTGATCGAATGCGGGAAAGCAACAACCAGCTGCTGTGCGGGCTCGAGCCCGTGGCATGGGCCACGCTCAGTCAGAATGGCCGGCGCATGGAGCTGGCGAAGGGGGATGCGCTGTACGAGATGGGCGCGCCCCTCGGGTATGTCTATTTCCCGGAAACAGCCGTACTGGCCGTGGCGGCCGAGACTCTTGCCGGGGAGAGCGTAAACGTCGCGCTTGTCGGCGAAGAGGGGGTCGTCGGCGCCTTTGAAGCGTGCGGCAGTCGCCAGACTTTCACGCGGGTGACGGCCCAGATCCCCGGGACGATCTGGCGGGTGCCCGCGACCGCCTACCGCGAGGCGTTCGGCGTCAGCTCAGGCCTTCGCAACCAGATACATCGCTATATCGAGATGCTTCTGGTCGAGGCGCGTCAGTTCGTGGCCTGCAACGCCCTGCACACGGTCGAAAACCGTCTCGCACGGTCACTGCTGGACGCCCACGATCGGGCAAGATCGACCTCGCTGTCCCTGACTCAGGACGCCCTGGCCCAGCTCCTGGGCGTGCAGCGCACGACAATCGCGGCGGCGATTTCCACCTTGCAGCGCGAGGGATTGCTTCGGTCCGGCCGAGGCATGGTGGAGCTGGTGAACCTGGCTGGACTCGAGCGCGCGTCGTGCAGCTGTCGCCAGACGGTCGCCTATGCGCGGCGAGAGATTCAGGCGTCGCCAGCCGAGCCTTGCGAAGCCTGAACCGCCGCCGCCCTGAGCGCCGCCGCAGCGATCCTCTGGGCGGTCTCGGCCGCGGCGGCGGGGGTCAGCGAGACGCCCGTCGGCCCCTTGGGTCCGCGGATGACCACCTCGCCGTCAATGACGTCCACAAGGAGGGGTTGAGAGAATGCTTCTCCCCTTTCCATTCCGACTGGCGCCAGCAATTGCGTTCTCCTTCATTCTGAGCGCGCCAATCAGGCTCGCTCCAATAAAAAGGTCTGGCCTCATCCTGGTTGCGGCAGCGAAAGTCGAGACGGGCTAGGTCAGAACGAAAACCATCAGGAACCGTGGGCCTTGCGTAAGATTCCCCCCAGAACCTCTGCAGAAAATGGTTTCTGCAAGACGAGGTATTCACGGTCGGTATCCCTCGGGAGATCGCTTGCGCCAGTCATCAGGACGACGGGCAAGTCGGCCCAACGTCGCCTGGTCATTCGCGCAAGCTGAAGGCCGTCGATGGGCCCCGGCATGATCACATCGGTGAACAGCAGATCGAAGTCGTCGCGTCTGTTCGCCAGGATTGTGAGCGCGGCTTCCGGACTCTGGACGAGGGTGGTCGAAAAACCGAGGGAAGCCAGGAGCTGGACCGAAACCTCCGCGACATTCGCGTCGTCCTCGACCATCAGGATGCGGAGAACCGCCTCTTCCGCCTCTTGTCGCAGGGTTGCGACCTCTCCCGGAACCTCATCGCCCTCGCCGCAAGGCAGGAAGAGGGTGAAGCGCGCGCCTTCCCCAAACTGGCTCTCGACGTGGATCTCGCCTCCCGATTGTTGCGCGAAAGCCTGGACCTGGCTGAGCCCAAGGCCCGTCCCGCGTCCAAGCGGCTTGGTCGTGTAGAAGGGCTCGAAGATCCGCTCGAGCTCGTCTGCCGCTATGCCCGCGCCGGCGTCCGCAACGGTGACGGCGACGAAGGGCCCTGATCGCGGCTCTCCCGCCATGCCGGGCGCCTCGTCCACGTGACGCAGGGAAACGCGGACCTCGCCCCTGCCGTCCATGGCGTCACGGGCGTTCACGGACAGGTTGATGATCGCGATCTCGAACGGGCGGATGGCTGCGACGACCCAGCACGGGGTCCGGTCGGCGTCGATCGAAATGCGAACGCCCGGTCCGGCCACGGCGCGAAGCATCTGAGACAACCGTTGAAGGACGGCGTGGGCGTCGAAGGTTACGGGCTGAGGCGGTTCATTGCGGACGAAGGCGAGGAGCTGGCTGGTCAGTGCGGCGCCGTTGTCGGCCGCCTGGCCGATGGCGTTCACATAACGCGCCCTCTGGTCTTCGGTGAGACCCCGGCGTTGCAGGAGATCGACGCTCGAGCGGATCACGGTGAGGAGGTTGTTGAAATCGTGAGCCACTCCGCCGGTCAGGAGGCCGATCGCCTCCATCTTCTGGGCCTGGCCCAGAGCGTCGGACGCTTCGCCCGGGTGTCCGTCGAGGTCGCGGCGGATGACTGCAAGGACCCCGCATAGCTCGCCAAGTTCGTCTGCAACCGGCGCGGTGGTGACCCGGATCCGGGACAGACGTCCGTCCGGCCCGGCAAGTCCCATGCGTTCGGCCTCGGCATGTTCGCCCTTCAGCGCCCGGCCAAGAGGGGACGCCTCCCAGGCGAGAGACCGGCCCCCGACGGATCGGAATGAAAAGACCGCGCTTGCCGGCTGACCGTGAAGCTGCGCCGGATCGCGCTCCAGCAGCAATCCGGCCGCCTCGTTCGCGAACCGCACGACTCCTTCCGGATCCAGAACGACCAGGGCGTCCAGGAGAGCCGTGAGCACTGCCGACGCCTGTATGCCGCCCTTCCCGTCGAGAGTCTCGGATCGAGCCTCTTCCCCCGCCAGGCCGTTCACGAGCGCGGTCCCTCGAGCGCCGGGCTCCGAAGACCCGTGCTCAGATGGCTGCCGGTAGGGACGGCCGATTCGGTCGCGGACGGCCTGAAGATCATCCCTATCGCCGCGCCCCGTCGGGCCGGTGCGTCATCATCGGGCCATCCTTTGTTGACTGCGCCGAGGCCAAAGCGTCGCCACTCTCCGACACCTCAGTTCGAAATGGGCGCGCACCGCAGTCCTTTTGGCACAAGCCGACGCGATGGAGTGTCGGAAAGCCGACAAGAATCCGCCCCCTAGGCGCGCCTGAGGGCGCGCGCAGCCGGACGAGCGGGTCGCCCCCTTGGCGCCTACGCGTTCTTCGAGATCGGCGGGGTCCTGCTCCGAATTTCCTATCTTCGGCGCCGCTCGCGCGAGTTTGACAGGCATTTCCTTGACGAAATGTCGGGTCCCAATAGAGTCGTTTTCGCACAAATAGCCAATCGCACCAGGGCGCCACGCGGAGACGCGGTTTCGGCCTGGCAAGTCAGTAAGACATGGCTGGTCATGACGCTGAAGTATAAAGCGTTGCGTGGTCGTCGGCTTCTGACATGAACGCCATAGTTCTGATTGCTCTGAGACGTCCGTTCACGTTCGTCGTCATGGCGATCTTGATATTGCTGTTCGGCGGCATGGCCACCTTGAAGACGCCAACTGACGTCTTCCCCCCGGTCAAGATTCCGGTCGTCGCAGTCATATGGTCTTACACGGGCTTGATGCCCACCGACATGTCCGGTCGCGTCGTCTACTATTACGAGCGCATTCTGACCACGACGGTGAATGGCATCCAGAGCATCGAGAGCCAATCCTATTATGGAAGTGGTGTCGTCAAGATATACTTCCAGCCCGGCACCGACGTCTCGGCTGCGCAGGCGCAGGTCGCGGCGGTTTCCCAGACTGTGCTCAAGCAGTTGCCGACCGGGATTACGCCACCCGAAATCCTCGTTTTCGACGCCTCCAGCGTCGCCGTTCTCAACCTGCAGGTCGCCTCCGACAACATGACGCCTTCGGCGATCTACAACATCGCCTCGAATATCATCCGGCCAGCTCTGGTATCGGTTCCGGGCGTGGCGATCCCGGCGCCATACGGCGGCATGTCGGCCAACGTCGAAGTCGATCTGAATGACACCAAACTGCTGGAGCACGGGCTTTCAGCAATGGACGTCAGCCACGCGATGCAGGCCCAGAACCTCGTGCTCCCGGCCGGCGACCAGAAGATCGGCTCGATCGACTACTTCGTGCAGACCAACGCGACGCCAATCGAGCTCGCCGCCCTCAACGATCTGCCGGTCAAGCAGGAGGGAAACGCGGTCGTCTATCTGCGGGACGTCGCGTACGTCCACGCCGGGGGCTCGCCCCAAACAAACATCGTGCTGGTCAAAGGCCACCAGTCCGTCCTCATCGAGATCCTGAAGACCGGCAGCGCCTCCACCTTGCAGGTCGTGAGCGGCGTGCTGGCCAAGCTCCCTTACATCCAGAAACTCTTGCCGCCCGGGGTCACGATCACGCCGCTCAACAACGTCTCGACGTTCGTGCGCGCGTCCATCGAGGACGTGGTGCAGGAAATGATCACGGCGGCGGCGCTGGCCAGTCTCACGGTCCTGATATTCGTCGGCAGCTGGCGCTCCACGATCATCGTCGCGACATCGATCCCGCTGTCCATCCTGAGTTCCATCCTGGTGCTGTCCTGGCTCGGGCAGACCATCAACGTCATGACCCTGGGCGGCCTCGCGCTAGCCGTCGGCATCCTGGTCGACGATGCGACCGTCATGATCGAGAACATCAACACACACCTGGAACACCCGGACGCATCTGGAAAGTATAAAGACCTCAACGACGCCATCATCGACGCCGCAAATCAGATTGTAGTTCCGACGTTCGTATCCACCACCTGCATTTGTATCGTCTGGATTCCCCTGTTCCAGCTTGGCGGTGTTTCCGGGTACCTGTTCCTGCCTCTCGCCGAGGCGATCATCTTTGCGATGATCGCGTCCTTCATTCTTTCCCGAACCCTGACCCCGACCATGGCGGCGTGGCTGCTGCGGGCTCAGGTCGAAGCAAGCCGACGCCCGCCAGAGGACAGACGCCCTGGTTTCTTCACACGCTTCCAGGCCGGTTTCGAGAAGCGGTTCGAACGATTTCGTGAAGGTTACCATGAACTATTGGAACGGCTCACCGCTCGGCGCCGAAGCTTCGTGATCTTCTACCTGGCCGGCGCGCTGGCGTCGCTGCTGTTGTTGCTCTTTGTCGGGCAGGACTTCTTTCCATCCATAAAATCGGGGGAAATCGATCTGCACTTGCGGGCCCCGGTCGGAACGCGGATCGAAGACACGGCAAAGATCTCGGTTTTAGTGAGCCAGGAAGTGCGCGCGCTCCTCCCAGGCCACGTCACCAACACCCTGCTCAATTGCGGCCTGCCGGTCAGCGGCATCAACCAGGCTTACAGCGATACGGGCACGGTCGGGACCTCGGACTGCGATATCACCATCTCGCTCGACAACCCCGCCTCGCCCGTTACGAAGTATCGCAGGATCCTGCGCGCGGGATTGACCGAGCGGTTCCCTGGGACACAGTTCAGCTTCCTGCCCGGCGATATAACGGCCAAGATCCTCAACTTCGGCCTGCCTTCGCCACTGGATGTTCAGATCGGAGGCCCGGATCTGAACTCCAACTTCGCATACGCCACGACCATGGTCGCCCGGCTGAAGCAGATTCCCGGGATCGCAGACGTCCGCATCCAGCAGATCATGGGCCAGCCCACACTGCTGCTGCAGTCGGCCCGCACCCTGGCGCTGGGGACAGGGCTTACCGAAGCAGACATCGCCGACAACGCGCTCGCCGTCCTGTCAGGCAGCGGTCAGGTGACGCCGGTCTATTGGCTCGACACCAAAAGCGGCATCATCCACCTGATCAACATTCAGACAACGCAAGACGAACTTCAAAGCATAAACGATCTGCAGAACATCACGGTAGATAAGAGCGGAGGCAATCCCTCCGGCGTGCAACCAGAACTTGTCGGCGCCCTGTCACACATTATTCAGATCGGGACGCCTGGAGTTGTCTCGCACTCCAACATCATGCCGAAGATCGACATCTATGCCAATGTAGAGGGACGAGACCTCGGCGCAGTAAGCGACGCCGTGACGAAAGTAATGTCGGACATGAAATCAACCGTTCCGCACGGCGCCGTCGTCAGTCTAGCCGGGCAATCGACCACGATGTGGTCGGCCTATACGCAGTTGCTTTTTGGCCTGGCCCTCTCCATCGTGCTCATCTATCTCGTGATCGTGGTGAACTTCCAGTCGTGGCTGGACCCCTTCATCATCATCACCGCCCTGCCGGCGGCGCTGGGCGGCATCACCTGGAGCCTCTTCCTCACGCACACGACGCTGTCGGTTCCCGCCCTCACCGGCGCCATCATGGCCATGGGAACCGCGACGGCGAACACGATCCTTGTCGTCGCCTTTGCACGTGACCAGCTGGACGCGCACGGCGATCCGGTGAGGGCGGCGATCGAAGCGGGCGTGGCGCGCATCCGCCCTGTCCTGATGACGGCCCTGGCGATGATCGTCGGGATGCTTCCCATGTCGTTCAGCAATACGACGAACGCGCCGCTCGGGCGCGCCGTGATTGGCGGCCTGCTGGTGGCGACCGTCACCACCTTGCTCTTCGTTCCCTGTATCTTCGCCATACTCCATGGCGAACGTCGCGCTGCTCAAGCGGTGGAGGCGCCCGCATGACCATGGACGCAAGGAGGGACGTAAGGCGACCTCGGCGGCTCTATTTGTGGCTGGCGCTGGCCGCCGCCGTGGCTTTGGCAGCCTTCGGCATCTGGTCGCGCAGCCATTCCGTCTCGAGCCTGAAGACGGAGGCGGATGACGCCGCAATCCCGCGGGTGCAGCTCGTCGCTCCCACGGCCGCGCCCGCGCAGAGAACCCTGGTGCTGCCCGGCAGCATCGACGCCTGGTACCAGGCGCCGATCTTTGGACAGGTCAGCGGCTACATCCTGCACTGGTACAAGGACTACGGGGCCCCGGTGAACAAAGGCGCCTTGCTCGCCACCATCTCGGCGCCTGCTGTCGATGCGCAATATCAGGCCGCGAAAGCCGACCTCGCCACGACCCAGGCGCAATATCAACTGGCCGTGGTCACAGCCCAACGCTGGGCCGCCCTCTCCGGCACACAAGCCGTGGCGCAAGAGGATGTCGACATCAAGAAAGCCAATGCTGTCGCGCTGAAAGCCCAGGTGGCCGCCGCACAGCAGAATGTCGCGCGTTACGGGGCGTTGGTTGCGTTCGAAAGACTCGTCGCTCCGTTCGACGGCGTCGTCACCGCCCGGAACACCGATATCGGAGATTACGTCAATGCGGCGGGGGGCGATGCAACTCTGCGCGTCAACGCCACGCCTCTGTTCATCGTCGCCGACATTCATGCCATGCGGGTGTTCGTTTCGGTACCGCAGGAATATTCCACGTTTCTCGCGCCAGGCCTACAGGCGACACTTACTCTACCGCAGAGCCCAGAAAAACAAATACCTGCGAAAGTCCTCACGACCGCCAATGCCGTCAGGCCGGAATCGAGAACGGTCGTTACCGAACTGATTTTGCCGAATCCAAATCATACATACTGGCCAGGAACCTATGTCGACGTCCATTTCACCTTCCCCGGCGATCCTGGCGTGCTGATCGTGCCGGCACAGGCGCTTCTGTTCCGCGCCTCGGGAATGCAAGTCGCCCTGGTCAGGTCGGATAACCGCATTCACCTGCAGGACGTCACTCTGGGGCGAAACCTTGGATCCGACGTCGAGATCCGCTCCGGATTGACGCAGAGCGACAGGTTCGTCGCCAATCCCTCGCTCGGCCTGCTGGAGGGACAGCAGGTCAAGATCGTCCAGCCTGTCAAAGGCTATCAACCCGCGCAGAGAGGCCCGCCGCCGCAGCCGCCCGCCTCACCTTCCCGACCCGCGACCCCGCCCCCGTTCAGTGCGAATGCGGCGAAGGAGAGGGCGGCGGCAACCGAGCCGGGCTCCGGCACGCCGCCGTGACGGGCGTCAGGTCATTCATCCGTGGCTGGCCCATCGCCGGACTTGCCTGCGCGCTCATCGCGCTTGGCGGCTGTCAGCTCGCGCCGCATTACAGTCCTCCGCGCTACAGCCTTCCGGAGACCTACCAGGGCTCTGGGTTCTTCACAGTCGCCCATCCGCGCGACACCCTCCCGCGTGGCCCCTGGTGGGAGGCCTTCGGCGACCCCTTACTGAACAAGCTGGAGCAGCAACTCGACTCCGAGAACCCGAGCCTTGCTGCGTACGCCGAGCAATACACTCAGGCGCGCGACCTAGCCGCCATCGCTCGCTCTCGTCTGTACCCGCAGGTCTCGGCGAACGCCGGCGCGTCAAAGAACAAGGAGTCGCAAAACGCGCTCTTTCGCTTCCCAAACGCCGTTGTGCCCCTGATTGAACCTCAAACTCAGTTCGGGGCGGGTGCGACCTGGGAGCCAGACTTCTGGAGCGAGCTTCGAAACGCGACGCGCCAGCAGGAGAGGCTCGCACAGTCGAGCGCCGCCCTGGTCGCCTCCGCGCGGTTGAGCCTGGAGGGTCAACTGGCCAACGACTACATCGCCCTGCGCGGGTTCGACGCGCAGGACGCCTACTACCGTGAGGCGGTCGCCAACTACCAGACCTCCGTTCGGATCACGACCCTGCGCCTGGGACAAAAGATTGGGTCCGGACTGGATGTGGCCCGATCCGAAAGCCTGCTCGCCTCCACCCAGGCCCTTGAGAAAGCCACTCTCGCCTCACGGGCTGTCCTGCAGCATGCGATCGCGGTCCTCGTCGACGCCAACCCAAGCACCTTCGTCATCCCCGAAGACGCCCGGATGCAGGTCACCGCGCCGGCGACACCGTTCGGGGCGCCGTCCCAGCTGCTCGAACGGCGGCCCGACATAGCCAGCGCCGAACGGCAGATGGCGGCCGCCAACGCGGGTATCGGCGTCGCCCGCGCCGCCTTCTATCCGAACGTCACGATCAGCGCGACGGGCGGCTTCGAGGATACGGGAGTCTTCGCTCTGGCCACCGTGCCCAACACTCTCTGGTCGGTAGGAGCGAGTGTGACCGAGCCAATCTTCGAAGGCGGCCTGCGCCGGGCGCAATTGCAGCAAAGCTGGTCACTGTACGCCCAGACCCGCGACAACTACCGCGCCACCGTCCTGGCGGCGTTTCAGGAAGTCGAGGATGGCCTGGCGCTGACCGCGCTGTTTCAGACGCAAGTCCAATATCAACAGCGATCGGCTGCCGAGGCAACCCGGGCCGAGAACCTCGCCCTGCAGCTCTATGTGGGCGGGCTCACCTCTTATGTTGATGTGGTCGTGGCCCAGGATACGGCGCTCGTCGCCAGCATTACCGAGATCCAGGACCAGGTCGGCCGGCTACAGGCCAGCGTCAATCTGATCCTCGCGCTGGGCGGCGGCTGGAACGCCGCGGACCTGCCCACGGAAAAGGGCGTCCAGCCGTTCGCTCCCCTGGACCTGACGGCGAACCGCCGGCCGCCCCGGCCGGACGGGACGGGCAACGGGCCTAAAGAGGCGTCGACACCGCCGCCTTAGAGTGGCCGTTTCTTGAGTTTGGAGTGTGTCTAGCCGGAGTCCCACGCGTCAGTGCGCAAGGGTTCGGGCACAGAGCCGAACGCCTTGTCGCGGCTGACCAGGACGGCGTCGGCAGCTACAGCGTGGCCGGCGATCATCATGTCGAGTGGCGAAAGGGCCACGCCTCGGCCCTGACAAACCGCGCGCAGATCAGCGTAGGCGCGGGCTGCGTTGCGATCCCAGGGGAGGACATCGACCCGAAGCAGGAACTGCCGGACCCGCTCGGTAAGGGCAGTCGGATAATTCCGTTGAGCGAGGCCGAAGAGCAGTTCGCCCTCCGTGACCGCCGAGATGGCGATGTCCGTCATCGGTAGAGACGCCAGCCGTCGGCCGATCTCGGGTCGGTCGCCCTTGATCACGTGGCTGGCGACATTGGTGTCGAGCAGGTAGCCGCTCATTCCTTCCAGCCCGCGAAGGGGTCGCGGTCTTGCGGCGGCTGGGCACGGTCTTCCGGCCCCATGAAGTCCTCTGCAACCTCGCCCTGGCCGTAGAGGGCGAATAGGCCGTCCCAGGAATCGGGCTTTTTGGACAGGATAACGTCGCCTGACTTGGGATCGCGCCGAACAAAGACTTCGCGGCCCTCGAAGCGGAATTCCGCAGGCAAGCGGACCGCCTGGCTGCGGCCGGTGGTGAAGAGTTTGGCGGTGCGGGCGGCCATGAACGCCTCTTGGGTGTGAATGATGCCCGACATAAGCGCCCCGTGAGAGATATCAAGGTAGATACCGACTCACGGTTCCATCCGCGACGCGAGGAAGATCCCGCTTACGCGGTCCGAGACTTTCATTCGAAGTCGGCATGGGCAAAAGGCTTCGGGAACTTGCCCAACGAGAAAGGGCGAGGGGGAGGCCTCACGACATGAACGCCGCCGACATCCGCACCCGGCTAGGCGTGCGTCACGTAATCAATGTCTCCGGCACGATGACGGCCCTCGGCGCCTGCATCGTGGTTCCTGAAGCGGTGGAGGCCGTCAGCGCCATCCTCAGCGAGTTCGTCGAGATCGATGACCTGCAGCGCAAGGCCAGCGCTGCGATCGCCCGGCTGTGTGGGGCCGAGGCGGGCTTCGTGACCGCCTCCTGCAGCGCCGGGATCACACTCGGGGTCGCGGGCGCGATGACGGGAAGCGACCTCGCGGCCATTGAGCGTCTGCCCGATACGAGCGGCCTGAAGAACGAGGTCGTGATCCTCGCGGGCCACATGGTCTCCTACGGCGCGCCCGTCGAGCAGGCCATCCGGCTCGCCGGCGCTCGGGTCGTCCCGGTCGGGCAGGCGACCTCGGCCCGCGACTATCAGCTTGCTGGGGCCATCGGCGAGCGCACGGCGGCGGCCGTCTATGTCGTGTCCCATCACACGGCGCCCTACGGCATGCTGCCGCTGGCGGAGTTCGCGGAAGTCGCGCACGCCAAGGGCGTGCCCGTCATCGTCGACGCCGCATCCGAATACGACCTGCGCGGCATGATCGCCGTGGGCGCGGACCTCGCCCTCTATTCTTCGCACAAGTTCCTGGGCGGTCCGACGGGCGGCGTCATCGCCGGTCGCCGCGATCTGGTTCGCGCCGCCTTTCTGCAGAACAGCGGGATCGGCCGCGGCATGAAGGTGGGCAAGGAAGGGATTGCGGGCGCGATCGCGGCGCTGGAGGCCTGGGAGCGCCGCGACCATGCCGCCATCCGCGCGCGCGAGACGGAGGCGCTGCGTCTCTGGCGGGACACGCTGCAGAGCCGGCCGGGCGTGACGGCCTCCATCGTTCCCGATCCTACCGACAACCCCCTCGACCGGCTGCAGGTCGTCGTGGATCCCGTGTCCGCGCACATCACGGCCTGGGACCTGGCGGACCGGCTTGCCTCCGGAGACCGGCCCGTGATCGTTCGCGATCACGAGATCGAGCACGGCTACTTTTTCATGGATCCGTGCAACCTCCATCCCGGCGAGGAAACCATCGTCGCCGCAAGGCTGGTCGAGGAACTGGACCGCGCGCTCGCCTCGAACGAGATCATCGAAACATCGATATCGGCGCGCCGCGCCCGGCGCATCCGCTCCCGCCTCGCCTGGCCGGACTGAGGCGGGTCGAGATTTCAGGGGACGTCGATCATGATCTTCACGACGTCGTCCTGACGGGAATCGAAGAGCCGGTAGGCCTGTGCGCCATCCGCCAGCGGGACGCTGTGGGTGAACAGACCGGCCGCCCTGAGGCGATGCTGCTGCAGAAGCGGGATGAGCTCGGGCCACATGTAGGGCACAGGGCAGTTTCCCGAACGCACCGTCAGGTTGCGATAGAATATGGGCATCATCGTGAGGCTGACGTCCGGCTGCGGCACGCCGATCACCGAAAGCGTTCCGCCGCCGGCGACGAGCGAAAGGGCAAGCTCGATGGCGCTCCGGGCGCCGGACGCCTCGACGACCGACTGCGCGCCGCGCCCGTTGGTTCTGGCGAAGATCTCTGCGGCAGCGTTGGCGCCGGAATCAAGGACCTCTGCGCCAAGCGCCGCGGCGCGGGCTCGGCGGCTTGCGACAGGATCGACTGCAAAGACGCGGCTTGCGCCCAGCAGCAACGCCAGTTCGACGGCGATCAGACCAATGGGGCCGAGGCCGACCACGGCGACAAGACTTCCCGCCTTCACGTCCGCGTTGCGCACCCCGAAGTACGCTGTGGCCATAGCGTCGGTGAGCAATACCGCCTGCTCTTCAGTGACTCCTTCGGGAATAGGCAGGAGGGTCATGTCCGCGTTGGGGACGCAGACAAACTCCGCCTGTCCGCCGTGGAGGCTTGACCCAAGGCCGAAGGCCCTCGCGCCCTTGGCGCATTGAAATGGCCGACCCGTGCGACAGGCCGCGCAGTTCCCGCACCCTGTCCCCGCCGACGAAAGGACCCGATCTCCGACCTTGAAGCCATGGACATCAGGTCCGATTTCCGCGACTTCCCCTATGAACTCGTGCCCGACACAGAATTTCTCGACGTCTTCGGTGTAACGCGTCGTCATCACCTGTTCGCCATGGTAGATATGCAGGTCAGACCCGCAGATCGAACATTTCCTGACCTTCAGGATCGCGGCGTTGTCCGACGCGAGCTCGGGATCCTTGAAGCTCTCGTAGCGGATATCTCTTGGACCGTTGAACACCAGTGCCTTCATAGGGGCGACATCTCCCGCTGGCTCCCGACGGCGCCGGTGACCGCCAGAGTGCTGAGAATGGCCGCGTAGCCGAGGACAACTCCGCCCAGGGTCGTCTGCGCCCGCATGCCGATCTCCCCCTCTTTGGGCCACACTTTGCGTGGAGGAGCCGACAGCAACAAGTTCGCAGAACTGTCTCGGGCGACCTACGCCGCGAGCTGTTCTCCCGCACCTCCGAGCTCCGCTGCGTGTTGCAGGAAAGCGCTGAACACCCAGACGAGCCACAAGGGCTTGGAGTTGTCCTCAAGACCCGCCGCATGCGTCTCGGCCATGCGCCGCACCTCGTTCAGATCGAGGACTCCGCAGTCTCGCAGGCGCTCGCTTTGCGGCAGGGCCAGCATGCGCTCGCGCAGCGGGCCGCGCAGCCACCGCGAGATCGGCGGGGCGAAGCCCGTCTTGGGACGGTAGAGGATCTCGCGCGGGAGGTAGCCCTCGAGGCCCTGCTTCAGGATCGCCTTGCCCCCTCGCTGACGGTTCCGCTTGAGTTCAGGCGGCAGGCTGAACGCTGCGACGTAGAAGCCCGGATCCAGCATCGGCGAGCGTAGCTCAAGGCTGTGGGCCATGCTTGCGCGGTCGGTCTTCACCAGGATGTCGCCCGGCAGATAGGTCACCGCGTCGGCGTACTGGGCCCGTTGCAGAGGATCGAGCGGCGCGTCCACGTTGTAGGCGCTGCGCACCACGTCGTCGGCGTCGTACCCTTCCAGGCGGCGGCGGAAGTCCTGGGTAAGAAGGCGCTCGCGCATCTCCGGTGGAAGAGCCTGGACCATCCGGACATAGGCGGAAGCGGGATCGAGCGAGAGCTCCTTGAGGGTCGTGCGACCCCGCAGGGGACGTGGAAGCCAGGCGCCCCTTGGATAGACCTGCGCCAACGGTCGTAGCAGCCCCGCGCGCACAGGGTCCGGCAGATAGCGCCGAAGATGCGCCTGCGCCATGTGGAAGCCGTAGCGCCTGTAGCCGGCCACGGCCTCGTCGCCGCCATCGCCAGAGAGGGCCACGGTCACGCCACGGCGCGCGTGGGCGCAGACCGCCAGGGTCGGCACAGCCGAGACGTCGCCGAACGGCTCGTCGAAGACCTGGGGCAAGCGGTCGACGACCTCGAAGTCCGCGGGGGAGACCTCGAGCGCCTCGTGGCGCGCGCCATAGCGTGTCGCCACCGCCTGGGCGTAGGGCGTCTCATCGTAGGCTGGATCAGCGAACCCGATCGAGAAGCTCCTGACGGGAGCCTCGGAGGCTTCGGCCATCAGGGCGGTGACTGCGCTGGAATCGACGCCTCCTGAGAGCAGAGTCCCGAGCGGCACATCGGCGACGAGCCGGCGGCGCACGGCCTGCCTGAGGGTGTCGACGAGCGCCTCGGGCGCAATGCCTGAGGGCGAGGCGACGTGGTCGAGCAGCGACCAGTACGCCCGGATCCGCGGTTGGCCGCCACGGCGGACGACCATCAGATGAGCCGGGGGCAACTTGCGGATGGCGGAATAGATCGTCCTCGGGTCGGGTATGTAGCCGTAGGCGAAGAAGTCCTCGATGGCGAACCGATCGAGATCGCGCGGGATCTCCGCAAGCTGCGTCAGCCCCTTGATCTCGGACGCGAAGGCGAAGATCCCCGAGCGCTCGATCGCGTAGTGCAGGGGCTTCTTGCCGAAGCGGTCCCTGGCCAGCACCAGTTGCTGGCCGGGCGCGTCCCACAGGGCGAGCGCGAACATCCCCTCCAATCTCGCGAACAGGGCCTCTCCCCAGGCGCGCCAGCCGTGCAGAAGGACCTCGGTGTCGCTTCGCGTGCGGAACTGGGCGCCCAAAGCCTCGAGCTCCTCCCTGAGCTCACGGAAATTGTAGATCTCACCGTTGAACGTCACGGTGACGGCTCCGTCCGGGGTCCGCATGGGCTGAGCGCCGCCGGCCAGGTCGATGATAGCCAGGCGCCGGTGGGCGAGCGCCACCCCCGGCTCGAGGTATTCCCCTGCGCCGTCGGGCCCGCGGTGGGTCATGGCCGAGGTCATCGCGCGCAACCGCGCAGGATCGAAGGGCCTCGACCCTTTGATATCGAACAGCCCCGCAATCGCGCACATGTTCGCTCCGGTGGTCCCAGACGAGAGCCCGCTCGGAGCCTGCGCGGGCGGGGGCCGCGAGACCCTGTCAAATGGACTGGAGCCGTGCGTGGCGAAGATCCTGTTCCTGGCTCACCGTTTCCCCTTCCCGCCCGACAAAGGGGACAAAATCCGCGCCTTCCACATGATCCGCCGCCTGGCGGCGCGCCACGAGGTCTGGCTTGGCGCGCCCATCGACGATGCGGCCGACCTGTCGCGGTTCGACCCGGAAGCGCTGGGCTGCGAGGGGATCGCCTGTCCCTGGCTGGGGCCGGCGAGGCGAGCGGTCAACATGGCGGCCGCACTGCTTACGGGCGACCCGCTCAGCGTTGCGCGCTTCCGCCATCCAGGCATGGATCAATGGATTGAGCGGTTCCTGCAGGAGGTCTGCCCGGATCTGGTCGTGCTCTATTCTTCCGCCCTCGGCGAATGCCTCCTGGGTCGCCTCCCCGATGGCATACCTTTGCTCGTGGATTTCGTCGACGCTGACGCCGCCAAGTGGGAGGCCTACGCGACGGCCGCGCCCTGGCCACAGTCGTGGCTGTTCCGGCGCGAAGCGCGCGAGCTCCTGGCCTTCGAATCCGCGCTGCTCTCGAGGGCCGATGCGGCGTTGCTGGTGAGCGACGCTGAGCGGGAGGTCATGGCCCGAATGCAGCCGCGGTGGGCCGCCAAGCTCGAGACCATGGGCAATGGCGTTGATCTGGAGGCGTTTCCGGCGTCGCCTCCCGCCAGCGGGCGTCTCATCGTCATGTGCGGCCGCATGGACTATCGCGCCAATGTGGAAGGCGCCCGCTGGTTCGCCAAAGAGGTGTTTCCGCTCATCCGCAAGCAGGCCTCCGGGGCGGTGTTCCGTATCGTGGGCTCCGCCCCAACGCCCGCCATTCGCGCGCTTGCACGGGAGCCGGGGGTCGAAGTGACGGGGGCCGTGCCGAGCGTCTGGTGGCACCTTGCCGAGGCCAGGGTGGTTGTGGCCCCGCTGCGCTTCGCACGCGGGATACAGAACAAGGTGCTGGAGGGGCTCGCGGCGGCCCGGCCCGTGGTGGCCACTTCCGCAGCCCTGGAGGGCCTGGAGGTCACGCCTGGGCGCGAGGTGTTGAGCGCGGACGAGCCTGCGGCGTTCGCCGAGGCGGTGCTGCAGGTGCTGGACGGGCGCGCCCCCTCGGACCTGGGCGCCCGGGGGCGTGAATACGTCGAGCGCCAACGGCGGTGGGACGTCCAGTTGAACAAGCTAGACAGCCTCGTTGAGCGGCTGACAGCGTCGGCGTCAGGCGAGGCTGCGGCTGAGCCAGGGCGAGACGACGTTGGCGACCGGCAGGGGCAGGCGCCGCCACGTCTCGATCATGGCCCGGTACCTGGGGTTGGTGGGGTTGACGTTGGGTATGCGGCGGGAGCGGATCAGCCGGTAGTGGTGGGCGACCGTCCGGGGCTCGAAACCCCAGTTGCGCTTGAAGCTGAAGGGTCCGGTTCCGAGCTTGCTCCGCCCAAAGTCGAAAACGACGCAACCACGCTCGGCCCCCCGGCGCATCAGTTTCCAATACATCAGGTCATTTGACCCAAGCGCGCGCGCGTCGGGCATGCTCCCGGTATAGTAGGGAAGGACGCGGCCGCGGAAATAATAGCTGAGGACGCTCGATACGGGGCGGCCCTCATTGCGCACGGTAAGGACTTCGCAGCGGTCGCCGAACGCCGCCTTCAGAGCCTGGAAGAAGCGTCGCGGGAGAGCGGGCGTCCCATGGTCGCGCATGGTGCGGGAGTAGACCGCGAAGAAGTCGTCCACGCCATCGTCGATGGTGGTGGTGAGGTCGCGCTCCAGCGCCTTGCGCACGACGGCGCGCTGCTTGCGCGGGATTTGCTTGAGGTTCTCATCTTCGGAGGCTGGAATCGGCGCCTCGAAGGTGGCGTAGAGATCGTCGCGCACGACCCAGCCCTCTCCGAGCCCAGTCTGCGCGCTATAGCCCACATCCCGCAGCTCGATGTAGTCGACGCCGACCTCCTGTCCGAGGCGCTCGGCCTCGTGAAGGATGCTTTCGAGCCCGGCGGCGTTCGTGGCGAGCGGCCCGCCGCCCACGCAGAAGGCCGTGGAGATGAGCGCGTGGCCGAACAGATGGCTTCTGACCTCGATCAGGGGCAGCACTGCGTCGATCGCCCCGCCTTCCCTGCGGGTCAGGTAGTGCGGGCGGTGACCGAACACCCCATAGGCGATGTCGCGCCAGGCGAGGAGGTGGAAGAAGGTGGCGTCCGGGCGGCCCTCAACGAAGGCGTCCCACTCGGAATCGACGAAGTCGCTCAATGGGAGCGCTCCACCGCAGGCTGCACGGGTGAAAAGGCGGTCGGGGCGGCGGGCGCCGCAGCGCCGAGCTCTTCGGCGAAGACACGGTCCATGCGGTCCCAACGCAGGTCGCGCAGGAGGCGCCGGAGCCGACCCTCGGTCCTGTTCAGGTTGAGATAGTGGCGCATCCTGGACTTGAGCGGCGCGTCGCGCGCGCGGGGCTGGTCCGGGTCGATCTCCCAGGGATGGAGATAGAAGATCCCACGGCGTCCGGCGTCCGCGTTGACACCCCTGAGGAGCGCCCGGCTCACGGGATAAGGCAGCAGGCGGAAATAGCCTCCCCCGCCGCACGGCCAGGAGCGCCCCGCCAGGCGCAGAGCCGAGATAGGCGCCTCCACCAGCTGGGCGACGCCGGCGGGGCGGTAAGGACTGAGCGGCGCATCTGGCGCCCCGTAGAGATCGCGGCGGACGGGATAGATGCTGGAGCTGTAGGCGTATCCCTCTTCCTCAAGGATGCGCCAGACCCAAGGCGTGTGCTCGCCGACGCTGAAGGTAGGCGCGCGATAGCCGCGCACCGCCGTCCCGGCGGCGTCCTCCAGGACCCGACGTGCGCGCCGGATGTCGCTGCGGAACTCCCGCGGGCTCTGGCCGTCGACGCGCTGATGGGCGAAGCCGTGACTCGCCACCTCGTGCCCTTCGGCGGCAATGCGGCCAATGAGCTGCGGAAAGCGCTCCGCCACCCAGCCGAGCACGAAAAAGGTCGCCTTCACCTTCGCATCCGAGAAGACTTCGAGGAGGCGCTCGGTGTTCCGCTCGACGCGCGGTTCGCAGGACTCCCAAACAGAGACGGGAAAGACGCCGGCGAGCGCCTGAACCTGGAAATAGTCCTCGACATCCACGGTGAGGGCGTTCAGCGGCGCGTCGCACGCCGTCAGGACGTTTCCCGGCAGGTCCTGTTTCGATCGTGGAAAGGACGCAGAGGCGAACATCTAGAAGGCCCTCCGGATCGTTTCGTAAACCGCATTCTCCGTCACCAGCTCGCCTCCCAGGCCCAGCTGGCGGGTCTGCGAGCGCGAGAAGTTCAAGGTGAGGTCCGTGTGGGAATTCAGCCGATACGCGAGCTCGATAGTCCCCCCGATAGCAGTGCTCTCGGGGAAGGTCGGACTTTCGAACGAGCGCCCGTAGTCAGCGTGCACCGTCAGGGAAAGGTCAGGGCGCATCGTGCGGGTGTAGGCCGCGTCTATGACCAGGGTTTTGTCCTGCCCGGGAATCGTCAGGTACTCGCGGTCGGCCCAACTGCCCGATACGGAAAGCGAGTTCGCGTCATCGTGGTAGGCGCCCCGAAAGGTGGCCGTTCGGGCGAAGGACGTCGCGTTGGCGACGTTGGGGGGAACGCCAAAGGACGTCGGCACGAGCGGCGGCGGAAGAATCAGGGGGGCCTGGGTGAAGGCGAAATACGAGCGGGCGACCCCGACCTGATCCGGCTCAACCTCTTCGACATAGGCGGCCGTGGCGAGCAGCCGCGGCGAAAACTCGATCGTGGCGTTCGCCGTCCAGGCTGGCCGGTTATACCGGCTGCCGGTCTCCACGGTGAGGGTCGAGCTGTTGTTGGGCTTATATTCGAAGCCGACGCTCCCCGTCGGCGCCGAGATGTGCAGCTGGTCCTGTGTGATGTAATCATAACCGACGCGGCCGATGAGCCCGAACGCGCCCACCCGGTAGATCACGGACTGGATGTCACTCACAGTGGTGAAGTCCTGCGTGTCGCGCAGGTACTCGGCCGAGTTCTCGAGCTGCAGAGGCCGACTGGCGTCGGTAGCGACGGCGGCGGTGAACTGACCGATGGAGTCGTTGCTCGGGAGGAGGAGCAGCGGACCGCCCGAGGCGTTGGAATACAGGATCTGCGTAAAGCGCGCCGCGGCTTTTACCTCCAGACCGTCCGGGGTTCGCCCGCTGAGCTCGGGGCCCACGTCGAACGTGGTCAACTGGGCGACGTCGGGAGCGCCGCGGCGGTCCGTCGCCGAGTACCCAATGATGGAAAGCGCCCCGTCGGCGGTCGAGGCGTCGGCCTTCAAGGTCAAGAGATCGGGAACCAGCGCGTAGGAGGCTGCGCCGTTCCCCGTTCCGTAGAAACCGCTGCGGAAGCTTTGGCGCGCATAGAAATCATAGCCCACGCTGCCGTCCAGGTGACCCTGGGAGCGCGCGGTGTCGAGCGTCGCATCGAGGGACAGGTAGAGCCGCGAGATCAGATCCGAGACCCTGTCAGTGGCCGACAAATCCACATTGTCCGTGTAAATCTCTTCCAGCCCCACACTCGGCTGCAGGACGAGCGCCTGTTGGGGCGGGGTACGCTGTGGCGGCGCAGTTTGCAGGGGCGCAGCCCCGGGGTCGGGATCGGCGGCCCGCGTGATGTCGCCGATCAGACTTAAGGTGAGGGCGGCCAATCCCGCCGCCGCCCAGCGCGCGGCGCGCGGCGATCGACTTCTGCGGATCCGGCGCAAGGTGGCCCCCCAGCCCCGGATCAGCGCCGTGTGGCGTAGCGGACCGGAGATTGCCTTCGGTCAGCTTTGTTGAGCACCAGGGCGACACGAGATTCGTCCAGAGGGCCCGCTCCCCGGTGCAGGATGCCCAGTCCCTCATCCACTTCTGGGCGCCGGGTCTGGCCTTTGGCTGTCACGTAGAGGATCTGTCCGGCGTGCCCGGCGAGAGCCACTGTCTCGCTGCAGGACAGGACTGAACTGGAGTCCATGATCGTTATGCGCTGCTCATCGTTCTTCCGAAGTTCATGCAGGAAGTGACCCAGCCTCGGGCTGTTCAACAGCTCGGGAGCGGTGACGCGCGCCTGGCCAACCGGAACCGCGTAGATACCGGGCGTGGAGGTGCGGTAGAGGACGTCGGACAACTCCAGGGCTTCATTGTCGAGATAGTCGAGGAGGCCAAGCTCCCGGTTCAGCTTCATCCGGCACGTCAGCGAGCTCGTCCGCGCGTCGGCGTCGATCAGCACCACGCGACAGTCGCGCTCGAACATGAAGCTCAGAGCCAAGCCCAGTGTGACGGTGGTCTTGCCTTCCCCCGGACTGGAGCTTGTGACGAGGATCATCCGTGGATCCAGTCGGCTTGCCCCCGCCCGAATACGCGCGAGCAGGTGCCGCTTGAGCACCCGAAACTCCTCCCGCGTGTAGGTTTCGTCCCGGCGGAGCGCACGGACGGCGCCGATCCGCTCCAGTTCGGCCTCGGGCATGGAAGGCGGCCGGGCTCGGACATCCCCCGCATCGACAACCTCGTTTCGATATTTCGGCGCAACGGCGGCCCGGAGCTCGGTGAAGCGGCTCATGATGGTCTTCCCAGCGGAACGTTGACGCGAAACCGCTGCTGACGTTGTGCGGGCGGGTGGGCGGACTCGGCAGTCGCCGATGATGGCGAACGCGACCGCAGGGCCTGCTCCCAGGAGATCGTGCCGATGACCGGCAGCTGGATGACCTCCTCGAGCTCCCGCGGTGAGACCAGGACCCCACGCGTGACACCAAGCAGATAACCGGCGCCAAGGCCGCCCCCAACCGCCGCGAGGAGGCCCGCGGCAAGGTAGAGCTCGCGGTTGGGTCCGACAGGGATGGTCGGCGTGGTCGGCTCACGGGTGACCAGGAACTTGCCGTTGCGGTCCGCACCTGACACCGCCTGGGACATTTGCGCCGCGGCCCGCTTGGCGACGAGCTGCTCATAGCTCGTACGTAGAGATTCGTCCGTACGCTGAAGCTCGGCGAGTTCCGCGGCGGCCTCAGGCGCCGGGGCGGATCGCCGCCGAACCTGCACGCGCCGAAGTCTTGGGGTCGAGAACAGCGGCGTTGGCGATGGGCTGGCGGCGGCCTCGGCCTTCTCCTGCTCGCTCTTGGCGCGGGCCTGCTCCAGCTGCCGGCGGGCGGCGATCACGTCGGGGTGCTGCTCGGTGTCGACAGTCAGCAGGGAGTCGAGCTTCGTTTGCAGCTGGCTCACCCGCTCGGCGGCTTCGGAGCGGGTGGGGGGCGACGCCGGCGGTGGCCGATTCGCTTCGGAAGTGTCGCGCTGTTCGGGCTGCACGACGGCGGCTGCGGTGTCTTCGCCGACTCCAGCGGCGCTCACGCCCCAATGGCGCTGCGCCGCAGCGATCTTCGCCTCCGATTGCGAGATGAGGTCGGCGTAGACGGAGATCTGCTGGTCCAGAAACGCGCCGGCGTGCTGCAGGTCCTGCTGAGACCGCTGGTAGGTCCCGTTCATGAAGTGGGTCAGCACCAGCTGAACCACAGCCCGAGCGCGTTGCGGATCGATGTCCTTGTAGTGGACCTCGACGAAACCGTCGCCGCCATCCACGAGATGTACGTTTCTCCTGAGCGCGGCGATCGCTGAGTCGAGTTCGGGCGTCGTGAAGCGATGCCGGGGCTTCAGCGCACGGGCGACGGCTTCGAGGTTGTCATCGTTGAGAAGGGTCTTCTGGACCATGTAGGTATTGCTCGACCGGAGATCGGCCAGCGAAACGCTCTCAGCCGCCGCGGAAAGCGGCGTTTGACGGTTGACGAAGAGCTGGCCCCACGCCTCGTAGACATTCGGCATACTGAAGGTGTAGGCGACCGCAGCGGCCACGAGCGTCGCCGTCACGGCTGCGACCAGCCACCGGTAGACCCAGATGCGGCGGGCCTCGTCGATCAAACGGTCGACAATCTGACCGATCATGGTGTCACTCCCCCGGTGGCGCAGCTGAACTTTTCAGAACAGCCGCTCGGGAATGCGGATGACGTCGCCCGGCTTGAGTTCGACGTTCGCGCGAAGGTCTCCCGATCGAACCAGATCCTTCAGTCGAAGGGGGTAGGCGTGATAGCCATCCGCCTCGCGGCGCAGCAGGGTCGCTCCGTTCCCCCTGGCGAAGGTGTTCAGGCCGCCGACCTCGATCAGCACGTCGAGTGCGGTCAGGCCTGCCCGATAAGGCACCGTCTTCGGCGTCACCGCCGCGCCGATCACGCTCACGCCTGTCTCATTGCCGGCTGAGGCGATGGTCTTCACGATGACGGTGACCATCGGATCCTGAATGTAGGTCGACAGAGCCTGACCAAGGTTTCGCGCCAGCTCTGTCGGTGTCTTGCCCTGCGCCTGGACGTCCGGCACGAGCGGGATACTGATGCGTCCGTCCGGGCGCACGGGCGCTTCGACCGATAGATCCGGGTTCCTCCACACGAAGACCTGCAAGGTGTCGCCCGGCCCAATCAGATATTCCGCGCGCTCTTCCCCCGAGGAGGGGCGCGGCGCGGACGTGGAGCCTGCAAACGCGGGGACCACAAAGCCGAACAACACGAAGGCCGCGATGACCTCCACAAGGAGGTTGCGAGCCCGCAGCGCCACGGCCCAGTTTGCCGGAAGGTTTGTTGGCGCGTTCAACGCGGTTCCCTTGAATCCGGTATCCGATCTACGACAACCGCACCTTCGACGAACCAGGCGCGGTCCCACAGCTAATCCTCGCGGCCTTGCCCCCACTATGTCGAATGATGGAATGGGCGTCCGCGCCAGGCCCCTGAGTGCAATTCGGTTTGATCAGCGCCAAGATCAATTCACGCTCATCTGGGCGCGTCGCGAGCCGGGGGCGGGGAACCCGTTTTGAGGGGCTCGACGCCCTCCACGATCGGGAAATCCGAGCATTCAACCGGCTCGACGTCCGGGATGGGGCTTTCGTGAGAAGGCATTCCCCACGCCTCCGCTAAGCCCTTCCCGAGCGGCGCCGCGAGATCGCGCGTCGCCAGTGAAACCTCCTCCGTCCCAAGGGAAATGCCCCGACGGGTCCGGAGGTGGTGGAGCGGCGCCTCCCGCACGTACTCGCGGGCCCGGCGGCCGAAAGGTGAGGTCGGGCTGGGGGCAGGCTCCTCGCCTCCAGGCTGCGGTGTCTCCCGCCGCTCCTAGTTCAGGATGCAAGAACCGGGCCTGCTCGCCGCAACCAAAAGATCGGCGGTGTGAGAGAGCGAGCCGCTCGCTCAGCCGTTGTGGCCCTGCGACAGAGCCGGATAAATATCTCCGCCGAGAGGAGATCGATCCGCGCACGGATGTAACTGGAAGTTTGCTGAATCACACGGCCGACTGAGCTCAATCCGCCCGCGGCAGGCTCGCAAATACAGCAAAGCCCTCACGGCTGCAGGAAATCAGCGACGAGCGCGAATAGCCCCCCGCGGGTGGTCACCCCGAGTTTGCGATACGCGTGCTTTATGTGCGTGCGCAATGTCTCCAGCGATATCCCGAGTTCCTCCGCAATTGCGGCGGTTTCGGTTCCACTCGTGATCATTTCGATGGTCCGGATTTCCGCGCGCGTGAGCTGCCCAACCTCGGCGAGAACCTTCAGATTCGGCCTCTCGCCCCTCGCCCTCAGGATCAGGGCCAGGACGTCGCCGCCGGGACCTGGAAGCGCACAGGCCCAAGCCATCCACGCCTGACACCTGAACTCAGGCTTGCCCGTTGCGCAGCGGAGCTGGCGCGTCGCAGGGTCAATTTCGGCCAGAAGCCGTTGGTCAAGCCGCCGCTCCCCATCCGAGTCATGCTCGCCGTCGGAGCGGAAGGGGAAGTCCCGATGCGGCAGAGCCTCGGCGGCGGCGCTCATCCAGATCACCTGTCCCTGCGCCGTGGCGAGAAGCCGTGGCCTGGGGTCAGCGTCCAGCCAGGCGATAAGCCTGCCCGGCGCCTCTTCGGTCCAGAAAGGACACGATTTTTCGGGTGAGTGAGGCGCCTGGGCGGGAGCGGCGATCACCCGCGCGCTCGTCGCGAGCGGCGCGCTCACGACCCACCTGACCCGGCGCGGCAGCCTCCAGGGTCCACGCCTTGCCGTGCGTCCAAATTCGCCTCAGGCCTGGGCCTCAGGTCTCTTTGACCTCGCGCCATGGTCTCGGCGGCCTCCCTCGATCGGGGCATGATTGCCCCGATAGGCTCCGGGCGGCGCTGTCAATTGACGCCGCCTATGTCGCTGGATTGGGCCCCCGATGTGGAAACGCGGCCATAGCGTTCTCCCAACTGAACCGATCGGCTCGAGGAACCCGTCGCAGGGGCGGCATTCGAAGCCGGGGCCCTGTGGATAGTCAAATTTTAAATGTTGTTGCATTCACCCGTTTGGGGGAGCGACAGGCGTGATTTTGTTCGGAAAATGGAGAATACATGGCGAAGGTGCGAGGGGTGGCGGTCCTCGCAAGAGCGGACAGTTCGTTACAATTCTGCAAACATCTCCCTTGACAAACGATTGTGCACTAACGCACACTTAATCCTAGTTCGTGGCGCATCGAGGTCTCTGGTAGGTTTTCTCTTCGCGAGAGTGAAGGGTGAACATCGGGCAATTGTGGCCTCACTACTGTGAGACGGGAAGGGGGAGCTAATGAATGTTCAAGACTTCTCTGCTACTCGCCTAGCACGTGCAGCGTCTACACTGAGTATCCTCGCGGGCCAGACCTCCGAAGTCGACCGGCTTCGCGCGTTCTGGCGACGCGTGGAGCGCTTTGGTCCGGGCGCGCAGGTGCGCCTCTGCAGCGCAGCCGGAAACGGGCGGCGCGTTGTGGTTGTCTCCGGGTGGGCGTGCGAGCTGCGCATCCTACCTGACGGGCGACGGCAGATCTTCGGCTTCATGTTGCCAGGCGAGGTGATCGACGAGCGGTGCACCACAAGCATTGGCTCGCGCGGCGTGATCGCCCTGTCGCGCCTCGAGGTCATCGATGCGGACGCCACGCTGGCCGGAGAACCGGCCTTGCGGCAATTGTTCTCCCAGGCTGTCGCCGAAGCGGCTCTGGAACGCGAAGAGCGGCTCTATGATCATATCCTTCGCATGGGCCGCCTCTCGGCCCGCGAGCGTGTAGTCCACCTGCTCCTCGATCTGCGCGAACGGATGGACCGCGTGGGGCTCGTGAAGGGAAATTCGTTCCGCGTTCCCCTGACCCATGAGGTATTCGCCGACGCGCTTGGCCTGAGCGTGGTGCACATCAATCGTACGATGAAGCAACTGCGCCAGGAGGGTTTGGTATTCTTCAAATCCGGCTCGGTGACCCTGCTCGACCCCGAACGCCTGGCGATCATGTCTCAGTACTACCCGCCCGGAACCTTCACGGAAGAGGCTGCTCCGAAACGTACGGCGGTGGGCCGGTCACCGGCCGACGACGCGGCGCACGCGGGCCTCCGCGCCATGGCGTGATAGTCGAGGCTGCGAAGAGAACGATGGTCGTCTGCCAAGCGGATCGTTGCTTTGGACGGTCGCACCACGCGACCCGTTGGAAAGAGTCCAATGCCCTGCCTCAGTGGTGACGCCGAGCCGTCAAGGCGAAGCGACAGCGGATGCTCTGTAGGCTGAGGGCCCTTTCCGGCGCACCGGTCGACCGCACATTGGGGAACGCAAGATGGTTCAATTGCGCCCAGACTTCAACAGGACTCGGCAGAAGCGGCACGATTATCGTTCCGCCCAACGCATTACTTCTCACTATATGCTTGAACGACGCCTGGCTGATCGATTGAAATTAGCTCCGCGGCGGGAACGCACGTCTGTTTATTCTGAGGTTTACAGAGAGCTCTTCGACTCTCTTCCTGATCACCCGCAAAAGAGCGCGAAGAGCGATGGAAGAACCGAATCTATCCTCCAACAGCTCGCGCTCCTAAAACCTCATCTGTCTGCGACGAGTCGCTTTCTTGAAGTGGGCTGCGGCGATGCCGCCCTGACGTTTGCGGTAGCTACGCGGGCCCAGCATGCCTATGGCCTCGACGTCACTGACGCTTTGATTGATAGGACCACGCCTCCTAACTTCGAATTCTTGATCACGACAGGAGTCGATATCCCCCTACCCGACCGTAGCGTCGACGTCTCTTACTCTAACCAATTGATTGAGCATTTACATCCGAACGATGCAGCGCTTCAGTTGCGAGAGGTTTGGAGAGTATTATCTTATGGTGGAGTGTATCGCTGTGTTACGCCGAGCCGATTCACAGGGCCGCACGATATTTCGAGATACTTTGACTACGAGGCGACCGGATTGCACCTAAAGGAATATGACTATAAGGACCTTCGGCAACTATTCAGGGATGCCGGGTTTCGCTCAACCTTATTCTATGTAACCGGAGGCCACCGACAGGTACGCATACCTTACTTCGTCGGCAGGGCCGCGGAGATAGCACTGTCGATGCTTCCAAAATCCACGAGCGCCTTTGTTGCTTCGCTTCCGTTCGTGAACCAATTGATGGGCCTGACGATCGTTGGCGTAAAAGCGCACGACGCTTCATGAGCTCACGTCAGGCTCGGCCAACGATTGGGCCAGTCCGCGATAGAGTTCGTCATCGCCTATGACCAGCGCCAGCAGGCCATTCGAGGGATCAGCCAACCCTTGAACGGGACTGTCGATCTCGATCAGATCGCCAGGGTCTAGCACGCCACATGGGGCGCTCGCGCGCCCGCTCACGCCGAGGATGATCTCGACGTGGCCCGGCAGGATGATGTTGGCGCCGGGAGCCGCGCGCAACAGACAAACGGCCTCGCCAAGACCGTTGACACCACGCAGCGAACAAATCGAGACGTCGTCCGAAACCTTGCGCCAGCGAGTGCGCGCGATTTCGCGGAGCAGGGGCGGCAGGCGCGACGTCAGTGTTCCGCAACCCTCGGCGTCGGGTCTCCACAGCGTCTCCGGACCTGCGGGCGACTCCCTGATGAGACCGGCACATGATTCGCACGCCGTGACATGCGCGGCGATGGCCAGCGCCGTTCCGGGCGCCACATCGCCAATGCAGTATTCCGCGCGAAGGCGGGCGCTCGGGTGATGCGACAGACCCATCGGCTGGCCTTATTCAGATAACGCCCATCGCTGCTGATTTTCAGAGCGATGGGCCCGCGAGCAACGAGCCTGTCGCCGGTCCAACAGCGCCTTTCAAACTTAGTTGTTTCGTCTGTTCTGACCAAACAGCCATCAAACATACTCCCCCGCGGTCTGCGAGGAGTCGATTGGCGTCCTGATGCGCGTGATCTTCGGCGCGACACTGGTCCGCGCCTCCCAGTCGAGCGCATGGCAGACAATCTCGTCCAAGACGTCGTAGTGCGGACGCCATCCGAGTTCACGTCGCAGCCGACTGGAATCCGCCACCACGGAGGCCGGATCCCCTGGCCGCCTGGCCTGGATGCGGATGGGCAAACGCCGCCCCGTGGCTCGCTCCACCGCTTCGACGACCTGTCGCACAGAGAAGCCTCGGCCGTAGCCGCAATTCAGCGTCGCAGATGCTCCGCCCGACCTCAGTGCGGTGAGTGCGAGCCCGTGGGCCTCCACGAGGTCGGCGACATGGATGTAGTCACGCACCCCAGTGCCATCAGGGGTCGGAAAGTCGCAGCCATAGATGTCGAGATGCGCCACCAGGCCGAGCGCCACCTGGCAGGCGCGTTTGATCAGGTGTGTGGCGCGTGGCGTCGACTGCCCGGTGCGACCGCCGGGATCTGCGCCCGCGACATTGAAGTAGCGCAGCACCGTGAAGCGCATGTCACTCGCCCGGGCGGCGTCCTGCAGCATCCACTCCGTCATGAGCTTGGATCGGCCGTAGGGATTGATTGGAGCAGGACTGCTGGACTCGTCGATGCAGCGCCCCTCGCAAGCCCCGTACACGGCCGCGGTGGAGGAAAAGATGAATTGCTTAACCCCGCCTGCGACACACGCCTCCAGGAGATCGAGCGATCCTGCTGTATTGTTCCGATAATAGGCGAGGGGATCCTTCACTGAATCTGGCACCACAGCGGAGCCGGCGAAATGCACTACAGCATCGACCTCACGGTCTGCCAGGATCCACCGGACCAGATTCTGGTCGTTTACGTCACCATGAAAGAATCTCGCTTCCCGCGGCAGGAGGTCTCGAACTCCAGTTGACAAATTATCAAGAACACATACTTGCTCCCCGCGGTCCAGAAGGCCGTACACCATATGACTGCCAATATATCCGGCGCCGCCTGTCACGAGAACAGACATCTCTGACCTTCCCTTATACGGTCCGGCGCCACCCAAACGTATAGGGGCGGCAGCGACTGACCGAAGATTAGGAAAGCCGATCGGCCTCAACTCTCTCAAACGACAGGCCGGGCGCTTGCTGCGCGGCTGTTGCGGATCGCACTTCGCTGGCCTCGCGCTGCGCGACGCCGCCTCTCGCGCGCGAGCCGACCCTGTCATTTGCGCAGGCGCCAAGAACGCTCCTGGGTGAGGGCTCGCCAGGGAATTGCCTGAAGGAGCCGTGAATGTCGTCCTTGCTCTTCCTGATCGACGTCGCAGCCATGGTGCTGATCGCCTTTTGGATGTGGGCCGTCGACCGCCCAGACGATGCGTGGCGGGTGCGGCTCTTCGATGTGCGTGACAGCGCTGCGACGGAGACGGACGCCTCCGCGCTTTCCAAGCCACGATGGAGTCGTGGGGAGCCGGGGGCGGAAACGACGACGGCGGATGTCGAAAGCCCTTCAACCAGCTTCAGGAGGCCTCAAGAGCTTCCCTCGTCGAAAAAAACCACTCCGCGTGAACTTGGCGAGAATACTCAAAGCGCCGTGAGTCGATCGCGCTCCGGGAGCGAGCGATGCCGATGAGGACGACCGGCGTCGAGCGCAGCCTCAAGGGCGAAGGCCACCTCATCCTGCATCGCCTCGGTCATCTGCGGGAACAGGGGAAGCAGGACGCACTCACGATGGGCCGCCTCGGACCGAGGAAGCGGCCCCGTCTTCAGCCCGGCGTAAGCAGGCTCGAGATGGGCGCACATGATCCCGCGGCGGGTGGCGACACCGCGGTCCAGCATCGCCTGCATCACCTCGATCTGCTGCGCGCCCCGCGGCAGTCGCACGCAGTAGCTTTGCCAGTTCGACCGCGCCCAATCCGGCTCCGCGGGTGGGACCAGCCCCTCCACGGCGGCGAGCTTTCGCCGATAGCTGTCCGCAAGTTCGCGCCGGCGCGCGACGATCCCCGGCAGGGCGGCGAGCTGGACGCGTCCGACGGCCGCCTGCAGATCGCTCATCCGGTAGTTGAACCCGGACACGGGATAAGATTCGAGCACCACCTCCCGCGCCTTGTGCCGGACCGTGTCGGGAACGCTCATCCCGTGCTGACGAAGCAGGCGGAAAACCTCGTCCAGCCCGGCGTCGCGCGTGGTCAGCATTCCTCCCTCGCCGGTGGTGATCACCTTGCGAGGATGGAAGGAGAAACAGGCGATGTCCGCGTGCGGCGAGCCGATGGCCGCCCACTGATTGTCCAGGCAGATCTTGGAGCCCACGGCGCAGGCGGCGTCCTCGATCACTCGAACGCCATGGGCGCGGGCGACTGGCAGGATGGCGCCGAGGTCGCACGGCATCCCGATCTGGTGCACCACGAGAATCGCGCGCGTCCGAGGGGTGATCGCCAGTGACACCGCTTCTGGATCGAGGTTGAAGCCAGCGGGTTCGATGTCGGCGAATACGGGCGTCGCGCCGGTCTGCCGGATCACATTGGCGGTGGCGATGAAGCTATGGCTGGCCGTGATCACCTCGTCGCCAGGTCCGATTCCCAGCGCCACGAGAGCCAGGTGGAGCGCAGTCGTGCAGTTGGACACGGCGCAGGCGTACGGCGCGCCGACGGCCTCGGCGAACTCACCCTCGAACGCAGCGACCTCCGGGCCTTGGCTAAGCCAGCCGGAGCGGACGACCCGGGCGGCGGCCTCGGCTTCGGCCTCGCCGAGCTTAGGCGCGGCGATCGGAATCATGCCGCGCGTCCGGCGACGGCCGTCGGGGTCGAGAGACGTTCCGAGCGCCACCAGGCCACCAGCCCGGCAAGGCCCTGGTCGAGTGGAACGGTGGGCTCATATCCGATGACCTCCCGCGCACGCCTCAGGTCGGCCAGTCGCTTGGGAACGGGATTGACGGCCCTTGGCGGCTCATGGACCGGCGCCAGGTCCTCGCGCCCCATGGCCGCGGCGAGCCGCCGGGCCAGCTCCGCAAGGCTCGTCTCGGTTCCGCTCCCCACATTGAGCGCCACGTCGGTGGCCGCCGAGGCGGCCGCGAGCAGGTTTGCGCGCGCGATGTCTTCGACATGCACCATGTCCATGGTCTCCGAGCCGTCTCCGAAGACCACCGGCGGGAGTCCCGCCTCGACCCGCTCCATCCAGCGGATCAGCACTTCAGTATAGCGGCCATGGATGTCCATCCGAGGGCCGTAGGCATTGAAGTATCGCAGGGCCACATAGTCGAGGCCGTGCATGTCATTGAACGTGCGCAGCAATCCCTCCCCGAAGGTCTTGGCCGCGCCATAGAGGGTCCGGTTGGCGTACGGCGGTTCCGCCTCATCGGTGGGAAAGGCCGAGGCCATCCCGTAGACCGACGCGGATGAGGACATGACGACCTTGCGGATGCCGCCCGCGACGCAGAGATCGAGGAGATCGTAAGTCGCGTCCACCATCACCTGCATGGCGCGCCGGGGTTCGGCGGCGCACTGCGTGATCCGTAGCGCCGCCATATGGAAGACGAGGTCCATGCCTTCCAATTGAGTTCGCACAAGCTCGCTGTTGCAGATATCGCCGCGGATCAGGCGCACACGTCCGGAGGCGAGAGCAGACGAGAGGTTCTCAGGTCGACCCCGGACCATGTCGTCGATCACCACGACCTCTTCGGCGCCGTGAGCAATCAGCCCATCGACAGTGCGGCTGCCGATGAAGCCGGCGCCGCCGGTCACCAGGATCCTCGCGCCCGCGATGGGAGTGAGAGATGGTGTCACGTGGAGTCTCCCTCGTTGGCTGCAGTTTCGTCCCGCTGGGAAATGACCCGCGCAGGCGAACCGGCAGCCCTGGCGTAAGCCGGCACGTCGCGCGTCACGACCGCGCCAGCCCCTATGATCGCCCCTTTGCCGACGGTGATCCCGGGCAGGATCACGGCGTTCACGCCGATGTCGGCCTCGGCCTCTATGGTAGTCGGGGAAATCAGGAGGTCGCTGGCGATGACCGGGACGCTGATCGGCAGCGCGGTATGCGTCGAACCGAGGAGGCGGGCGCCTGGCCCCCAGCCCACATGGTCGCCCAGCACGGTGTCTCGGACGTCGAGGAACGCCTGGGCGCCTATCCAGACCTTGTTTCCGATTACGCACCGGCCGTCGTGACGCCCCTGGAGCACGGCCTGTTCCCCGATGATGACCCCGTCGCCGATCTCGAAGGTCTCGACGTGCCGCAGCCCGACGCCTGGCGCGACCCGCAGGCCGTCGCCGCACCGGCGCGCCACCGCGCGGACGCAGACCCTCCGCATCAGACCGTCGATATAGTCCTCGCCGTGATTGAAGCGTCGGAACAGGGACATGATCTCGGACGGCGTGCAGCGTCGCGTGAGCTCCTTCGCGAACTCCGTCTCGAAGGTCGGATCCGGCTCGACGGCCTGGCGACCGTGGACGGCCCTTACGACACGCGGGCGCCGCATCACGCCGCCTCCCCGGCAACAATCAGCGACTTTTGGATCGCCACCATGAGGCGCTCGCACACAGCGTCGACTTGATCGTCCCCGATCCCCGGGAACATCGGAAGCGACAGGGTCTCGTCGCAGAAGGCCTCCGCGATCGGGAAGTCGCCCCGCCGGTAGCCGAGGTCCGCATACGCGGGCTGCAGGTGGACAGGCGTCGGGTAATGGACGTTGGTGGCGATCTCCGGCGCGAGCCGCGCACGCACCGGGTCTCGGTCCGCCACCCTGACGCCGTACACGTGATAGACGTGGCTCCCGTCCTCGGCTGGCGCAGCATGATCCACCCCAAGCTCGGTGAGGCGCCGGTCGTAACGGGCTGCGGCTGCTCGGCGCGCATGGTTCCAGCTCTCGAGATGGGCCAGTTTCACCGATAGGAATGCGGCCTGCAGCTCATCCATCCGAAAGTTGAACCCCTTCTCGGCGTGCAGGTATTTGCGCGACTGCCCCCAGTCCCGGAGCCGCCGAAGTCGTTCGGCGAAATCGCTGCGCCGGGCGACCACCGCGCCGCCTTCCCCGCACGCGCCGAGGTTCTTGCCGGGATAGAAGCTGAAGCAACCGAGGTCGCCGTGGGTCCCGGCCCGCAGACCGCCTGCGCGCGCGCCCAAGGCCTGGGCCGCATCCTCGATCACCGCCAGTCCCTGAGCCCCGGCGATTTCCATGATGGCGTTCATGTCCGCCATCCGGCCGTGCAGGTGCACGGGCAGGATTACGCGCGTCCGCGGGGTGATCGCGGCCTCGATGCGGTCCGGATCGAGATTCCAGGTGTTGGGATCGATATCGACAAGGCGCGGGACCGCGCCGACGTATTGGATTGCGGCGATGGTGGCCACGAAGGTGGCCGGAGTTGTGATGACCTCGTCTCCCGGCTCGACGCCGGTCGCCAGCAAAGCCAGGTGGAGCGCGGAAGTGCCTGAGTTCACCGCCACCGCGTGCGGGCTCCCGCAGAACTCCGCGAGTGACGCTTCGAAGGCTTCGGTTTCCGGCCCAAGGGTGAACTGCGCCCGGGCGATGACGCGCTGAGCGGCGTCCATCAGCTCCGGCTCCAGTTTGGCATGCTGCGCCTTCAGATCGAGGAAAGGGATCATGAGGCTCTCCGGAGCGCAGCGAGCGCGATGGGATGCCCCTGGAGCGCAATGGATCGGCTCGCGGCTTCCAGCATCTCGACGACATGAAGGCCGAGCCACCCACCGGTGATCGGCGCCGCCCCGGCTTCGATGCAATCAGCGAAATGCTTGATTTCCGTCAGAAGCGGCTCGGCCGTACTGATACGGGGCGCCCACATGTCGCCGATCCGGTAACTGACGAGAAGGTCGTAGAGATCCTCGCGCCGGGTGGCGAGATTTACGCCGCAGTCGTAGACCTTGATCTTCTCGCTTGGCTCGAGATCGTCCCAGACGATCATCTTTCGGCTGCCGCCGATCAGCACCTTGCGCACCTTCACAGGCGCGAGCCAGTTGACGTTGAGATGCGCCACCGCCCCGTTCGCGAGATAGAGCGTCACCTGTCCCATGCTCTCCGGCGCCCCGGCGATATGGCGCGCCGCATTGGCCGAGATCGCGGTGGGAGGGCTGTCCAGCACGTGCTGGAGGATCGAAAGGTCGTGGACCGCCAGGTCCCAAAGGACGTTCACATCGGACTGGAACAGGCCAAGGTTCACGCGTGTGGAGTCGTAATAGAAGATCTCGCCCAACTCGTCGCCGGCGATGAGCTCCCGCATCTTCTGCACTGCGCTGGAGTAGATGAAGGTGTGATCTACCAGCAGTGTCAGCCCACGACGCTCGGCGGCCTCGATGAGCTGGCGCGCATCAGCGGAGGTTTCCGTCATTGGCTTTTCGACGAGCACGTGTCGGCCCGACTCGAGAGCCGCCAGGCTTATTTCGAAATGGGTCCGCACGGGCGTGGACACCGCGACGGCGTCCACGTCGGAGCGCGCAAGGGCTTCTCGCCAGTCCGTCAACATGGGAGTTGAGCCAAAGCGGGTACGAGCCCGCTCGAGGGCCGCGGGCGAGGGATCGACGATGGCGGCCAGACGACAGCCGGGCGTTCCGTCAATGCATCGGGCGAGGTTGGGACCCCAATAGCCATACCCGATGACGGCGATGCCGATCATCTTCACGCTCCTGGCAATGATCGATGGGTTTGCTCGAGGGCGAAATGGCTGCGCGACTCGCCGCGGGGGCGCGCCGGAACGCCGGCGACGACCGCGTGAGGCGCAACGTTCGAAGTAACCACCGCGCCGGCGCCCACGAGGGCGCCCGATCCGATTGTGACTCCCGCCAGGATCGTGGCGTTGGAGCCGATGGAGGCGCCGCACATGACCCGGGTGCGCGTGACCGTCCAGTCACGGGGGCCTTGGAGCTGTCCACGTTCGTTCACGGCGCGCGGGTAGAGATCGTTGGTGAACATCACCCCGTGGCCGATGAACACTTCGTCCTCGATCTCGACCCCCTCGCAGATGAAGCTGTGCGAGGAAATCTTGCAGCGTCGTCCGATGACTGCGTTCGCCTGCACTTCCACAAATGCGCCGATGCGGGTGTCGTCGCCGATCTGGCATCCGTAGAGATTGACCAGTTCAGGGTGATGAATAATCACGTCGCGCCCCAACCGGACGTTCGAGGCGACTGGCATCGTGATTCCCCATTTCCCGTGCAACCCTGGGCGCGCCCATCCGCCCGTCGGCCTAAAGGTCCGACGCCAGCGCCGCGCCAACCATGTCGTTTGATGTGCCGGGTGTTCGCTCGCCGGGCAGCCGTCCCACAGCACGGCCTGGCCGCTCCGGCGCGAAGCTCAAAAGGCGGCGGCCGGCCGGTTCACCGGAGCACGCGATCCAAGCTGTGGCGTCAGGATTTCTGGATGTAATATTTTACGTATTTGTCGGAACAGATACGTTGCAGCGCTTCTGGCTTGTCGGCTAAGAAAAAATCCACAGCGAGATTGCAACCCGGCCACGGCGGATCATCGTATTCGTCGATCAGAATGACGCCCCCCTCTACCAGGCGAGGGTAAAAATACTGAAGAGTCTGCTGATACGAGTCGTGAATATCGCAATCCAGGTGAACGAAGCTGTATTGACGCTCTGGCGCCATCACGAGGGTTTGAGCGAAATAACCCGGATGCAGGGTAGTCCGGCCGGAGACGCCAAGGCGCCCGAGCTTGTTGCGGACGATGCGAAGCGAGGTCCCGGCGAAGCCCCCCACACGGCGCTCTGAATTTGGGGCCCCGCCCCATTCGACGTCCTTCGCGGCGCTCTCATCGAATCCCTGGAATGAATCGAACCCATGGACGTGGCGCGGGTCTCCCCGGTGTCGGATGTGAAGCGCCATGGCCGCCAGGCTCGCGCCCTTGAACACGCCGCATTCCGCGACGTCGCCGTCCAGTCCGCGCGTCTCGTCCAGAAAATGCAGGATGATGTTGATGTTTGAGCCGCCCTCAGGCGACTCCTCGATCTTGGTCGGAACGTTGGAGGGCGTCTTCACCTCCAGCAGGTCGGCCGCCCAGCGTGGCCATTCGTCGAGAGAGATTTCACGCACTGCCCGGGCGACCAGCGGCCCCGCGACCTTGTTCACCAGCCCTCTCACGTCATCCCCTCGAAAAACGACGTCGCGTCTGCCGCGCGTCCGCGACTGGACCCTCCTCCTCAGCCTGATCCTGCAAATACGGGCTCGTCCTTCCAAATGACAGGAGACCGGCGCGGCAAACGTGTGAAGCGGAGTCCCGCACCGGCCACTGGAAGGGACCGCCCATGCGGGGGTTCGAAACGATCGGCAGCGCGACATTGATCGCCTACGACGACGTCCCCGTGCTGACGACCGATCCATGGATCAACGGCGACGCTTACTTCGGCAGTTGGGGGCATGACTACGCCATCCCGGCCGGGCAAATGTGCGCCATCAAGAGTGCGCGGTTTCACTGGTTCTCGCACGGACATCCCGACCACCTGAACGTGGGATCGCTGCCTGATCTGGCGGGCGGTTCGTTCCTCGTCGCGAACCACTATGGATCGCGGATTGCGCGCGAGCTGAGGTCGGCCGGCTACAACGTAGAGGTTCTCCGGGACTGGGAATGGCGCCAGCTGTCGCCCGGCATACGGGCGTGCACGGTCGCGAACCAGAACCAGGATTCGATCCTGCTCATCGACATCAATGGACGCCTGGTGATCGACGCCAACGACTCCCCGGAGTTCGGCGAGGCATGGCGCACGCGGCAGATCGCCCGGCGCTATCCGGAGGTTTACCTGCTCCAGCTGCATGCGTGGGGCGGCGCGGATATGCTCAACCTGTTCGCCCCGGACGGAACCAAACTTACATCGAGGGACGCCCTGCGCCGGCCGATCGCACCGCGGGCCCAGCGTGCGGCCTTGGCCTTCGGGGCGACCAAGTTCATCCCATTCTCCTCGTTCCACCGCTACCAGCGAACCGATTCCGCCTGGGCCAACGCACTCGTGCCAGAGCTCGCTGACTATCAGTCGGACGCAATCCCCAACGCCCCGCAGATGCTGCCGGCTTTCGTGCGCGTCGACTGCGAGACCGACGCCGTCACCCCGCTCGAACCTCCGCGATCGACCCTCGACCTGCGGACCTCGGGCGAGTGCGGGGACAGTTGGTCTGATCCGCTGGAGGCGGAGGACAAGCGCAAGATCACCCGGTACTTCCAGGCCAGGGAGTCGCTGCAAAGTCACTTCGGCTTCATTGAGGTGAAAGCAGGCCCATCGAACGTGACCGTGGACTTGAACCCCGCTTTGCGCGGGCGCGGGATCAGCTTCGAGGCGCCCCGCAACTCCCTCATGACGGCGATCGAGCACGAGGTCTTCGACGACATGCTCATCGGAAATTTCATGCGCACCACCCTGCACGGGGTGGACGGTCTTTATCCGCACTTTACCCCCAACGTCGCAAAATACGCCGACAATGGCGGCGCAAAGAGCAAAGCCGAACTTCGACGTTATTTCAGTCATTACTATCTTCGCGATCCGCTTGCGCGCATCATGAAGCAACTCTCGGACTCAAGCGAGCAAGTCCTGAGAAAAGCCGTCCCAGAGAACACTGCGATGTTCCGAACCGCCAAACGGTTCTACTACAGTGTCGCAGCGCGCAGCTGACGCCGCATTCGCCGCCGATCATCCTTCGCAGGCCTCCGGGGCCGCAACGAACATAGCTTTCGGTTTTCGGCCGCCGGCCGTCCGCGGCGTCGAATGATAGGGCAGGCGCCCCACCCGCTTTGTTTTCGTGGAGTTCCGTGGCGCCTTGCGCGCAGCGAGGCGGATTGCAACGAGTGTTCGCAGCAGATGACGCACCGCATGGACCACCGCCGCGCCTCCGGCGATCCATGCGCCAATCCGAAGGCGCTCCGTGCGCCGTCGAGGGGTCGGCTGTGCTCTGGCTTTCCGTGATCGTCTATCCGCGCATGGCGCGGGCGCTCTGCTCTGGTCTCCCCTGACGTCTAGCACCCACAGGAACCACCATGACTTCAGTGGACGTCGTCATTCCCTGCTACAACTACGGGCGCTACTTGCAGTCATGCGTCGACAGCGTGCTTTCGCAGAAAGGCGTCGACGTTCGTGTGCTCTGCATCGACGACGCCTCCTCGGATGACACGCCGCAGGTGGCCGCCGCCCTCGCCGCGCGCGACGGACGCGTGGCGTGGCGTCGTCACGCCGTCAACCACGGCCACATCGCCACGTTCAACGAGGGCCTTCTCGAGTGGGCCAGCGCCTCCTACAGCCTGCTGCTCTCGGCGGACGATTACCTTCTGCCGGGGGCTCTCGCCCAGGCGACACGGCTGATGGAGGCGGAGCCGGCTGTCGGCTTCACTTTCGGCTCAGCTGTCCTGCTTCGGCCCGGTGAACCGGCGCCGGTCCTGGAATGCGGAGGCCAAGAACCCGGACGGGTCATGACCGGCGCAGAGTTCGTCGAGATGAGCGGCTCCCGCGACCTGGTCCCCACGGCGACCGCAGTGGTGCGCACGGCGCTTCAGCAGCGGATCGGCGGTTACCGACCCGAACTTCCTCACGCCGGCGACATGGAGATGTGGCTGCGCTTTGCCGCCTACGCCGGGGTCGGCATGTTCGCCACGCCGCAGGCGGTCCGTCGGCTACACGACACCAACATGTCGCTGGCCTACCTTATCCCACACAAGGTGGTGCTCCCGGACCTGCAGCAGAGAGCAGCCGTGTTCGCCACCTTCTTTGCGGGGCCGGCAACGCGGCTGGGCGATCTGTCGCGTCTGCGGGTCCGGACTGTCGGCGCGTTGGCCGAGGAGGCCGTCTGGGAGGCGCACTTCGCCTTCGAGGCGGGCGAGATCGACGCCTGCCGGGAGATTGCCGAGTTCGCGACGGACATTTATCCGCGCGTTCGGTTCAGTCGGCCTTGGGCCACCCTTGCACTCAAACGCCTGCTCGGGTCACGGGCCTGGGCTGCAATCGCGCCCACGGCCGCGGCGATGAGGTCCTGGCCGGGGTGGCGTCCACGGTCCGGTCCCGGAACGCACCCAGATCCCATCGGCATCAAGCGTTAGAGCGAAAGAGGCGTCCGCGATTGTCAAATGGTCCCAAGATCACGCTCAAGTTGTCGTCTCGCGGGATTGCGGGTGGTCATCTGGGCTGAAGATCAGCGATGATCGTCGGGCGGGAGTCCATGCGGATCAGCGTCGTCATCCCGGCCTACAATCGCGCCGAGCTGCTGCCGGCGACGCTGCAGTCCGTCCTCGCCCAGAGCTTGCCGCCGGACGAGATCATCGTCGTCGATGACGGCTCACTGGACGATACCCCGGCGGTGTTGCGGTCTTACGCGCCGCGCGTGCAGAACCTTCGCATCGCCAATTCCGGCGACCTTGCCGCACGCAACGCCGGCGTGCGGGCTGCAAGCGGCGAGCTGGTCGCTTTCTGCGACAGCGACGACCTCTGGCGGCCGGGCTACGTGGCGGCAATGGCGGAGCTCTGGCGCGCGGAGCCCTCCACGCGATGCGCCTACGCGGATTTCGTCACCTTCACCGACGCAAGCTGGAGCTCGACCAGCAAGTTCGCGGCGGCCCCCGCCGCTTTCTGGCGAGGGCTGCGGGAGGGGAGCGGGCGCTGCGCGTGGTTCGACGAGCCGATCGTCGAGCGGTTGATCGGCTTCCAGCCGTTCTTCCCGTCCTGCATGGTCGTGCAACGCACTTTCTTTGTCTCGGTCGGCGGGTGGGACGAGGCCGTGAGCCGCATCGTCGGCACCGATTTCGCCACGGCGCTCAGGATGGCCGAACATCCGCCTCTGGGCGTCCTGCGGGGACCTCCGCTCGTGGGGATCCGCAAGCACCAGGGCGGCTTCTCTGCGGATGTTCTGGCGATGAACCTGGGCGATGCGCGGGTGCTCGAACACGTACTCGGCCGGCCTTCTCTGGCGCCCTATGCCGATCTGGTGCGCGAGAGCATTCATGAACGGCGCGCAGGGGCGCTGGAGACCGCCTTCGCCCGCGGCGACTTCGACACTGTCCGGGAGATCGCCACCTTGCTGCCGCCTGATCGGCGGTCACTGCGAACGCGCGTGAAGGCGTGGGTCGCCAGACAACCGAGCGCTGTGCGTTCGGCCATGGCCAGAAGGCTGCTGTCCCTTGGCTCGGCCGCAGCGCGTCTCCGCTAGAGCAAACCCAGTTCAGACGGATCAGGCTCTGGGACCTACGCCCCACAGACCTGCAAGAACTGTTCGGCCTTGCTGCTCCAGTCGGCGGCTGCGGCCCGGGCGAGCCCGCCCTGCCGCAGCCGGTCCCGCAGGGCTCCGTCTTCGCGTAGCCGGAGCATGGCGGCCGCGACGGCTTCGACCGAATGCCCATCGACGACGAGGCCGTTGACGCCATGCTCGACGGCGTCGACGCTTCCGCCGTCGCGGCCGGCGATGACCGGAACCCCGCAGGCGTTGGCCTCCAGGAACACCAACCCGAATCCCTCGGTGTCGCCATCGGCCATGGCGCGGTTGGGCATCACGAACACATCGCCGAGTGCGTAGTGCGCCGGAAGCTCCGCATCGGCGACTTCGCCGGCGAACGTGACCGTCTCTTCCAGGCTGACTTGCCTGACCAGCGCCTTCAGCTCTGGCTCGAAGGGGCCCTTCCCAACGATCAGCAACCGCGAATCGGGATGTCTGGCGATTACCTGCTCGAAGGCGCGGATCGTGTGGTCCACGCCCTTCTTCTGGATGAGCCGGCAGACGCAGACGAAGACAAAACGGCCTTCGAGCCGATAGCGCCGCACAAGGTCCGTGCGTCGCGGTTGCAGCCGGAAACGCTGCGGGTCGACGCCATTCAGGATCAGGGTCATCTTGCCTGCCGCCTTCGGGCCGATAAGGCGTTTCGCGACCTTGGTTGCGAAGTGGCTCACCGCGACGACCTCGTCCGCCTGCCGCAGCGCGAGCTGCGCGCGCGAGTGGCCCGGATTCCACACGTGCTCGGCGGTCTCCTCCTCCTCGGTGGTCATCTCCTCGCCGTGCACATAGGCGATCGTGCGCACGCCTGGCGCCCAGCGCAGCAGAAAGAGGAGCCAACCACCGGCCAGCAATTCACCGACGCAGACCGTCCGAACCCCGTCGCCGACGACCAGGCGCAGCACGGTGGCGAGGACCGCGACCCGCTGCGCCGCGTCGGATGCGAGCCACGCCAGACGTCGCCAGCCGTGCAACTCTGCCTCGGCGAGCAGCGGGCTGCGCAGCAGGCGGCGACGCAGGATCGGATAGGGAGCTGCAAGGTCGTGCTCGCGCCATCCGGGAAGTTCAAGCCCATCGCGATAGCTGTGGGTGGCCGTCAGTACGGTGATCTTGCCCTTCCCTCGCCGCGCCAGGTTTTCATAGACCACCGACGCCCCGCCCCGGATCGGGGGGAAGTTGCTGGTCACGAGCAGGATGCGCGCAGTCCGCGACGGCCTCGGCAAGGGTCCGGCGCGTGGCGGGACGATCTGCTCGGAAGCGGAACTCAGGCTGGCCATGTCTCCTCAGCCAGCACACGCCTGGACGGCCGGCCTTATCATTCGGTGGTCGGCACGAAGCTTCCGCCGGCGCGTCCGCGTCCGCCAACTCGATCCTCGTCACGAGGACCACCGCGGCATTCCAGCCGGACCCGCATCAAAAGACGTGTCGCCCTCCTCGCGCCCAGCACAGGAATGCATCGAGCTTGTCGAAGCTGAGCTGATGGGGAGGCTCATGACCTGCGCGGAACAGTTGGCTACGTTCAGGGCGCCGCGCATCGGGGTCAACGCCAAGCCCGTGCCTGGCGACGCCTCCTTCGCGCGGCCCTAGGATGACCGCGTCATCCACCCCTCTGGCGACGCGCCGCGTGACCGAAGTCCAACCCGGCGGGCGCTGGGGCGACCTGGACCTCGCCGAGCTCTGGCGCTTCCGGGAGCTTCTCTACTGCCTGGTGCAGCGGGAGTTGAAGATCCGCTACAAGCAGGCGGCGATCGGCGTGGGCTGGGCCATCCTCCAGCCGGTGTTGGCGGTGCTGATCTTCGCGGTCATCTTCGGCCACTTCGCCAAGATGCCCACCGGCGGGAAGCCCTATGTCATCTTTGCCTTCACCGCAGTCCTGCCCTGGACCTACTTCTCCGAGGCGTTCCGCCGAAGCTCCGGCGGCCTGATCAACGACTCCGAACTGATCCGGAAAGTCTATTTCCCGCGGCTGATCGTGCCGCTGGCCCAAGTGACTGCGCCGCTCGCGGATTTCGCCGCCGGTTTCGTCGTGCTGCTGGTGCTGCTCGCCGCCTACCACGTCGCACTCACCCCGGCGATCGTGCTCCTGCCGCTCTTTCTGCTGGTGGCGCTGGCGCTGGCTCTGGCCATCGCGCTCTGGCTGAGCCCGATCAGCGTCCGCTTCCGCGACACGGTCCACGCCATGCCCTTCCTGCTCCAGGTCTGGATGTACGCCTCGCCCGTGGCGTATCCGGCGTCGATCGTGCCGGAGCGCTGGCGCCTGCTCTACAGCCTCAACCCCATGGTCGGCGTCATCGAGGGTTTCCGCTGGGCCCTGCTCGGCACCAGCCAGCCCGACTTCAGGTCCATGGCGGTCAGCGGGGCCTTCATCGTCGTCACGCTCGCCGGCGGGGTCGTCTACTTCCGGAAAATGGAGCGCTCCTTTGCCGATGTCATCTGACGCCCTGGGCGATGTCGCAGTGGCCGCCACGGGTCTTGGCAAGCAGTACCGGGTCGGCGCCGGTCCGCGGCACAATACGCTCCGGGACGCCGTGACCGCCTCATTCCGCTCCCTCGCCAAGCCGCGCTCCACACGCCAGGGCGCCGAGAAGTTCTGGGCCCTGCGCGATGTCTCGTTCCAGATCCGGCAGGGAGAGAACGTCGGGATCCTGGGGTTGAACGGCGCCGGCAAAAGCACTCTGCTCAAGGTGCTCTCGCGGGTGATCACCCCCACGACCGGACGGGCGCGCATCACCGGCCGCCTGGGCGCCCTGCTCGAAGTGGGCACAGGGTTTCACTTCGAGCTGACGGGGCGCGAGAACATCTACCTCTATGGCGCGATCCTCGGCATGACGAGGGCTGAGATCGCCCGCAACTTTGAGGCCATCGTGGAGTTCGCAGGGGTCGGCGAATTCATCGACACTCCGGTCAAGCGTTATTCCAGCGGCATGTACGTGCGCCTCGCCTTCTCGGTCGCGGCGCACCTCGATCCCGACATCCTCCTGCTCGACGAAGTGCTGTCGGTGGGAGACATCGCGTTCCAGCGCAAGTGCATCGACTTCGCCAAGAGCCTGCAGAAACGAAACGCGACGATCCTGTTCGTCTCGCACAACATGTTCAGCATCAAGACAATGTGCGAGCGGGTGATCTACCTGCGCAACGGCCGGATCGAATTTGATGGACCGACCGCCAGAGGCATCGAGCTTTACGAGGCCGATTCTCAGTTGAGCGAGGTCGCCTGGGCGAAGTTCGCGGATTTGTCCGAAACAGGCCGGCCCGTCAGGATCACGAATGTCGCCCTATCGGACGAGACAGGCGTCCCGCGCGGGGTATTCGACCGGGGCGAGAGGCTGCGGTTAAGGATCAGCTACAAGATCGATCGCCCCATTGAATCGCCGAATTTCATTGTTGCGATAATACGTTCCGACGGCGTTTGCTGTTGCGACTTCTGCACCGTCCTGGACGGCATGGCGGTCGAGCCGACAAGCGGCGCCGGCGTTTTGCAGCTCACCACGCCTCCGCTCACGCTCGTCTCGGAGCTCTACAGGATCGAAGTTCTCGTTCGCGAGAACGGCTTCGACCGGCTGCTGTGCGCCCAGGGCGGGGGCTCGTTCCATATCCGCGACGAGCTGCTCGACACGAACTTCGGCGTGTTCCACGAGCCTGGTCATTGGACGCAGGAGACAGAGTCACCCCCGCAGCGGCCGATCGCGCAGAACGCCGCGCACATTGCGCAAACGGGCCCTCAGCCCGCCAGGGCGGAGAGCTGATCGAGGATGCGACGATGAGCGCGGATCATGGCGTCCGCGCTGTAGACCTCCGTCGCGCGCGCCCGGTTGGCCGCGCCGACCGTGCGCCGTAGCTGAGAATCCTCGACCAGTTGGGTGATGACCGCGGAGAGCGCGGAGGTCGAATGAGGGACAACAAACGGACGGTTCTCCGGCGAAACCATCCTTCGCACGTCGCCCACGTCGAACGACGCCACCGGCAGAGCCGCGTCCATGGCCTCGAGGACCACCAGCGGCATCTGCTCGGTGTCGCTCGACAGGGCCAGCATATCGCACTGCATCAGGATATCGCGCGCGTCACGACGCCCGCCGAGGAGCCGTATGCTGTCGCCGAGCTGCAATTCGCGCGCTGCCGCGTCCACCCGCGCGCGCTCCGGGCCTTCGCCGATGATCAGCAGCGTGGCGCGACCCCGCAGAGGCGCGAAGGCGTGCAACAGCCGGACAGGATTCTTCTCCGGCCGGAGCGCGCCGACCCAGGCGAGCCTCACGCGGCGCGCGGGTAGCTCGAGACCGAGAGCCTCCAGCGGCGCCGACGGACGGCGCCGGGCGGGTATGCCATTGGGCACGAAGTGCAGCCGTCTGGGGCTGACGCCCCAACTCTCGAGGGCAAGGTCGCGCAAGGTCTCGGATGGTACGAGTACGTTGCTTCGTCGCAGCGCCAGTCGCCGTCCCCACACCCGTCTGCGGAGCTGCCTTGCGGCTTCCTCCGGACCGAAGCCGTCTTCCAGATGCAGGTGTGGGCGACCGACAAAGGCGTTGGCCAAGGCAAACTCGATGGCGCCCCAGTTGTAGGTGAGCAGCACGTCCGGCCTGAGCTCGGCGATCATTCGCGCATGAGCCAGGAGCCGGTCCGGAAAGCGTCCGCGCGGAGGCGCGCCAAGGTATCTGACAGATGCGTCCGGAGGGACGATCTCGATCGCCTCGTAGTGACCGCTCAGCGCCAGGACGCGGTGGGAGACGGTCGAGCCGAACCCCGCGGCAAGGCTGGCGAAGCGCATCTGGGAGCCGCCGATGCTGAAGCTCGGGAAGACGTGAAGCAGCCGCAGCCGCCGCCCCGACGGCGTGGCGCCTTCTCGCCGTAGACCAGTTGCGGGCGGTTCGCCGTCCAACTCTCTCGAAAGAGCGGCGATGACCTCTCCCATCCCTCTTCACCGCCCGCCATGGGCGAACAGTACGACCCGAACCGTCTGAAGCAGGATAATCAGGTCCAGTACGAGGCCGTTTCGCTTGAGATAATAGAGGTCGTAGGCAAGCTTCCGCCGCGCATCCTCCACCGAGGCCCCGTAGGGATAGTTCACCTGCGCCCATCCGGTGATTCCCGGCGGCACCCTGTGCCTCAGGTCGTAGTAGGGGATTTGCTTCTTGAGCTGCTCGACGAAGAACGGCCTTTCCGGGCGCGGTCCGATGAAGCTCATTTCACCGGCCAGGACATTGAGCACCTGGGGTATCTCATCGATGCGCACCTTGCGGATGAATTGCCCGACCCGCGTGACCCGGTCGTCACGGCTTCCGGCCCACCGCGGCGCTCCGTCACTCTCGGCGTCGACGCGCATGCTGCGGAACTTCCAGGCTTTGAAGATCGCGCCATTCAGTCCAACGCGCTCCTGGCGGTAGAAGACCGGTCCGGGGCTGTCCAAGCTGATGGCCAGGGCCACAAGCAGGCACAGCGGCGAGACGAAGGTCAGGAAGGCCAGGCTTATGGCCACGTCGATGACGCGTTTCGCGCGTCGACGGGCCGGGCGCAGGATCAACCCTTCCGAAAGCGCCAGCCAGGCTCCAGCGCCGCGGGCGACCTCCACAACGCCGGCCTCCCGCTCCCAGAAGTCGAGGGCGTCGATAACCTGGATGCCTCGCAGCTTACATTCCAGCAACTCGTCCACCGGCAGCGCGCTGCGGTCTTCACAGGCAACCACGATCTCGTCGCTCCTCAAGTCCTCGGCCAGCTCGGAAAGGCTCGGCGCACGGGCGGACGCGTCCGTCAGGAGAACATTGCCCATCCGGGTGGGGGCAAGGTTTGGGCCCCAGTTCTCAAGGGTCGTGAGATGCTCGAAGCGGTCGCGCCCCGGACCGCTAAGGAAATCTCTGACCTTTTCCGAGTCGGCTGCGTCGCCGAGGATGAGGACCCGTCGTCTGTGCGAGGGCTGTCCGAGCCACCAACCAAGTGTCAGACGCAGGCCAATCTGGACCAACATGACAACGGCCGCGGTGGCCCCGAGCAGCAACAGGGAAGGTCCGAGCCGGCCCATCGCTGCGAAACCGCCGAGGGCCACGAACAGCAGCGCCGCGATTGCAATGAATTCCCAGCTCACGAGGAACCGCTTCAGGTAGATCCCGACGTCGTGCGCTGCATCGCTGTTATAGACCCCAAGGGAAATGGTGAGCAGAATCAGCCCTAGCGCGATGGCCACCGCTACAAACGGTTCTAAAGCTATCTCCTGCGCGGCGAAAGCATGATGGAAGCTGATCCACGCCAACGGAAGAAAGAATATCAGCGCGTCAAGTCCAGCATAAGCTAAGGCTTGACGCTCTACATGATGCCCGAAGAGTTTCACTGCGCATCCCCATTTCTGGGTATATACTGAGGCCGCGCAAACCGAAGGTCCGGCGCCCTGTTCTTTCAAGTCATGGTGAAGTGCGACGATACGCCCCTATCCAATGATCGTTGCGCGTGCGCTTTTCACAACTTCCGCCTGAGCGCGGCGCACCCGGGGCGAGGGAGCGTCGCAAGCGCCCGCCGAGGGACGCCGGTTGGGGCGATTATCTTTCGATCACGCCTGCAGGTCGGCCTCCACGCGAGGGTTGGCGCCGCAATGGGAGGCGGCCGATGACGCGCGTGTTGGTGTTCTCCACACTTTTCCCGAACGCCGCACAGCCAAACCATGGCGTCTTCGTCGAAAATCGGCTCCGCGAGACGATAGCGCTCGGGGGGTTGTCGGCCACCGTGCTCGCGCCCGTGCCCTTCTTTCCCATCGCCCATCCGGCCTTCGGACGCTACGCCCTGTTTGCCCGGGCGCCGCGGCGGGAGGTCCGCCACGGGATCGAGGTGTTGCATCCGCGGTACCCGGTGCTGCCGAGGTTGGGTTCGTGGCTGGCGCCCACGACACTGTTCCGCGCCGGACTGGGTGCGGTCCGCACTCTCCAGTCGCAGGGGCGGAGTTTTGATGTCATCGACGCCCACTACTTCTATCCGGACGGCGTCGCCGCAGCCCGGTTGGGCCAGGCCCTGCGGATCCCGGTGGTGATCACCGGTCGAGGGACCGACCTCACTCTCATTCCCTCCAGCGCCGGCCCGCGGAAGGCGATCGGCTGGGCCGCCCGCGAGGCGAGCGCCAACGTCGCCGTTTGTGAGGACCTCAGGCGCCGCCTGGTGGATCTGGGCGCGCCGGCCGAGCGGACCCTCGTCCTGCGCAACGGTGTGGACCTCAAGGTCTTCCGTCCGGTCGACCGTCACGCCGCGCGGGAGAGTCTGGGATGTGACGGCTTCACCCTTGCATCCGTCGGGAGCCTGATCGAGCGGAAGGGTCATGACCTCGTCATCGAAGCCCTCAGCAAATCGCCAGGCTGGCGGCTGCTGATCGCCGGATCGGGACCCCTCCGGGGCGAGCTCGAAGCCTTGGCGCGCCGCCTGAACGTGGCCGATCGCGTCCGTTTCCTTGGCGAGGTTCCGCACCGGAGTCTCCCGGCGCTCTACACCGCCGCGGACGTCCTGGTGCTGGCTTCCTCGCGCGAGGGCTGGGCGAACGTGCTTCTCGAGGCCATGGCGTGCGGCGCGTCTGTGGCGGCGACGGACGTCAATGGTACGCGCGAGGTCGTCACGACCCCGGCCGCCGGGCGGCTGATCGCCGAGCGGTCGGCCGTCGCGATCGTCGAGGCGGTGCGCTCGATCGAGGCCTCGCGGCCGCGCAGGAGCGAGACCAGACGCTACGCCGAACAGTTCGGCTGGGAGGAGACCGCCCGGGCCAACCGGACCCTGCTCACCGTCGCAGGGGCCGCCGGTTATGACGGTCGTCACGATCCCACGATCGTAGCCGCCGCCGCCCATCTCCTGAGCCGGACGGGGAAACACGGCGCGCCCAGGACCATCGCCGCGGCCTGAGCATCCGCCAGATGACGAGGCGGCGTGCCGGCTACGCCTGCCACTGCACAGGCGATTGCCGGTCAAGTGGCGGTCGCGCCTGGAGAATGCGGCAGGGAAGTCCGCTATTGCTGGCGTTCAGCCCGAAAACCTGCACCGCCTCCGACTGGACCGGAATGAAGCGGGCGTCCTTGCCGGACGCCGCAGGGCCCAAGCCGCTCTGGTTGGCGAACCCCGTGACCTGCCAGGAACGATGACGCCGCAGCGCCGCCGGGGCGACCATCGTCAGGTTACGGACCTTCACTGCCGAGGGAAGGTGAAACACCTGGTTCTCCCCCGAATAGTGGACGATCCAGCCGGCGTCGGAGTCGGGCGATTTTTCGCAGGTCAGGCCATCGATCGCGAGCACGCCTGCATTTGGGACATCCAGACATGCGCTTTCGGTTCCGGCCCCGCCCAGCAATCGGCTGTTGCGGATGGCTGTGGCTGCGGCCCTGGTCTTCAGGAGATGGCCGATAGTGCAGTCGGTCGAGAGCAGATCATCGACAGCCAGCTCGTCCACGGGGCCGACATAGATGTTGTGGCAAAGTCCAGTCCAGTTTCCATTGTTGTGGAAGTGGCAGCGCCGCAGCAAAACTTTCTGGCCGGGGTTGCCGCCGAGGATCCCATCATCGCAGCCGCTGATCTCGCAATCCTCGATGACGATGCTGTTCTTGAGCGGCCGGTTGAAGAAGGTCGGATTGAGGCGGATCGCTGCGTAGTTTCCGTAGCCGTCCCGGCGGCGGAAGCCCTGGAACCTCAATCGCCGAAACGTGGCGTCGAAGTCGAGGGTCGTGAACAGGCCCGCCTGGTAGTAGAGCACGCCATCACCGTACCCGTCGGTCTCCAGGAGCGGCGGCGGCTTGCCTGGCTCACCCTCGATGATCACCGGCCCCAGAAGGTTACCTTCGTAGGGCGGCCATCCTATCGGCGACTTCCATCGGCGCGAGTTAGAGCCGCTGTCGTTCACGTAGTAGCCGGGCGGTCCAGGGCTGATGATGACCCTGAAGCCCATTCGAGAGATCTCATCGGCGCCGCGGTAGCTGTTGTCCCAGCGCGCGGCCGAATTCATGAAGCAGCCGGCCAGGGTCAGCGAGGCGAACCGTTTTCCTGGACCCACCTCGAGGACTTCGTAGGTGAGTTCCTTCGGGCGCGGCCTGGCCTTTTCCGAGCCTTTCGATTCCTTGTGCTCCGGTGACTGGGCCAGGGCTGCGGCGCTCGTGGGGAGGATGGCTGTCGACAGGACGCCAGCCACTACGGCGCGCCGGGATCGCACCGTTGCAAACCCGTCGACTTGCCGACGGCTCTTCCGTCCGCTTCGCACCTGAACGCTCCTCTTCATGGCTTTCGGCCAGTTCAGATCGGCGGCTGTCCCTCGGAAAGACCAAAAGAAACCATGGCTGGCGCCTCGGCTTCGGCGCGAGAGAATTTATGCCGCAAGCCTTGGAATTTCGGCCGCGCTGACCCGCCTCGGTTGGGTCAATCGCTTCGCAAGGCGCATGAACGGCTTTTCGATCGTCGAATAGGTCAGGCAGGAGGCGAGGTAGGTGACCCCGGCCACCACGACACAGCAGACGCCATAGGCGGCGATCGCGCTCCATCGCTCCGCATTTGCGTGGAAGAGCCGGGGATGGCTCCAAGGGATGAGTTGGATAACGGCGAAGTGGAGGAGGTAGGCGCTGAAGCTGACCTTCCCGAGGCTGGCCGCCACGCGGTTCACGAGCGGCGAGCGAGGCGCCTGGGACAGGCCGATGATGAAGGCCGCGAAGACGAGCGTAGCGGCGAGGTGCTGCGGAACGGACGTGATCAGCAGGAGCTGATGGCAGAACCGCTGCGGGAACCAGGCGATCGCCAGTCCCAGCGCCAGGCCGGCGCCGACGATCGCGCCTGACCAGCGGCGGACACCGCGGCTGAGCGGATGGTCGGGCTGCCGCTCGAGCGCCCGGATCGCCAGGAAGACGAGACCGCCCACGAGGAACACGGGCGCCTGATTGGGCAACCAGTAATAGAGGAAGAGGTCTGCGGGCAGGCGGCCATAAGCTTGCGTCAGCATCGGGAACAGCAGGGTGTCCAGGACGGCTGCTGCAAGGACTGTCGCGGCAAGCAGCGGGAGCAGGCGGCGGAAGGATGTGGCGGCGACAACGAAGGCCGGAAACAGGAGGTAGAAGGTGAACTCCACGCCAATGCTCCAGCCACCGGGCACGACCGTCCAGTCGCCCGTCGTGGGCATGGTCCTGGGGGTCCAGGCGTTCACGAAGGCCAGGGACGCCGCCAGCTGAGCGAGTGTCGGACTCCGGGGCGGCGTCAGCACGGCATAGAAGGCCGCGGCCAGATAGTACATTGGGGCGATCCGCAGGAAGCGCCGGATAAAGAAGTTGCGCGCGTTGAAGGCGCCGGTCCTCCGCCGCTCCTGATCGTAGGACAGGAGGAGAGTCAGGCTGCTGGCGAGGAAGAACAGCTGGACGCCGTTCCAGCCGAAGGTTCCGATCTTGTGCGCCGGATAGGGCAGCTGCGCGTACACAGAGGTCGTGTGCGCGACCATGACCATCAGCACGGCGTATCCGCGCAGGCAGTCGATGTAGGCGAACTTCGGCCCATCGGCGGAACTGCGCGCGGCCGCAGTCGCACCCCCGTGACTGTCGGCTGTCGCCAAGACAGCGGGCGCCACGGAGCGCCGGGAGCGATCCGTCTGGACCCCGCCAGCGTCGCGTTCACGGATCCCTGGTCCGCTGCGCACCTGACCGCTCCCTCTACCGGGCTTGCAGCCAATTCAGATGGGCGGCTGTCCCGCGGAAAGACCAAAAGAGATCATGGCGGCCGAACGTCAGCCTCAGGGGTCCAGGGCGACATCGGCGCCGTAAGCTTGCATGGCCCAAGCTTGACGCCGAGTTGCTTGTTGGCGCCGCCGCAGACGAACTGCGGGCCGTGCCCGCCCATTGCGCTCCATCTCCGCTTCGCTTTCCTGCAGCGCTGCGTAGTAGGCGGATTTCTCTGCGGAAACGCCCGGGATGTGCGGGGCGGTCGTCGCCCCTTGGGCGAGCCGCCGCTGACAGGCCTCGCGTTCGCGCTCGCTCAGTCTCGCGGCGTCAGGGTTCGCGCAGCCAATGCCGCTGTTTCGCAGCGTCGCGCCGAGGTGTGCGGCGTCGAACGGCGCTGGCGTCGCGGCAGAAGCGGCTTGACCGCTGGGCGCCAGCGGCGCGGCCGAAGGCAGCCCGAGGGGGACTGGCTGCTTTTGCGTCTCGCTAGCCTTCGGGCGCTCGGGGGCTGTCTTAGCCGGTCGGAGAGGCTTCCGTGGCCTCGACTGCAGTCTGACGACTTCGATCGCCAAGGGTTGAGCGGCTTCCGGCGCGGAAACGGGTCTGTAAATGAGCAGGAGCCCCGCCGCAGCGAAGTGGATCGCCAGGGACGTTCCGATCGCCGCTGAAAGAGTGTTTGAGCGACGTCGCTTAACCGCGGTCGAACTTGCTGTGCGCACCGTGCCGCCGCCGTCTGCCTCGCGGGGCAGTCACGCTAGCCTCCGGTGAAGCTTGCTGGAAGGGGTAGGTCGAACCTTTTGGCAGGTTGGTCGTCGCCGGGCGATGGCTGACGTGATTGCTGTTCCTGGCCCTAATGGATCGACGCCCGACGTGCGTCGATCGCGTCCATGCAGATCGTTTCAAACTGCTGCGCCACTGACCGCCAGGAGAAGTTCTTCTCGACCATACGGCGGGCGGAAGCGGCGAGGCGCATGCGGAGCGCGCCACAGTCCAGAAGGGTGAGGATCGCGTTGGCGAAGGCCTCACCGTCGTCGGCGCGCAGGAACGTTTCGCCGTGCCGCAGGTCCAGGCCCTCGACGCCAAGGCTCGTAGATACGATCGGCCGCCCCATGGCCATCGCTTCGAAGGCCTTGATGCGCGTGCCGCTGCCGACGAAGAGCGGGATAACGTAGACGTCGGCGTGCGAGACGTAAGGGCGCACATCAGGGACGTAGCCTGTCAAAGTCACGTTCAGTCCGCGCTCGCGAATCTTCGCCGCCAGGCCAGCAGGCGGATTGCGCCCCACGATCACCGCGCGGATGCGGGGCCGAACGGCCTGGAGTCGCGGCCAGACTTCGTCCAGCAGGAAATGAATGCCGTCGACATTTGCCGACCAGTTCATCGCAGCCGTGAACACCAGCTCACCGCACTGGGGATCGACCTCCACTCGAGCGGGCGCGCTCATCTGGAAGAACTCCAGATCGACGCCCGTGTCGATCTTCTCCACGGCCGAAAGAGCGTAGCGATCCCTCAGCGCGCGCTGGTCAGGACCGGAGACGGCGACGATTGCGTCATAGCGGCCCAGGACGGCCTGCTCGAAGCGGCGCATCTTGCGCGCCTGGTCTGCCCAGAGCCATTTCCAGGGGCCGCGAGCCCGCTCTGCGTGACGTTCGAAGATTTCCGCCTCGACATTGTGCGTGAAGAGGAGGCTTGCGGATTCGAGCCGCCGGGGCATCAATACGTCCGCATGCGGAAAGTCGACCACGACGACTTCGGGCGACTCCTGCAAGGCGCTGGCGACCGAGCGGCGCCCCGCGGCAGAGCTATCCGAGGCGACTGCAACCGGCAGTCGCCCAGCGACGGACGCGACCCGCCGGATCCTGGAGGGTGCGGCAGCGGACCACGACACGAAGCGATCGCACGCGCTAGCGATCTCCGTCGTTCGGGTCGACGCTTCCGGCGGAGCCGGAGAGGCGAGGGTCACCTCGAACGCGCCGCTGCTCTTCAGGCCCTTCAGGATGTTGCCCGTGCGGATCTTGCCGCCTTCATCCATCGGAAACAGAAACCGGGGACTGACGAACAGCAGGCGCGGCCGCCTCACCAGCAGAGGCCTTCGTAGGTGACGCCGGGGAGGCGCGACAACTCTTCCAGGCCGAGGAGGTCGATGACCGTATGCGAGTCCAGAGCCTGAAGCAGAGCAGGACGGTCCTCCGGCGCGACATGGCCAATGACGGCGACCTTGGCCCCGGAAAGGGCGGCCGCCGGGGTGGGGACCAGGACCCGCTCGAGATGCGGTATCTCGCGATCGATGTAGGCGCGATTGGCGCCTGTCAGCCGGGCCACGTCGACGTGCCGGTCGAAGATGCGCAGGTCGAAGCCCTTGCCGATCAGTTTTTCGGCCAGGGCGACGAAGGGAGATTCCCTCAGGTCGTCAGTGCCCGACTTGAACGCCAGACCGAACACGGCGACCGGCTGGCGGCCGTGCCTCGCGATGGCTTGATATGTTCGTTCGACGATGGCCGCGTTCGAGGGAAGCAGTTGCTGGATCAACGGCGCTGCTACGGTGCGCTGGTTCGCCAGGGCGACGAAGCTGCGAACGTCCTTCGGCAGGCAGGAGCCGCCAAAGGCGAACCCGGGGCGAAGATACGCGGGGGAAATGTTGAGAACCCGGTCCTCGCAGATCAGGCGGAAGACTTCGCGCGCGTCCACATTGTGGGCGCGCAGGATGGATCCCGCCTCATTGGCGAAGGCAAGCTTGAGCGCGTGGAACACGTTCGAGACGTGCTTCACGCTTTCCGCAACCCGGTAGGGGACCACGTGCACCGGGGCAGGCAGCGCGGAATAGAGATTCCGCAAGAGCGCCGCATCGTCTCCGGGCGGGGCGCCGATGACCGTGAACGGGGGCGCGTGGAAATCACGGACCGAGGAGCCTTCTCGCAGGAACTCCGGGTTCACGTAGAAGGCCAGGTCCTCGCCAAGGCAGCGTCCGCTCGCGGCCTCGAGCCGCGGGATGACGGATTCCTCGGCGGTTCCTGGAGGGACAGTCGAGCGCAGTACGACCGTGTGAGGTCCGGGCTTGGCCCGCAGAGCTGTCCCAATCTGGCTGACAACGGTCTCGACGGCGTCGAGCGACACCGCGCCGTCGTGCCTGCTCGGTGTTCCGACGCAGATGAAGGAGACCTCGGTTTCCGCGATCGCGGCGGCGACATCCGTAGTCGCCTTGAGGCGGCCCTGACGAAGCGCGCGGGCGATGAGGTCGTCGATGCCCTGTTCGACGATGGGCGAGCGACCGCCCGACAGCATGGCGACCTTGTCGGCCGCGATGTCGACGCCCACGACCTGATGCCCCAGGTTCGCCAGGCATCCACAGGAGACGACACCCACGTAGCCGGTGCCGAAGACGGAAATCCGGCGGCGCTCACAGTCGGGCTCTGGATGCAAGCCAATACTGGCGGCTGCTTGGGGCAGCACCTGCGTATTCATTATGTTTAACCCGCATTCGCCGGCCGTGACTGATGCACAGACTGTGCTGCATCAGGCATTCGCGATGCCCTGTCTTCTGATTGTCAGAGTGTCGAGCGGTGGCCCCGGAGCGGCCCAGGCGACTTCGCGTTAGCGGCCTGCCACCCGAAGCCCGGAAGGATGGAGGGGGGCGGCGGCGGTCCTCCTACGCCAAGGCTTCGGAGGGCATCCTGCTTCGACTGCTGGCGAAGGGCCTGTCCTGCGAAGCCCGTAGGGCGAAGCAGGATGGCGGAGAGGGGGGGATTCGAACCCCCGATACCCTTGCGAGTATGCCGCATTTCGAGTGCGGTGCTTTCAACCGCTCAGCCACCTCTCCAGGTCGCAAGATGGGGCCGGAAGGGGCCCGGAAGCGGAAGGCGCGGAACCTAGCGATGAGGCCCCTGGCGCGCAAGGCGCCGATCAGGGCGGCACGACGACCGCCGATGGCGGACGAGTGGCGCCGGCGCCGCACAGGCCGGTTCCCGAGTAACACCGCGAAACCCTTGCGACATAAAGACGCTGTAGCATCCGGCTGATCGTAACCGCGGCCACAGACGAGGACGCTGCCGACATGTCCTATGCCCCGCGTGATTCCAAGCCGCGCCGGCCCCACCTGCGCGCGGTCGAGTCGACACAGGCGATCGCCAGCCACTCGCACGCGGGGGGCCTACCCGAGGCCCTGTTCACCGGCCTGACGGCGGCGGTCTTCCTGGTCCTGATGGCGGCGGTTGCGGCCGCGGCGATCCTCTACAGCCGGGGGGCGTGAGAGTCTGGGATAGGACCTGACGCCCGGGTCGCGGCTTTCCCCCTCCGTCTCGTCCCGCTGCGCGGGCCGATCCACCTCCCCCATGAAGGGGGAGGAAAGCGTTGAAACTCAAATGAAAAATCGCTCTCCTTCCCCTTTATGGGGCTAGCGTGCGCACACATCTTTTCCTTGCGCCGTTGACGAAGGCGTGCGTGGACCCGCCGCGGTTCTGAGGGTTGAAGCCGCTGAATCGTTTGTGATTCTCTCCCTGCCGTCGTGATTCGGGAGAGGTCGATGGCGGTGAATGCTGGGCTTGGTTACTTCAACGACCTGCGCCTTCAAAAAAGGGCGCCAGGGTCCTGGAGCGGCTTTGCATGGCCGTCACGGCGGTCATGCGGGGGCTGTGCG
>DASXGR010000163.1:0-3082 GCA_036488935.1 Caulobacteraceae bacterium | reverse complement strand
GCGCGCCTGCCACACCAACCAGTGCCCCACGGGCGTGGCGACCCAGAGCCAGTGGCGCCAGCGGGCCCTGGTGGTCGACGACAAGGCCGCGCGCGTCGCCAACTTCCACCACAACACCCTGCACGCCGTCGCCGAGGTCGTGGGCGCCGCGGGCCTCCTCCATCCGGAGGACCTTCGGCCCCACCACCTGCACATGCGCGGCCCCGGCGGCATGGTCTCGCGCGCCGACCGCCTCTACGACTGGCTGTCCGAAGGCTCCCTCATCGACGGAACCGCCGAGGGGCACATGAGCCGCGAGTGGACCCACGCCCAGGCCGCCGCCTTCGCCCCCACCGCCTTCGGCCCCGAACTCCGCCCGCCGGAAGTCTCGTCCGATCCCGTGCAGGCTTAACCGCAGAGGCAGAGGGTGGCTCCGGGAATTGCGATCGTTCTGTCAGCCTGGGGTGGCGGAGAGGTGGAATTTTACCACTAAGAGCACTAAGGGCACAAAGGACACGAAGATAAACAATCCCCAAGTCAAGTGACGCACAGCACAGTGATGATTGCGCCTTCGGCGCTTTTTCAGAGTCGATCCACAACTCCGCCGCAAATTCGCGCCGAAGGCGCATTAAATCTCTCTCGCAGCCCCCTCAGCTTCGGAGGCCTCGCGACTCCTTTCCGCTGACCTTGGTGTCCTTCGTGTCCTTTGTGCGCTTTGTGGTAAAAGCCCGCGTCTCAACCACCAAAGCGTGGCAGGACCATCCCCACCCCCTCCCACAGCAAACATTAACCCGAATTGTGTTGGCTGATCCCCCGCGCCGGCGCAGTGGAGGCACGCTTGCGAACGGCCCTGGAGCATAAGGCTTGGCCCTTCCCCTGATCGCCGTCGCCTCGATCCTTGGCGCGGGACCGGATATCCCCCGGCTGCCGCCGATCCGGCGCGACCCGCAGATCACCTATCTCGACCGCTCGGGCGCGGTGATCGGCGTGCGCGGTGGCCGCTATGGCCCGCCGGCGGACATCGACCGCCTGCCGGCCTACGTCCCGGCCGCCTTCGTGGCCATCGAGGACCGGCGCTTCTATTCCCACGACGGCTTCGACCCGATGGGCATGGCCCGGGCCCTGGTGGCCGACATCGAGGCGGGCAAGGCGCGCGAGGGCGCCTCGACCATCACCCAGCAGCTCGCCCGCAACCTCTTCCTCGACGCCGACCGCACCATGGAGCGCAAGGCGACCGAGCTCGTCTACGCGGTCGAGCTCGAGCAGGCCTACACCAAGAAGCAGATCCTTGGGCTCTACCTCAGCCGCGTCTATTTCGGCGAGGGCGCCTACGGCATCGAGGCGGCCGCCGAGCGCTACTTCGACCGCCCGGCCGCAAAGCTCACCATCCGCCAGGCCGCCACTCTGGCGGCGCTGATGAAGTCGCCCGCCGAGTACGATCCGGTCGAGCATCCCGAGCGCTCGGAGGAGCGCACCCGCCTGGTGCTCGACGCCATGGTGGAGACCGGCGCGATCACTCCGGCCCAGCGGAGCACGGCGCTCGCCCAGAACCCGCACCTGTGGAAGACGGCCCGCACGGCCAGCGCCCAGTGGTTCGTCGACTGGGTCGACGCCCAGACCCGCCAGGCGGTGGGCCGCGTCACCCGCGATCTGGTGGTCGACACGACCCTGGACCTGCCCACCGAGGCCGCAGCCGGCGAGGAGGCCAGGACGGTCGCCGATCGCTACGCCAGCCGCGGCGTGCAGCAAGCGGCCCTCGTCACTCTGGACGGGGAGGGGAGGGTCCGCGCCCTGATCGGCGGGGTGGACTATGCGAGCGCGCCCTATGACCGCGCGGTGGACGCCAAGCGCCAGGTCGGCTCGGCCTGGAAGCCCTTCATCTATCTCGCCGCCCTCGAGAACGGCCGCACGCCCGACACCATGGTCGTGGACCAGCCGGTCACCATCGACGGCTGGTCGCCGGCGGACTTCGAGCCGGAATTCCTCGGCCCCATCACCCTGCAGACCGCCCTCGCCAAGTCGATCAACACCGTCGCCGCCCAGCTGGCGGATGAGATCGGCCGGCCGGTCGTCGCCGCGGAAGCGCGCAAGCTCGGCATTGCCTCACCGATCAACACCGATCCGGCCATGGCGCTGGGCACCAGCCAGGTGAGCCCGCTGGAGATGGCCCAGGCCTACGACGCCTTCGCCAACGGCGGCAACCGCGTCCACGCCTATGGCGTCGAGCGCATCCGCTACGCCGCCGGCCCGGTGATCTACCAGCATCGCGCCGAAGCGCCCCAGCCGGTCATCGCCAACCCGCCGCTCACCGAGCTCAACGGCATGCTGCGGACGGTGCTTCAGAGCGGCGGCACCGGCGATCGCGCCGCCATCCCCGGCCGCGACCTCGCCGGCAAGACCGGCACCACCTCCGACTTCCGCGACGCCTGGTTCTGCGGCTTCACCGGCAACCTGACCACTGTGGTCTGGCTGGGCCGCGACGACGACAAGCCGATGTCCCACATCACCGGCGGCAGTGCTCCGGTGGACCTCTGGCGCACCTTCATGCTCACCGCCATGCGCCGCCTCCCCAACCAGCCCATCCCCCTGGGACCCCCCGCGCCCGTCCCCGTGCCGGTTCAGGAAGTCGCCAACCCCACCCCCCTCGCCATCCCCCCGATTCCCGCTTCGCCCGCAGCACCCCTCACCGCACCGCCAACCTGAGGCCGAAACAGCGCGCTCTCCTCCCCCTTCATGGGGGAGGTGGCCGCGGCGAAGCCGCGGACGGAGGGGGAAAGCCGCACCGCGGGCGCCGGCGGGCCTGCCCTCCGAAGCCCGCAGGGCGTAGGAGGGTTGATCCCCTTCCACCTTGGTCGGGGCGGCCTTCCCCTTCCGTCTGACCGCCTTCGGCGGTCAGCCACCTTCCCCATAAAGCTAGCGTGCGCACACATCTTTTTCGTTGAGGGTCATCCTCGCGCGAGGATGAAGCCCTGGGCGATGTCACGGTAGCGCCTGAGACCCTTGACCATGGTGATGGGGCCTGGCGGGCGTTCGGTCTGATAGCCCTTCCAGCCGCCGAGCCTGGCGACGACCCAGACGGCCCAGGCGAGAGTGTGAGGCGGGT
>DASXGR010000147.1:0-45903 GCA_036488935.1 Caulobacteraceae bacterium | reverse complement strand
AGCACCTGGCGCCGCTTGGCGAGGTGCGCACCCCAAGCATCGCCGATCTCTTCGTCGCCCTCATCGGCGGATCCGGCGCCGCCGGAGCGCCAGGAGCCGCCTCATGAACACGCTCGCCGAATCCGTTCCGGACGCCGCGCCCGAGATCCAGGCCGCCGCTGAGACTGCGTCCCATCCGGTGCGTCCCTTCCTGTGGTCCGTCCGGCGTGAGCTGTGGGAGACCCGATCGATCTACGTGGCGCCGCTGATCGCCGCCGGCGTGTTCCTTTTCGGCTGCCTGGTGAGCGCACGACGGGTCGGACCATGGCTGCGCCACATGGACGCCAGCGTCCAGAGCCGCGCCGCGGCAGCCTATGCGCCCCCCTTCTTCGGAGACCTCGTCATCCTCGGCACCGCCCTGGTCGTCGCGGTCTTCTACTGCCTGGGCGCGCTGCACAATGAGCGGCGGGACCGCAGCATATTGTTCTGGAAGTCCCTGCCGGTGTCGGACCTCACCACGGTGGCGGCCAAGGCCGCGATCCCCCTGGCCGTCCTGCCGGTCGTCACCCTGGCGATCGCGCTTGTCACCCACCTCATCGTGGTGGGCATAGATACGGCTGTGCTCGCCTCGGCTGGCCTCACACCCCAAGGCGTGATGCATCTTTCCCTGCTCGATCAGCTCGGGATGCTGATCTACGGCGTCTTCACCCTGACCCTCTGGCATGCGCCAGCCTACGCCTGGTTCCTGCTGGTGTCGGTGTGGGCCCGCCGAGCACCCTTCCTTTGGGCGTTCGGGCTGCCGATCGCCGCCACGATTTTCGAGAACGTCGCGTTCGGCACCTCCGTCGTCGGCAACTTCTTCTGGAAGCGCCTGATGGGCGGCCTCGACGCAGCGTTCGGGGCCACGCACAGCGTCCGGGGCGAGGTTGTCATGCCCCAGATCGATCCGATCGGCTTCTTCGGCAATCCGGGGTTGTGGATCGGTTTTGTTGTCGCCGCCGCCATGCTCGCGGGCTGCGTCTGGCTGCGACGCTACCGGGAGCCGGTCTGAGGCGAGGCGCCCCGGCTGGCCCCTAATGGATCGGAGGGATCACGATGCTCGTGCAGCTTTCCCCGATCGGTGTCGGTGACGCCCAATGGCTCTCGTGGTCGATGTTCGGCCTGCGCCTGCTGGCGTGCGCCGCCTTGGTCACCGCTGGGGCAATTGCCCTGGCGCTGGGCCGCGGTTCGCCTGGTCGCGCTCTCGCAGCGGTGATCTTTTTCGTCTGCTTGCCCGTGGCCTGCATCGGCGGCGCGGTGGAAAGCGTGCTTCGCCTGCAGACCGTTTCCGCCCTCGCCTGGACCCTTGGCCTCTACCTTGGCGGCACGGCCGGCCTCGCCATTGCGCGACGTGAGGGCCGCTCGGGCGTCGTCGATATCTACGCCATGATGTTCGCGGCTGGGGACGCGGTTGTCGCTCTCGCTCTGGGGACCGGGCCGGTCGAGGCCCTCCATCGACCGATCGAACTCTTCCCGCATGAAGCCGCCTGGGCCATGGCCGCCACTTCGGCCATCGCCGCGGCTCTCGATCTTTGGGTGATCCTCCGCGGCGGCGCCTCCGGGACCCAACGCGGCGTCCGCGGCATCTGGCGAACCGGCGGCGCGCTGGCGATCTGCGCGCTCTGCACTGCCGGCGGCCTCGCGATCTAGTCCGGTCTGGTCGCCCGCCTGACCTCGACGACCCTTACGCGCGAACCGTCAAGCACGAGCGCCAGCTCCCCTCGCTTCAGCTTGAGCGCGTCTTCGCCGAAGGCCCTGCGGCGCCACCCCTCCAGGGCCGGCGTCTCAGCGTTGTCGTCGCCAGCGATCTTCTCGAGATCCGACACAGTGGCGATGAGACGTGGGGCGACCGCGGCGTCCTCTGCGCGGGCCTTGAGCAGGACCTTGAGCAGTTCGACGACCGCCCCGCTGTTTTGAACCGGGGTCGTCCGCTCGCGCGCTATGGTCGGCGCATAAGCCTCCGGATCCTTCAGCGCCGCCGCAACCGCCTCGAGGATCTCCTGACCGAATTTTGAGCCGGCAAAGCCCTTGGGTACGCCGCGCAGGCGCGAGAGGGCTTCCGCATCGGTGGGACCTTGAGCCGCCAGCTCGTCGATCGCCTCATCCTTGAGGATGCGGCCGCGCGGCTGATCGCGAACCTGCGCGGTGCGTTCCCGCCAGGCTGCGACTGCGCGGAACACCGCCAGGTAGCGAACGGAGTGCCGCCGTGGCCGCAGACGCTTCCAGGCGTTATCGGGCTCGACATCATAGAGAGCCGGATCGGTGATCGCCCGCATCTCTTCCTCGACCCAGCCCAGCCGCCCGCTCGCCTCGAGACGTTGGCGCAGGATCGGATAGAGCTCGGCGAGGTGGGTGACGTCCGCCAGGGCATAGTCCAGTTGGGCGTCGCTCAGAGGTCGCCGCGCCCAGTCCGTGAACCGGCTCGACTTGTCGACCTCCTCCTTGAGCATCTGGCGAACCAGGGCGTCATAGGCGACCTGTTCGCCGAAGCCCGCGGCCATCGCGGCGATCTGGGTGTCGAACAGCGGATTGGGAATCACCCCGAGGTTGTTGAAGATTTCGATGTCCTGGCGCGCCGCGTGGAACACCTTTTCGATCGAGGGGTCAGCCAGGACCTTCAGCAACGGCGACAGGTCGAGTCCCGGCGCCAGAGGATCGATGACGGCGGCCGCTTCCCGCGTCGCAGCCTGGATCAGACAGAGCTTGGGCCAGTAGGTGGTCTCGCGCATGAACTCCGTGTCGACGGCGACAAACGGGCGACCGGCAAGTTCCTCACAGAATGCAGCCAGTTCGGCTGTGGTGGTGATCGGAGTCATCGGTTAGCTATAGCCCCGGCGGCGGCCCACAATGCAAGGCGCCAGCCGTCGCGGGGCGGGATGCTCCGTGGAACGACGCTTTCCCGATGGATTTCACGATGACCGCCAAGGGCAACGGCCTCACCTATGCGCAAGCCGGAGTCGATATCGACGCCGGAGCGGCCCTGGTCGAGCGAATCAAGCCGCTGGCCGCCGCGACCCGCCGCCCGGGCGCGGACACGGAACTCGGCGGCTTTGGCGCTTTGCTGGACCTCAAGGCGGCGGGTTATGTCGATCCGCTCGTGGTCTCCACCACCGACGGGGTGGGCACCAAGCTGAAGATCGCGATCGAGACCGGCCTTCATGACGGCGTAGGGATCGATCTGGTCGCCATGTGCGTCAACGACCTTCTGGCCCAGGGCGCCGAGCCCCTCGCCTTTCTCGACTATTTCGCCACTGGCAAGCTCGACGTGGAGGCGGCGACCCGCGTGGTGGCCGGCATCGCCGCCGGGTGCCGAGACGCCGGGGCGGCGCTGATCGGCGGAGAGACTGCGGAGATGCCCGGCTTCTATGAAGGCTCGGGCTATGACCTGGCGGGCTTCTGCCTGGGTGCGGTGGAGCGGAACAGCGTGCTCCCGCGGCGCGACGAGCAGCGAACCGGCGACCTGCTGGTTGGCCTGGCCTCTTCGGGCCCGCACTCCAACGGCTATTCGCTGATCCGCCGCATCGTGGAGCAGAGCGGACTTGGCTGGGACGAGCCTGCGCCGTTCGCGGAGGACCAGACCCTGGCCGAGGCCCTGATGACGCCGACCAGGATCTATATCCGCAGCGTCCTTCCCCTGCTCAAGGCGGGGCTCGCCTCGGGCGCGGCGCACATCACCGGCGGGGGGTTGATCGAGAATCCGCCGAGGGCGATCCGAAAGGACCTGCAGCCGCGCTTCGACTGGAACGCCTGGGAAATGCCGCCGGTGTTCGAGTGGCTGGAGCGCACGGGCGGCGTCGAGCGATCAGAAATGCGCCGCACGTTCAACTGCGGCGTCGGATTCCTGCTGGTGGTCCCGCACCGTAACGGCGAGGCGGTCATGGCCGGGCTGCTTGAAGCGGGCGAGAACGCCTTCGTCTGCGGCGAGCTGACGGCGGCGGGCTGAAAGCCCGCCGCACTGGTTTGGTCAGCCGACGATGTCGGCTTCGTCGAAGAACTGGGCAATTTCGATCTTGGCGTTGTCCGGGCTGTCGGAGCCGTGGACGGAGTTCTCGCCGACCGACTTGGCGAACCGCTTGCGGATCGTGCCTTCAGCCGCCTGGGCCGGATTGGTCGCGCCCATGATCTCGCGATACTTAGCGACAGCGTTGGCGCCTTCCAGGACCTGGACCACGACGGGACCGGAAGTCATCATCTCGACCAGTTCGCCATAGAACGGACGCTCGCGGTGGACTTCATAGAAGTCTTCCGCCTCTTCCTGGGTCATACGGATGCGGCGCTGCGCGACGATCCTCAGGCCGGCCTCCTCGATGACGGCGTTGATCTGGCCGGTGAGGTTCCGAGCGGTCGCGTCGGGCTTGATGATCGAGAATGTGCGTTCGGTCATGATCTTCTTTTAGTCGCGGACTTGCGGGGGGAATGGGGTGGCGGCTTATAGCGACGGCCGCCCGCCCCGCCAACCCGCAGCGCCCCTTCCCCACCCGTTCCCGGACAAATTTCCCGATGATTTTGCGCATCGACGACCTGGTGTTCGACGCCTGGGGCCGAAGGATCTTCGACCACGCCAGCGTGAGCCTCTCGGCGGGCTCGCGCGTGGGGCTGGTTGGCCGCAACGGCGCGGGCAAGTCGACCCTGTTCCGCCTCCTCCGTGGCGAATTCTCACCGGGCGGCGGCGAGATCGAGATCGCGCGTACCGCCCGCGTCGCCGCCGTCGACCAGGAGCATCCGGCGACGCCGACGCCATTGCTGGAAACCGTGCTTGAGGCGGACCAGGAGCGCACTGCTCTGCTCGCAGAGCTGGAGACGGCGGCGCCGGAGCGGATGGCCGACATTTACGGGCGGCTGGACGAGATCGGCGCCGATCGGGCCCCGGCGCGCGCGGCGGAGATCCTCAACGGTCTTGGGTTTTCGGAGGCGGACCTGTCCCGGCCGATGGCGGAGTTCTCGGGTGGCTGGCGCATGCGCGTGGCCATGGCGGCGGCCCTGTTCGCCGAGCCCGACCTCCTGCTGCTCGACGAGCCGACCAACTATCTCGATCTCGAGGGCGCGCTCTGGCTCGAAGCGCGACTGCGGAAATATCCCCACGCCGCGCTGATCATCAGCCACGACCGCGAGCTGCTGGACCGGTCGGTGGACTTCATCCTGCACCTGCACGACGGCAAGCTCGACCTCTACCGCGGCGGCCTGTCGAGCTTCGAGCGCCAGCGGGCGGAGAAGTTGCGCCTGGCCGCTTCGATGCAGGAAAAGATCGACGCAAGGCGGGCGCACATGCAGGCCTTCGTCGACCGTTTCCGCGCCTCCGCCACCAAGGCCCGCCAGGCCCAGTCGCGCCTGAAGATGATCGCGCGCCTGAAGGACTCCGCGCCCGTGGTGGAGGGGGACGTTGCGCCCTTCCTCCTCCCCTCCCCCGAACGCGCCCTCGCTCCGCCGCTGCTCCGCTTCGAGAAGACTGACGTGGGCTATGGCGGCCCTCCGGTGCTGCGGAATCTCAACCTCCGCATCGATCCGGACGATCGGATCGGCCTGCTGGGCGTCAACGGCTCGGGCAAGAGCACCTTCGCCAAGCTGCTCGCCCAAAACCTGGAGCCCAGCGCCGGTGAGGTGAAGCGCCACCGCGGTCTTCGGGTCGGCTGGTTCCACCAGCACCAGATCGAGGCGATGGACGCCGCCGACACCCCCCTTACGATCATTCGCCGGGCGCTTCCTGACGCCAGTGAAGCTCAGCGGCGCTCGCGCCTGGCCCAGTTCGGCATGACCGCACAGAAGGTTGAGACGACGGTCGGCAACCTCTCGGGCGGGGAGCGCGCGCGCTTGCTGCTCAACCTGGTGGCCATGCAGAAGCCGCACCTGCTGATCCTCGACGAGCCGACCAACCACCTGGACATCGACAGCCGCGCGCAACTCGCCGAGGCGCTGAACGACTACGAAGGCGCCGTCCTGCTGATCGCCCACGATCGCTCGATGATGGAGACGGTGGTGGACCGGCTGTGGCTCACCGGCGGCGGGACGATCCAGCCGTTCGATGGCGACATGGACGACTACGCCCGCCACGTGACCAGCGCCGCGCGCGGGCAGGAGAAGGCAGCCAAGAAGGCGCCTCCCCCACCCGTCCGCGCCGCAGGCCCTGCCCCGGCGGCGGCTCCGCTGCGCCGCAAGCTCGAGGCCGCCGAGGCGGCCCTGTCGCGGCAAAACCATCTGGCCGGAGAGCTGGAGACGCAGCTCGCCGATCCCGCCCTGCACCGCGATCCTCAGAAGTTCACCGAGATCCAGCAGAGACACGCCCGGGCGCTGGAGAAGCTCGCGGAGGCGGAAGCGGCCTGGATGGCCGCCGCCGAGGCGCTGGAGAAGGTCGAGAAGGCCGCCTAACCCTGGCGGGTCCAGCCGCGTGTCTCCGACTGCTTCCAGTAAACGACCTCGTGCCCATTGGCCTTCAGGCTCGACCACAGGCGCCTGGCACGGGCCAGGTCGGGCTCGGAGCGGCCGTCGAACAGGACCATCGTCCGCTCGAAGCCGCCCAGGTCGAAAGGTTCCCCACCCAGGACGAAGAAGGCCTGCGCTTCGTTGGTGTTCTCCGGCGTCTCCGAGAGCAGCACCGGGTGGCGCGCATCCATTGGGCCGCCGCGAAGGCCGTGCGGCAGGAAGCTGTCGTCACGATAGGTCCAGAGCCGCTCGTCGAGCAGCTCGACCTCGCGCCGGTCGGGCGCGAAGACGAGGGCGCGCCAGCCGCGTGCAAGCGTGCGCTCAAGGAGGTCGGGCAGGACCTCCTCGGGCGAGGACCGCTCGAGATGGTAGAACCAGACCTCGCAGCGGCCCTCGGCCAAGCTCAGCCCTCGTAGGAGTCCGCCACCAGCCGATCGAGCAGGCGCACGCCAAAGCCGGTCGCGCCGCTGGGGATGGTGGGGATGGTCGAGCCCGGCTTGAACGCCGTGGAAGCGATGTCGAGGTGAGCCCAGGGCATCCCGTTGACGAACCTCTGGATGAACAGGGCTGCCGTGATCGAGCCGCCGTAGCGCGGGCCGACGTTCTTTACGTCCGCCACAGCGCTGTCGATCAGCTTGTCGTACTGGGACGGCAGGGGCATGCGCCAGAGCGGCTCGCTGGTGGCCTTGGAGGCGGCGAGCAGGCGCTCCGCCAGTTCGTCATTGTTGCTGAAGAGGCCGGCGAGATCCTTGCCCAGCGAGACGATGATCGCCCCGGTCAGAGTGGCCAGGTCGACCATGAACTTCGGCTTGAAGCGCTGCTGGCAGTACCAGAGGGCGTCGGCCAGGACGAGGCGGCCCTCGGCGTCGGTGTTGATCACCTCGACCGTCTGGCCGGACATGGTCTTGACCACGTCGCCCGGGCGCTGGGCGTTCGCGTCGGGCATGTTCTCAACCAGGCCCAGGATGCCGACGGCGTTCACCTTCGCCTTGCGCGAGGCCAGGGCGTACATCAGGCCGGTGACGGCGGCCGCGCCGCCCATGTCGGTGACCATCTCCTCCATGCCGTCGGCGGGCTTGATCGAGATGCCGCCGGTGTCGAAGCAGACGCCCTTGCCGACGAACGCGACAGGCTGGGCGTTCGGATCGGCCGCGCCCTTCCATTGGATGATCGCCAGCTGGCTCTCGCGCACGCTGCCCTGGCCGACGCCCAGCAGGGCGCCCATGCCAAGCTTCTCCATCTCCTTCTCGCCCAGGATCTCCACCTCCAGGCCGAGCCTGGAGAGCTCCTTCACGCGGCGCGCGAAGGACTCCGGATAGAGGATGTTGGCTGGTTCGGTGACCAGGTCGCGGGCGAAGATGACCGCGTCAGCAAGACCCGAGAGCCGCTCGTAAGCCGCCTTCGCAGCCGCTGGATCGTCGGTGGCGATGCGAGTGGTCGTCACCGAAGGCTTGGCTTCGGGCTTTTCGGTCGTGCGGTAGCGGTCGAAACGATAGCTCGCCAGACGAACGCCAAAGGCCGCCGAAGCGGCGGCGGAGGGCGACAGGCCATCCAGGCGCAGGTGTAGCACCTGCGAGCCGCTGGCCTTCACCGCCTGGTAGGCGTGGGCCGCCGCCGTCTCAACGATTTGATCAGTGGGCGCATCGGGGCCGCAGCCGACGGCCAACAGGCGGTCCGCATCGAGACCCTGGGGCGCGAGGATATCCAGCGTCTGGCCCAGGGCGCCGGTGAACCGACTGACGCCCGCCGACCGCTCGATCGCCCCAGCCGCGGTTGCGTCGAGACCAGCGGCCGCGCCCTGGAGCCTTTTCGGGTCGGCGACCAGCGCCGCCACGACCGATCCCTTGGCGACCGTCGCGTCCAGAGGGACGAATTCGATGTTCATCGACTGTAAGCCTTCTTTTGAGACGTCGGGGGGCGGATCAGGCGAACTCCACCAGCACATCGTCCGCTGCGACGGTCTCGCCGGCGCGCGCGCCCAAAGTGCGGATCACGCCGTCGCGTTCGGCGCGGATGATGTTCTGCATCTTCATGGCCTCGATCACGCAGATGATCTGGCCTTCCTTCACCTCCTCGCCCTCCCTGGCCTCCACGGAGACCACCAGTCCCGGCATGGGCGAGAGGATCTGGCGGGAGGTGTCGGGCGGCGGCCTCACCGGCAGTCGCTGGTGAAGGTCGGCCGAGACAGGCGTGAGCACCAGGACGCGCTGGCGCACGGCCCGGAAGCGGATATCGAATCCCTCTGCGGCCGGCGTAATGGTCGCGGTGAAGTCGCGGCCGTCGACGCTTCCGCGGAACTGCGGATCGCCTGGACGCCAGTCGAGCACCTCCAGGCGCAGGGCGCGGCCCTCGGCGGGAAGGCCGATGACGAGAGCGCCATCGACCTCGCCCACCTCCGCCTCACGCCGCCGCCCGCCAGCCACGACCACCCAGTCGCGCCGGAGGGCGCGTCGCTTCAGCGGTCCCGCCGCCGAATTGGCCCGACGCGCCAGCATCCGATGCGCCGCCGTGGCGACGGCCAGGATGATGTCCGCCTGCCAGGGCTCCGGCTCCAGGCCATGGAAGCCCTCGGGAAAGACGGTGGGAATGTAGTTGGTGGAAAGTGCGCCTGAAGCAAAGCGCGGCTGGTCCATCACCGCCGACAGGAACGGCGTGTTGTGCGCGGGTCCCTCGATGTGCAGGTCTTCCAGCGCCCGCGCCATGCCGGCGATCGCGCCGTCCCGGTCGGGGGCCCAGGCGCACAGCTTGGCGATCATCGGATCGTAGAACGTCGAGATCTCGTCGCCTTCGCGAACACCGGTCTCATTGCGCACCACATACCCGCCGCGCTCGCCCTCCTGGGGCGGGGCGTAGCGGATCAGCCGTCCGATCGAGGGCAGGAACTTGCGGTAGGGATCCTCGGCGTAGATGCGGCTCTCGATCGCCCACCCGCGGATCGAGAGATCCTCCTGCTTCAAGGCGAGGGTCTGACCGAAGGCCACGCGGATCATCTGCTCGACCAGATCGACGCCGGTGATCAGCTCGGTGACCGGGTGCTCGACCTGCAGGCGGGTGTTCATCTCCAGGAAATAGAAGGACTTGTCCTGGCCGGCGACGAACTCGACGGTGCCCGCAGAGTCGTAGTTCACGGCTTTCGCCAGGGCGACAGCCTGGGCGCCCATGGCCGCCCGCGTGGCCTCGTCGAGCAGGGGCGAGGGCGCCTCCTCGATCACCTTCTGGTTGCGCCGCTGGATCGAGCACTCGCGCTCGAACAGGTGGATGACGTTGCCGTGCTTGTCGCCAAGCACCTGGATCTCGATGTGGCGCGGGTTGACGATGAACTTCTCGATGAAGATGCGGTCGTCGCCGAACGCGCCCTTGGCCTCGGCGCGGACGGCCGGGAAGCCCTCCTCCACCTCGCGCCGGTTGGCGGCGATGCGGATGCCCTTGCCCCCGCCGCCGGCGGAGGCCTTGATCATCACCGGATAGCCGATGCCCTCGGAGATGCGCACGGCGTGATCGACGTCGTCGATCTCGCCGATGTGGCCCGGCACGATCGAGATGCCCGCATCAGCGGCGAAACGCTTGGACGCGATCTTGTCGCCCATGGCGTCGATGGCGTGGGGATTGGGACCGATGAAGACGATCCCCGCCTCGGCGCAGGCCGTGGCGAAAGAGGCCCGTTCGGATAGGAACCCGAAGCCTGGATGGATCGCCTCGGCGCGCGTCTCGCGGGCTGCGTCGAGGATCTTCTCGGCGACGAGATAAGACTGGTTCGCCGGCGAGGGACCGATGAAGACGGCCTCATCGGCCATGGCCACGGCCAGGGAGTCGGCGTCCGCCTCCGAATACACCACCACCGTGGCGATCCCCATCCGACGACACGTCCGGATAATTCTGACTGCGATCTCGCCCCGGTTTGCGATCAGGATTTTCGAGAACATCCGGTTGGGGCCACCCGTTTGCGCGCTATGTAGTGGGGCGTTAGACGCGCCGGAGCGGGATGACAACATCCCTCAGCGGAAGGCTTGGCCCTCAGCGGAAGGCTTGGCGCGAAGGAGGAGCCCGTGACCGACGCCGCCCATGACACTCGCCTATCCACCTCGGGCTTCGACCTGACCCCGCCCACAGCCGCCGAGCTCCAGCGCCTGGAGGCCGGCCTCACGCGCGAGGAAAAGGACGTCCTGCTGCACCACGGCACCGAGGCGCCCTTCTGCGGCGGCCTGCTGGAGAACAAGGACGACGGGGTCTACTGCTGCCGGCTCTGTGGCCTCCCGCTTTTCCTGCACAAGACCAAGTTCGAGAGCGGCACGGGCTGGCCGAGCTTCTGGGCGCCGTACGATGAGGGCCACGTACGCGGCGTGCGCGACACCAGCTACGGCATGATCCGCATCGAGACCCGCTGCGCCCGCTGCGACTCCCACCAAGGCCACGTCTTCCCCGACGGCCCCCGCCCGACGGGCCTTCGCTACTGCATCAACTCCGTCTCGCTGCAATTCGTGAAGACGGGGGATTCCCTACCCGACCCGCTGGGACGGGGGGACAAGATGCCGGTGGGGTGACGAGCGGCCGGCGCCCGAGCGGCCGCTTCCCCCCTCCGTCTCGTCCCGCGTCGCGGGCCGATCCACCTCCCCCATGAAGGGGGAGGAGAGCGTTGAAATGCAAAAGCAAAAACGCGCTCTCCTTCCCCTTTTTGGGGAAGGTGGCCGACAGCTGAAGGCTGGCGGACGGATGGGGAAAGCCGCCACCCAAGCGCCGGCGGGTTGAGCCGCCCTCCTAGTTCGCCGCCCCCGTCAGCAGCGTCATCGCCGCCAGGGCCATGACCTTGGCGCTGTCGAGCATGTCGTCGATGCCGACCCATTCGTCGGGCTGGTGGGCGAGATCGAGCACGCCCGGGCCGTAGGCGATGCAGTCCTTGAGCTTGCCGATGCGATCGACGTGCTTTTGGTCATAGGTGCCCGGCGAGCAGATGAACTGGGCGGGCCGGCCGAGGACCTTCTGGATCGCCCGGGCGGTGGCGGCGGCGACGGGGCCATCGCGGTCGGCGAGGGTCGGCTCGACGGCGAAGAGTTCGCGCAGGGCGTAGCGGAAACCGGGGCGCTCACGCGCAAGACTCTCGAGGATCTCGACGAACTCCCCCTTCACCTGGGCAAGCGGCTCCTCGATCAGGAAACGGCGGTCGACTACCAGTCGGCAGCTGTCGGCGACGATCGGCGCTGGGAGGCAATCCTTCGGTTCAGGCTGACCGCCGTGGATGGAGTTGATGTTGAGCGTCGAGGTCCGCGCGCCATCGGGGACGACCGGCATTTCTGAACGGCGAGAGGCGAGCTTGGGCCCGAGCTCATGTTCCAGCCGCTCCATGAACGCAGTCATGTGCCGGATCGCGGAATCGCCCAGGAAGGGCATGGAGCCGTGGGCGATCCGCCCCTTGGTCTCGACCTCCGCCCACCACACGCCCCGGTGGCCGATGCAGACCCGGTCGACATTGAGCGGCTCGGGGATGATCACGTGATCGACGCGGGGCTTTGAGAACCAGCCGCGCTCAGCGAGGTAGGCGACACCCCCGTAGCCGCCGGACTCCTCGTCAGCGGTGCCGGAGATCTCCAGGGTTCCCGGCAGGTCGATCCCTGAATCGATCAGGGCCTCCACGGCGATGATGGAGGCGGCGAGGCCGCCCTTCATGTCGCAGGTCCCGCGACCATAGACGCGGCCGTCCTTCACCACCCCGGCGAAGGGATCGACGGTCCAACCTTCGCCCGGGACCACCACGTCGATGTGGCTGTTGAAGTGCACGCAGGGTCCGGGCGCCGCGCCCTCCCGGCGAGCAACGACATTGAAGCGCGGGTAGCGGTCGCTGTCGCCCGGAGTCCCCTCGGCTCGGACATAGGAGATCTCGAAGCCGCGCCGGCGAAGACGTTCGCCGACCAACTCTGCGCAGGCGTGGTAGTGCTCGCCAGGCGGATTGACGGTGGGGATGGACACGAGCTCGCGCGTGAGCATGACCACCTCGTCCCGGCGGGCGCCTATGGCCTCGACGGCCTTCTCGATGGCTTGTGGACGAACTGCCACAGTCGTCATGACGAACCGACTCCAGCGCGCAGAAGCCCCCAGCCCCAGCGCTGCGAGCCCTAGTTGTGCCTCCAATCCTGGTCCGTCAACTTGACGCCGCGGCGCCCTTTAGAGGCAGCGTCCGCCGTCGACCTCCAGCGCCACGCCAGTGATCATCGAGGCCTCCTGGCTGCACAGGAAGACCGCGGCCGAGGCAATGTCCTGCGGAGTCGAGAGGCGGCCGATGGGGATTGTGCCCACGACCCGCGCGCGGGCTTCCGGCGAATCGCCGCCAAAGAAGACGCCCAGCATCGGCGTGTCCCCGGCCACCGGATTGATGGCGTTCACCCGCACGCCGTGCGGCGCCAACTCGATGGCCATGGCGCGGGCGGCGGCGATCATCCAGCCCTTGGAGGCGTTGTACCAGGCGAGGTTCGGCCTGGGGCTCACCCCTCCGGTGGAGGCGATGTTGAGAATGGCGCCGCGCTTCTGGGCCTTCATCAGAGGCACGGCGTGGCGGCTGGTAAGGTAGACCGAGCGGACATTGACCCCCATGAGCCGGTCGAACGCCGCTTCTTCCATGGTCTCCATCGGCCCAGGCGCCGTGCCGATGCCGGCGTTGTTGACCATGATGTCGATCCCGCCGAACGCGCTCTGAACGGTCTCGAACAGCGCCGCAACGCTCGCGGCGTCCGAGACGTCGGTTTGAACGGCGACACACGCCTCGCCGAGCTCCTTCGCGATCGCCTCGCCCTTGGCTTTGTCGAGGTCGGCGATGGCCACGCGTGCGCCCTCCTCCACGAAACGCCGAACGATGCCCGCACCGAAGCCCGACGCGCCGCCAGTGACGATCGCCCGTTCGCCCTGAAGTCTCATCTGTTCCTTCCCCTCAGCCGTGCTTCACGGCCACCGTCTTGAGCTGTGTGAAGGCGTAGAGCGCTTCGAAGCCCTTCTCCCGCCCATGGCCGGAGCGCTTGACCCCGCCGAAGGGCAGCTCGACGCCACCACCTGCGCCATAGTTGTTGATGAACACCTGCCCTGCCTTGAGCCGGTGGGCCATGCGGAACTGGCGCGCGCCGTCGCGAGTCCAAGCGCCGGCCACCAGGCCATAGGGCGTGCCATTGGCCAGGGCGACGGCCTCGTCCTCGCCGTCAAAGGGCAGGACCACCTGAGCCGGGCCAAAAATCTCTTCCTGGACGAGCCGGTGACCGGACGGCGGTCCGGCGATCAGGGCCGGAGTGAAGTAGTGGCCGCCTGAAGGAGCGTGCTCGACCATGGCGCCGCGGGCGACGATCTGCAGGCCGTCCTTCTCGGCGAGGTCGAGGTAGCCGCGGACGATCTCGAGCTGGCGGGCGCTGATCAGCGGACCGACGTCGAGGTCGGCAAGCGCGGGGCCGACCCTCAGCTCACGGTAACGGTTTGCCATCCGCTCCAGGACCTCGTCATAGACCCCTCGCTGGACGAGGATGCGCGAGGCGGCGGAGCAGGTCTGGCCAGCGTTCTGGACGCCAGCGTTGACGAGAAATGGAAGGGCCTCGTCGAGGTCGGCGTCGGCGAAGACGACCTGAGGCGACTTACCGCCCAGTTCGAGGGTCACCGGCGCCGCGCGATCCGCGGCGGCCTTCTGCACCAGGGCGCCCACCGGACCCGAACCGGTGAAGGAGACGTGGTCGACGTCGGGGTGGGCCGCGAGCGCCGCGCCAGCATCCTCCCCCAGCCCTGGAACCACGTTCAGGGCGCCGGGCGGCAGACCGCACTCGGTGGCGATGCGCGCGAACGCCAGGGCGGTGAGGCTCGCTTCTTCTGCAGGCTTGAGCACGGTGGCGTTGCCGGCGGCCAGGGCGCCCACGACGCTGCGGCCGAGGATCTGCATAGGATAATTCCACGGGATGATGTGGCCCGTGACGCCATGTGGCTCGCGCAAGGTGAAGACGGTGTAGCCGGCTTGGTATTCCAGGGTCTGGCCCATCAGCTTGTCGGCGGCCCCGCCGTAGAATTCGAGATAGCGGCCCAGGGCGACGGCGTCGGCGCGCGCCTGACGCAGCGGCTTGCCGACGTCCATCGCTTCCATTTCAGCCAGGGCGTCGACGCGCTCGAGCACGCGCTGGCCGATCCTCGAGAGCACCCGGCCTCGCTCGGTCGCCGTGAGCTTGCCCCACTCGCCGCCGAGCGCGCGGCGGGCGGCGGCGACCGCCTCGTCGATCTCGCCTGGGCCGCCGGCGGCGATTTCGCCGATATCCGCGCCGGTCGACGGGTCCTCCACCGGCAGCCGTCCGCCTACGGCCGGACGCCAGCGCCCATCGATCAGGACCCCTTCGGCAATCAGGGACGATGCGTCATCGGGCACGGCGGCTCTCCTTGAGGACAGCGGGATTCTGGCGTCTGGACGGGCCTTCCGTCTGCGGACATAGCTCGCCGGTCAAGAGTTCAAAGGGGGCGTACAGGGTGAACAGACGTGATCTTCTTACGGCCGTCATGCTCGCGGGAGCCGGGGCCCTGGTAGGCCCGGCCGCAGCTTTGGCCCAGGCGGGGGCGAGCGCACGCCCCGGCCCGCGCAACCTGATCACCGACGTCGCCGGACTGAAGGTGGGCCAGGCCCAGGACTCAGCCGTGCGCACCGGAACCACGGTAATCCTGCCTGACGAGGCGGCGGTGGTGGCGGCCGACGTGCGCGGCGGCGGCCCGGCGACGCGCGAGACCGATGCGACGGAGCCGCAGAACCTCGTTCACGCCTTCGACGCGGTCGTCCTCTCCGGCGGCTCGGTCTATGGCCTGGCCGCACCAGACGGAGTCGTGGCCTGGCTTGGCGCGCATGGGCGCGGCTACGGCCTCTCGCCCAAGCCCGGCACACCCAAGAGCCCGGTCATCCCATCGGCAGCACTCTATGACCTGGCCAACGGCGGGAACAAGGCCTGGGGCCTTCGCCCGCCCTACTGGGACCTGGGACTCGCCGCGGTCCAGGCGGCGTCAGACCATTTCGAGTTGGGTACGGCGGGCGCGGGCTATGGTGCCATGGCCGGCTCGCTCAAGGGCGGAATCGGCTCGGCGTCGGTGGTCACGGCGGACGGCTTCACTGTCGGCGCCCTGGTGGCGGTGAACTCCGCCGGCTCGGTCGTGGCGCCCGGGACCCGACAGTTCTGGGCCGCGCCATACGAGATTGGCAATGAGTTCGGCGGCCTTGGGACCTCTCAACTCCATGCCGGGCCCGACGACTGGGGCCGGCCCAAGCCCCATCCAGGAGCGCGCGAGAATACTACCCTGGCGGTCGTGGCCACCGATGCGAAGCTGACCTCCGACGAGGCCCGGCGCATGGCGATCATGGCCCAGGACGGCATGGCCCGCGCCATCCGCCCCTCACACAGTCCCTTCGACGGCGACATCGTCTTCGCCGTGGCCACCGGCAGGGTCGATGTCCCCGAGCCGCGGGCCGCCATCACCGCGCGCCTCGGCGCCCTCGCCGCCGACACCCTCGCCCGCGCCATCGCCCGCGCCGTCTACGAAGCCACGCCCTGGCCGGGGTCAGATGTGCCGACGTGGAGAGGGCTGCGATCGTAACGGTCGCCTTCGGTCCGCCGGCGTCCCGCCGGCCTTTTCTTGCTTATCCGTACCTATCCGCATCCGGCCGGCGCCGTTTGCCGGCGAGACGCCGGCGGACCGGGCGCCATGTGATCTTGCAATTCGTCACGTCTTGGCCGTGTCACTCGGGCGTGAGATGACCAGCGCATGACACAGATCGGGCGGCGGGGGTTTCTGAAGGGCGCGGCGGCGGGGCTGGCGCTGCCGCCAGCGATCGGGCGAGCGGCGGCGATCAACGCGGACGTGCGCAGCGGGACGATCGAGGACGTCGCCCATGTGGTGATCCTCATGCAGGAGAACCGCGCCTTCGACCATTACTTCGGGACGATGGCCGGAGTCCGCGGCTTCGGGGACCGCTTCCCGATTCCGATCGCGGGAGGTTCAGGCCAGACGGTGTGGAACCAACGTCTGGAACAATCCGGCGCCGGCCCCACGCTCCTTTCGCCGTTCGCTCTCGACACCCTCGAACACTTCGAGCTGATGCGGGTGGAGGGCACGCCACACAACTGGATCGACGCGCAGGACGCGTGGGCGGAAGGCCGGATGGACCGCTGGCCGAGCGTCAAGACGGCGCGGACCATGGCCCACTACCGGCGCGAGGACATCCCCTTCCAGTTCGCCCTCGCCGAGGCCTTTACGATCTGCGACGCCTATCACTGTTCGTTCCAGGGCGGGACCAACACCAACCGTCTGTTCCTGTGGAGCGGGACCAACGATCCATCGGGGCGTTTCGGCGGCCCATCGATCAGCAATTCCCACGACAGCCTGCCGGCCCAAGGCGGCGCGCCGGAGGGCTATCGCTGGACCACATACCCCGAGCGCCTGCAGGCGGCCGGGGTGAGCTGGCGCATCTACCAGGACATGGCCGACAACTTCAGCGACAACCCGGGCGCGGGGTTCGCGGCATGGCGCGACAGCCACGCCGGCGCGCCGGGCGCGGATCCGGTCCTGGGAGCCCTGGGCCTCAGCACCCGCAAGCTGGACGGCCTGCGCGTGGACGTGCTCTCGGGCGCCCTCCCCAAGGTGAGCTGGATCGTCGCCCCGGCGGCGGACAGCGAGCATCCGGGCCCCTCGAGCCCCGCCCAGGGCGCGGACTATACCGCCCGGGTGCTGGACGCCCTCACCGCCGATCCAAAGGTGTGGGCGCGCACGGCGCTCTTCGTCATGTTCGACGAGAACGACGGCTTCTTCGACCACATGCCCCCGCCCGCCCCACCCTCCCGCGATCCCGCGCGCCCGGGCGCGTTTCTTGGCGGCTCGACGGTGGACACGGCGGGCGAATACCACCTCGTTCGCGCGCCCAGCGAGGCGAAGGCCGAGCGCGACGACCTGATGGGGCGCCCCTATGGCCTGGGGCCGCGCGTGCCGATGTACGTGATCTCGCCCTGGAGTCGCGGCGGCTGGGTCGATTCCCAGGTCTACGACCACACCTCGGTGATCCGCTTCGTGGAACGCCGGTTCGGCGTGGCCGAACCGAACATCTCACCCTGGCGCCGCGCGGTGTGCGGCGACCTCACCGACGCCTTCGACTTCCGAACGCCCAATGCACGGCCGTTCGTCGCCGGCCTCCCGGCCACCAGGGCGACCGCCGCGCGCGCCGCCGCCCTCCCCGGTCGCACCACGCCCGCGACGCCGGTCGAGCCCGCCCCGCCGATTCAGGCGCGGGGTGTGCGCCCGTCGCGAGCGCTGCCTTATGTGCTGGAGGTGGTGGAAGAAGACGCTTCGGACGTCACCCTGGCCCTGACCTTCGTGAACGAGGGGCGCGCCGGGGCAGTGTTCCACCTTTACGACCTGTGGCATCTGGAGCGTGCGCCGCGGCGCTACACCGTCGAAGCGGGCAAGCGTCTGACCGAAGCGTGGCGGTCGGGCCCCTATAACCTCTGGGTCCTGGGGCCGGGCGGCTTCCACCGGCATTTCAGGGGAGGAACGTCGCCAGGTTCACAGGTTACCGCCAGTGTCCGCGATGGCGTGCTGAAGGTGGCGCTGAGGAATTCTGGCGACGGACCGAGCAGGATCACTGTCGAACAGGCTGCTTACGGCCCGGGCCCAGGGCCATGGACCACGATCCTCCCGTCCGGCGGACGCGTCGAGCGCGTGTGGCCGACGCGGGCAAGCGGCGACTGGTACGACCTCGTCGTCCGCGTCGATGAAGATCCCAGATGGCTCCGCCGTCTCGCCGGCCGGCTCGAGACTGGCCGCGACTCGATCAGTGATCCCGCGATGGGCGCAGCCGCCTAACCTCGATCGTCCGCCCGGTTGAGACTCCAAATTACCTCCGTCATCCCGCACGAAGCGGGACGAAGTGGAGCGGAGATGCGAGACCCAAGGGACTTTGACGGGCGCTCCGACTCGAAAACCGCAGCGCCACTCGCTTCACGACCCGGTCCCGGGTCTCCACTCGCCCCGGCCCGCGGCTGGAGTTCGCCACGCCCGGGACGTGACCCGCGTCTCGCCACGCGACTAGCCTTCGCCGTCGCAGGCTTCGCGAGCGCCTGCTGGGCGCCGCTGATCCCATTCGCCAAGGCCCGGCTAGGGGTGAACGACGCCCAGCTCGGTCTGCTGCTGCTGTGTCTGGGCGTGGGATCACTGGTCGGGGTGAGCGCCTCGGGGCTGCTCGCGGCGCGGATCGGCGCGCGGCCGATCGTCATCGCCTCGGGCGCCGGCCTCAGTGCGCTCCTGCCCCCGCTCGCCATCGCGGCCTCGCCGCTCGCGCTCGGCGCGACCCTGCTGCTGTTCGGCGCCTGTCTGGGCGCCCTGGACGTGGCGATGAACGCCCACGGAGCGCAGGTGGAGGCGGAGGCCGGCGTTCCGCTGATGTCAGGTTTCCACGCGCTCTACAGCCTGGGAGGGGGCGCGGGCGCCGCCTGGATGACGGTCGCGCTGCGCGCTCACATCTCACCGCAGGTCGGGACGCTCATCGCCGCGGTTGCCGCACTTAGCTTGGTAGGGTTCGGCGCATTTGGCCTGCTCGCGAAACGGCCGATCGCGCCGAGTCGCATGCTGGTCTGGCCCAGCGGAGTCGTTCTGCTGATCGCCGCCCTGGCCGCGATCATGTTCCTGGCGGAAGGAGCGGTGTTCGACTGGAGCGCGCTGCTGCTCGTCGAGCGCGGCCTGGCGAGGCGACCGGAGGCGGGCGTCGGCTTCATGCTGTTTTCGATCGCCATGACGGGGGGACGGCTTGTCGGCGACGCCGTCGTGCGGCGTTTCGGCGGCCGCCGGGTGGTGCAGGTGGGCACCCTGACTGCCATCGCCGGGTTTCTGATTGTCCTGTGTTGCCCGCTCGCGCCAGTCGCCATCGGCGGCTTCCTTCTCGTCGGCCTGGGCGCCGCCAACATCGTGCCTGTTCTCTTCAGCGCCGCGGGCCGGCAGCGGGACATGCCGCCGACACTCGCCGTCGCCGCCGTCGCCTCGACCGGCTACGTCGGAATCCTGGCCGGACCGCCAGTCCTGGGCTTCATCGGTCAAGCCGTGGGCCTCGCCGGCGCATTCTGGCTGGTGACGGCGCTGCTCGCGTTCGTCGCCCTGACTGGCGCAGCGGCGGCGAGCGAGCCAAAGGTCGGGTAGGCGCGGACTTCGCACCCTCGAGCTACATCCGCTCGTCCCCTACCCTCCCACTCGACCCGCCTCCATGGCGCAGTCGTAGGGGTGGCCGGGCTCGCTGCAGAAGTCGGGCCAGCGGCCGGTCTTGCGCCAGATCGCCACCAGCCCCTGACGCGCCGCGAAGCGCATGAACCGGGGGTCTGCGCGCACCGGCGCCCAATAAGGCTGGAACATCCGGGCGGCGACGTCCGGACGGGTCCCGGTCCGGTCGAGAACCTCGAGAGCGATATCCGGACGACCCAAGACCACCAGATCATCGGAGTCGCCGAGCAGTTGGGGAGGTGACGCCGAGGGAATATCCGTCTCGATCGCCCGCACGGCCGGAGCGGGGTTTCCCGTCTCTCGGGCGCGGATCAGCGCACGCCAGATCCGCAGACGATCCGGCGGCATGTAGAAGGGCCTTTTCGGGTCATCCAGCATCCTCTCGGCGTGCGCCGGATCGCCCACCCGCGCCAAGTAGTCGAAGTAGGCTTCTACGACGTCGGGATTCCGAGGCCACCGCCGCTGCGCCAGGGCGATCAACGAGTCGACGTCATCCGGTTGGCCGGAGAAGCCGTAGTCGAGAATGAGATCCATGACCGCCCATTGGTTGAATGGGTCCAGGTCCATCGCGCGCCGTGCGTAGTAGAGGCCCTCTCGCCGGCGGCCGACGGTCATCAGGTCCTCGGCCAGATCAATCGTCAGGACCTCGTTGCCCGGTTCGACAGCGAGGCCTTTCGATAGAAAGGCGTACCGCTGTGACCAGTTGGCCAGGCCCTGGCGCGTCTGCGAAAGCGCCTCGTAGGCTTCGCCGTCGTCCGGGTCGATGGTGAGGGCGCGGCGCGCGTAGCCCTCCGCCAGCCGAAACGTCGGCTCGGGCGAAACGTCCGGCGGCAAAAGACTCGCCGTGGCGGCGGTGGCGGCCGCCAGCATGGCCCAGGCGTGCGCAAACCGCGGCCGCTGCTGGACCACCTGCGCGAGCAGCTTGGCCCCGTGCTGCCAGTCCTCGTGCTTCTCCTCGCACGCCTGAAGATACAGGCGCATGACCTCGACCCCGAGCGTCGCCAGATCCGGATTGCGGCCGCCCAGGCCGCATGTCGCGACGTCGGCGAGATGCGCAACCATCTGCTCGCGCAGGGCGTCGGGCTCGGCGGCGTCTCGCTCGAAGCTGCGCGACCACAGGATGGCGCCACTATCGGCGCTGATCAGACGAAGTCCGGCATAGATCCGCCCGCCCCCTGAGCGCGCATCGCCCGCCGCCAGGTACTCGACATGACCCGTGCTGCGGTCCCCCGTGTTGATCACACGCAGGCGCGGATCGATCCCCACCATCATGCGCGCGAGGTCGTCACTGACGCCAATGGCCAGCGCGCGCGCGGGTCCGTCCCCGGGCGGCGTGTTCAAGGTCTGCACGAGGAGGATCCGCGCGGCGGGAGCCGTCCCGCCGTCCTGCGGCTCTGGCAGAAGACCCGCAAGCAGGCCGCATGCGACCAAGGCCGTCGCCAATGCGACGCCGCCGGCGAGCAGCCGCGGCGGGCGTTGCCGGCACGCGTCAGACAACGCAGGTCCCGCTGGCGCGAGAGCCCACTCCGAGCGGCGCCGTGGGTGTGGCACGCCGGATACTGTGGAGCTCAGCCGGTCGAGCAGGGCAGCCATGCCTGGATCGGGCGCCATATCGAGATCACGCCGCACCGCCTGAGCATGGCGATCGTAAGTGGCGCGTAGCGCCTTAACGTCGCCAGCGCGCGCGTGCGCCTCCATCGCGGCGCGCGCGACCGCCTCGTCGGAGGGCTCCGTCTCAAGCAGACGGTCGGCAAGGGCCGCAGCCGCAGCCGCAGCGCCGCCGGCTAGAGCGCGGCCCACGATGCCAAGGCCGATCGCGCGCCGTTCCTCCCGTCTGCGCGACCGCTCCTCGGCGAGCCACTGGTCGAAATCGGAGTCGATATCGTCGAGCCGGCTGAGGATGTCTCCGGGAGCCAAGAGCGCGACCGCCGCTTTGGCGTCATTCGAACCGGCCAGGGCCTGAAGACATCCAAGGTCCGTTTCGACGCGACCAGCGATGACCCGCGCCTGCGTCCGCTCGACCGCAAGCAGAGGCGCTTCACCCGCCACGAGCGCGCGGAGTTCATAAAAGGTCTGGCGCAGACTGGCGCGAGCCTGCTCTTCCCCGCGATCACCCCATAGCAACCCGGTCAGCCGCTCGCGACTTACCGGCGTCCCAGTGACAAGCAGATAGGCGAGCAGCGCACGCGCCTTGCGTCCGGCCGGGGTGACGTCAGTCCCATCCGGAGCCGTAAGGATGAATTCGCCGAACAGGCGCGCCTGGTAAGGAGCCCGCTCGGTTGCGCGTTCCGGCTCTGCCTCCGCTCCCTTGCCCCGCATAGGTGCAGGTTCGCACAGGCTCGCTTCGCCCTGCAACCGCCGCCGGCGCCAGGCCCCTAAGGCTGACGCCCCCCGAACTCACGGTGGTTTTGACGCTGCGGACGTCGCCGTTGACGCTTTTCCTGACGCTTCGCCTCCACCGTTGGAGGGCTCCAATCCCGGAGGATGCGGAGGCCGGTCCCCGCGCGGCGTCCGCAAAGGAGATCCCTATGCGCCTACCCCGCCAGATCCTGGCTCTTGCACTTCCCGCCGCAATCGCGGGACCAATGATCCTGACCGCACCCACGGCGGCCCACGCCGAATATGTCCGCGCCACCTTCTCCGGAAGCATACTGGCGACGAACCCTGGGACGCCCGCAAGCCTGGGCGTCGGCACGCCCGTCACCTTCACCGCGGTCTATGACACGTCCAAGCTGGTCGACCACACGGCCTCGATCAACGCAGCCACGGGCCTCGGCTTCGCCAGCGTCCTCACCGCCAGCCTGTCCGACGACCCGGCAGCCTGGCTCAGCATCAAGATTGGCCCTGTGAGCTACGACAAATTCGACCAGGTGAATTACGGCACGCCCGAAGGTGACTGCGGTCCGGGCTGCGACCTGGGCGCAGGCAACTTCCCCGTGGTGACCTATCTCAATGGCGCCTTCGCCGGCGTCGGCAACATGTTCATCAACAGCGCCGGCTACAGCTTCGACGCAGACCCCATTGCAGACGCCTTCGGCGGCTTTGACCTGGGCGATGGGCTTGGGGGTTACGATTTCTTCCTTGGCAAGGTGGGCCCGGACGGAGATCCGTTCGCGACCATCCTCGCCGTGGGCGACTACAGCGCTGCAAACGTGACGATCACACCAGTGCCCGAGCCGTCCGCCTGGGGCCTCCTGATCGTGGGCGCCGCCCTGGTCGGAGCGACGTTGCGACACCGCTCTTCGCGCGCGGTCGATCTTCTTCGACTGTAGCGTAAGCCCCTGTCCGGACAGGGTTGTCCGGACAGGGGAGTTCCTTTGGATAGCCGCTTGGCTGGATTGCCAAGCCACCGAGGACGGCGTCTCCGACGCCGCTCGGTCAGTGGGAAGGACTACCCGTCGCGGGCGCAGTCCCCCCACTTCGCACCACATGGGGTGTCACGACGATATAGAGGTCGGTCTTGGTGTGCGTGGCGTTCTTTGTGTTGAGCAACTGTCCAAGTACAGGAAGTTCTCCCAAGAGAGGCAGCTTGTTCTGGTTCGAAATCCGGCTGTCCTGGGTCAGTCCGCCGATCACGAATGTCTCTCCATCACGCACTGTGGCCGTCGTCGAGGCCTCCCGTTGACTGATGGTAGGATAGCCCTGCGAATAGCCGGTAACCGTAGAGACGACGGCGTACACGTGTGATGTGACGAAACCGTCGCTGCTGACTCTCGGCGCGATCTGCAGGGTGACGCCAACATTCACATACTGCACCTGCTGCTGCACAGCGTTGACGCCCGAAAGGGCGATCGAGGTCAGGATCGGCAGGGCGTCGCCTGTGACGATCTTGGCCGCGCCCCCGCTCGGCGCCGCGACCCTCGGCTTGGAGACGATTCGCCCTTCACCCTTGGCGATCTGTGCGTAGAGGGCCGCCTGCAGGTTGACGCTCACGCCCCCGCCGCGCGGCGTGTTGGCCACGCCGGGAAAACCACTCGAGAACGAGTAGGCGGCGGTGGCGATCTGGTTATTGGCATTGTTGAAGTCCAGGCCGAGATTGCGCGCGCCGCTCTCGGTCAGCTCCACGAACTCGGTCTCCAGGATGACGCTCGGCACGGGAACATCGAGCTCGGCGATCAGGCCCTTCACTTCCGCAACGCGCTCGGGTGTTCCACGCAGAACGATGGCGTTGAGGCGGCGGTCGACGCCGATCGTCCCGTCGACTGACCGCCCCAAGGCCTCGGTCGAGGTGGGCGTCAGGTTGGCCCCCGGACCGATCGGCGCCTGGGGAGGCCCTCCGCCGCCGTAGGAGAGCTGCAGGCCGGACGAGCCGAAATTGGGCTCCTGGGGCGTAAAGCCATCGTTAGGTTTGACGGTGTCGCTGCCGGTGAGAATGCCGACGATTTCGCTCACGTCGGCGTACTTCAGCAGCACGATCTCCAACACCTCGCCCGACCTGGGCGCCAGCCCTGGGGAAGCCGGTGGCTGGGCAGCGCCCGGCGCTCCGCCGGCAGTCGCCGTCGGGAACCAGGAGAACGGCGCAGGCGGCGCGGGCGCGACATTGGGTGGGGAGGTGGGTGCTGCTGAATGGGCGGGCGAAGCTTCGGCGGCAGGACTCGTCGTCGCCGGCTGGACCGCCAGCGCCACCAGAGGAAGGAGCATGCTGCAAAAAGCCATGGCGAGGCGCCGAAGCCCCGCGGCTCCGGCGCCGGGCGAGCATCGCCAGAGGCTGGAGTCGCGGGGGCCTTGGATCAGTACGGCGTGATTCTTTGGCCGCGGACCTGCCCAGACACGGCAGCCCCCGGTATGGCGACGCCCGTCGTGAAATCATAGGGGATGATCGAGAACGTGCCGCTGAACGTATTTCCCTGGGGATTCAGCGTCACTTCCTCCTTGATATTGACCTTCACCGCGGGCGTCGCCGGCGTGTTGGGGGGCGGCGCGGTTGGTGAATAGCTGAGGGCCCAGTGGTTCAGACGGTAGCTGTAGGCGGCAGTCTGCTGCCACACGCCGAGGCAGAAGTTCTGAGTAGCTGGATGGTGAGCCCCACTGTTGAGGATCTCGGTGCCGTCGGCGTGCCATTGCTGGTAGCCGAAATCGACAATCTGGTTTGCGGCGGTGAACTGCACGCTCCACAGACCGACAATGGTGGCCGCGCCGTAGACGACTGGGGTGGCCCGGGCCCCGTTCGCGTCCCTTTGCCAGGCCGCGGGTTGCTTGAGGATGCCGTCGCCACAACCGGCCCAGGCCGGAGCCGAGATGGCTGTGACGCCGAGAGCCGCCAAGCCGAGAACCGCGGCTTTCAATGACAGGCCCGCAATTGAAGCGCCTTGCATGTCCGAGGTCTTGGCCTTCACCGGGACGCGGTCCGTCGCCAGGAATACATTGGAAATCTGCACTGTTGGCCTCCCTGGAGGGAGTTGACGTGCCAAGCACGCCTGCCTCACCCCATCGATCGCTCCCCGTTGGAGCGACGCGAAGGCTGGCGCGCGATCGTCAATGCGAGCGTCATTTGAGGACGCTGCAACGTCTGGCCACCGTCAATTCGTGAGCGAAATTGGCCTCTGACGCCCCTGCGGCCCTCCGGCCGAGAGATCTAGGTGCGGATCGTGAGGCGGACGAACAGCCAGCGCCCCAACGCATCGTACACGCCGGGATAGGTATTGGCGTTGGCCACGATGCCGCTTTGGAAGTCGGTCCCGATAATCGGCGGATCGACGTCGAAGAGGTTGTTGACTCCAACCCGCAGCTCGACCCGCTTCGTGACCCGCCAATCGAGACTGAGATCGACGTAGTTTCGCGCGTCCAACCGGTAGTCGGCTGGATCGAACGGAACTTGCAGCACGGGGTTTGGGGAGGCGGCGGCGATGATGACCGAACCTGTATAGCGCCACGTAAGGGACAGATCGAAGTTCCACGGCGTCTCCCAACTGACTCGTGCAATATGGCGCCAGCGAGGGGCTGGGTCGCCGCAGTTGAGGCCATAGTATCCCGCGCAGTCATATGGCGGCGCACCCGGCTCAGTGACCGTACTTAGCTCGATCAGGTAGGTCCCATTCAGGGTGAAGCTTGCGGCGCCGACGTCCCGACCGCCCGGCAGGACGAGGCCGCGCCGGTAGCGCATCTGGAAATCCAGTCCGCGCGTGGAGAGAGATCCGCCGTTTTCGAAGACGTTGCTCACGTAGCCGTCGGATCCGATCCAGAGCGATCCTGTTCCCGGCTCGCGATGGATCAGTGAGCAGAGGAGAGGGTTGCCGGTCTCCAGGCATTGCTCGATAGCGGCGTCCGGGTCGATCGTCGTTATCACCCCGTGAATGCGGATGTCGAAATAGTCGACGGTCAGATTGAACTGGGGAACCTTGATCGGCGTAAGCACCAGCCCCAATGTCCAGGTATCGGCGATCTCGGGGCGAAGATCAGGATTGCCGCCTTCGAGTGCGTTATAGCCTGCGGGACTGGGTGCGATGTGGCCATATTCGGCCGCCGTGACCCCTGTGCGGGCGCAGTTGGCCGCCGTTGCATACGGGTTCCCCTGGTCGACCACAGGGTTCGTCCCGGCGCAGGGATCGAAATCGAGGCCGAGGTTTGTGATCGAGGTGGGGGTGAAGAGCTCAACGACATTTGGCGCGCGCACGGCCTGGTTGAAGCTGGACCGCAGTGCAACATCAGAAGTCATCGCCCAATTGACGCCCGCCTTGTAGGTCTGGGCCTGGCCGGCGTTGCTGTACCACGAGTATCGATAGCCGCCTTCCAAGCTCAGATCGTGCAAGCCCGAGCGCCCCTGGACGAGAGGAACCCTGGCCTCGCCATAAATCTCGAAGACGTCGAAATGTCCGTCCACTGCCGGTGACGCAACGCCGGCGCTCGCGAGGTCCCCGCTGGCCAACTCCATGTCCGGTGCGTAGTTGAGACCCTCGCGACGCCATTCGGCCCCGGCCGCGACGCCGGCGTCCGTGTCGGCCCACGGGCTCTTCACGCCGTATCGCCCCAGCTGACCGGTCAGGTTCGCGCTCGCAACGGCTTCGGTCGTGCCGCCGGTCGCCCGACCCGGCGTGTCGATGTAGTCGAGCGCCGCAGGCGTGACGCCGCCCAGTTGGAAGACGTCATAGGGTGCACATCCCGGATTGCCGGAAGCGCAGACGAGCTTGCCGTCCTCGCTCACGATGTCCAGCGCGTCGGCCGCGCGCGTCAACGAGACGTCGTGCAGGTCGACCTGGGTGACAGCGACGGACGAGACCTGCGCCGACACGTCATAATCCCAGCCGCTAACAGAGCCTCTGACACCGGCGACGACGCGGTAGTCCTCATGGGTCAGTTGATACTGCCGTCCGCCCGCGTTGACGTTCCGATGCCCGATCACGACCAGCGCCGTCCCGGTCGATGGCACGTTGGCGTTAGTGCAGAACGCCTGGACTTCAGCGGCGGACAGCATCGGGTTCGTGCAGGCGATGCTGAACGGGACATCGGAAAAAAGTCCGCTCGGAGCCAGTTGCGCGACCGAGTGGTCGTACATGAACATCCCGTCGACATAGAGGTCGACCGCCGGGGTGAGCTGGTAGTGGGCGGACGCGCCGGCAGACCAGCGCTGATCCGGCCGTTGCAAATACTCGTACGGCCCGTAGTTGTACGCATCTCGATAAGGATCGAACGTGCGTAGCGTGTTACCTGGGCCGGTCGGATCGAGTGTGAGGTCGCCGACGAGGTTGAAATTGCTGGGATCCAGCACCAGGAACTGGCCCGTGGCGGGGCTGTTGGCCGCCCCGGTGCAGACCAGTTTCGGTCCCTGCGCCGCCAGCGCGCAGGCGCTGAAGTCACGGTCCGCCTCCGTGACAGCGGCGGTCCAGCGATAGGCCCCGTAGACCGTCAGGTTTCCGCGGTTGTCCGGAGCATCGACGCCGGCGGCGACAGTGACCTCGCCCGCAAGTCCGTCGAAGAGATTGCGAGGCGGAAGCGCGACGCCCTGGGAGCCGAGCACAGACTGGATGTTCGCCTCCGCATTCGCGTGGCTAAATGCTCCGGTTTCGGCGTCGACCACGATTCCAGTGAAGTCTCGCTTCATGATGAAGTTGACGACTCCCGCGATCGCATCCGAGCCGTAGACAGCTGACGCGCCGCCCGTGACCACATCGATGCGGTCGACAAGCGCATCTGGGATGAAGTTCAGATCCGGTGCGATCGAGCCCGCAGTGGGATCTCCTGGGATCAATCGTTTGCCATCGATCAGCACGAGCGTCCGCTCGGCCCCCAGGCCGCGCAAGTTGACGGTCGCCGTCCCCGTGGCGCTGTTGGTGACGGTCGAGTTCTGGTCCGCAAAGACCTGCGGAAGCTGGTTGAGCGCGTCCTCCACCCGGATGAACCCCGAGTCTTTCATCTGTCCGCCATTGATCTGGACGATCGGGCTGACGCGGCTCGGGTTTGACTGAGGGATATGCGAACCGGTGACGACGACTTCGGTTACGCTGGACGCCGTCTGGTCCGAACCCGAGGCTTGGCCGAACGCTGCTCCAGTTTGCAGGAGCAGTGTGCAGGTCGTGATGACGCCAGCGAGCCGCCGATATGCGTGAGTTGCGCCTCGCCGCCCACAATACAAGGCCGCCCCCAACTGGTCCCGTGCGCTAGCGTGCCAACCTCTGCCTATGTGTCAACCGTTACGAATATTGCGGCCACGCAATTTTGACCCCCGCTGCGCGTCAGATCAAAGGCCGGCCGTCACCGCCATCGCCGGACACTCGCAGGGTCGGCCCGCCACTGCGCAGAAGTCCGCTCAGCAGCCGCGTGAGGACCTCCGGGTGGGACAGCTGCAGGTGCAGGCCGCCCACTTCCAAAGTCTCGAATCGGACTTCCGGCAGGGCGGACCACCATCTGCGCCAATCGTTGTCGCCCAGCTCCGCGCAATGGACGACCGTCCAACTCCGTCCGCCGACGACAGCCGGCGGGTTCCAGCCTGCCGAATATGCAAGGCGCTCGCGGATAACGCCGCTGGCGCTCCGCGCCGTCATGGCCTGGATATCGGCCACCATCCAGGCGAGCATCTCAGGATCATCGAGCGCCGCGATGTCGCTGGGCGCTCCCCCTTTGAAGCTCTGACGAATGAGCGCGGTCAGGCGCGGCGTGCGCAGCTGGCGACGCAGGAGCTCAAAGAAGAGGCCCGTCACTTCCGGGTGACGCCGCAGCAGGCCGGCCGCGATCGTGAGCGGATAGCGTCGCCGCCCCGGGTTCACCGGCGCTTCGGGATTGAGCAGGAGGCCGCGGCCCACGCGGTCCGGAAACCTCTCGGCGAAAGCCAGGGCTGGGGCCGCCGCGATATCACGAACAAATAGATCGGCCTCGCGCAGGTTGAGGGCGTCAAGGACGGCGGCCATGTCCTCGGCCGCTGCCGTCAGATAGTCGCCCCGATCGGGATCGGTGAGGCCATACCCCGGCCTCTGCGGAATGATCGGTCGCCAACCCGCATCCCACAGCATCTCTCGAATCCGCGGCGGGAGGGTGCGGCCGCTGGCGAGCGCATGGCAATACAACAGCGGCCTACCGCCGGCCGGTCCGTAGTCAAGGAAGGCGACGCGACGCCCATCCTCGCGCGGCGCGATGCGAAGTCGACCCAACCCATCGCCCGGAGACGCGCCGAGCTCAGACGCCCGGGCCATCCGCGCCAGCGCGGCGAGCTCGACGCTGATACGTCCTAGGTCTTTGGCGCGCCCTACGCCGACCTTGGAGAAGGCGGATTTCAGATGGGCTTTGACGGTCTCTCGGCCGACTCCGAGGGTCTCGGCGACCGCCGCGGAAGTCGCGCCGCCGGAGGCGAGGCGCGCCACTCGAGCCTCGCTCAGGGTGACGTTCAGGCCCGCAGCAAGTGTCGCGACATCCTCATCCACTGGGCGATTGCAGATCAGGTCGGTCAGGCGGCTCACCAAGGCGGTTGTTCGCGAAGCGCCGATCTTGCGCATCGCGCCCCGTAAGGCGTCTTTCGCGGTCTCGGGGTTCACGCCGAGTCGCTCAGCGGCGATTTCCAGGGTCGGCGCCTCCAGCATGGCGACGGCGACCCGCGCCTGGAGCCTGGAAAGACTGAACGCTGAAGCCACCTGCTCCATAAGGTCCGGCGAACGTGTGGGAACGAACGCCATCAGCACCCACCGCCGGCCGGCGGCCGCCAGCTCGCGCTGCAGGCGCTCGTCGAGTGGCCAGTCCTGGGCGTCCTTCGGGGGCGCGAGGCAGACCGCGGCCGGCCGGCCCTCGCGGTCTTGGATCAACCCCGCGCTCGGCTCTCCCCGCTCGGCGCGCCGCAGCAGCTCGCGCAGCCGAGGGGTGCGCAGGTCGTCGGGGAACAGACCCGTGAACCCAGCATCGACAGCGCGAGGGTGTCCATCCCCGTCGAGGATGGCGAAAACGAGTGCGCCTGGCGGCGGGGCGTCGAACGGGGTCTCGTGCAGCGCCAGGCCTCCGAGGCTCTGGACCACCGGATCCAGGTCGGATGTGGCGTCCTGCGCCCCGGGAGAATCCGGCCACGCGCCGCCGAGCGCCTCGACGCCCGCCTGAAAGGAGTCGCTGAGCGGTCCCCGCGGCTCAGACGGCTGCATGTCGGTCCACCGGGCGCCGCTTTCCGCGGGAAACGGCGCCGCTTACCCCAAAATGGGGGATGCCGAGTTGCAAAAAACCCGCCACCTTTTCGCCGTCTTTCCAGCCGGGAAGCAATTCGTGCGATGCAGAACGAGGCATGCCGCCACCAGCCCATTGGCGAATGTGCCTTACAGAACTGTATTTTGCAGTGATCGTCCAGGATAGAACTCCCACGCATCGTCGCGTCAGCCATTCAGCCCGGCTCAAATCGAGAAGACCTACGCGCCAAGCCGGCTGGCTTTGCGATGAGGATCACGGGCATCGGCGGTGTCGGAGTAGAGTTGAGCCGCCAATGGGGAGCGACGCTGGCGTATACCCCAGGCCAGCGTCCGCGACGGCCGCCCAACCCGGCGGGCGGCCGAACCCCCCTGCCCTGATCGTGAATTGGGCGCGACAAAGGCGGTTTGTCGCTGTAGCAGGGCGGGCGTGAAGCAGAGGAATGCAGATCGCGAATCCTGGCTGCGCGGCGTAATGGCCGTCGCGGCGATGGTCGCGCTCGCCTTCGCGGTGATCGTCCCGCCTGGTTTCATGCCCGCCAGGGCGGCCGACGGCGCCGGTCTTGCGGTGGTGATCTGCACGGGTCACGGACCCGTGCGCCTCGGCGCTGCGGGAGACCATCAGGCGCCCCCGCAGAAGTCCAAGGCGGGAGCCGCCTGCCCATTCGCGGCGGCCGCGACAGCGCCTCCGCCTCCGATCCTCGGCGCCCTTCACGGTCCGCCGGACTTCCCGGCGAAGATCCTCGCCGTTGCTGGCGACCAGTCGCCCGGCCGCGGCCTCGCTGCGCCGCCACCCCCGGCCATAGGCCCCCCGCTTCCGGTCTGATCGTTCCTCCCCTCTCCCCGCGCGATCGCGCGGGGCGTCGCCGCGCGTGCGGCAAAGATCGACCGGAAGACTCTGAAATGCTGAAACTTGCGACCGCGGCGGCCCTGGCCGTCGCCATGACCGCCCCCCTGGCGGCCAGCGCCCACGGATACAAGGCGGGCGACCTGACAATCGGCCAACCCTGGAGCCGCCCCACCCCGCCCGGAGCGCCAACGGCGGTGGGTTACATGACCATCACCAACACCGGCCGCGCGCCGGACACCCTCATCGGCGCATCGACGCCAACCGCCGCCGGCCTGGAGCTGCACGTATCGAGCATGGCTGGCGGGATCATGCGCATGCGACCCGCGCCTGAAGGCCTCACCATCGCCCCCGGCCAGACCTTGAAGCTGGAGCCCGGCGGCTATCACCTGATGTTCATGGGCCCGAAGAAGCCCTTCGCCATGGGCGACCGCATCCCGGCAACCCTGCGCTTCAGACGCGCCGGCGCGGTGAAAGTGGAGTTCTCCGTGCAGGAGGCTGCGCCTGAGGGCGGCGGCGGAAACGCCGCCATGGGCATGAGCGCGCACTGACCCGCCCCGGCCGATGACGCGGATCTGGCGAGGCATGGGGACGACCGGAGCGGCGATCATCGCCGTCCTGCTGCTGTCCTATGCCTTCGTCCAATCCACGGTGATGCAGGCAGCCGTCGCGGCGGCGGTTCCCGCCATTCCAGTCTGCGGCATGGGCAGCGTGACGGGAGCCCCGGCTGACGCCGGCAAGGCGCCCGCACATGCCCCCAACCAATCAACGTGTCCATTCTGCGCGGCGGCGTCACACCCGCCGCTCGTCGGCGCACTGATCATTGCGCCCATCCCAGTGGCCATCGTGTTCGTGGCCTTCATTCCGCTGGAGAGCCATGGCCCGCGCGGCCCCCCGCCCCTCCCGCCCCGCGCCCGCGGCCCTCCCATCACTCCCGTCACCGCCTGAACCGCGCCGCCGAAACGCGGCGGCGCCCGTGTGTGATTGGGGGAGAGGCGCGTCCGCTCCCCATCGGGGAAATGGAAACGTGAAGACAATATCGATGGCGGGCGCCGGAGCGCTCGTCCTGCTAACGGGCCCACAGGGAGCCCTCGCCCAGTCGGCGACGCCGGCGCCGAAGAATCTTTCCGAGGTGGTCGTCACCGCCTCTCGCCGCGACCTGCTGGGGACGGCGATCACCGCAAGCCAGGGCGTGGTGACGCGGGAGGCGATCCAACTTCGGCCGATCTTCCGCGTGGGCCAGCTCTACGAGACCATTCCAGGTCTCGTCGTCACGGTTCACTCCGGCGAGAGCAAGGCCAACCAGTATTTCCTGCGCGGCTTCGACGTCGACCACGGCACGGACTTCGCGAGCTTCGTCGACGGCATGCCTGTGAACCGAGGAACCAACGCCCACGGCCAGGGATATTCGGACCAGAACTTCCTGATCCCGCAGGTCGTCGGCAGCCTCGACTACACCAAGGGCCCCTACTACGCGCAGAACGGCGACTTCAGCGCCGTGGGCTCGGCCCGGGTGAACCTGGTCGACGACCTCCCCAACGAGGTCTCCCTCAGCGCCGGGACCCTCGGCGACGATGAGATCTATGTCGGGGGAACACACCACTTCGATGCGGACAACCGCATCTGGGGCGCCCTGGAGATCGACCACCTCGACGGCCCGTGGGACCCGCCCAGCAACTTCAACAAGGTCAACGCCATGGTCCGCTTCAGCCACGGCGACGAGGCCAACGGCTACAGCCTGACAGGCATGTACTATCAGAGCGCCGGCCTGCTAGCGACGGACCAGTCGATCTACGCGATCCAGGAAGGGCTGATCGGCCGCTACGGCGTCCTGGACCCCACCGACCACGCTGCCTCATCCCGCTGGAGTATCTCCGGCCATTACGGCGCGACGGGTGATGGCTGGGCCTTCACGTCGCATGCCTACGTCCTCCACAGCACGATGTACCTGGTGAACGATTTCACCCACTTCCTGTTGGATCCAGTCAACGGGGACCAGGAGCAGCAGGACGAGACGCGGGACGTCTTCGGCGGCGACGCCGCGTTCACCTTCGACCGCAAGGTGCTCGGCCTGCCGACCGAGACGGTGGTTGGCCTGCAGGAGCGGTTCGACAACATCTATGTCGACCGCCGGCACACCAGAGACGGCGACATGGCCCTCGACTATTGCGAGGTCCCCTTTGTGCCGGGCGGCGTCCTGCCCAGCGGCCTGCTGCCGCCTCCAGCCAATACGCCCGCAGGAGCCCTCAACGACGGCGGCCAGGCTTTGGCCTATGCGGCGGTGAACGGAGCCTGCAACGCCGACCGCGTCCACCTCAACGACCTGGGCGTCTACATCCAGACCACCACCCACTGGACACCTTGGCTGCGCTCAGTGATCGGATTCCGGGAGGAGGACTTCTACGCCTTCGACCACAGCCTGACGCTGTCGCCCTCGTTCACCGGCTCGACCACCCAGACCCTTCCACAGCCCAAGGGGAGCCTGATCTTCGGCCCGTGGTTCGAGACCGAACTCTACCTGAGCGGCGGGCGCGGATTTCATTCCAACGACGTGCGTGGCGTCTTCGGCACGGTCGGGCTGGAGGGCTTGACCGCTACGGCCGGGCCCACGCCGCTGCTTGCGCCCACCACCGGCGAGGAGGTCGGCCTGCGTACGCGGATCGTCCCCAATCTCGCGGTGCAGCTCGCGCTTTTCCGGGAGGACTTCAGCTCCGAACTGGTGTTCGACGAGGATCAGGGTCAGGACCAGCCCACTGCGCCCAGTCGCCGTCAGGGCGTCGAGGTCTCCGGCCAGTACCACCCTCTGCCCTGGCTGGAGCTCAACACGGACCTCTCGTTCGTCCATGCGCGCTACCTAGGATCATTGCAGGAGCTGGCGGACGTCTACGGTCTGCCCGGCGACTACATCCAGAACGCCCCCAGCTTCGTCGGCTCGGCGGGCATACTGGTCGACCACCTGGGCCGCTGGTTCGGCGACCTGCAGTGGCGGCGCCTGGGCGCCTATCCGATCACGGACGGCAGCGAATATCCGCAGGACAAGGGCTACAGCGAAGTCAACGTGGGCGTCGGCTACAAGGTGCGGCCTGATCTTCGCGTGCAGGTCGACATCTACAACCTGACCAACAGCCATGCGAACGCGGCGGCGTTCGACTACACGTCACAGCTCACGCCAACCTCGGCGCCGGTCACCGGCCCTCAGATCCATCCCCTGGAGCCGATCTCCGCCCGCTTCACGGTGTCAGCGTTCTTCTAGTCTAATTCAGTGCATTGGGGGGAGCGGAGAAATCCTCTTTAACACAGAGGACACAGAGAGCGCAGAGGCCACAGAGGGCGCTGTGACACCAAGATCAGTTTCGATGTACGAAATCGTCTGCCAGCGTGTCAGCACGGCGAGGAGATATTATTGCGCCTTCGGCGCGCCTTTTCCTTCTCCGTGATCTCAGTGATCTCAGTGTTCTCTGTGTGAAAGAGGATCTCTCCGCCGCCCCGACCTCTCGAACTAGCTCCCCGGCTCCAACCCTGCGGCGTGGCGCTTCAGGAACTCGAGGACGGTGGGGTGGTAGCGGTCGGCGGCGTCCCAGAAGGGCATGTGGCCGGAATTGCGGAAGATGGCGAACTCGGAGCCTGGCAGGTGCTCGTGCGTCAGACGCACATGCTCGGGCAGGACGTAGTCCCACTCGCTGGCGAGGATCAGGGTCGGCGTGGTCACGCGATGCAGGTCGGCCATGCGGTCCCAGTCACGCAGCGAGCCCGAGCAGTTGAAGAAATGCGGGCCGAACATCGCCTCGAACGGGCCGTGGCCCAGGCCTTCGGGAGTCATGGAGCGCAGCACTGGCTCGGGCCATTCGTCCAGGCGACACATGTGCCGGTACATCAGGATCGTGCGGGCGGCCTGGTATTCGGGGTGGTCGGTCGTGCCCTCCGCCTCGCGCAGGGCCATCATCCGGACGGTGTCGGCGCCCAAGGCCTCCTTGCAGCGATCGAACCCGCGCGCCACGCGCACAAGGCTGGCGGAGATGTTGCCCATCACGAACGCCGCTACGCGGTCGCCGTGCGCCAGGCAGTACTCCAGACCCAGGACCCCGCCCCAGGAATTGCCAAGCAGCAGGAACCTCTCCCACCCCAACTGCTCGCGAACCGCCTCCACCTCGTCCACGTACCGCTCGACCGTCCACAGCGCCGGATCGTCCGGCCGGTCCGACGCCCCACATCCGAGCTGGTCCCAACTCACTACGTCGAAGCCCTCATCCGCATAGGGCGCGTGCGCCTCATGGAGATAGGCGCATGGGACACCCGGCCCGCCATGCACCACGAGGAGCGGAATGCCGCCCTCCCCTGCGCGATAGCCAGCGAGGCGGTGGGGGCCGAATTGGAACGGGATGGAGGGCATGAGGGCAGAGTAGCGGAGTGTTTACGGGCGTCGTCCCGCCCGGATGGGGGGATTGGCGTCTCCCGAAGATGCCTCGGCGAGGCCGTCTGTCCTGAATGAACCTGCGACAGAGCTTTTGGTCCGCCGGCGTCCCGCCGGCTCTTCCTTACTTTATCGATCGCTATCGTGAGGCGACTTCGAAAAGAAAGAGGCCGGCGAGACGCCGGCGGACCGGGTGTCAGGTGGGCCGCCGGTCAGTTCACAGCCTAAGGGCGCCGGCGCTCCGGGTGAACCTCGCAACGTTGGGACGCACGCGGGGGCTGCAGGACGTACACGGAGCGCCGGCGCCCTCGCCGGCGGTGGTTCCGCGTCAACGGCGCGGAGGAGGAAGCCGGTCCCTTCTACGCCGTCACGGACTCTGCCGGCAGATACCGCGGGGCGACGGCTCCAGAGCTGACGGCGGTCATGAAGGCAAGTCGAGCTTCTTCGAGGCGCTCCCAAACGCACCGCTCGGCCAGAGAGGGGATCGTGATCAACTCACCAGCCTCCGCGCCCGTGAGGGCGGCGTCCACGAGCTGGTCGGGGGTGAGGTAGGACGAATCGGGGAAGACGGAGTCGCTAAGGCCCTGGGAGGAGAAAAACTCGGTCCGTATCGGGCCGGGCATGACCAGCTGGATCTGCACGCCGGGGTGAGACTTGTGCTCGGCCTGGAGGGAGCGGGTGAAGTTCAGCACGAAAGCCTTCGAGCCACTGTAGGCAGCCCCGCTCGGCGAGGGCGCATAGCCGATCACCGACCCGATGTTCACGAGGAGGCCGCGGCCGTCGGCGCGGAAGTTGGCGAGGGCAGCGTGGGACAGCCGCGAGAGGGCGGTGATGTTGAGCCGGATGATCCGCTCGATCTGGTCCGCCGTGAGCTGGGCCGAGGCGCCAAGACCTCCCGCCCCGGCATTGTTGATCAGGATCGAGATGTCGGGCTTGGCGATGCGGGCCTCGACGAGGGCCAGGGAGGTAGGATCCTCGAGATCGGCGATCAGGGTCTCCACGTCGACGCCGTGCTCGCGGGTCAGGGATTTGGCGAGCGCTGCAAGGCGGTCGGCGCGGCGCGCGACAAGAAGCAGGGCGCAACCTCGGCGCGCGAGGCGGTCCGCGTAGGCGGCGCCGATTCCGGACGATGCGCCCGTGATCGCCGCGCGTCCCTTGGGCAGAGAGGTCATCGAAGTCTCTCCTATCAGGCGTGGGTTCGGGTGGACGCGCGGTTCTCAGCCATCCACCGTTTCTCGTCCTCGGTGCCCTCCCGGGGCGGGAAGTGGCCCTGGATGGTCCAGAGGTCGAAGGGCGTCTCGTCGACGTGCATCTCCCAATCGAAACCGCGATCGGCGATCCATGGCGCCAACAGCTTGTTGATCAGTTTGAAGAAACCGGTCCGTCTCTCGTCGGACTGGAACGTGCGGGCAATGTGGTCGACGCTGATGCGGACGAAGCGCTCCGCCGGCTTGCCGCCGACAAAAAAGGAATGGGGCGGGATCTCCTGAAATACGACGCCGACGTAGAACCGCGGCATCACCCGGCCGTAGACACCGGTGATCGCCTCAGCGATCGCCTGCTTGTCCTCGGCGCTGTAGGCGCCCGGCGGGTGGTAGACATTCCACAGCGGCATGGGGGCTCCGGATGAGTAAGTGCTGATTTCCTACTTACTCTGCGCGCACGCTCGCGGCGTGGCAACGGGGTGAGGCGCCGGCGGGCGCCGAATTCGCCTGAGGGAGATTTCAGATTCTCTGAAGTCGGCCGCTTCGGGCCGCCGTCAGGCGACCTTGCGCCGCAACCGCGGATCCTCGGTCAGAGGCTCGAAGATATGCCTGGCCAGATGCCGGACGACCGGGGCGACGACGCCGTCGCCGGTGAGGTGATAGGCGTCACTGTAGCGGCGCGGCAGGACGTAACTATCGTCCAGCCCCATCAGACGGGCGGTCTCGCGCGCCGAGATCAGTCGCGAGCGAACCCGGTAGCCGTCGACCACCATGATCACCTGGCGGCTCGATCCGCCGGCGGGCGTGCGCAGGCAGCCGGCCACATCATCGAAACGGACCTCCGCGCGCTGCGCCTTACGGCCGGCCTCGTCCACGCGCGTGCGGCGGTAGACGCCCCCGACCCTGCGATGACCGGCGGTCTTCGCCCGCTCCACCTTGGCAAGGTTGAGCGGCGACATCAGATCGAGGAGCCGCTTGGTCTGGGCCTGGGTGTGCCACGGCACGTCCCCGGGCTCCTCCTCGATCAGGTCTGCAAAGGTCGTTGAGCGTGAATTGGGAAGCGGCAAGCACCACCAGAGGTGGGCGTCCCGCATGGCGTTCGGCAGGGCTTCGATCGCTCGGCGCAGGGCCAGAGGGTGAAAGTGCGGGCCCGGCCCTGTGGCGAGCAGCCCCGAGGGTATGTCGACGTCTTCGCGCACGCCGATCACGAACAGCCTCGGTCGCGACTGGGGCACGAAGAGCTCAGCGTTGATAACGAGGGCTCCGGGGCGATAGCCGGCGCCGGCGAAGGTCCCGCAGATCGCTTCGAAGTCCTTGCCCCCGTGTGAGGTCAGGGCGCCGCAGACGTTTTCGACCGCCACGAGGCTGGGGGCGCGGCAATCCCCGACCAGGCCGCGGATAAGATCCCAGAAGGGATAGAAGGTCCCGGACCGCTCGCCGCGCAAGCCTGCGCCAGCCCCCGCGAGGGACAGGTCCTGGCAGGGAAAGGAGCCCCAGACGAGATCAGGTAGTCCCGGAAGGGCCTTGGCTTCGAGATCGCGGATGTCCCCGACCCGAAGCTCGCCGCCGCAGCCCCAGTTCGCCTGGTAGGCCAGCCCCTTCTTCTCGTCGAAGTCATTGGCCATCAGGCAGCGCCAGGCCGGTCCCAGGCCGGCGCGGGCCATGCCCCCTCCGGCGAAGAACTCGTAGAAGCCAGGCATGCCGCCGCTCTCCGCTCCCGCGATCAGTCACCGACGACGCGCCGGACGGCGAGCGTGGTCGATTCGATCTCGAGGCGACGCTGCCGCATGGGGGACCCTGCGTCCAATCGTTGTTCCATTCGAGACTGGGCCTCCGCGTCGGCGCGTTGATCTTTTCGCAACCCGGTCGGCGGCAGTGTTAGGTGCAGTTTCGGACGTCAAGAAATCAAGGAGTTGTGGTTGGCAGGGGGGCAAATGGCGCCCTTTGTTACGGATTTCCCTAAAAATCTAGCTTCGGCATTGCGGGCCGATTAGGCTGTCGATCTTACGAGGGGGCTCGTTCGGATGTTCGTCAGGCCAGAAGCGTTCGCACCGCGCACGGGAGTGATCCGGCGCACTATTAATCTGGCCGGCACAGTCATGCTTACACGTGTTGAGCAATCGTCCACGGCAGACTGGCGAATCCCCTCTGTAGTTCGCGTCCCTGTTTAAGATCCGGCCATTGATCGGCCCGCCGCCGTCTTCTGATTTTCCGATCCTGCAATGGATCGAAGGAACGTCAGATCGGCCGCGCTGTTGAAATCGTTGGGAGTGCCATGAAGCGAGACGTCCTCAAGACTCGTTTCCCGGTGGATGAGATCCCCCGGTTCCCCTGCCCTCATTGCGAGGGCCGGTTGGGCTTGACTGGACCGGTGAAGACGCACCGGTCGGCGGCGACGGCGTGGGTCGCGAATCAGGACTGGTCCGACCTCGACCAGATCGAGGATGAATTCCATGCGGTGCTGACCTGCGAAAGCGCCGAGTGCGGCCAGGTCGTGGGAATGCTCGGCACGGTGCGCTATTTCAAGGATCAGGACGAGCTCGGCCGCCCCGCTCCGCGGCAGGTGTTGGAGCCGAAGAGCTTCTTTCCCGCTCCCGCTCTGATCGCGATTCCAAACAACACCCCGCCCAGCGTGATCCGCGAGATTCGCAACGCTTTTTCCATGGCCTGGATCGACCCCAACGTCGCCGCCAGCCGGCTTCGGGTCAGCGCCGAATACATCATGGACGACTTCGGCGTCCCCGAGATGGTCAGTGGACAGAAGGTCAGCCTGGACCGCCGGATCAGCCTGTTTGGAGAAACAGACCTGGCGACCCGGACGCACGCCGACACCTTTCGCGCCCTGCGCCATGCGGGAGACACTCGCGGCCACGGCGGCCAGCTGGACTGGACGACGTTGCTCGACGCGTTCGAGATCTTCGAGTCCGCTTTGGAAGACCTGTACGGCGACAAGGCGAACATGGTCGCGGCGGCCCACAAGCGCCTGTCGGATTTCGCCCGGCACGCCCGCGCCAACGATCCCGCCGAAACCGCCCCGCCGCCCGCCAGGCCGGTGATGCTGCGCGACAGCTATGAGGACGATGATCGCGGAGGCCGGATTGGCGGCCGCGAGTGGCCTCTAGGGGGACTGCGCAATCCGGTGACGGGCGAGCCCTTCGCCTCCGAAGCCGAGGCCCAGGCGGCGCTCGCCGGCGAGGCCGCCACCGTCCCCCGGGAGTCGCGCTGGCCCGCCGGCGTACGCAAGTTCGGCCGCACGTAGCGCTCTCCCAGGCGCAGCTCGGCCGAACAACCTGCACCGTTTGAAAAGGTGGGAGCAGGAATCGGCAAACGAGCAGGAATCGGCAAGATGCAGACGCCAAAGCCCCAGTAGTCGTACGGGCGAGGCGAAACGTGACATCAAAATTTTTGCGTCGTAGCCTCCCTGGGAAGCCTGCTTGAGGCGGCCGGCGCCGCCCTCCACGCGCTTTCCTCGTTGGAATGAGTGTTTCCGGTCATGCGGAGGACGGGAATGAACATCGAAGTCTCACGACGCGGCCTGTTGAAGGTCGCTGGCGTGGGGGCTGCGGGGACTGCGTTGGGCGCCCTGGGTTTTGGCGCGGCGGAGGCCGCCACAGCCGCCCACGTCCGGGCGTTCAAGCTGGCCAGGACCACGGAAACCCGCAACACCTGCTGCTACTGCGCGGTCGCCTGCGGCATCATCCTCTATTCCAAGGGCGATGTGCGCAAAGGCGAGGTCGCCGAGATCACCCACATCGAGGGCGACGCGGACCACCCCACCAACCGAGGCACCCTGTGCCCCAAGGGCGCGGCGCTGAAGGACTTCGTCCACTCGCCGACCCGTCTGCTCTATCCAAAGATCCGCAAGCCGGGCTCGTCGAAGTTCGAGCGCGTCTCGTGGGACGACGTCCTGGACCGCATCGCCCGCCTGATGAAGGACGACCGCGACAAGCACTTCGTAACCAAGAACGCCGACGGCGTGACGGTGAACCGGTGGACCAGCGTCGGCTTCCTTGGGGCCTCGGCCTGCACAAACGAAACGGCCTGGTTGACCTGGAAGGTCGTCCGCAGCGCGGGAATCCTGCCGTTCGATAATCAGGCGCGCGTCTGACACGGACCTACGGTGTCCAGTTTGGGCCCTACGTTCGGTCGCGGCGCGATGACAAATTCCTGGACGGACATCCGCAACACGGATCTGGCCGTCGTCATGGGCGGCAACGCCGCCGAGGCCCATCCCTGCGGTTTCAAGTGGGTGGTCGAGGCCAAGGCCCATCGCGGCGCGCGACTGATCGTGATCGATCCGCGCTACACCCGGACCGCCTCGGTGTCGGACCTCTATGTGCCGATCCGGCAAGGCACGGACATCGCCTTCCTGCTCGGCGCGATCAAGTATTGCATAGACAACAACAAGGTGCAGTGGGAGTACGTCAAGAACTTCACCAACGCGTCCCTGATCGTGAAAGAGGGCTTCAGTTATCAGGACGGCCTGTTCAACGGCTACGACGAACAGGCGCGCAAGTACGACACCTCTGACTGGGACTACGAGATCGGACCTGACGGCTTCGCCAAGGTCGACATGACCTTGCAGGATCCGCGCTGCGTCTGGAACCTGCTCAAAGATCACGTGGCGATGTACACGCCCGAGTTCGTCGAGCGGGTCTGCGGCACGCCGAAGGCGAAGTTCCTGCAGGCAGTTCAAATGATGGCCGAGACCTCGTCACCGGCCAAGGCGATGACCTCGATGTACGCCCTCGGCTGGACCCAGCACAGCAAGGGCGCGCAGAACATCCGCTCCATGGCGATGCTGCAGCTGATCCTGGGCAACATCGGCATACGCGGCGGCGGGATGAACGCCCTGCGCGGCCACTCCAACATCCAGGGTCTGACTGACATCGGCCTGATGTCGGAGCTGATGCCCGGCTATCTGAACATGCCGCACGAGAATGAGGTCGACCTGAAGACCTATCTCTCGACACGCGAGTTCAAGCCGCTGCGGCCCAACCAGACCAGCTATTGGCAGAACTATCCAAAGTTCTTTGTCAGTCTGCAGAAGGCGCTGTGGGGGCAGGCGGCGACCAAGGACAACGACTGGGCGTACGACTACGTCCCCAAGCTCGACAAGCCCATGTACGACGTGCTGCAGACCTTCGAGCTGATGCACCAGGGCAAGGTCACGGGGTATTTTTGCCAGGGCTTCAATCCGCTCCTGGCCTTCCCCAACCGGGGAAAGATCACCACCTCGCTCTCCAAGCTGAAGTGGCTGGTGGTCATGGACCCGCTGGAGACGGACACCTCGAGGTTCTGGGAGAACCATGGCGACTTCAACGACGTGGACACTGCGGCGATCCAGACCGAGGTGATCCAGCTGCCGACGACCTGCTTCGCGGAGGAGGAGGGTTCGCTCAGCAATTCAGGCCGGTGGCTGCAGTGGCACTGGCCCGGCGGCTCGCCTCCTGGCGAGGCCAAGCACGACAACTGGATCATGAGCCAGATCTTCCTTCGTTTGCGGGAGCTCTACCGCAAGGAGGGGGGCGCCTACGCCGATCCGATCCTCAACCTCACCTGGGACTACGCCGATCCGCACGAGCCCAAGGCCGCTGAGCTGGCAAAGGAGATGAACGGCAGGGCTTTGGTCGATCTGTATGACCCCAAGGACAAGTCCAAGGTGGTGACCAAGGCTGGCCAACTGGTGCTGAACTTCTCGCAGCTGGCGGACGACGGGACGACGTCCAGCGGTTGCTGGATCTATTCGGGCTGCTTCAACGAGGCCGGCAACAACATGGCCCGCCGCGACAATTCAGACCCCAGCGACCTGGGCACCTATGCGGGCTGGACGTGGGCGTGGCCGCTCAACCGGCGGATCATCTACAACCGCGCCTCGGCCGACATGCAGGGCCAGCCCTGGGACCCCAGCCGCAAGATCATCGAGTGGGACGGATCCAAATGGGTCGGCGATGACGTGCCCGACATCGCCCCCACCGCCAAGCCCGACGAGGTCGGCCCGTTCATCATGAACGCGGAAGGCAGCGCGCGCCTGTTCGCCCGCGGTATGATGAAGGAAGGCCCCTTCCCGGTTCACTACGAGCCTTTCGAGTCCCCGGTCCCTAACCCGATCAATCCGAGGATCCGCGGCAACCCGGCCGCGCGGATCTTCCCCGACGACCTGGCGCAGCTGGGAACCTCGGAGGAGTTCCCCTACGCGGCGACCAGCTATCGCCTCACCGAGCAGTTTCACTATTGGACCAAGCATAACCGCGTGAACGACGTGCTGCAGCCGCAGTTCTTCGTGGAGATCTCCGAGCAGCTGGCCCACGAAAAGAACATCCCGCTGGGCGGCTGGGTGAGGGTCTGGTCGAAGCGCGGGTCGGTGAAGGCCAAGGCCGTGGTGACCAAGCGGATCAAGCCGTTGGTCTGCGACGGCAGGACCGTCCACGTGGTCGGCATCCCGCTGCACTGGGGCTTCACGGGCTCTGCCCGCAAGGGATTCGGGCCCAATTCCCTGACGCCATTCGTAGGCGATGCGAACAGCAATACGCCGGAGTTCAAGGCGTTCCTGGTGAATATCGAGAACACCACTCCACCTGAAGGGAACTAGCATGGCCCTGCCTGACAGTCCCCGCACGGCGGTCAGCAACCCTCCGACTCAGGGGTTCATCGAGAACCTGGGGCCCGGCGATGTGATCAAGCGCTCGGCGACGGAAAGGCTGCCGCCGCCGCAGCGTCAGCTCACGCCGGTGGCCAAGCTGATCGACGTGTCCAAATGCATCGGCTGCAAGGCCTGCCAGTCGGCCTGCATCGAGTGGAACGACACCCACCCGGAGATGGAGGAGAACGTCGGGGTCTATACGAACCCGCACGACCTGACGTCAGAGATGTTCACCCTGATGCGGTTCGCCGAATGGGATAATCCGGACACCGGCAATCTGGAGTGGCTGATCCGCAAGGACGGCTGCATGCATTGCACGGAGCCGGGTTGCCTCGCCGCCTGTCCCTCGCCGGGCGCAATTGTGCAATACTCAAACGGGATCGTGGACTTCAATCACGACAACTGTATCGGCTGCGGCTATTGCATAAAGGGTTGTCCGTTCGACATCCCACGCGTCTCGAAGACTGACCACAAGGCCTACAAGTGCACCCTGTGCTCGGACCGCGTGGCGGTCGGCCAGGGCCCGGCCTGCGCCAAGGCTTGCCCGACCAAGGCGATCACCTTCGGGACCAAGGAGGACATGAAGGCCCTCGCAGCCGAGCGGATCGTCGACCTCAAATCCCGCGGTTACGAGAACGCCGGCCTCTACGACCCCGAAGGCGTGGGCGGGACCCACGTGATGTACGTGCTGCATCACGCCGACAAGCCGAACATCTACAGCGACCTGCCAGACAAGCCGAAGATCTCGCCGGTGGTCCTCGCTTGGAAGGGCGTGACCAAGACGGCGGGGGTCGCCGCTATGGGTTTCGCCGCCGTCGCGGCCGTAGCGCACGGCCTGTTTGCCCGGGCCAACAAAGTCGCCGCCGAGGACGACGAGCACGCACGGGAACTTCTCGACGAGAGGAAACCGGGAGGACGGCCATGAGCGCCTTGCACCCGATCGAACCGGGCGATGCGATCCTTCCCGGAGATCCGCCGCGGGTCTCTCGCTATCGCGAGGGGACGCGCGTCAACCACTGGATCACCGCGGGCGCCATGGTGCTGCTGATCCTCTCCGGCCTTTCGATGGCCTGGCCCCCGTTCTTCTTCCTGAGCGCCCTCTTCGGCGGCGGGCAGTTCACACGGTTCCTCCATCCGTGGATCGGGCTTGTCCTGGTGGCGAGCTTCGCCCTGCTGGCGCGCCAGTTCTGGCGCGGCAACCTTTGGAACCGCACGGACATCGACTGGCTGGCCCACATGGGAGACCTCGTGGCCGGGCGTGAGGAGAAGATGCCGGAGGTCGGCAAGTACAACGCCGGCCAGAAGTTCGTCTTCTGGGGGATGGCCCTGCTGATCCTCGTGATGCTCACCACCGGCGTCGTGATCTGGGAGGTTTACTTCGGCAAGCTGACCTCGATCCCGACGCAGCGGTTGGCCCTGCTCGCCCACTGGCTCTGCGCCGCGGCGATCATCCTGGTGCTCATCGTACACGTCTATGCGGCGATCTGGGTTCGCGGCAGCTTCAATGCGATGATCCGTGGGTGGGTGAGCGCGGGCTGGGCCTGGCGTCACCATCGACTGTGGTTCCGACAGCTCGCCGACCGATCGGGCCGCCGGGGCGACGCGCCGATCTAACCGCGTGATCCGTGGCCCGGCGGGCCCGGGAGGCATGATGTCGGATATCCGTTCAATCCAACCCGATCCCTCGATGATCGGAGGCGTCCCCAAGGCGCCCTTCGTCCACTTGCCCGACGCGTCGCTGTTCGCGCGCCGCGCCGCGCGCCTGCGGACGCGGGCGACTGGCGAGCTCGGCGCGTACCTGAGCTTCCTCGCTGAGGTGGCGCAGGCGCAGGACGCAATCCTGTCCGGACTCGCTGAACCGCAGCTCCCCTCCCAGGAAGCGCTCGAGCGCGCGCGGGCTTTCGCCATGCCGCCGCTTGACCGCACCGCTTCCGCCTCGGACCCGGCGGCCCGGGCAGCGTGCCGGCGCCTGTTCGACGCCCTCGCAGACGCACCCAAGCCCGAGGCGGCTCAGGCGGCGCTTCAGCGTCTGCGGGCCGCGGACGATGGCATGCTCGAGCGCATGATCGGCTCAGCTTTGGCCGGCGCCGTCCCGCCGGACGAACTGGCCGGACATGTCCTGGTGACGGCGGGTCTGCAGGTCCACTTCGCGCGGTTGGCCGCAGTGATGGACGCGGCGAGCCTGACGCCGGTGCGCGTGGGCGTGTGCCCGGTGTGCGGCGGGGCGCCGGCCGCCTCCATAGTCGTGGGCTGGCCAGGCGCGGAAGGCGCGCGCTACGCCGCCTGCGCACTGTGCGGAACGCTGTGGAACGAAGTGCGCGTGAAGTGTCTGGCCTGCGGCTCGACCGAAGGCGTGGGTCTGCAGGAGGTCGAGGGCCAGGGCGGGATCGCCAAAGCCGAGACCTGCGACCAGTGCGGCAGCTATGTGAAGATGCTCTACCAGGACAAGGACGCCGGCATCGAACCGCTGGCTGATGACGTGGCGAGCCTGGGGCTGGACCAGCTCATGAGCGAGGGCGAGTACCGCC
>DASXGR010000142.1:0-18892 GCA_036488935.1 Caulobacteraceae bacterium | reverse complement strand
ATGGCCTCGGCATCAGGCGCGAAGACTTCTCGCACGAAGGTGCGCGAACATCGGGAACGCCTGCGGTCGCAGGGCCTGCGCCCGATCCAGATCTGGGTCCCGGACGTGCGCGCGCCATCGTTCCGATACCAGGCGCACCAGCAATCGCTGGCGGTAGCGGCGAGCCCCCACGTCCGTGAGGATCAAGCCTTCATCGATGCGATTTCGACCTGGAGCGATGAGTGAGGCGAGGCGACGTCTGGACCGTCGCCGGCGGCAAGGACTACGCGGGCAAGGCGCGCCCCGCCGTTATCGTGCAGGATGACAGCTTCATGCCACCGACTCGATCACCATCTGCGCCTTCACGACGGACGAGACCGAAGCGCCTCTGTTCCGCCTTCTCATGGAGCCCGACGAGCGCAATGGGCTGCGTGTGGCCTCCCGGCTGATGGTGGACAAGATCACCACTGTCCCGAAATCCAAGCTCGGCGCGCGGCTCGGGCGCCTGGACGACGAAGACATTCTGCGCCTGAATCAGGCGATCCTCGTCTTCCTTGGGCTTGCCATATCTCCAAGGATGAAGAGGGAGGCGTGAGCCGCCAGGGAGCGCTGCGCGGTCCTGCCTAAAGCCCCGGGCGCGCCTCTCCCCACAGGCCCTTGTCGAGCGTTGCTACAAGGTCGTGGATCAACTCCCGCGCGCTCTCGCGGTCGAGCAGGCCGGACATCTCCAACATCAGCGGTCCATGTAGCGCAGCCCAGTACATCTTGCCGATCCGGAGGGGATCGCCTGGCAGGCTGCCCGCAGCCGCCTTCTCGGAGAGCTGCAGAGTCATTGTTCGGTAGGAGCGGTCGCCCGCGCGGACGAGCTCAGGATAGTCGCCGGCGCTGGGCTGGCGGACGTCGAACATCAGCTTGTACGCCTCGGGGTTCTCCTCGGCGAAGCGGACATAGGCGTCCGCCAGGGCGGCGGCGCGAGAGCCGCGATCATTGGCTGTGGCGGCGTAGGCTGCTTCGAGCGCCTCGGCATGGCGATCGAAGGCCCGCGCGCGCACTGCGGCGAGGATCGCGTCCTTGTCCTTGAAATAGCGATAGGGGGTCATGGGGCTCACGCCCACGGCCGCGGCCAGTTCTCGGATCGTCACGCCCTCGGCCCCGCGCTCGGCGAACAGGTGCTCGGCGGCGTCGCACAGCCGCTGGCGGAAATCGTCGATCTCGGTCTGGGACAGGGTCCTGGGCAAACGGACTCTCGGAGGTTCTCGAAAAACGTCTCTTGCCACGAGTTATGCCATACCATATAAATTTACAACGTAAGCGATAACGCTGCCGGAGGTCGTCATGGACGGAAGTGAGACGCGGAATCCCTATCTGTCGGGCAACTTTGCCCCGGTCGCCGACGAGTCGGAGTTCGAGCTGAAGGTCGAGGGGGAAATCCCAGCGGGCCTCGCCGGCGCCTTCTACCGGAACGGACCCAACCCGCAGTTCACGCCGCGAGGCCAGCACCACTGGTTCTTCGGCGACGGCATGCTCCACGCCGTCTTCGTCGAGGATGGCAAGGCGCACTATCGCAATCGCTACGCACGAACCCCCAAATGGCTGGCCGAGCATCGCGCAGGGCGCGCCCTCTTCAGCATCGATCCACGGGAATCGGATCCCGAGGCGGCAGGGCTCGACGGGGGCGTGGCCAACACGAACATCGTCTGGCACGGCGGCAAGCTGCTGGCGCTGGAAGAGGGGCACGCGCCCCTGGAAATGGATCCCCTGACCCTGGAGACCCGGGGCTACGTCCAGTCCTATCGCGGGCGCACGACGGCGCACCCGAAGATGGATCCCGAGACGGGCGAGATGGTCTGGTTCGGCTATTCGGTCGGCGACATGCCCTTCTCCACAGGCATGTCCTACGGCGTCACCGCCGCGGACGGGACCGTCACGCGTCGCGACGACTTCCAGGCGCCCTATTCGAGCATGGTTCACGACTTCCTGGTCACACGTAACCACGTTCTGTTCCCCATCCTGCCGCTCACGGGTAGCCTGCAGCGGGCGATGCGCGGCGGACCCGCCTTCGCCTGGGAGCCGGAAAAGGGTTCATTCGTGGGCGTGATGAAGCGCGACGCCTCGGTGGATACGATCCGCTGGTTCCAGACCGATCCCTGCTATGTCTTCCACCCGATGAATGCGTGGGAGGAAGGCTCGAAGATCATCGCCGACGTCATGGAATATCCCGTGGCGCCGCTGTTCCCACTTGCGGATGGCAGCGCGCCGCTGGAGCGCCCGTACGCCCGGCTGACGCGCTGGACCTTCGATCTGGCGGACGCCTCGGACAGCTTCCGGCGCGAGCCGATCGACGACATGGCCGGGGAATTCCCGCGCTTCGACGAACGCCATGCCGGCCTCGCCTACCGGCACGGCTGGTTCGCCGCCAGCCGCCGTCCGGGGTCGATCAGCTTCGACTCGGTCGCCCACATCGACCTTGCCCGGGGTTCGCGGAAGGCATGGGAGCTTCCGGCCGGAGATTTCGTCGGCGAGCCGGTGTTCGTGCCGCGCAAGGCTGGCGCGGACGAAGGCGATGGCTGGCTGGTGGCCCTGGTCTATCGCGGAAGCGACGACCAGAGCGACTTCGTCGTCCTCGACGCCCAGGATGTCGCCGCCGGCCCGATCGCCAGCGCTCGTATTCCCCGTCGCGTGCCCTTCGGCTTCCACGGGAACTGGAGACCTGCATGAGTTTGGCTGGCCCGGAGTCGGAGGAGGATCTCAGACACCGGGCCGAGCGGCGGGTGCGGGTGCGCCAGGGACTGATCGCCCACGCCGGAGTGTATGTCGTGGTCAACGCCGGCTTGGCCGTCGTCAATCTCATCACCTCGCCGCACTACCTGTGGTTCCTGTGGACGACGCTCGGATGGGGAATTGGCCTCGCCGTTCATGCCTGGGCGGTGTTCAGCGTCCTGTCCGGTGACCACGAGCGCGCAGTGCAGGCCGAGATGGCCCGCCTGCGCGGCCGGGGGCGTTAGCCTTAGATCGGGCCGCCTTGCTCATTTTGTAGAGGCGCCGCGCTGCGACTGCGTCAGATGCGGGTGAGCCGCGCCGCGACGCTCACGATCTTCGGTTCCAGGCGAAGCGCTGCAATGAGAGGTCCCGCCAGGGCGGGCATCGCCGTGGTCGCCCGGAATATCGACGCCAGGCGCAGCGGACCGGCGGCGCGTCGGGCGAAGGCGCGCTGGAAGCGGCGTGAGCTTTCAGCGCCGCCGCGAAGGTAGGCGGTGGTTGCGCTCACCGCGCTGCTGAGCGCGCCACCGATGCCATCGCCGACCAGGCTTGCGATCACGGCAGCCTGGTCTCCGATCCGGAAAAGCCCTGGCGCCGAGTCCCGGGCGCGAAAATCGTACGGAACCCGCGCGACGCTCGACCACCCGCCCAGTCGATCCGCGGCGGCGATGCGCTCGAGCAGGAGGGGCGCCTCCTCAGCAAGACTGGCGACCAGGGTTTCGGGCTTTCCGCCTGCCAGGCGCAGGCGCTCGACCGCCACCGACAGGCAGAGGTTCACAGTGCCGTCTTCCTGCAGAAGCAGGCCCGCATAACCCCCGCCGAACAGGTGCAGCTCGATCGTCCCTTCCAAGGCGCGATGGAGCGCGGGGGAGGCGGCCAACCCGATGCGCAGCCCGACCGGCTCGTCGTCTCCCACCGGCCGCGGCGTGCGCGCCGCGCCCCTCACGTCGTGCTTGCCGGTCGCGAGGAAAACCGCGGCCGGCGCCAATTCGGCGCCGTCGGAAAGAATGACGCGGCGTTCGCCGGGCTCGATCCTGCGGACCGAGACGCCGCGCTCGATCCGCGCGCCGGCCCGTTCTGCGGCCTGGACGAGGATGGCGTCGAGCCGGCGGCGCGACAGGCCCACGGCGGGGAAGGGCAACGGCGCCTCGACCCTCGCGCCTTCCGCCACCAGACGGACTCGCCTGATCGGATGCGCCCCCAGTTCGACGAGCGAAAGGCCAAGCGCGCCGAGCACGTTCTGGGCGTCGCCACTGACGAAGGCGCCGCAGACCGAATCGTGAGGCTCGCGACTACGCTCGATCAGGAGCGGCTTGAGGCCCGCCTGCCCCAGCAGAGTAGCCGCCGTCGAGCCCGCCGGACCCCCGCCAATGACCATCACAGGTGGGCGCGTTCTCAAAAGGACATCCTTGGTGAAGGCGTCGGAAGATGCTCGCCCGGACCGGGCGAGCTTTCCCGCGTGGGTGGATTCACTATTGAGCCCGAAATGTTCAAAAGCCGGCAAACTTTCCGGGCCTCATCGCCAAGCCGGCTTTCAGGGCGGACGGAGTTTTGGCGACGCCTTACCAAATGCGCAGCGCCGCGAGCGGCTGACAGTCTCAGTTCCGCGGCTCCCCACCTTCGCCGCCGACCTCGCCCAATACGCGACGGACGGCGGCCATGATCTCATCCGATAGATCCGGCCGCGATTTCGCGACCGCCCGGGCCATCGCGAGACCGCCGATCATGGCGGCGGCGATGGTCAATGCGCGCGTACGGTCGTCAGCGCTGAGCGTTGTCGGCTCCAAAGCCGCCTGAACCGACCCGACCATCTGCTCGAAGCCGACGGCGAAACGCGCGCTGACGGCTTCGTCCTGGCGGGCGATTTCGCTTGCCAACGCCGCCATGGCGCAGCCGCCCGCCAGATTGTCGCGGTGATCAAGCGCCAGGTAGAGATCCAGCTGGTCGGACAAGGTCGGCGCGCCATGCGGCCTGGGCGCCGTCATGTAGGCCTGGCCGGCGGCCATCCCGTGCGCCAGAGCCTCCGCAACCAGAGCCTGCTTCGACGGGAATTGGCCATAGAGCGCTCCGTGGGTGAGGCCCGCCGCCTTGCTGATCTCCGCGACGCCGACGCCGTCGATCCCTCGCTCCCGAAACAGGCGCGCCGCCGTCTCGGTCAGCGCCGCGCGATTCTCGGCCGATTTTTCCTTGGTGACCTTCATCGACCATCTCCGCGTCGGCGCGGGCTTGACTCTAAAGATTGCGAACGCCACCTAAACATAATCATGACGGTTGCAATCATAAAGATGTGCGGCCGTCGAGAGGAAGAGGGAAGCTCCCATGCGCGCCGTTCACCTCGTCGCCTTCGGCGATCCCGTTGAGGGTCTCCAATTCGTCGACATCCAGGAACCCGCGACGCCAGGCCCCGGCCAGGTTCTGATCGGCGTCGAATTCGCCCCCATCGATCTCAGCGACCTGCTGGTGGTCAGCGGCGCCTACCCCTTTCGCCCAAACCTGCCGAGCGTCATCGGCAACGAGGGCGTGGGCCGGATCCTGGCTGTCGGTCCGGGCGTCGTGAATGTCGCTGTCGGCGACCGCGTCCTGACGCCCCTCTATGGCCTCTCCTGGGCCGAGCGCATCGTCGTCCCGGCGGAGGGGCTGTTCCCCCTGCCCGCTGATGTCGATCCGCAGCAGCTCGCCATGCTGACCATCAATCCGCCGACCGCGGGGTTGCTGCTGAGTGAATTCGTCGACCTCGCGCCCGGCGACTGGGTCGTCCAGAACGCCGCCAATTCCGGCGTGGGTCGCGCGGTCATCGCCTTTGCCAAAGCGCGCGGCTTCAAGACGATCAATCTGGTCCGCCGACCGGAATTGATAGACGAGCTGAAAGCGCTGGGCGGCGATCTGGTGATCATGGATGGGCCAGAAGGTCTGGACCTCGTGAAAGCCACTCTCGGAACGGCCGCCCCTCGCCTCGCTCTCGACGGCGTCGGCGGATCGTCCGCTGCGGTCCTGATCGATCTGCTCGGCCGCGACGGAACGCTCACAGCCTATGCCGCACTGGGCAAGGCGCCTATCACGATCAGCGCCTTGGCGCTGATCTTCAAGCAGATTTCGGTGCGCGGGTTCTTCCTGAGCGACCCGGAGCACGCGGCCAAGATTCAGCCGCTCGTCGTCGAGGCGGCCCAATTGCTGCGGTCCGGTCGCCTTCACGCCCCGGTGGCCGCGACCTATCCCTTATCGGCCATCAAGGACGCGGTGGCCCACGTGCAACGTGGCGGCAAGGTGCTGCTCGATGTGGCCGCCAGCTGAGATCGCCGCCGACAGGGGGGCAGGATCAATGACACCCATGAACGCGATGCGGCTGGCTTCGCTGGTCACGGCAATCAATGTCCTGGTCGCGAGCGGCTTTGCCATCGCGGGAATCATCTGTCCGCAATTCGTGGTCCCGGCCGACGCCGTTCCGACAGAGGCGTCGTTGATATTCGCCCTGTACGCAGCGGCGCGCACAATTCCCCTGGCTCTGTTCTCCTTGGCGGCGATCTACAAACGCGCGACGTCTGCGCTATTGATCCTCGGCGCCCTCGCTGGCGCCATGCAATTGCTGGACGCCGGGATCGGTCTGTTCGAGCACGACCTGGGGAAATGCGCGGGTCCGCTCTTTATTGCCCTGCTCCAATTTCTGGCGGTGGTTCTGCTTCACAGATCTGTGCGGGCCGCGCCACAATCGAAGAGCGGATGAACGCGCTCGACGCCCTCAACTTGCCGCCCGGAGCATACCCCGTTCAGACGGAGCCGCTCGAACGGGGATAATTCCCGCGGGACATGCAGGTCGAGTTCCGCCCTGAATCCCTGGCTTTGCCATGGCAGTTCGCGATCAATTGGAAAGGTGTCACCGAAACCTGTTGAACTGACCGTCCGCCACCGCGCACTAACGGAAGGGGCCTTTTCAGTGCAAAGTTGTCAGACCATGGCCGACGGATTTGATATGCGGACGACTGAGGTCAGCGCAACGACGGTAGAATTTGCAAGGATCTCCCGGGCGCCTGGGGTCACGCCCCACATCGCGGCGATCGGAGTCGCCACCCCCACCCAGGACTACCACCAGCTCTACATTGACTGGGCCGAGTCTCGCCTTTCCAACGAGCGCGACCGGACGCTGTTTCGGCGCATGGCGGCGAAGGCTGGGATCGAACACCGGTGGTCGGTTCTGGAGCCCATAACCGACTTCTATGCGGGCGACCGCTTCCCGAGCACCCGAACGCGGATGGAGGCCTACGCCGCCGCCGCCCCGCGCCTGGCGCTGAGCGCCACAGCCAATCTGGCGGAAAAGACCAGACTCACTGGTGTGACCCACCTCGTCGTGGCGAGCTGCACCGGGTTCGTGGCGCCCGGAATCGACCAGATCCTGGCCGCGGAGCTTGGGCTCGTCGACGTCGAGCGGACGTTGATCGGGTTCATGGGCTGCTACGCGGCCGTGCCTGCACTCCGGACCGCGCACCATATTGTTCGATCGGAACCGAAAGCCCGCGTCCTCGTCGTTGCCGTCGAACTCTCCAGCCTGCACCTGCAGGAGGACAATGAACTCCAGCCGCTTCTCGCCGGCCTGCTGTTCGGAGACGGCGCCGCGGCGGCGCTGGTGTGCGCCGAGCCGCAGGGTCTCGCCCTCTCCAACTTCTCGTCGCGATGTCTGCCCAACTCCCAGGACCTGATCCGTTGGGCGATCGGCGACCAGGGGTTCGTCATGCATCTCTCCGGCGAGGTGCCGGGGCGCATCAGACAGGCGCTGTCGCAGCCGGAATTGCGACAGAAGCTTCTCGGCGACCTCGACCCGGCCACCCTGGATGCGTGGGCGGTTCACTCCGGCGGGCGCACCGTGCTCGACGCCGTGGAGGACGGCCTCGAACTCTCGCCTCAGGCGCTGAACGTGTCCCGCCAGGTTCTGCGCGATTGCGGGAACATGTCGTCTGCGACGCTGATGTTCATTCTCTCGCGCCACCTGGAACGCCGCGCCAGATCCGGCGTCGCCCTGGCCTTCGGCCCGGGCCTCGCCGCCGAGGGATTTCAGTTCCGCAGAGCCGCATGATCGACCTGCGCGTCCGGCTTCGCGCCGCAGAGCAGATGGACGGCGATCTGCCGCCGTCGACCTACCGCCAGGTTCTGAAGGACCTCAGTCGCGCAAACACGCTCACGCTCGCGCGCCGCCCCACCCTCGCATTCCTGGATCGGGTCGCGACGGATACGCGTCCGCTTCGCATCCTCGACGTGGGTTTCGGCGCCGGCGACATGCTCAGGGCCATCGCCCGGCGGTGCAAGCGCAAGGGGATCTCCGCCACGCTCGTCGGCATCGACCTCAACGCGAACAGCGCGGCGGTCGCGCGCGCCGCCACCCCGCCGGATCTGACCATCGACTACCGGAGCGGCGACTATGCGCGACTGGCGAACGAGGCCTGGGACGTCGTGGTCAGCAGCCTTGTCGCTCATCACATGGATGAGGACGAGTTGCTCGCTTTCCTTCGCTTCATGGATCGCCACGCCCGGCTCGGCTGGTTCATCAACGATCTCCACCGGCTCCCCGTACCCTATTTCGGCTACCCCGTGCTGGCCCGCCTCGTCGGACTTCACCCGATCGTTGCGGACGACGGCAGGCTCTCCATCGCCCGATCGTTTCGTCCTGAAGATTGGCGGCGGTTGCTGGACGTCGCAGGACTCGATCCCGGCGTGCGCGTCTTCCGCGTGTTTCCCTATCGCCTGTGCGTCGAGCGGATTCGTTAGGGTGGGGGCATCTCCGACATCCGCGCGTAGGCTTCACTGACGATCGGCAGTGGCGTGGTCCTGGCCGCCTGGGCGAGGGTCCTGGCCGCGGTGACGGCGCCGGCGCGCCGCACGGGCCGGTCGGGAAGGCTCAGCTGGCCGATGGCCCACGGCGGCAGGCAGGCGATGGCCGCCTCGACCACAAGCGCCTGTAGCGGCCGTCCAGCGGGGCCGAATGGGGAAGCTTGGCCCACGAGGTGCAGGACCTTGTCGATGACGGGGCTCGGACGAAGGCGGGGCTTCATCGCCGCGATGGCGGCCAGGGCCTGCGCGTGCGACCCGGGCGGCGAGCCCGCGCCATAGGCCGCCGCCACATCCCGGCCCTCCGCCCAGTAGCGATCCGCGTCCTCCGGCGAGAGTTGCGGCGCGAGCAGTCGGCGATAGGCTGTGAGGAAGCCATAACCGGCGGTGACGTGGACCCAGTCGCCAAGTGTGGGATCGAGAGCCGAGTAGGCCTCGCCGTCGGCAGTCACGCCCTCCACCTTGGCATGACGACGCGCGACCGCCTCGATACCCGCCTGCGCCAGAGCCGTTGGTCCGAACGTGGTCAGCAGCGCAGCCTGCGCCGTGCGCCGCATTCGTCCCAAAGGGTCGCTACGAAAGTTGGAATGCGCCCAGACGCCGGTGCGCACGCGCGGTTCGGCCAATTCGAGCACGACCGCCGCGACGCCACCTACGGCCAGCACGACCGGGTTAGCGTGGACGCGCCAGGCCATGGAGCCGGGGCCGAACAGACCTGGATCGCCCTGCGGTCCAACAGGGGGCGCGGGCAGGCCCAGCAGCGCGCCGAGGGAGGCAGCGCGACCGCTCAGCGCCTCAAGTCGCGCCCGCGTCTGTCGTTGACTCAGCCTGAGCCCTCCCCTGTGCAAAACCCGGGAGAGGGAGCCAAGCATGGTCCGCGTCGAAGGTTAATGCCTCGTCCGAACCAAGACCCGGAAGGACGCCCTGCTCAGGTCGTCCCGAGTACTTCAGCCGTGCGAATGAGTCCGGCGGTTCCGCAGGCGGGCGCCGACTGCGCCAACGCCCATGACCATCAGGGCCCAGGCGCCCGGTTCAGGAAGGGAGCTGGTGGACAAAGAGGGCGCCCTGTACGCGACACGGACGGTCTTCGCGTTGGATGACGCGACGGCGGTCCCGCGCGCTTCCAGGCGCTGATAGACGCCGTCGAGGGACGAGCCGCCAAGCATCGTCTCGAGCGCTACAGAAGCCAACGCTCCCGTCCCGAGGGACGCGAAGGCGCCTACGCCGAGTGCGATGGCGAGGTTCCGCCAAGAATTTTCCGAGGTTTCCATGGTGGTCCCCAACTATCGAAGATGGTGAATAAAACATCAACAATGTGACGTGATGTCAAGAAGTGAACGTTTGAGCACTTGAATTAAAAGGCGCCTAGAACAAGTATCTATACAGCATCAAAGAAAGATAAACTTTCGCGTAATTTCGGTTGGGTGGCGCGCGGGCGGGGGCTTGGCGCGCAGGGCAAGGGGCGCCAAAGCTTCGCCCCGTCCGCGTCGCCGGACGCAGGTCCTGTCAATCGGGGGGCGTGAGTGAGGACTTCGGGAATAGGGGCGGCCGTTCTGCGCCTCCTCACAGCGGCGATCGTGGTCGGATTGGCGGCGCCGGCGGCGGCGAAGGACGCGCCGGACAGTTTCGCCAGCGCCACCGCCGGGCTGACACGGGTCGATGGATTGCGGCCGCTCTATCTGGACCAGAAGCGCGGCCGGGTCCTGATCGCGCTCAAGCCGGACGCCGATGGCTCGGCGGGCGAGTTCATCTATCAGATCTATATGCGCGCCGGCCTGGGCTCGACGCCGATCGGCATCGACCGCTCAAATCCCGGGCCCACCCGCATCCTCGAATTCCGCCGTGTCGGGCCCAAGGTCTACGCCGAACTCGAGAACTTCGCTTTCCGAGCCGATCGAGGGTCCGAAGACGAGCGGGAAGCCGTGCGTGAGAGTTTCCCGCCCTCGATCGTCTGGTCAGGCGATGTGGCGGCTGCGGGTCCGGACGGAACGTTCCTCGTCGACATCTCCAGCTTCCTCACCCGCGATGCTTTCGGCGTGGCCGACGCCCTGAAGAAAGCCGGGCAGGGGACTTTCCATCTCGCCACCGACCGCAGCTACGCGGAACTGGCCGAGGCGCACGCGTTCCCTGAGAACCTCGAACTGGAGTCGCGCCAGACCTTCGTGTCCGATGACCCGGGCAAGGAGGTCGGCCATGTCTCCCCCGAACCCCACGCTGTGACGCTGATCGAGCACCACTCCCTGATCAAGCTGCCCGATCCGGGATTCGTCCCACGCTTTGCGGATCCTCGGACGGGCGCGTTCGACGAGGTGGTGGCGGACTATTCCGCCCCGCTTGGCGCTCCCTCCATCTATCGACTGGCGAGGCGTTTCCGCCTCGAAAAGACCGATCCCACTGCAGCCAGATCGCCGGTGAAGAAGCCGATCGTCTTCTATGTCGATCGCGCCGCCCCCGAGCCGATCCGCTCGGCGCTCGTGGAGGGCGCACGCTGGTGGGCGCAGGCCTTCGATGCTGCGGGATTCGAGGACGCCTTCAGGGTGGAGGTGCTTCCCGAGGGCGTGAACCCGCTCGACGCCCGCTACAACGTCATCAACTGGGTCCATCGCCAGACCCGCGGCTGGTCCTACGGCTACGCCGTGTCCGATCCGCGCACCGGCGAGATCGTCAAAGGCAACGTACTGCTGGGCTCGCTGCGCGTGCGGCAGGACATCATGATCTTCCAGGGGCTCATGGGGGCGGACAAGACCGGCGCTGGAGGACCGAACGATCCGGTCCAGGTCGCCATGACCCGTCTTCGCCAGCTGGCGGTCCACGAGACTGGCCACGCGCTCGGCCTGGAGCACAACTTCGCCGGCAGCACCTACGACGACCGCGCCTCGGTGATGGATTATCCCGCGCCGCGCGTGAAGATCGTCGGCGATGGTTTCGACATGTCCGACGCCTATCAGGTCGGCGTCGGCGCCTGGGACCGCTTCATGATCAAGTGGCTCTACAGCGAGGTCCCTGCGGGAGCCGAGGGCAGGGCGGCGCTCGATGCGATCATCCGCGACGCCTACGCCCGGGACCACCTGCGATATGTGCGCGACGATGACGCCAGGCCGACCGGCTCGGCCCAGCCTTACGGCGCGCTCTGGGATGACGGCCCTGACAGCGTCGCCTCGCTCCTGCATGTGATGGAGGTCCGCAAGATCGCCCTCGCGAAGTTTGGACCGGACAACATCCCCGAGGGCGCGCCGCTGTCCGATCTGCGGCGGGCGATCGTCCCGATCTACCTGTTCCATCGCTACGAGGTCGACTCGGCCGCCAAGTCTGTCGGCGGCGTGGACTTCGCCTACGGCGTCCGAGGCGATCCGATCCTGCCCAACCGCCCGGTCGACGGGACGCGCCAGCGGCAGGCGCTCTCGGCCCTGCTGGCGACGCTCGATCCCGCTTTCCTCGACCTTCCCGACGGCCTGCTCGATCAGCTCTCCGCGGGTCGTGAAGGCGCGGACGATCGCCAGTACGTTATCGAGCTCTTCGGCGATCCGGCCAGCCCGGTGTTCGACGTCGACGAGGCCGCCCGCGCGGCCGCTGATATCACCCTGGCCAACCTGCTCGATCCCTCGAGGCTGGAACGCGTGCGCGATCAGGGCGCGCGCGATCCGGGGCAGCTGACTCTCAATGAGTTGCTCGACAGGGTTATCGACTCCGCCTTCTCTTCCACGCCCCTGCCCGGACGTCAGGCGCAGCTGCGGCGCGTCATACAGATGCGGCTGGTCGTTCGGCTGGCGCACGTGCTGCAGGACAAGTCCGCGAGTCCCGAAGTGAAGGCGGCGGTTCGTGCGAGGCTGGACCAGCTCGCCGGGACCCTCGCAGCGGGCAAGGCGGCCGATCCCGCCGACCGCGCCCAGCATCTCTATCTATCCGAGGCGATCTCGAATCCGGCGCGTGACGAACTCGCCGCCCTGGCCGCCGCCGACAAGGACTTCGAACCGCCGCCCGGTATGCCGATCGGCGAGGCGGGCGAGGCCTGCTGGTTCTGCGATGCGCTCCCACTCGGCCAGTGATTTGATGAGACGGGCGGCGCGATGACCGTCACGGCCGAAGGCGACGCACTGGAGCCCTGGCTCCGCCGCTGGGCGTTGACGCGCGATGGCCCCGCGTTCGAGACCAAGTTCGGCAGTCGTCTTGCGCCGGTGCTCACCGCGGCGGGCGAACGAGCGATGCTGAAGTTGGCCTCCCATCCAGAGGAGGTTGCTGGAGGCGCGCTGATGGCCTGGTGGAGCGGCCTGGGCGCTGCGTCCGTGCTCGCGCGCGAGGGATCGGCGATCCTGCTCGAGCGGCTGGAGGGACCTCGCAGTCTCGCCGATCTCGCCCGGCGAGGCGAAGACGACGAGGCGACGCGCGTCCTCTGCGATGTCGCCGCCGGCCTGCACGCGCCGCGCTCCAGGACGCCTCCGCCCACGCTGGTTCCTCTTGAAACCTGGTTTCGCGCCCTCTGGCCGGCCGCGGCGGCGCACGGCGGGGTGTTCGTCTCTGCCGCCGCGATCGCGCGCGAGCTGCTGGATGATCCGCGCGACCCCGTCGTGTTGCACGGGGACCTGCATCACGACAACGTCCTCGACGGTGGCGACCGCGGCTGGCTGGCGATCGATCCCAAGGGCCTGATCGGCGAGCGCGCCTTCGAGTTCGCCAACCTGTTCCGCAATCCCGACGCAGCCCTCGCGCTCGCCCCCGGTCGCATGAGGAGACAAGCCGGGATCGTCGCCGAGGCCGCGCAGGTCGACAGGACGCGCCTGCTGCGCTGGATCCTTGCCTATGCCGGCCTGGGCGCCGCCTGGAGCCTCCAGTCCGGCCATGACTCCGACGCGCAAGCCGGTTTGGAGATCGCACGGGCCGCCGAAGCCGAACTCGCCTCGTGAGGGCCGCGTCACGCCGGTCACCACGTAAGTCGTGGCGACAGTGATTACAGGTGTGATCTCGGGGTATTACATATGGAATGACAACCCGAGCGAGTGCTAGCGATCGGAAATGACCGAACGTGCGGGAGGACGTCATGGCGGCAGCGGCGGCACGCCGGATCAAGTCCGCGGAACGAACACTCGCTCTTCTCGAGCTGTTCTCACGCGAGCAGAGGCCATTCACGGTCGGCCGGATCGCCAAGGGCCTGGGCATCCCGCAGCCGAGCGCCAGCATGCTGCTGCGCAATCTGCAGGAGCTCGGCTATCTCGAGCATGATCCGCACAGCCGGACCTTCACCCCCAGTATTCGTGTCGCCCTGCTGGGAAGCTGGATTGATCACCGGTTCGGCGCCGCCGGCGCGATCGGCAAGCATCTCAGCGAGCTGCACCTGCGCGTGGGGCAGACCGCTTATGTCGGAATCCAGAACGGAGCGTCGGCGCAGTACGTGCTCACCCGTCGGTCCGACATCCCCGGTAGCTTCGACGTCTCCTCGGGCATGTATCGCTCCCTGACCTGCTCGGCGATGGGGCGCGTGCTGCTGAGCCTGGCGCCCGATGCGGAGGTCCTCTCCTGGGCGCGCCGCTGCAATGCCGAGGAGACTGAGGACCGTCTCCGCGTGCGGGAGGGGGAGTTCCTCGACCTGATCCGCACGGTGCGCGGCCGGGGCTACGCCGAGACCGATGGCGATGTCACCCCCGGCCTGGGAGCGATCGCCGTCAGCTTCGCATCGCCGATGAGCGGCGCGCCTCTGGCCGTGGGCGTCGGCGGGCCGACCGCCATGATCCAGGGCGGGAAGCAGGAGATCCTCGCTGCGCTCGGCGAGTTCACCGCGCACTTCGAGCGGCCGGCAGCCCTTGCGGCCGCCTGACGCGTCTCACATCCCGTAGAGTTCGGCCTTGTCCAACGTGTTCCGGACCAGCCGCAGCACGGCCACGTCCACCATCACGCCGTTCACCTGCACAGCGCCCAGGCCCTGGGCCTCGGCATCGCGATAGGCCTGCTCCATCCGGCGTGCGCGGTCGACCTCTTCCGGGCGCGGCGAGAACACCTCGAGCGCCGGCGCGATCTGCGAGGGATGGATCGCCCACTTGCCCACCATGCCCAGCGATCTGGCGCGCATGGCTTCAGTTCGGAAGGCGGCTTCATCCTTGAAATTGGCGAAGGGTCCGTCCACCGCGTCGAGCTTGGCCGCACGCGCGGCCATGGTGATGCGGAAGCGTGCGAAGTGGAAGATGTCGCCCGGATACGGGCCGGTCGCGCCGATGTCGCGGGTGTCGATCCCCTGCGACCCGGAATAGTCGCCCATGCCGAAGATCAGGCATTCCAGTCTGTCGCTGCAGCGCGAGATCTCCTCGACGTTCTGCAGCGCCTGCACCTCCTCGATCAGAACCTCGATGCCGATACGCCGATCGAGCTTCAGCTTCTTCTCGAGCTGCCCGAGCATGCGGTCGAGGAAGATCACGTCCGCGGCCGTGTAGGGTTTGGTCAGCATGATGGTGTCGAGGTTGGCGCCGGCCTTCTCGACCACGGTGATGATGTCGTCGTGGCACCACTCGGTAGTGACGTCGTTGATCCGCACGCAGCGCGTCTTGCGTCCCCAGTCGAGGTTGTTCAGGGCCCAGGCGATCTTGTCGCGCGCCTCGACCTTTGCGCTCGGGGCGACCGCGTCCTCGAGATCGCAGAACACGTGATCGGCGGCCGACTCCGCCCCCTTCTGCAGCATCTTTTCACTGCTGCCCGGAACCGAAAGTTGAGACCGGCGAGCGCGGCGGGGGCGGGTCATCGGGCTATCTCCTGTGGTCGAGGGCGCGGGCAACGCCCTCGTCGATAAGGGTCTGGATTTCCTGTTCGGTCAGCCCGGCCGCGGCGAGCCGAGCGCGCGTGTGCTCGCCGAGCAGCGGCGCCCGCGCGTGGACGCCTCCCGGCGTGGCGGTCATCTTGATCGGCGCGCCGGCGACGCGGATCGGCGCCGCGCCAGGCTGCTCCACCTCAACGATCATCTCGCGCGCGGCGAAATGCGGATCCGCTTCGATCTCGGCGATGTTGAGCACCGGACCGAACGGGATCCGGCCGCCCAGGCGCTCGGTCAGTTCGGCCTTGGTGAACCGGCGTGTGCGCGCGTTGAGCGCCTCAATCAGAGCGTGACGGTTCTCAGCGCGCTGATGTCCCGACCGAAAACGCGGGTCCTCCAGCAGCGGCTCGGCCCCGATTGCCTGACAGAACACCTCGAAGACGGCGTCCTGCTGGGCGGCGACCGTGACGAAGCCATCGGCGGCGGGGAACATTCCGAAAGGGCAGAGAAACGGATGGTGATTGCCCTCCGGCCCTGGGGTCAGCCCCTGGACCGAGCGCTGGTAGACGGCGCGCTCGCAGATCGCGAGCACCGCGTCGACCATCGCGACGTCGACGAACTGCCCCTCTCCGGTGCGGCGGGCGTGGTGGACAGCGGCCAGGACGCCAAACGCCAGCATCATCCCCGGCACGATGTCGCCGACGCCCGGGCCGACCTTGGTGGGCGTCTTCGTGTCAGGCCCGGTGATCGCCATGATCCCGCCCATCGCCTGGGCCACCACGTCGAACGCCGGCCAGTCGGCATAGGGCGAGGCGCCGGTGCGGCGGTCGCCAAAACCGCGCAAGGCCGCGTAGACCAGCCGAGGATTGACCTCCCTCAGGGTCTCGTAGCCCACGCCCAGCCGCTCCATGACACCGGCGCGGAAATTCTCGACCACCGCATCGGCGCCCCTCACCAGCGCCTTGAGCGCCGCACGCCCGGGTTCGCTCTTCAAATCGAGGCAAACGCTCTGCTTATTGCGGTCTATGCTTTGGAAATAGCCGCCGAGGACCTTCTGGGCGTCGTCGGCGCGATAGGGACCGGCGCGGCGCGTCATGTCGCCATCGATCGGCTCGACCTTGATGACCTGGGCGCCGTGGTCGGCCAGCATCATCGTCCCATACGGGCCGGCCAGCATCTGGGTGAGATCGATGATCGTCAGGTCGCTGAGCGCCCCGAACGATGCGACCTCGCTCATCTGTCGCCCCAATGGCTCTTGCGCTTCAGGAGCACCTTGCGCTCGACCTGCGCCACCAGTTCCTCGCGCTGGTTATAGCCGTAGTGACGGAAGACCACGACGCCGGCGTCCTCATGCTCGGCGTCCTGCTTATCCAGCACCTCGGAGTAGGCGTAGAGCGTGTCGCCATGATGCACGGGCTTCGTGAGCCTGACGTTGTCGAGACCCAGCTCGGCGAGCGCATTCTCGCAGCAGTCCTGCGAAGCAAGGCCGAGGACCAGCGAGAAGTTCACGCCGCCGTAGACCACGACGCCGCCGCCGCCGAAGGCCGACCCCTTCATCAAGTCCTCGTTGAAGTGCCCCTGGGCGGTGTTCATCACCATGTTGGTGATCAGGACATTCTCGAGAGGCGTGATCGTCTTGCCGCGCGCATGCTTGATCACCGCACCGATCTCGAAATCCTCGAAATAGTTCGAGCTGCCGGTAAGCTTTGACAGGTCGCCCATCACGCCGGCTCCATCTTGGGATTCCGAAGCCGCAACAGATTGGAGCGGCGGAAGCCGACCAGCCGATCCCCCGCATCGTCGAAGCCTTCGGTCCGCCAGGTGACGATCCCGTTGGCGGGATTGCTCTCCGAGCGTCGCACGTCCGTGGTGACGCTGCGCGCGACGACCGTCGTTCCCGGATAGACGGGTCGGTCATAGGTGAGCTCGAAGACGCCCAGGAATGGGCCGCCGATCTCGCTGCAGTCCTCGACGCTGAGGCCAAGGACGACGTTGAACAGCAACTGCGGGTTCACCACGATGTCGGGATGGCCGTGGGCCTTGGCGTAGGCGCGGTTGAAGTACATCGGGTTGAACGACATCGTCAGGGTGGAGAACAGGACTGTGTCCGCCTCGGTGATCGTGCGGCCCCAGTGATGATCGAAGGTCTGGCCGGCCTGAAAATCCTCGAACAGGCGGCCCTTGGGCCATAGTTTGGCGCGTGTGCGCGGATCTTCCGCCATTGAAGGTCTCCCTCCCTTCCGTGTGCGACGATCCTGTCGGCGTCGCAATCGCGCCGCGTGGCCGTCTACGCAGTCATTACAACCGCAATTCTCTCTCAACGCGGCTCGCCGCGGCCAGCCCACTTGGCCATGCTCGCGGCTGGACGGAAACGCGACGGGAGCTGTCGAACCTATGCCGGGCATTCACGAGACAAGCCTCGAGGGCCGGGTCGCCCTCGTCACCGGGTCTGGACAGAACATTGGCGCGGCGATCGCCAGACGATTGGCGGACGCCGGCGCGGCGGTGGTGGTCAATGGACACAGCTCGCAGGAGAATGTCGACCGCACGGTCAGCGAGATCCGCGACGCCGGGGGACAGGCGATCGGGGTGTTGGCCGACGTTGCGGATCCCACAGAAGTTGGCCGTATGGTCGATGCGGCGACGGCCGCCTTCGGCCCGGTCGACATCGCGATTTCGAACGTCGGCCGACGGCTGCACAAGCCGTTCGAGACCATCACAGTCGAGGATTGGGATTGGGCGATCCGCACCAACCTCTCATCGAGTTTCTACCTCGCCCATCACGTGGTCCCGTCCATGAAGGCGCGGGGATGGGGGCGCCTGATCCATGTCTCCGGCTATGACGGCTTCACGGGACATCTGGTGAACCGGGCGTACAACATCGCCGCCAAGGCCGGCATGCACGGATTTTCCAAGGCGCTGGCGCGCGAGCTCGGGCCCTTCGGCGTCACCGCCAACACGGTCGTGCCGGGCGCCATCGACACCGAGCGCGACTGGAGCCAGTACCCGACGGCGACCTACGAGGATGTGGCCAACAGGATCCCGGTCCGCCGCTGGGGACATGTCGACGACCTGGCCTATGCCTGCCTCTACCTTTGCACCACGGGCAGCTTCATGAACGGCCAGGCTCTCCACCTGAACGGCGGCGAGTACATGTTCTGACGGCGCTCCGACGGCGCCGCCCGGTCAGGTCCGCGTCGGCTTGCCAAGCATCACGTCGGAAACGATCAGCCCGTCGCGCCGATGGCAGAGCGCGCCTGGGACCCGTCTCGCGCCCAGTCCGAGCGGACCTTCTCGAGCACGGGCAGCAGATGCCGCAGGAAGACGTCCGGGTTCTCCGACATCGGGAAGTGGCCGACGCCCGGCATCGCGCTCCAGGTCGAGCCCGGGATCGCGTCGTGCGCCGCCTGTCCGTGTTCCAGCGTGCCGCTGCAGTCGTATTCGCCGGTGAGGATGTGCACCGGCGTCCGCCGCGCATCGATCTGCTGAGCCTCTTCGCGCAGGTCGTAGTCGACTACGTAATAGTAGAGGTCACCCCGGAAGGCGGGCGGCCATCCTGAGGCATAGACGGCGCTCGTTTCCTTCCTGAACGCCTCTGGCGAGGTG
>DASXGR010000101.1:0-2618 GCA_036488935.1 Caulobacteraceae bacterium | reverse complement strand
CTTGCCCTGCCCGGCATGCTGGTGGGCAAGGTGGCGCGCAGCCCCTACGCCCACGCCCGCATCGTCTCCATCGACACCCGCAAGGCGCGCGCCCTGCCGGGGGTGAAGGCGATCGTGACGGCGGCGGATTTCCCCGACCTCGCCAACGAGGAATACGAGGCGGGCGAGAGCGCCTCGAACCTGCGCGACCTCGCCATGAACGTGATGGCGCGGGACAAGGCCCTCTATCACGGCCACGCCGTGGCCGCGGTGGCGGCGATCTCGGCGTCGATCGCCGAGGAGGCCATCGACCTGCTCGACATCGTCTACGAGCCCCTGCCCCACGTCACCGACGTGGAAGCGGCCATGGCGGACGACGCGCCGGTCCTGCACGATCACCTGTTCACCGGCGGTCTCGAGACGAAGCCGGAGAAGGCCTCCAACGTCGCCAAGCGCAACGCCATCGTGCGCGGCGACCTGGCCGCCGGCTTTGACCAGGCCGAGGTTACTGTCGAAGGCCGCTACGTCACCGCCGCCACGCACCAGGGCTATATCGAGCCGCACGCCACCGTGGCGAACTGGGCGCCCGACGGCCAGTGCCAGGTGTGGGCCTCGAGCCAGGGCCAGTTCATGGTCCGCACCTACTGCGCCAAGGTGCTTGGCCTGGAAGCCTCGAACATCCGCGTGACGCCGGCCGAGATCGGCGGCGGCTTCGGCGGCAAGACCACCATCTATCTCGAACCCCTTGCCCTCGCCCTGTCGCGCCAGTGCGGTGCGCCGGTGAAGATGGTGATGAGCCGCGAGGAGGTGTTCCGCGCCACCGGGCCGACTTCGGCCTCGGTGATGGAGGTCAGGCTCGGCGCGCTGAAGGACGGGACCATCGTCGCCGCCGACGTGGTGCTGAAATACCAGGCGGGCGCCTTCCCGGGCTCGCCCGTGGGCGCCGGCTCGATGACCGCGCTGGCCTGCTACGACGTGCCCAACTTCTCGATCGTCGGCTACGACGTGGTGACCAACACGCCCAAGGTCGCGGCCTACCGGGCGCCGGGCGCGCCGATCTCGGCCTTCGCGGTCGAGAGCGCGATCGACGAACTGGCGCTGAAGCTGGGGATGGACCCGATCGCCCTGCGCGAGAAGAACGGCGTCCGCGATGGGATGAAGGCCGCCTATGGCCCGACCTTCCACAACATCGGCTACATCGAGACGCTCGAGGCGGTCCGCAGCCATCCCCACTATTCGCAGCCGCTTGGCCCCAACCAGGGCCGCGGCGTGGCGGTCGGCTTCTGGTTCAACGTCGGCGGCGAATCCACCGCCACGGTGAATGTGAACGAGGACGGCAGCGCCGTCGTCGCCACGGGCAATCCCGACATCGGCGGCTCCCGCGCGTCGATGGCCATGATGGCCGCCGAAGTGCTCGGCCTGCCGGTGGAGAAGGTCCGCCCGATCGTCGCCGACACCGCCTCGATCGGCTTTTCCATGCTCACCGGGGGCAGCCGCACCACCTTCGCCACCGGCATGGCGGTGACCCAGGCGGCCGAGAAGATCGTCGAGGACCTCAAGCGCCGTGCGGCGCTGCTGTGGGATGTGCCGGCAGACCAGGTCGAGTGGGTCGACGGCGCCGCCGTCTGCCTCGACCTCACCAAGGACAAGGGCGAGCTGACTTTGGCTGCCCTGGCGGCTCAATCGGCGCGCACCGGCGGGCCGATCGGCGCCCAGGTGTCGCTCACCGCGCAGGGCGCGGGGCCCGGCTTTGGCGCGCACATCTGCGACGTCGAGGTCGACCCGGAGACCGGCCACGTCACCATCCTGCGCTACACCGCTTCGCAGGACGTCGGCCGGGCGATCCACCCCGATTACGTCGAAGGCCAGATCCAGGGCGGCGTCGCGCAGGGCGTCGGCTGGGCGCTGAACGAGGAGTACATCTTCGACCACGACGGGGAGATGGAGAACCCGGGTTTCCTCGACTACCGCTGCCCGGTGGCCTCCGACCTGCCGATGATCGACGCGATCCTCGTGGAAGTGCCCAACCCGCGCCACCCGTTCGGGGCCAAGGGCGTGGGCGAGGTGCCGATCGTCCCGCCGCTGGCCGCGGTCGCCAACGCCGTGCGCCGGGCGATCGGCAAGCGGATGACCAGCCTGCCGATGTCGCCGCCCAAGATCCTGGCGGCGATGGAGGGTACGGGCGAGGCCTGACGGGATGGTGCGGGTCACCCTCGCCTGCTCCGACTGCCGCCAGCTCGCCGGCGGGGCCTCGGCGCTGGACGTCGAGGCGGACACGGTGGGCCGGATGATCGCCGAACTCGACCGGCGCCATCCGGGCCTCGGCGACCAGATTCGCCGCCGCGCCGCCATCGCCATCGACGGCGAGATTCACCAGGACGCGTTGGCGGCGCCGCTGACGCCGTCGAGCGAGGTGTATCTGATCCCGCGGATTGGGGGCGGGTGAAGAGGCCTGCAGGCGCCCGAGCCGCGGCTTCGAACCGCTCCCTCCCCTTCTGGGGCAGGGGAATCGCATATGGCTTTGGAGTCGGATTGTTAGGTCGAACGGGTCTCTGAAGGTGTCTTCCTCAAGAGGGGAGACGACCGATGGAGACGTTCTGGGACTGTTTTTCCGAGGTTGACGATCCGCGTGCGGCGAA
>DASXGR010000087.1:0-33256 GCA_036488935.1 Caulobacteraceae bacterium | reverse complement strand
CAGGTCGGCAAGGTCGTCGTCACCCTCTGATCCTTGATTTCGAGGCCAACCCTCATGTCCAGCCAACCCCTCTTCACCCCCTACCGCATGGGCGACCTTGTCCTGCCCAACCGGATCGTGATGGCGCCGCTCACCCGCATGCGCGCGCGTTCGCGCGATCACGTCCCGACGGCCCTGCAGGCCGAGTACTATGCCCAGCGCGCCGCGGCGGGCCTGATCGTGACCGAGGCGACCGCGATCAGCCCCGACGGGTTCGGCTGGGCCGACACGCCGGGCCTGTGGACACGTGAGCAGGTTCGCGGCTGGCGACACGTCACGGACGCCGTCCACGCCGCCGGCGGGCGCATCATCGCTCAGCTCTGGCACATGGGCGCCATGTCCCACCCCGATCTGAGGGACGGCGTGGCGCCGCTTTCGGCCTCCGATGTCGATCCCCAACAGCAGTCAGTGACGGCGGCGGGACGCGTCCCGACCGTGGCGCCGCGTCCGATGACCGGGGATGAGATCCGCCAGACCGCCGCCGACTATGCCCGCGCCGCGCGCAACGCGATGGAGGCCGGCTTCGACGGCGTGCAGATCCTGGCCAACTACCTCTATCTGCTGGCGCAGTTCCTCAACAAGGCGACCAACCGCCGGACCGACGACTACGGCGGCGGGATCGAGCAGCGCGCCCGGATCCTGTTCGAAGTCGTCGAGGCCGTCCTCGACGAAGTCGAGCCCTCGCGCGTCGGCGTGAAGATCAGCCCGATGCACGAGACCGGCCCGTTCGCAGCCAACGACGAGACCCTCCCGATGGCCGAGTACGCCATCCGCGAGCTCGGCGGCTATGGCCTGTCGCATCTGCTGCTGATGGGGAACACCACCGACTTCACCGGCACGCCGCTCGAGCCGCTGATGGGTGACGGCATGTTCCGCCACTTCCGGCCGATCTTCCGCGGGACCTTGATCGCCAACACCCAGATGGATGCGCAACGCGGCAATCGCCTGGTCGCCGAAGGCCTCGCCGATCTCGTGGCGTTCGGCCGGCCCTTCATCGCCAATCCCGACCTGGTCGAGCGCCTCCGGACTGGCGCGCCGCTCGCCGAGATCGACTGGGACGCCGTCTATGCGTCCGGCGCTGAGGGTTATTCCGATTACCCGTCCCTGCAGCCGGTCGGCTCCTAAAGACCCATCACGCAATCCAAAGACCCAAGGAGACTCCCCATGTCCAGGACCACGCCGGAGCAGAACAAGAAGCTCGTCCTCGAAGCCTTCGATACACTCTTCAATAAGCGCGATTACGCCGCCGCCGAACCTTATTGGTCCGAGCGCTACATCCAGCACAGCGCCCACATCGCACCCGGCCGTGAGGGCCTCTTCAACCTGATCCGCAGCCTGCCGGACGGCTTGCGCTACGAGAACCAGCTCATCGTCGCCGAGGGCGACTACGTCATCGCGCATGGCCGGTTCTCCGGCAGCGGGCGTCCCGCCGCCTGGATCGCCGCCGACGTCGTCCGCTTCGAAGACGGTAAGCTCGCCGAACACTGGGACGTCCTCCAGGACGAGGCGACCCAGGCCGAATCCGTCAGTGGTCTGCCGATGTTCGGCGAGCGCTTTCCGACGTGATCCCCCAGGCCGGCCCTTCGAGGAGTCGAACCATGAAACTCACAGGCAACACCATCTTCATCACCGGCGGCGGCTCAGGCATCGGCCGCGGCCTCGCCGAGGCGTTCCACGAACTCGGCAACAAGGTGATCGTCTCCGGCCGACGGCGCGCCAACCTCGACGAGGTCGTCGCGGCCAACCCCGGCATGGCCGCCATCGAGCTGGATATCACAGATCCCGCCAGCATCGACCTCGTGGCGGCCCGGCTGCTCACTGAGCACCCTGATCTGAATGTTCTCATCAACAACGCCGGTATCATGCTTCCGGACCGGGCCGCGGGACCGCTTGACGACAGGCTGCTGGTCGACACCGTCACCACCAACCTGATGGGGCCGATCCGCATGACGTCGGCCCTGATCGAGCACCTGAAGGGCAAAGACGACGCGGTCGTCGCCTATACGAGCTCGGTCCTCGGCTTCGTCCCGATGGCGGTCACGGCGGTCTATTCCGCGACCAAGGCGGCGCTTCATTCCTATGCGCTGTCGCAGCGTTTCCTGCTCAGGGATGCGGGCGTGCGCGTGCTGGAAATCGCGCCGCCGTGGGTGCGCACCGACCTCATGAACAGCCGCGAGGCCGAGCTGGCGATGCCGCTCGATCAGTTCATCGCGCAAGCGATGTCCGTGCTCGCCACCGACGCCGAGGAAATCGTCGTGGACGGCGCAAAGACTTTCCGCGCCAACGTCGGCCCGAACGAGCACGCGCTCGTCAACGGCTGCAACCAGGATATGATCGCGCGCTTCGCACCGGCTTGAATCCGCGAGACAGACGGCGCCTCGGCTACGGCGCCTCGAAGATGCTGTAGCCGCGGACCAACTCGGCGCCAGGGCGCACGCGGCAGATTAATCCGTACACGCCCACGTTTCGCGAAAGCGGATTTACAGTTCCCTCCACGATCTGCGCCGAAGTGCTTGGCCGCCGACCGGGGGCGGGCTACCGGATGCTGAAGGCCCGGGCCGGGGCCGAAGCTACGACAAGACATCCTGAGGGAACCGCAAGGAGCGCGCACGATGCTGAACAAGCTGGACGACTTTCCGATCCACCAGACGCCCGAGCCGATCGCGCATCCGGCGACCAGCGACCGCAATGTCTATGACCGCACCTGGTTCAACGGCTACGCCGCGGATGGCTCATACTATTTCGGCATCGGATTGGCGGTCTATCCGCATCGCGGCATCCTCGACTGCGCCTTCTCGGTGGTGACGAAGGACGGGCGCCAGCACTGCTTCTATGGCTCACGCCGCGCGCCGACCGAGCGCACCGAGATGCAGGTCGGCCCGTTCCGGATCGAGGTCCTCGAGCCGATGAAGCGCACGCGGGTGGTGCTGGAGGACAATGAGAGCGGGCTCTCCTGCGACATCACCTTCTCAGCCCGCACCGCCTCGATCCAGGAGGCGCGGCAGATCCTCTGGTCCGGCGCGCGCCGGACGATGGACGCCACCCGTTTCGACCAGTTCGGCCGCTGGAGCGGCGTGGTCCGCAGCCCCGATGGCGAAATCCAGGTCCGCGAAGAGGTCTGTCACGGCACCAAGGACCGCTCCTGGGGCGTGCGCGGCGTGGGCGAACCGGAAAGCGGGGGCGCCCCGCAGGCGCGTCGCGGCATCTTCTTCCTCTGGGCGCCCCTTTTCTGGGGCGACCACATCACCCACGCGATCTTCTTCGACGGCCAGGATGGCGAGGCCCTGGTGCGTGAAGGCATTGTCGCCCCGCTCTACGCCAGCGAAGCCGAGGTCCCCGGCGTCGAGGATGGGCGCGACGAGCGCATGGCCACGGCGCGCCATCGGGTCGAGTACCACCCCGGCACCCGCCTCGCCCGCGCCGCCGAGATCGACCTGGTGGATCTCAAGGGCCAGGTCCGCACGATCTCGCTCGAGCCGATCCTGAAGTTCCAGATGAAGGGGCTGGGCTACGGCCATCCCCAGTGGGGTCAGGGCATGTGGAAGGGCGAACTGGCCACCGGCCATGAATCGTTCGACCCGCGCCAGCTCAACCCCCTCGAGCCCTGGCACCTGCACACTCAGCAGATCGTTCGCGCCTCCGACGGCTCCCGGACCGGCGTCGGCGTCCTGGAGCAGATCTGCATCGGCCCCTACGCCCCCGCCGGCTTCACCGAAATGCTCGACGGCGCCAAGCGCTAGACCTCCCTCCGGACCCGGCGGAGCTCCCGCGCTCCGTCGGTGTCTGCGCTTAAGAAAAGTTCAACGCAGAGACACAGAGACGCAGAGGGGGCGTGAACACTCCTGAGACGCGCGGGAAGAGGACAATATGATTGCGCCTACGGCGCGTCGTCCGCCGAGAGATCGGTTCATCATCTGAAGATGGGGCCTCTGCGCCGCGCCGAAGGCGCAATCAAATCTCACGCCATTCGAACCGTCGCAGGATAACCCACTCTCTCTGTGTCTCTGTGTCTCTGCGTTGAACTTACTTCCTTAATGCCGCCCCCAATCAGTTTGGGGTGAATTCGGCGACGAGGTCGTAGCGGTCGCCGGGGAAGAGCTGGCGGACGAAGGTAACCGGCTGTCCCGCTCTCCATGTCCAGCGCTCGACCTGCAGGCAGGCCGCGCTGCGGGCGATCTGCAGGAGTTCGCCGCCCGCGCCGGCGCTGCAGGCGGTGATCCGGTGGCGGGCCTGGGACCAGGGGATGTGGCCGAGCAGCCAGGAGCCGGGCGCTGTCGCCGTGAAGTCCGTATCCACAGCCTGGGGGGCCGCGGCAAGATCGATCAGACGGTGCTCCAGACAGAACGGACGGCCGGCCGCCACGTGAAGACCGTCGAGCACCAGCACTTCATCGCCAAGATCGAAACCAGCCAGGTTCGACGCCTCGTCGAGGATAGCTGCGGGCGCGCGCGCGCGTCGCAGCAGGTCGAACCGGTAGGTCTCCCCACGCTCTGAGATGACCGCCGCAATATCGGGGATCTCTATGACGGCGGTCTGCACGTGCGGCCGGGCCACGAAGGAGCCGGCCTTCTTGCGCCGTTCGATCAGGCCGGCGGCCACCAGAGCCGTGATGGCCTTGTGCACCGTCATGCGCGCGCAGCCATACTGCGCGACGAGCTCGAGCTCAGTGGGAATGCGTGAGCCGGGCGGCCATTCGCCAGAACGGATCTTCGATTCCAGGTCCGAGCGGATGCGACTGTCCAGCGAGCTCATGCCAGCAGCCGCCTGAGCGTGGCGCGATAGCGCTCGCGGATCGAACCGGCGTTCCGGTGCTCGCCGTCGGCCACAACCTGATCCCCGGCGCGCCAGACCGCCGCAACGGCCTCGCGCCCGGCGGCGAAGATCCAGGCGTCCAGCAGATCGTCGCCGTGGCGCTCCAACAGCGAGGCGTGCTCGCAGTCCAGGGCGACGATGTCCGCTGCGGCGCCGACCTCGAGCTCCCCGGCGTCTGCTCCCAGCGCCTGCGCCCCGCCCCGCAGCGCACAGGCGAACATGGCTGCCCCTATCGACAGGCCTTGCCGCGGCGCCAGGATATTGCGCGAGCGGGCTTCCAGGCGCTGGGCGTATTCCAGCGCCCGCAACTCGCCCGCCGCATCGATCAGGATGTTGGAGTCCGTTCCCGCCGCGAAGCGTCCGCCCTGGTCGAGAAAGCGCCGCGCGGGGAAGATCCCATCGCCGAGGTTCGCCTCGGTCACCGCACAGAGTCCGGCCACCGCGCCGCTTCGCGCCAGGGCCGTGGCTTCAGAGTCATTGAGGTGGGTGGCATGGATCAGGCACCACCCTGAGTCCACCGGCGCATAGTCCAGCAGCCATTGGACCGGCCGCGCGCCGCTCCAGGCGAGGCAGTCGGCCACCTCGCCCACCTGCTCGGCGGCGTGGATGTGCACAGGGCCGCCGGCCGCCAGGGGCAGGATCTCTGCGAGTTCCTCCGGCGTGACCGCGCGCAGGCTGTGCGGCGCGATCCCCACCACGGCGTCGTCGCTGGTCGCAAGGACGCCGCGGCCATGCTCGACCAGACGGGCGAACCGGTCAGGATCGCTCAGAAAGCGCCGCTGGCCGGGCTTGGCGGGCGCGCCGCCGAAACCGCCATGCGCGTAGAACACCGGCAACAGGGTCAGGCCGATCCCCGTGGCGTCCCGCGCCGCGACGATACGGTCGGTCAACTCGCCTAGATTGGTGTAGGGGCGCCCGTCCACGTCGTTGTGCAGATAGTGGAACTCGCCCACCCGCGTGAAGCCGGCCGACAGCATCTCGGCGAAGGCCTGGGCGCTGATCGCCTCGAGGTCGTCCGGCGTGAGCCGGTCGAGAAAGCGGTACATGATCTCGCGCCAGGTCCAGAAGTCATCATGCTCGGGTCCGCGACGCTCCGCGAGGCCCGCCATTCCGCGCTGGAAGGCGTGGCTGTGCGCGTTGGCGAGACCCGGGACGGCGACGCCATGTCCCTCATCGCCGGCTGCGCGGGAAACATCGCGCTCGATGGCCGAGATGCGACCCGCCTCGATCGTCAATCGAACATTGCGGGCCCAGCCCCCGGCGAGCAGGGCCTCTTCGAACCACAGGCGCAGCATGAGCTCCTCCGGATGGACTCACGGGTCCATGGATATTTTGTCTAGACATTTTACACGAGCTGGTCAAAGTCACCGCGATGATGAGTTCGTCGCATGCTTTGTGACCGCATCTGGCGGGACGCGCGCCTCGCCACCTTGGCAGGCGCAGGCCTGGGCGAGACGGACGATGGATTGGTCGCGGCCAAGGACGGCCGCATCGTCTACGCCGGGCCATCTGCCGACGCCCCGCGCCTCGAGTCCCAGGAGACCATTTCCTGCGATGGGCGCTGGATCACCCCCGGACTGATCGATCCGCATACGCACCTGGTATTCGCCGGCGACCGCGCCCGGGAGTTCGAGTTGCGCCTCGCCGGCGCGTCCTATGAGGAGATCGCCCGCGCCGGCGGCGGCATCGTCTCCACCATGGCCGCCACGCGCGCCGCGAGCGAGGAAGCACTGGTGGAAAGCGCGCTAGGACGCCTCGACGCCCTGATCTCCGAGGGGGTCACCACAGTCGAGGTGAAGTCGGGCTACGGCCTCGCCACCGAGCCGGAACTCAAATCTCTCCGCGCCGCACGGGAACTTGGGCGCCGTCGGCGCGTGAGCGTCCGCGCCACCTTGCTGGGCGCCCACGCCCTCCCCCCCGAGTTCGCCGGCGATCCCGACGGCTACATCGACCTGGTCTGCCGCGAAATGATCCCGGCGGCGGCCGCCCGGGGACTGGTCGACGCCGTCGACGCCTTTTGCGAGGGGATCGGTTTCACCCCGGCCCAGACGCGCCGGGTGTTCGAGGCGGCGCAGGCCCACGGCCTACCGGTCAAGCTGCACGCCGAGCAACTTTCCAACCAGCATGGCGCGACCCTGGCGGCCGAGTTCGGCGCGCTTTCGGCAGACCACCTGGAGCACCTCGACGACGAGGGCGTTGCGGCCATGGCGAGGGCCGGCGTCGTCGCGACGCTGCTGCCCGGCGCTTACTATTTCGTGCGCGAGACCAGGCCGCCGCCCATCGACGCCTTGCGTGATGCGGGCGTGCCGATGGCGCTCGCCACCGATTGCAATCCCGGCACCTCACCCCTCACCTCACTGCTGCTGGTGATGAACATGGCCGCCACCTTGTTTCGCATGACCGTCGAAGAGTCCCTGGCCGGGGTGACGCGGGAAGCCGCCCGCGCGCTTGGCCTCGCTGATGAGGTCGGGACCCTGGAGGCCGGCAAGCGCTGCGACCTGGCGGTCTGGGACATCGAGCGGCCGGCGGAACTGGTCTACCGGATGGGGTTCAATCCGCTTCATGCCCGCATCTTCGGAGGCGAAGCATGAGCGTCATCGTCCTTAATCCCGGCGCGGTCAGCCTGACGGAGTGGCGGGCGATCTATCGCGGCGCCGCCGCACAGCTGGACCCCGCCAGCCAAGGCCCGATCGAGGCAGGCGCGCAGGCCGTGGCGCGCATCCTGGGCAAGGGCGAGCCGGTCTACGGCATCAACACCGGCTTCGGGAAGCTGGCCAGTGTCCGCATCGAGACCTGCGACCTGGCGACCCTGCAGCGCAACCTCGTGCTCTCCCACGCCGCCGGCGTCGGCGCGCCTTCGCCAGTTCCGGTGGTTCGGCTGATGCTGGCTCTGAAGCTCGCCAGCCTGGCGCAGGGCGCGTCCGGCGTAGCGCCCCAGACGGTGACGTTGCTGGAAGCCCTGCTCGTCAAAGGCCTGACCCCTGTGATCCCCTGCCAAGGCTCGGTCGGCGCGTCGGGCGACCTGGCGCCCCTGGCCCACATGGCCGCCGCGATGATCGGGGTGGGCGAGATGTTCGTCGGCGAGACCTGCCTTCCCGCCGACGAAGCGCTGGCGAAGGCAGGTCTGGCGCCGCTGAAGCTCGGTCCAAAGGAAGGCCTGGCGCTGCTGAACGGGACTCAGTTTTCCGCCGCCAACGCCCTGGCCGCCCTGTTCGACACGGAAGTCCTGTTCCAGTCCGCTCTTGTCACCGGCGCGCTTTCCACCGAGGCGGCGAAAGGCTCGGATACCCCGTTCGATCACCGTATCCACGTGCTGCGCCGCCAGCCGGGCCAGATCGAAGCGGCCGACGCCCTGCGCGCGCTCATGTCCGGATCGGCCATCCGCGCCTCCCACCTCAAGGGTGACGAGCGGATCCAGGACCCCTACTGCCTGCGCTGCCAGCCGCAGGTCATGGGCGCGGCCCTCGACGTGCTTCGCCACGCCGCCCGAACGCTCGGCGTCGAAGCCAATGGCGTGACCGACAATCCGCTGATCTTCCCCGACGCAGACGAAGCCCTCTCCGGCGGAAACTTCCACGCCGAGCCGGTCGCCTTCGCCGCGGACATGATGGCCATGGCCATTTGCGAGATCGGCTCTCTGGCTGAGCGCCGCGTCGCCATGCTGGTCGACCCCGCCCTCTCCGGCCTGCCGGCCTTCCTCACACCGAGGCCCGGTCTGAACTCCGGTTTCATGATCCCCCAGGTGACGGCCGCGGCCCTCGTCTCGGAGAACAAGCAGAACGCCTATCCGGCGAGCGTCGATTCCATCCCAACCTCAGCCAACCAGGAGGATCACGTCTCGATGGCCGCCCATGGCGCGCGACGGCTGGCGCCCATGGTCGAGAACGCCTCGGCGGTGATCGGCATTGAACTGCTGGCCGCGGCCCAGGGCTGTGACTTCCACGCCCCGCTGACCTCCAGTCCGTCGCTTGAAGCCGTGCGCGCCCTGCTGCGGGCTCAGGTCCCGCACCTCGCCGACGACCGCCACTTCCGCCCGGACATCGCGGCGGCGGTCGAGCTCGTCCGCTCCGGTCAGGTGATCCAGGCGACCGCCATGGCCTTGCCGGAGATCTCGGCATGACGGCCGACTGGCTGGAGGTTCGCCCGGGCGAGGCGCCGCTCATAGTCAGCTTCCCACACACCGGGACCGACCTGCCGGCGGAGTTCGAGCCGCGGCTGGTCTCGTCCTGGCTGGCGCGCAAGGACGCCGACTGGTGGGTCGACCAACTCTACGACTTCGCGCCCAGCCTCGGCGCAACGGTGGTGCGCACGCGGATCTCCCGCACGGTCATCGACGTGAACCGCGATCCCTCGGGCGCCTCGCTCTATCCGGGCCAGGCCACGACCGAGCTCTGCCCCACGACCACTTTCGACGGCGAGCCCCTGTGGCGGCAGGGCTTCGAGCCCGACGCCGCCGAGATCGAGCGACGCCGCGCGACGTGGTTCGCCCCCTATCACGAGGCCCTCGAAGGCGAGCTCGCGCGCCTCCGCGGCCGCCACCCGAAGATCGTGCTCTACGAGGCCCACTCGATCCGATCGAGGATCCCGCGGCTGTTCAAGGGCGAGCTGCCGAATTTCAATCTCGGAAGCAATTCGGGCGCCAGCTGTGGGGCCGCCCTGCTCCATGCGGTCGAGGCGGCCTGCGACGGCTCCGCTTTCAGCCGCATCACGGACGGCCGCTTCAAGGGCGGCTGGACCACCCGCCGCTATGGGCGGCCGGACGAGGGCGTCCACGCGATCCAGATGGAGCTCGCCTGCCGCGGATACATGGACGAGCCCGGCGACGCGCCGGAGCCGGCCGCCTGGCCGACGCCCTATTCGCAGGCGAGGGCTCAGCCGATGCGGGCCGTCCTCAGCGACGTCCTGAACGCCTGCCTCGCCTTCGCCCGAGCGTGAGAGCCCCCAGCCCGAGACCGTCATGACCCGCCTCGACACCCGCCGTGTGATCCGCGCCCCCAGGGGAACCGAGCGAACCGCCCGCAGCTGGCTCACCGAGGCGCCGCTGCGGATGCTGATGAACAACCTCGATCCCGACGTCGCCGAGCGGCCCGAAGAGCTGGTGGTCTACGGCGGCATCGGCCGCGCCGCCCGCGACTGGGAGAGCTTCGACCGGATTGTCGAGACCCTGCGCCGGCTCGAAGAGGATCAGACCCTGCTGGTGCAGTCGGGCAAGCCGGTGGGCGTCTTCCGCACCCACGCCGACGCTCCGCGCGTGCTGATCGCCAATTCCAACCTCGTGCCGCGTTGGGCGACGTGGGACCACTTCAACGAACTCGATCGCAAGGGTCTGGCGATGTACGGCCAGATGACCGCCGGCTCGTGGATCTACATCGGCGCCCAGGGCATCGTTCAGGGCACCTACGAGACCTTCGTTGAAATGGGCCGCCAACACTATGGCGGCGACCTCTCCGGCCGCTGGCTGCTGACCGCGGGTCTCGGCGGAATGGGCGGGGCCCAGCCCCTGGCGGCGGTGATGGCGGGCGCCTCTTGCCTGGCGATCGAGTGTCAGGAAAGCCGGATCGAGATGCGCCTGCGCACCGGCTACCTCGACCGGCGCGCCGCCAACCTCGACGAGGCGCTCGCGATCATCGACCAGTCATGCCACGAGAAGTCGCCGGTTTCCGTGGGTCTGCTCGGCAACGCGGCCGAGGTGCTGCCGGAGCTGTTCCAGCGGGGCGTCCGCCCCGACCTCCTGACCGACCAGACCTCCGCCCATGATCCGGTCAACGGCTATCTGCCCAAAGGCTGGACGCTGGAGCGGTGGATCGCCATGCGCGACCAGGATCCCAAGCAGGTCGAGGAGGCGGCCAAGGCGTCGATGGCCGAACACGTCCAGGCGATGCTCGACTTCCAGGCGGCCGGCGTCCCTACGGTCGATTATGGCAACAATATCCGCCAGATGGCCAAGGAAGCCGGCGTCGCCAACGCGTTCGATTTTCCGGGCTTCGTGCCCGCGTACATCCGCCCGCTGTTCTGCCGGGGGATCGGCCCGTTCCGCTGGGCCGCGCTGAGCGGAGACCCCGAGGACATCGCCCGCACCGACGCCAAGGTGAAGGAACTGATCCCGGACAACCCGCACCTGCACAACTGGCTCGACATGGCCGGGCGACGGATCAAGTTCCAGGGCCTGCCCGCGCGGATCTGCTGGATCGGACTTGGCGACCGCGACCGGGTCGGCCTCGCGTTCAATGAGATGGTCGCTTCGGGAGAACTGAAGGCGCCGGTCGTGATCGGCCGCGACCACCTCGACAGCGGCTCGGTGGCCTCGCCCAACCGGGAGACCGAGGCCATGCGCGACGGCTCCGACGCCGTGTCCGACTGGCCTTTGCTCAACGCCCTGCTCAACACCGCATCAGGCGCGACCTGGGTGTCGTTCCACCATGGCGGCGGGGTCGGCATGGGCTTTTCCCAGCATGCAGGCATGGTCATCGTCTGCGACGGGACGCAGGCCGCCGCCCGGCGCATCGGACGAGTGCTGTGGAACGATCCGGCCACCGGCGTCATGCGCCACGCCGACGCCGGCTACGACCTCGCCATCGACTGCGCGCGCACCCATCAGCTCGAATTGCCGAGCTCGCCGAAGGTCACAGGCTAGACCGTCTCGCGGCTTGCCGCCAAAGGCGATGTCCGCAGCATGCGCTCAACGAAGTTGGTGAAGGTCCGCGCTTTGGTCGCGGGCGAGCGGCCGGTCGGGTAGACCGCCCACAGCTCCATCGGCGGCAGCTCCCAATCCTCGAGCACCGCCCTGACGGCGCCGTTGTCGATCTCGGGCGCGAACATCCACTCGGAGCTGATGGCGATCCCGGCGTGGGCGAAGACCGCCGCGCGCACACCCTCGGCCGCGCTGATATGCAGGCGTCCGCGCATGGTGACCGTCTGCTCGACGCCGTCCCGCTGGAACGGCCAGACCGCGCCCCCGCCACGCTGGGCGTAGATCACCGCTTCGTGGCGGGCGAGATCGCGCGGGTGGCCCGGCACGCCGGCCCGTTGGAAGTATTCAGGGGTGCCGACGACGACCTGGCGGCAACTGGCGATCTTGCGCGCGGTGAGGGAGGAGTCGACCAGCCGGCCCATGCGCAAGGCGACGTCAATGCCCTCCCGCAGGAGGTCGATGTTCCGGTCATCGAGCACGACCTCCATCTCGAGGTCCGGATGCTGGGCCAGGAACTCGGGGATGCTCGGCATGAGATGGATGCGGGCGAATGTGACCGCCGCGCAGACACGCAACTTCCCGCTCAGGCCCGCGCTTGCTCCGCGAGCAAGTAGTTCCGCTTCCTCCGCCTCCTGGATCGCGCGGCGCGCGCCCTCATAGAAATTCTGTCCGGCTTCGGTCGGCGCGAGTCCCCGGGTGGTGCGGACAAGCAGCTTCACCCCGAGACGGTTCTCGAGCTGGGCTATCGATTTCGAGAGCGCTGGCTGACCTACGTCCAGTCGTCGCGCGGCGGCGGAAAAAGAGCCGGCGTCGACCACGAGCACGAAAGCCTCCATGGCCCCCAACCGATCCATATTCGCGCCTCCGACGAACAGCGGGGACTTAGTGTACGGACGTTAATCTCGCCATTCCACTTCGGAATAAGTCCTATGCATTCGACCCGCGTGGCAAGCGCCAAGTCGTCGGGTCTAGCCTGCCGAAGTGAGATGGGGCGGGGAGGCCTATCCTTCAGCAGCAGAGGCGCCGGACATGGACAGCCCAACCAAGCCCAGGGGCGGCAGGCGCAAGGCCGCCGACGCGCCGATGGTCTGGCGGATGGGCAAGCTCCACGTGAACCTCACGGTCAACGGCGAGGCGCGCGAGCTCGTCGTGGAGCCGGGAACGACCCTGCTGGAGGCGCTTCGCGACGGCCTCGGCCTGACCGGGACCAAGAAGTCCTGCGACCGGGGCGAGTGCGGCGCCTGCACGGTCCACCGCGACGGCCGGCGGATCCTCGCCTGTATGACGCTGGCGGCGATGCAGGGGCGCCGGCATATCACGACCATCGAAGGCCTCGAGCGGAACGGGGAACTCCACCCCCTTCAGCAGGCCTTCATCGAGCACGACGGCTTCCAGTGCGGCTTCTGCACGCCCGGCCAGATCATGTCGGGCGCGGCCGTGATCGAAGAGGCCAGGGCGGGCTGGCCGAGCGCCGCCACCGCTGATGTCAAACGGCCGTTTGGTCTGGCGGACCTCTCGAAGGCCGAAATCCGCGAGCGCATGAGCGGTAATCTCTGCCGCTGCGCTTGCTACCCCAACATCGTCGACGCACTCGCCGACACGGCCAAAAGGGGCTGAGCCGTGCGCGTGCTGGCTCTCGCAAGACCCGAGGATCCCGCCCAGGCGATCGCCGCCCACGCCGCCGATCCCGCGCTCGCCTTCATCGCCGGCGGCACCGATCTCCTCGGGCTGATCAAGGACCACGCCGCCCTGCCGGAGCGGCTGCTGGACATCAACCACCTTCCCGGCATGTCCCGAATCGAGACGCTCCCAGACGGGGCTCTACGCATCGGAGCGCTGGTCCGCATGAGCGACCTGGCGGCGCACTCTGACGTCCGCGCACGCTTTCCGGTGATCGCCGAAGCGCTGCTGTTCGCCGCGTCCGGCCAGTTGCGCAACATGGCCTCGATTGGGGGCAACATCATGCAGCGCACGCGCTGCGCCTACTTCCGCGACGAGGACGATCTCGCCTGCAACAAGCGCCGGCCCGGCTCCGGCTGCTCCGCGCGCCACGGCGTCAACCGCAACCACGCCATCTTCGGCTGGTCCGACGCCTGCGTCGCCACCAGCCCGTCCGACCTGGCCGTGGCCCTTTGCGCGCTCGACGCCGCCGTCATTGTTCGCGGCCCCTCCGGGGAGCGTTCGATCGCCTTCTTTGACTTCCATCGCCTGCCCGGCGACATGCCGGAGCGGGACAACGTCCTGGAGCGGGGCGATCTGATCGTCGCGATCGAAGTGTCTGCGAGCGCTCCGGCGCGCGGGTCGCACTACCTCAAGGTCCGGGACCGCCAGTCCTACGAGTTCGCCCTGGTGTCCGCCGCGGCCGTCGTCGAGCTCGACGACCGTCGGATCCGCTCCGCGCGCCTGGCTCTGGGCGGCGTGGCGCACAAGCCCTGGCGTCTGGCGCAGGCCGAGGCGGCCCTGCGCGGCGCGGCGCTGGACGACGCGGAGGACCTGCGTTCCGCGATATCCCTTTCCTTCGCCGCCGCCCGTCCCCTCGAGCACAATTCATTCAAGGTCGAGCTCGCCAAGCGCGCGGCCTTGCGGGCCCTGCAGATCGCCGGAGCGCGCGCATGAACAGCGTCGGACAGGCCATCTCCCGCGCGGACGGTCCGCTCAAGGTCGCCGGCAAGGCCCGGTACACAGCGGACATCGCGATCGAAGGCGCCGCCCACGCGGCGATCGTTCCGAGCGTCATCGCCAATGGCCGGACGGTCTCGATCGACACGGCGGCGGCGGAACAGGCGGCCGGCGTCATCGCCGTATTCACTTGGCGAAACATGCCGCGCCTCAATCCGACCCCGAAGCCCTGGAGCCATCTCCACCCACACGGACAAGGGTACCTGCCGCTTCAGGACGACAGAATCCACTATTCCGGACAGCCGATCGCCCTCGTCGTCGCCACCACCCTCGCCCAGGCGACGCACGCCGGGACCCTGATCCAGGTCGAGTACGAAGAAGATAAGCCCGTCGTGTTCGGCCCGGACTCCGTGGCCGACGCATTCGATCCGCCGCAATTCCTCTGGCCGGTGAACTCGTCGGTCGGAGACGCCGAGAGGGGCCTCGCCGCCGCGGCGGTGAAGGTCGAGCGGACCTATACGACGGCCGATCGCCATCACAACCAGATGGAGCCCCACGCCTCGACCGCCGTCTGGCGAGCGGACGGCTCGCTGACGCTCTACGAAACGACCCAGCACATCTTTGGGGCCCGGGAATTGGTGTCGATTGTGCTCGGCCTCCCGCCCGAGAAGATCACGGTCATCTCGAAGTTCGTGGGCGGAGGATTTGGCGGAAAGGCCTATGTCTGGCCTCACACCCTGTTGGCTGCTGTGGCGGCGAGACAGGTCGGCCGGCCGGTGCGCCTCCAGCTCACACGCGCAAACATGTATTCGATGGTGGGCCACCAGGCAGCCACCATCCAGACGATCTCCCTCGGGGCCGAAAAGACCGGCAGGCTGACGGCCATCCGGCATCAGAACATTTCCCCTACGTCGCCCTTCGACGGCTACATAGAATACGCAGCGCTCGGCACGCGCTCACTGTGGCCGGCGACCGGCGGCATATCGACGATGCACAGGATCGTCCGTGTAAACCGCAATACGCCCACAGCCATGAGATCTCCGCACGAGGCGGTCGGCCACTTCGCCTTGGAAAGCGCAATGGACGAACTGGCCTACGCCACCGGGACCGATCCGGTGGCGCTCCGCCTGCTGAACGACACGGAGATCGACCCGCATAGCGGCCGTCCATTCTCCACGCGGGCGCTGGGCGAGTGCCTGACGCAAGGCGCGGCGCGCTTTGGCTGGGACCAGCGCTCGCCGGAGCCGCGATCCATGCGCGATGGCGCCCTGCTCACCGGCCAGGGGGTCGCAGCGGCGATCTACACCCATTGGCGCTGGCCCTCGAAGGCGCGCGTGACGCTGCGCAGCGACGGGACGGCGCTGGTGGAGGTCGGATCGCACGAGATCGGCGGAGGCACCTACACGGTCATGCAGCAGATCGCCGCCGACGTCCTCGGGATGGCCCTGGACAAGGTGACGGTCGCACTCGGCGACACGCGGCTCCCGGCCTCGCACGCCTCCATCGGCTCGGCGACGATGGCCAACGCGGGAGCTTCAGTGATGCTCGCGGCGAAGGCCGCCCGCGACAAGGCGATCGAGCTGGCTGTGACGGGCAAGGACGCTCCGCTCGCCGGCGCCGCGGCGGAAGACATCCTCGTGAGCGATGGCGTGCTGTCGGCTGCGCCGTCCAACGTGAGCGCCACCTATGCCGAGCTTCTCGCGCGAAACGGCCTGCAACGCCTTGAGGGCGAGGGCGCCTACGATCCTGTCGAAGAAGCGAACGGCACCAAGGCGATCTTCAGCTTCAGCGCGGTGTTCGCAGAGGTCCGGGTCGATCCCGATCTCGGAACCGCGCGCGTGAGCCGCCTCGTGGGCGCCTATGACGCCGGCCGGATCATCAACCCCAAGACCGCGCGCAGCCAGGCGATCGGCGGAATGATCTGGGGCGTCGGCCAGGCCCTGCTCGAGCAATCGGAGACCGATCCGACGACGGGCCGCTTCGTGAACCGCAACTTCTCAGGCTATCTCGTCCCCGCCAACGCCGACATTCCCGAGCTCGACGCGCTGTTCGTCGGCGGTTTCGACGAAGAGGCGAGCCCGCTGGGCGCCAAGGGGCTGGGCGAGCTCACGGCCGTCTCCGTGGCGCCGGCCATCGCCAACGCCGTCTACCACGCCACGGGCAGACGGATCCGCGACCTGCCGATCACGATCGAGAAGCTGTTGTGAATCGGACGGGCGAGGATCCGCGCAGCGGCCGGAAGAACGCGCGGATGTCCTCGGCCAGCAGCGCCGGCTGCTCCAGCGCCGCGAAGTGACCACCCCGGGGCATGACCGTCCAGTGCTGCACGTTGAAGACGCGCTCGACCCAGGAGCGTGGCGGCGTCGGCAGCTCGCGCGGGAACAGCGCCACGCCAAGCGGAGGCGCGACGCGCTCGAAGGGTTCGAAGACCAAGGGTCGAAGCCGGTTTTCCTTGTAGAGGCGGAGCGAGGCGTCGAGCGCACCGCCGAACCAGTAGATCGAAACGTTGGTGAGGAGGTCGTCCATAGAGACGGCCCGCTCGATATCGCCGTCGCAATCGCTCCAGGTGTGGAACTTCTCCGCCATCCACGCGGCCAGGCCGATCGGAGAGTCGCTCAGCGCATAGGCGAGGGTCTGGGGCTTGGTGGCCTGTAGGGCGGAATAGGCGCCTTCCGCGGCGACCCAGGCGGCGCCCCGGTCCAGAAAGGCCTGTTCGTCCGCGGTGATGGGAGGCTGATCCGCGCCGAGCGGCGGCCGATAACTGCCTGGGATAAAGTTGAGGTGGGCGCCGACGAGGCTGTCCGGGAACAGGCGCGCGAGCCACACGGAGACGCCCGAGCCGATGTCGCCGCCCTGGACGCCGAAGCGATCATAGCCAAGCCCGCTCATCAGGCTACGCCACAGCTCAGCGATGCGGCGCGTGTTGACGCCCGGCCCGGTCGGCGACTGGGAGAAGCCATATCCCGGCAGCGACGGCGCCACCACGTGGAAGGCGTCGGCCGGGTCGCCGCCATGGGCCGCGGGATCGGTCAGGAGCGGGATGATCTGCTCCATCTCGATGAAGGAGCCCGGCCAGCCATGGGTGAGGACCAGCGGCAGCGGCGCCGGCCCCTTGCCAGTCTGGTGGACGAAGTGAATGTCCAGACCCTCGATCGTCGCCATGTACTGCGGCAGGCGGTTCAACCGCGCCTCCTGCTCCCTCCAGTCGAAGCGATCGCGCCAATAGTCCGCGAGGCGCCGGATGAAGGCGAGGCTTGCGCCGTCGTCCCAACCCTCGGCGTCGATGGCCGCCGGGAAACGGGTCGCCCGAAGGCGCCGCTCCAAGTCCTCGAGTTTTTCCTCGGAAATGCTGATCTTGAAACGACGCACGTTCACCGTCTGCCCTTCCCTGATCCAAGCCCGCCCAGCCATTCCACTTGGGAATAACTCCTATGAGTTTGACCGGGATGGCGGCCCGCAAGTCGTCGGGTCTAGCGTCCCGACGCGACGCGGATCCGTAGTGAGATGTTGCAACCCGGGAGAGAGTAACCATGCCGGAAGCGGAACACTTCGACATCCTGATTCTTGGCAGCGGACAGGGCGGCAAGCTGCTCGGCTGGACTTCGGCCCAGGCCGGACGGCGGACGGCGACGGTGGAGCGCCGCTGGGTCGGCGGCTCCTGCCCGAACATCGCCTGCCTGCCGAGCAAGAACGAGATCTGGAGCGCCAAGGTCGCGCACCTCGCCCGCCACGGCGACGAATTCGGCCTCGGCGCCGGGCCTGTCTCGGTCGACATGACCAAGGTCCGCCAGCGCAAGCGTGACATGGTCGACGGCCAGGTCAACGCGCACCTCGACAACTACCGCGCGAGCGGCGGCGAACTGATCATGGGCGAGGGGCGCTTCGTGGCGCCCAAGACGCTCGAAGTGCGCCTGAACGACGGCGGGACCCGCCGGCTGACCGGAGATCAGGTGATCCTCGACGTCGGAACCCATGCGATGATCCCCGACATTCCCGGCCTCGCGGCGGCCGAGCCTCTCACGCACATTGAGGCGCTGGAGCTCGATCGCGTCCCCTCGCACCTCATCGTGCTGGGCGGCGGCTACGTCGGCCTCGAACTGGCCCAGGCCCATCGCCGCTTCGGCGCCGAGGTCACGGTCGTCGAACAGGGTCCGCGGCTGATCGCGCGCGAGGACCCCGATGTCGCCGAAGAGATGCAGCGGATCCTTCAGGAGGAGGGCGTGAAGTTTCGCCTGGGCGCCCAGCCGCGCGCCGTGCGCGGCCGCTCTGGCGAGGCGGTAAAACTGGTCCTCCGAAATGGATCGGGCGAGGAGACGATCGAGGGCAGCCATCTGCTGGTTGCGGTGGGCCGCTCACCGAACACGGCGGGCATCGGCCTGACGGAAGCCGGCGTCGAGTTGGACGACCGCGGCTATGTGCGCGTCAATGAACGGCTGCAGACGAGCGTGCCTGGCGTGTGGGCCCTGGGCGAATGCGCCGGCAGTCCTCAGTTCACCCACGTCTCGGTGAACGACTTCACCATCGTTCGCGACAACCTCGCCGGCGGAAACCGCAGCACACGCGACCGGCTGATCCCCTACTGCATGTTCACCGATCCCGAGCTCGTCCGTGTTGGTCTGAGTGAAGGCGAGGCGCGCCATCTCGGGATCCCCGTGCGGGTCGCCAGGCTGCCGATGAGCAATGTGCTCCGGACACTGACGACGGGGGAAAACAAGGGTTTCATGAAGGCCCTGGTGGGCGCGAACGACGAACGCATCCTCGGCTTCACGATGATCGGCGCCGACGCCGACGGCCTGCTGGCCGCCATGCAGTTGGCGATCCTGGCCGGCATGCCCTTCCCGGACGTCCGCGACGCGATTTTCGCGCACCCTACCATGGCCGAAGGCCTGGGCCTGTTGTTCTCGAACGTACCCTCCGAGGCCGTCAGGACAACCGCAGCGACACAAGCAACATCGGAGACCGTCCGTGAATCGATTTGAGAGCTACCGCGACCGCTTCCCCAACGCCCGCCTCACCCGGTCTCCGAGCGGCGTTCTGGAAGTGGCGCTGCATACCAACGGCGGGGTGCTCGTCTTCAACGGGCACACCCACGAGCAGTTCGTCGACCTGTTCCACGAGATCGGCTCGGACCGCGATAACCGCGTGGTCATCCTGACCGGCAGCGGCGATGCGTTCATGGAGACCATCACCCCGGATGGGTTCGACTTCTTTACACCCCAAGGTTACGACAAGATCTATCGCGAGGGCCGAAAGGTTCTCATGAACATCCTGGACATCGAGGCGCCCATGATCGCCGCGGTGAACGGGCCGACCCGGTTGCACTCCGAGTACATCCTGCTCTGCGACATTGTCCTGGCCACGCCATCGACGGTGTTCCAGGACAAACCCCACTTCGACTTTGGCATCGTCCCGGGCGATGGCGTCCACCTGGTGTGGCAGGAGGCGATCGGCGGGATCAGGGGCCGCTACTTCATCCTCACGCGCCAGGAACTGGACGCTGCGACGGCCAAGGAATGGGGCGCGGTGAACGAGATCGTTCCGGCGGACCGGCTGCTCTCCCGGGCCCGGGAGATCGCCGAGGGGCTCGCCAAGCTGTCTCCCCTCACGCTGCGCTACACCCGCTCCGCCCTGACCCAGAAGTTGCGCCGCGTCATCGACGAGGGCGTCACCTTGGGCCTCGCCCTCGAGGGCATCAGCGCCGCGGACGTGGCGCGGTCGGCGAGTGCGGCCGGCTGATCTGGCGATCGCCCTGGAAGCGGGGGACTGAGCCGCGTGGGCCGATCGCCTTTCGCGGCCCTGAGTCCCTTACATCGCCAAGGAGTCGGGAACCGCAGTCACCACACGCCGGCAGCCGCGAGCGAGCCGTGCTGAGTGAAGACGCCGGTGTCCTCCAGGGTGGAGTCGGCGAACACCTGATGCTGACCGGAGCGAATCCCTTCAAGGGCGATCCCAACCAACCGGCGGGCCGCGCGTGACGGGGTCTTTCTTCCGTCGACCGCGCCGGCGATGTCCAGATCGCCGGGATGGACGCCCAGCACCGCGGTTCCCTGGGCCCTCAATTCCATGCGCAGAGCCTCGGTGACGGCGACGGCCGCCGCGCCGAACGCCGTACCCCGCATGCCCGCGCCCTTGTCCGCGCGCGCGTACGATGGAAGCACGTTCACCAACCCGCCTCCGCCATTGCGCGACAGCGACGGCGCGAACGCCTGGGCCAGACGCATCACGTTGTAGACTGTGCTTTCCAGTTCGCGCCGGGCGAGACCGAAGACCGAGCGCCTGACAGCTTGATGCACGACCAGAAGATTGATGTCGGGGCAGGAGGCGACCGCCCGAGCCACGTCGGCTGGCGAGGCCATATTCAGCCTCAGCGGATGGACACGGGGATCCATCATGGCTGCGGGTCTGTTGGCGATGGCGTAGATCTTCGCCGCGCCGCCCTCAATCAGTCCCTCGATGAAAGTTCGGCCAAGTTCGCTCTGGGCATTGGTCACCAGGGCGACGCTGCCCTGGACCTCGACCAGGAGCCTTGGGCTCTTGGGTCGGATCCGGACGCCCTGCCCGAAACTCGAATGCGCACTCAGATCGTCCATCTCAATGGTCGAGCTAGCGGTGTCCGGCCCCAGCCGGAAGCGGCATAGATTCCAATTTGCAGGAGTTCTGGTTCAGAAGAGGGTGGTCTTCTCTTCAGAATGAAATCGCCGGACCCCGATAGAGGGCGTTTCAGCCGCGGCGGCCGGCAGGCGCGAACGGCGACAGGGACGGCGGGACGGCCGCCGCGTCGATCGGCCACACCGCAAATCGGCGGCTTGGTTCGCCGTTCGCCCGATTGGTTACTCGCTGATGGCCGTGACGATCCAAGCCGCGGCCGCCAGCCGGACCCCGTCGGGCCTCTCATGGCGCACAAGGAACCCGCGCACGGCGTCCACCACGCGAGGCGCGGCCTCAGGCGACTCTCTTAGCAACGCGCCAAGCGGCCCGACCCTCATCATCAGCGACAGGGTGTCTTCCAGGCCTCCCGCGCCGATCGAGACGTCGTGTGGACGGATCTCGACCTTGCCCCAACCGGCCTCCCCGAGGATGCGCTGGACCCTCGTCGCATCTGCGAAGGCGAAGGGGCCCGGGGCCCCCGGATCCAGCGGCGCCGGGGGCGGCAGGAAAGGCGCAGCGGCTTCGGCCGGTCCCCGCATCCAGAGGTTCTCGGAAAACGCGCGCCAGCACACGAAGCCCAGGCGTCCGCCCGGACGAACCGCGCGACGGATGTTGCGGAACGCGGCGGCCGGGTCGGCGAAGAACATCACGCCGAAGCGCGAATAGACCGCGTCGGTTTTCCCCGCTCCAATGTCGGCGGTCTGGGCGTCGCCTTCGAGGAATTCGATGACTCGGTTTCCGGCGGCCCGATGACGGGCGATCTCCAGCATCGGCCTGGAGACGTCGACCCCGACGACCTTTCCCTTGGGCCCTACCGCTTTGGCGAGGCTGAGGGTTGTGTGGCCACAGCCGCACCCGATGTCGATGACGTGTTCGCCCGGGCGCACGGCCAGAGCCGCCAACGCCGTGAGGCCGAGGGGGTCCAGCTGCCGGTCCAGCCGCTCCTGGAACTCGACCCACACAGGGCCAGCGCCCGAGTTCCAATAGTCGACCTGCGCCTGGTTGGCCGCCTCTTCAGACATCCTCGTCCCTCCTCGGCCGCCCCACGGGAGCCTAGAGCTACCGAAAGTCAGGCGCCAGCGGCGGGGATCAGGTGCGGGCGGCGTGTTCAGGCTTACCCTTGCGCTTGGTGGAGGCCATTTTTTCGAGCTCCTTCTCGCTCATCGACTCTTCCATCGACTTCGAAGCGCCCTGGAGCTTGCTCTTGGGGGTGTCGCCGCGCTTGGCCGACAGGGCTGCGCCCGCCGCCTTCTGCTGAGCCTTGGACTTCGCTGGCACGGATCTGTTCCTTTGCGTTGGACAGGCGAGTCAAACAGCGGCCACGGGGCCTCGTTCCACCCTCACCGGCGTCGCAACGGAACGATCGAGAGAAGCGCGAGAGCGTAGGCGAAGATCGCCAGATAGCCGGCGGCAAAGACCCAGATCGGCAGCCGCCAGAACAGGACGTGATTGACGAAGCCCATGATGAGGGGCGTCCGGCTCGCCGTCCCGTTCGCTTCGTCCTGCCAGACGGTCAAAAAGCAGGCCTTTCCCGCAACAGCCTGAACCGCCACCAGGGCAAGGCAGGCCACATGCGCCAGGCGCCAGACCGGTTCGTACACGAAACGCCAGCCCCGCCACGCTCCGACGGGGACGGCGACCAGACCGAACACGTTGAAAGCGATGATCGCCAGGTGGACCGTCAGTATGGTCGCGGCGAGCATCTCATTTCCTTCCGCCCGCACACTCCGCTTCGTGTCAGGGCAGGACGATGTCGAACCAAAAATCGAACCGGTCCAGCAGAGGCAGCAGGCGCGCCAGTTCAGCGAGGCCGGGCCCTTCCAGCCTGCCGTCCTCCCTGGCCTTCTCGAGCTCGGCCTGTCCGATCACCAGGTCCACAAGGACGCTGCGCGTCAGCCGCGCCAGGGGGCCGCGTGCGCCCGGCTTGTGGCGAAGAACGGCGTTCTCGACCTCGATGACGAAACTCTCGCCGGTGTCCTCGAAAAGAACCGTAAAGGCGATCTGGAGGTCGCCGGCCTTTTCTCCGTTGAGCCGCACGGACAGTGAGTCGAGCAGGGCGTCAGCGGGAAGAGCGCGCAATTGGCCGGTGGCGCCTTGGCGAGGGCTCGCCGACGGCGGCCGCGGACTGCGCAACTCCTGCGCGCCGCTGAGGTAGAAGGCGCGCCACGGACCCGACTCGGCCTGGTAACCCATCTGTTCCAGCGCATCGGCCTGGAGTTCGCGGGCCTCGGCGTTGGCCGGATCGGCGAAGACGAGATGATTCACCACCTCGGCCACCCATCGGTACTCTCCGCGAGCGAACGCCGCACGCGCATGATCGAGCAGACTTTTCGCGCCGCCAGCGAGCTCCACGTAGCGGCGGCCCGACTCCGACGGCGGTAGTTTGTGCAGATTTGCGGGGTTGCCGTCGAACCAGCCGAGATAGCGCTGGTAGACCGCCTTCGCGTTGTGGTTGATCGTTCCGTAGTATTCACGAGTATGCCATTCCGCCTTTAGTGTCGGAGGCAGATCCAGGATTTCGGCGATCTCCAGGGCGGTGAGCCCGTGATTAGCGAGCCGCAGGGTCTGATCGTGGATGTACTTGTACAGGTCCCGCTGCTTGCGCAGGAACGCCGAGGCCGCCTCGCCGCCCCAGCGGGGCCAGTGATGGCTCGCGAAGAGCACGTCCGACTTGCCGCCGAAGAGATCGAGCGCCTCGTCAATGTAGAAGCTCCAGGCCTTGGCGTCCCGCACCTGCGCGCCGCGCGGCGTGTAGATGTTGTGCAGATGGCAGGTGCAGTTTTCCGCCATGCACAGGGCCCCGAACTTCGGGAAAAAGAAGTTCATCTCGGCCGGCGCCTCGGTGTCCGGCGTCACCTGGAAGACGATCTCCACTCCATCGAGAGCGAGGCGCTCGCCCGTGCGGCTGATGGAGCGAGTCGGCGGGACGAGGCTGACCGAACCTAGCGAAACGGTCTTCCCGAGGCCGGCGTCGATGTGCCCGCGCGGATCGCGCGGCAGGAGCGAGCCGTACATGTAGGTCGCCCGCCGGCCCATGGCGTTGCCGAGCAGCACGTTCTCGCTCACGGCCGCCTCGAGGAATCCCTCCGGCGCGACGATCTCCAGCCCCGCGGCGATGTCGGCGTCGGAGATGACGCCGCGCACGCCGCCGTAGTGGTCGACGTGGCTGTGGGTGTAGATCACTGCTGTCACGGGCTTGTCGCCGCGATGCTGGCGCATCAGCGCGAGGGCGGCCGCCGCCGGCTCGGCCGAGATCAGCGGATCTATAACGACATAGCCCCGCTCTCCCTCGATGAAGGTGATGTTGGAGAGATCGAAGCCGCGCACCTGGTAGATGCCGGGGGTGACCTCGAACAGCCCATGAAGGGCGTTGAGACGGGCCTGGCGCCAGAGGCTGGGATTGGCCGTGTCGGGCCGCTCACCCTCGAGAAAGGCGAAGGGCGCCATGGACCAGGCTCCGCCGACGGTGGCGTCCGGCAGCGTGCCGATGAAGCCCCGGCGCGCCAGTTCGAAATCCCCGCCATCGTCGGGAGGGAGGGCGGCGAGAGTGCGGGCCTGGGCGTCGCGCGTGGCGTCGGTGGCGGGCTTTCGATCGGTCAATTGGGGCCTCGGACAGGAACGGGGGCGTGAACGACGTGCGGCCCCAACACCCAAGGCCGCCAGCAGGGCTTCCATGCGAGCATGGAAGGCAGCTCGGGAAGGTGGCCCAGCCAAAGGACCGTGGCTAGGTCGCGATGACCAGTCGCCCCCTGAACGCGCCGTAGTGGTATTTTTGATCAAGCCATTCGAAATAACCCTGGACCTTCCAAGGTCGAGCATTAGTAAGGCGCTGCTCGCGGGAGGCTGTCTTGAGTTTGAGAATTATCCGCAACTTTATCGTAGCAGTCGCACTGACAGTTTCTGGATGGATGACAGCCTCCATCGCCACAGCGCAAACCGACGAAATACAGGTCTATAACGCACAAATTGCCGCTCCGGGCGTGATCAACCTGACGCTGCACAATAACTACACGCCCAACGGCCTGAAGACCGCCGCCTTCCCCGGTGGCGTTGTTCCCAATCACTCGTGGAATGGGGTGCCCGAGTGGGCGCTGGGCCTGACCCCATGGTGGGAGGCGGGCCTCTACATGCCGCTCTACACCCTCAGCGACGGCAAGTTCGAACTCGATGGCTTCAAGCTGCGCAGCCTGTTCGTCGTTCCCCACGCCGCCGAACGGACGTTCTTCTATGGCGTCAACTTCGAGTTCAGTTTCAATACGCGTCACTGGGATCAGGACAAGTACACCCAGGAGATCCGTCCCATCGTTGGCTGGCGCGCGGGCCGGTGGGACTTCATCGTCAATCCGATCCTCGACAACTCCTGGAAGGGACTCTCACGCCTGGACTTCGCGCCGGAAAGCCGGATCGACTACAACGTCACCAAGATCTGGCAGGTCGGGGTGGAAGAGTACGACGACTTCGGGCGACTTCAGGACTTCAACCAAAGCGTCCCCCGAACCCATCAGGTGTTCGGCGTGTTCGACTTCAACGGCGAACCGATCAACGTGGAGTTCGGCGCCGGCGTCGGCCTCAATCGCTATACGGACGGCGTAGTGCTCAAGCTCATCCTTTCGAAGGACATCGCCACGATCAGAGGCATCCGACGGGCGGACGATTAGGAGCGTCTCCGACAAACCCGCAGACGTGGCGCCGGCGATTTTCCCCATCCGTCTGACCGCCTCCGGCGGTCAGCCACCTTCCCCATAAAGGGGAAGGAGAGCGCATTTCTCCGCAAAATCAATGCTCTCCTCCCCCTTCGTGGGGGAGGTGGATCGGCCCGCGCAGCGGGTCGAGACGGAGGGGGAAAGGCCGCGCGCCGGATCTCAGAGGCTCACGCCTCCCGTAGATCCGGCGGCGTCGCCTCTTCGGATAGCGCGGCGATCGCCTCGTCCAGGGTCAGCACGCTCTGGCGGTCGCTCCCCAGCCGCCGCAACGCCACCTTGCCCTCCTCGGCTTCGCGCCGGCCGACGACCGCCAGGACCGGAACCTTGGCGAGGGAGTGCTCACGGACCTTGTAGCCGACCTTCTCATTGCGCAGATCCGTCTCGACGCGAAGGCCGGCCTTCCGCAGCTTCTCGGCCACGCTGAAGGCGTAGTCGTCCGCCTCGGACGTGATCGTGGCGACCACCGCCTGGACCGGGGCGAGCCAGAGCGGGAAGGCGCCGGCGTAGTGCTCGATCAGCACACCGAGGAACCGTTCCAGCGACCCGGCGATCGCGCGGTGCAGCATCACTGGACGATGCTTGCCCCCGTCCTCGCCGATGTAGTTGGCGTCGAGCCGCTCGGGCAGGACGTAGTCGAGTTGCAACGTGCCGCACTGCCACGTCCGCCCGATCGCGTCACGCAGGTGGAACTCCAGCTTGGGACCATAGAAGGCCCCCTCGTTGGGGATGCGCTCCACCTCGACTCCGGCCGCATTTGCGGCCCGCTCCAGCGTGTCTTCCGCAACCGTCCACTGCTCGTCCGTGCCGAACCGGCGCTCGGGCCGCAAGGCGAGCTTCACCGAATGCAGCTCTACGCCCAGATCGGCATAGATCAGCTTGAGGAGTTCGATGAAGTCCGTGGACTCGGACTCGATCTGGTCCTCCGTGCAGAAGATGTGCGCGTCGTCCTGGACCATGCGCCGGACACGGAGCAATCCAAGCAAGGAGCCCGAACTCTCGTACCGGTGGAGGGCGCCGAACTCCATCATCCGGATCGGCAGCTCGCGGTAGGAACGTTGCCCCTGGTTGAAGATCTGCACGTGGCACGGACAGTTCATCGGCTTGACCGCGAGCGTCTCGCCCTCCTCGGTCTCGCAGACAAACATGTTCTCGTGGAACTTCTCCCAGTGTCCCGACCGCTCCCACAAGGAGACGTCGAGGATGTTCGGCGTCGCCACCTCCACGTAGCCGGCGCGGTTCGTCCGCCGACGGATGTAGTCCTCGAGCGTGCGGTAGAGCGTCCAGCCGTTGGGATGCCAGAACACCATCCCCTTCCCCTCCTCCTGGATGTGGAAGAGGTCCATCGCCCGGCCGATGCGGCGGTGGTCGCGGCGCTCGGCTTCCTCCAGGCGATGGAGGTAAGCCTCGAGGTCGGCCTCCGACGCCCACGCCGTGCCATAGATCCGCTGCAACTGAGCGTTGGCCTGGTTGCCGCGCCAGTAGGCGCCCGCCAGCTTGGTCAGCTTGAACGCCTTGCCCACGTGCCGCGTGGAGGGCAGGTGCGGGCCCCGGCAGAGGTCCTTCCAGGCGCCCTGGCGATAGACGCTGATTGGCTCCTTCGCCGGGATGTCGCGGATGATCTGGGCCTTGTAGTCCTCGCCAATCTCCGCGAAGTGGCGGATCGCCTCCTCGCGGTCCCACACCTCGCGCGTGATCGCCTCGTCGCGGTCGACGATCTCGCGCATCCGCGCCTCGATCGCCGCGAAATCCTCCGTGGAGAAGGGCTCGTCGCGGGCGAAGTCGTAATAGAAGCCGTCCTCGACATTGGGGCCGATCGTGACCTGCGTGCCGGGGAAGAGCTCCTGCACCGCCTCGGCGAGGACGTGGGCCGTGTCGTGGCGGATCACCTCCAGCGCTTCGGGCGTCTCGCGCGTGACGATCTCGATCCGGCCGCCGTGTTCGAGCGGCCGCGTGAGATCGAGCAGTTGGCCGTCGAGTTTGACCAGCAGGGCCTTCTTCTCGAGCGACTTGGAGATGGCGGCGGCGACCTCGCGGCCCGTCACCCCATCGGGGAACTCACGGGCCTGGCCGTCGGGGAACGTCAACTGGATCATCGGTCTTCGACTTCTTTCCTGCCCGTCTCGCGGGCGCGGGCGGCACCGGGTCGTATCCCTGGCCGCCGAATGGATGGCAACGGCACAGGCGCCATGCCGCGAGGGCGCCCCCGCGGATAGGCCCGTGCTGGGTCAGGGCCTGCGCCGCATAGTCCGAACAGGTCGGGATGAAGCGGCACTGTCGCCCGAACCAAGGCGAGAGCGTCAGCTTATAGGCGCGATGGGCGCCCCAGACGACGCGGTCGTAAAGGTCCATGCCGACGCGCCCGCTGGCGGAAGGGCTCCGCTCAGGCCGCGCCGGCGCGGCGAGTTCGCTCCGTCTGGGCCATCCGGCAAGCGTCCACGGCCGCCTCGAACGCCAGAAGCGTCGATGCGTGGCGGGGCGGATAATCCTTCACCGGTTCGAGCATGGCCAGGTCCGAGAAGCGTCCTTCCGGAGGCGCGCCTCCGGACTTCAACATAGCACGAAGCGCATCGCGCGCCATTTCGATCTCCACCGGCCGCGCGCCGATGACGTGCTCGCCGAGCACGGCGGCCGCCGCCTGGCCCAGGGCGCAGGCCTTCACCTCCTGGCCGAAGTCCGTCACACGGCCATCCTCGCCGATCACCACGTCGACGGTGATCCGGCTGCCGCACAGCTTGGAGATCTTCTCCGCACTCCCTGCGGGATTCGCCAGGCGGCCCGCGCGCGGCATGTTGGCTGCGGCGCTCAGGATCTTCGCCGAATAGAGTTCACTGATCATGGGCAACGATATCGGCTCAGCACGGCCGAATTCCAGGGCTTGAAACGCCGATCCCTGACGCCGCTTCGCCCACCCGACCGCTTGCCCTTTTCACGAGGCGCCCGCCTCGTACGCCGCCTCCGCCCTCGTCTTGACCGCCTCGCCCATGGCGGCGAACCCCTTGCGGATGTCCTTGGCCATCCGCCGCAGCGCCAGAGAGGCGAAGCGTCCGCGGAACAGCTCGCCGTTGGAGAAGATACATCCGGTCTCGGTCAGCGCTTCGATCTCGATGTAGCGGGTGCTCTGGATCAGCCCGCCTAGCAGGCTGAGCCGCCAGTGGATCTGGTCGTTGGGCACCCAGTCGAGAATCACGGGACGGATGGTGCGCAGCTTCTGGCCGGGGATCGCCACGTCGAGATCGAGCTGGGCCCCGATGCGCAGGACTCCATTGGCGCGAGGATAGAGCGGGTTCCACTCGCGCCAGGCGTTGAGGTCCGAGATCGAGTCCCAGATGACGTCTGCCGGGGCGCGAATGCCGATGCGATGCTCGATCTTCACGTCCACGTCAGACGCGCTCCTTCATCCGCCACGTCGCGCCCGTGGGGTTGTCCATCACCTCGACATCCAAAGCTGTCAGTTCGGCGCGCAGGGCGTCGGCTAGGGCGAAGTCCTTGGCCTTCCGGGCCGCTATCCGACGCTCGATCAGGTCCTCGATCCTGGCCGTGAGGGCGGCGTCGGCGCCGCCCTGGAACCACGCCGCCGGATCGCCGCCGAGGAACCCCGCGAGGCGCGCGCTGGCCAGCAGCTCGCCCTTGGCGACGGCGCGCTCCGCGCCGCTGGCCGCATCGAGGCGGCTCGCGAGCGCGAAGAGCTCGGCGTTGGCCTTGGGCGTGTTCAGATCGTCCAGCAGCGCCTCGAGGAAGGCCGGGGCGGGCTCCGCCGGCGCGGCCTCGACGTCGTTCGCGCGCATCAGGGCGCCATAGAGAGTGTCCAGCGATCGCTTGGCCTGCGCCGCGGTCTCCTCGCTCCACGCCAACGGCTGACGGTAGTGCGACGCCAGTAGGGCCCAGCGTAGGGCCTCGCCCGGGAAACGGCCGATCAGGTCGTGGACCAGGGACACATTGCCCAGGCTCTTGGACATCTTGTCCTGGCCCATGTTGAGGAAGCCGTTGTGCACCCAGTAGCGCGAGTAGCCTTCGTGGCAGGCGCACACGCCCTGGGCGATCTCGTTCTCGTGGTGCGGGAAGATTAGGTCGTGGCCGCCGCCATGGATGTCGATCGGCAGGCCCAGGGTCTGCTCGATCATCGCCGTGCACTCGATGTGCCATCCCGGCCGACCCGGACCGAAGGGACTCTCCCAAATCGGCTCGCCCGGCTTGGACGGTTTCCACAGGACGAAGTCGGCGGGATTGCGCTTGTACGGCGCGACCTCGACCCGCGCGCCGGCGATCATATCCTCCATCGAGCGGCCCGAGAGGGCGCCGTAGGCTGGAAAGGCCTGGATGTCGAAGAGGACGTGGCCTTCAGCCTCGTATGCTGCGCCGGCTTGCACCAGGCGGCCGATCAGGGCGACGATCGCCTCCATCGTGCGGGTGGCCCGCGGCTGGAAGGTGGGCGTCAAGGCGCCGAGCGTCGCCATGTCGGCGTTGTAGACGCCCAGGTACCGCTCGGTGACGACGTCAATCGGCACGCCTTCCTCGGCGGCCTTGGCGTTGATCTTGTCGTCGACGTCGGTGACGTTGGCTGCGTAAAGGACCTGGCTCTCGCCGTAGATGCGCCGCAGCAGGCGGAACAGCAGGTCGAAGGCCACCACGGGCCTCGCATTGCCGATGTGGGCGTAGTTGTAGACCGTCGGCCCGCAGACATACATCGTCACCCGCGAGGGATCACCGGGAACGAAGTCCCGCTTGGCGCGAGCCATTGTGTCGTAAAGGCGCAGGGTCATGGTGCGTCGCTATATAGCTTTGGGACGGCCAAAAGCCATTTGGAGACGAGCGTGGCGACTGAAGCGGCCTTCCCGAGCGCACCGGACAAGGAGAGCCTGGAGGGTGGGAGGGTGCTTGCTCCACGCTTCGACCGGGACGGCCTGATCGCCGCGATCGCCACCGACGCACGCTCGGGCGAGGTGCTGATGCTGGCGTGGATGAACGCCGAGGCGCTCGCCCTTACCCTGGAAACAGGGATCGCCCACTACTACAGCCGCTCGCGTCAGAGCCTCTGGAAGAAAGGGGAGACCAGCGGCCAGATCCAGACGGTCCGCGAGCTGCGCGTCGACTGCGACCAGGACGCAGTGCTGCTGAAAGTGGAGGTGGGCGGCGACGGCGGGGCCTGCCACACCGGCCGTCGCTCCTGCTTCTATCGCGCGGTGGAGGACGGGAAGCTTGTCCTGCGGGACTGACGATCACTCGCCGCGAGGCACACGAGAGTTCCTTCTCCCCTCGCGGGAGAAGGTGGACGCCGAAGGCGGCCGGATGAGGGGTCGCGACCAAACTTCCACAGAACGGCGCCGCGCAAATCCGACAGGCCCATCGACCCCTCATCCGACCCCGCTGCGCGGGGCCACCTTCTCCCGCAAGGGGAGAAGGAAAGCTAAGGCGGCGTTGCGCAAGCTCGGACGGCAAAGCCTAGGTCCGACGGCCCTTGCTCCGCTCACGGCGTGCACGGGGTGGGCTCTTTGACCACTGATCTCCGGATCATCGAGGTCGCCCTGGCCGATCCCTCTGGCAGGCTCGACAAGGCGTTGGCCGAAGCCCTGCCGGACGTTTCGCGCGCCCGGCTTCAGGCCCTGATGGCTCAGGGCGCGCTCACCCGCGAGGGCGTGACGCTCGCCGATCCCTCTGCACGGGCGGCCGCAGGCCTCTACCGCCTCGCCATTCCCCCCGCCGTTCCCGCCGAACCACAGGCGCAGGACCTCGGTCTCGTCGTGCTGTTCGAGGACGAGCATCTGATCGTGATCGACAAGCCGCCGGGCATGAGCGCCCATCCCGCGCCGGGCAGCGAGGAGGGCACGCTCGTCAACGCCCTGATCCACCATTGCGGGACCAGCCTTTCCGGAATTGGCGGCGTGGCGCGGCCGGGGATTGTGCACCGCCTCGACAAAGGAACCTCGGGGGTGATGGTCGCGGCGAAGACCGACGCGGCGCACCAGGGCCTCTCGCGTCTGTTCGCCGGCCACGACATCGAGCGGTCCTACGTCGCACTCGTCCGAGGCTCGCCCAGTCCGGCCCACGGCACGGTCGCCACCCGGCTCGGCCGCTCGACCCACGACCGCAAGAAGATGGCCGTGCTCGCGCGTGGCGGCCGCGATGCAGTGACGCACTATCAGGTTGAGACGGTGTTCGGACGGGGGGCGAAACCGCTGGCGGCGCGTGTGCGCTGCCGCCTCGAGACGGGCCGGACGCACCAGATCCGCGTCCACCTCGCCCACAAGGGCGCGCCCTGTCTGGGGGATCCGGTCTATGGCGCCGGAGCGCCGGCGGCCCCGGTGCGGGCGGCGATCGAGGCGGCGGGCCTGCGCCGCCAGGCCTTGCACGCGGCGGTGCTCGGCTTTATCCACCCCGTGACGGGCGACGCGTTGCGGTTCGAAACCGCGCCGCCTGCCGATTTCTGCGCCCTTGAAGGTGCGCTCATAGGGTTGTGAGAACGATTCGCACCCTTGGCCCGTGATCCAGGCGCAACAAAGCCCTATATAGCGTGTTCTCAGACTCCTTCGCGCCCACACGACGCCCTCGAGTCTTCATAGGTGGGGATTTAGGAAGTCCATGGCTTCAGTCAATGCCCTTTCGGTAATGTCGCCTGATGGCGGCCTCTCTCGTTACCTGACCGAGATCCGGAAATTCCCGATGCTCGCGAAGGACGAAGAATTCATGCTGGCCAAGCGTTGGCGTGAACATGAAGATCCGGAAGCGGCGCATAAACTCGTCACGTCTCACCTTCGCCTGGTGGCAAAGATAGCCATGGGTTACCGTGGCTATGGCTTGCCGATCGGCGAAGTGATCTCTGAAGGCAATGTTGGCCTGATGCAGGCCGTGAAGAAGTTCGAGCCCGACAAGGGTTTCCGCCTGGCGACCTACGCCATGTGGTGGATCCGCGCCTCGATCCAGGAATACATCCTGCGTTCGTGGAGCCTGGTGAAGATGGGCACCACGGCCGCGCAGAAGAAGCTGTTCTTCAACCTCCGCAAGGCCAAGAGCGAGATCAGCGCGCTGGAAGAAGGCGACCTGCGTCCCGAGCAGGTGAGCCAGATCGCCACCAAGCTGGGCGTGCTCGACTCCGAAGTGATCTCGATGAACCGCCGGCTCGCCGGCCCCGACGCCTCGCTCAACGCGCCCCTGCGCGCCGACAGCGAGAACGAGTGGCAGGACTGGCTGGAGGACAAGGACCAGATCAGCCAGGAGACGCAACTCGCCGAGGACGAGGAAAAGCAGATCCGCATGAGCCTGCTCGAAGAGGCCATGACGGAGCTGACCGACCGCGAGCGGCACATTCTGACCGAGCGCCGGCTGAGGGACGATCCGACCACCCTGGAGACCCTTGCCTCCGAGTACGGCGTCAGCCGCGAGCGGGTCCGCCAGATCGAGGTCCGCGCGTTCGAAAAGCTGCAACGCGCCATGCGCGCCGCGGCGGCCGAACAGAACCTGGAAACCGCCGCCTGATCCCTCCCCTTCATGGGGAGGGTGGCTGAGCGCAGCGAAGCCGGGTGGGAAAGCCTGGATCGTCTCCAGCGCTTCGGTCTTTCCCCCAGGGCTCCCCACCCGTCGCGCCTTTGGCGCGACACCCTCCCCGGAAGGGCAGGGGAATCGCATATGGCTTTGGAGTCGGATTGTTAGGTCGAACGGGTCTCTGAAGGTGTCTTCCTCAAGAGGGGAGACGACCGATGGAGACGTTCTGGGACTGTTTTTCCGAGGTTGACGATCCGCGTGCGGCGAA
>DASXGR010000081.1:0-3542 GCA_036488935.1 Caulobacteraceae bacterium | reverse complement strand
GGGTGGCCTCCAGCGCCAACATGACCGCCTCGACGATCTGGGCGACCGGCTCGGTCAGGGCGCCGGCGACTTGGCCCTCGGTGATCCGCGCCTCGCGAGGGACGCCCTGCATCAGGTCGCGGCCCTTGACCTCGATGGCCAGGCCCTCGCCGTCGGCGGGCGCGCGCGCGGTGCCGATCTCCTTCTTGATCCGCTCGGCGGTGGTCTCGCCGATCAGCAGGTTATGGTGGCGGCGCATGTAGCTGATGATCGCCTCGTCCATCTTGTCGCCGCCCATACGGACGCTGCGCGAATAGACGATGCCTGAGAGCGAGAGGACGGCCACCTCGGTGGTGCCGCCGCCGATGTCCACGACCATCGAGCCGGTCGGCTCATGGATCGGCAGGCCGGCGCCGATCGCCGCGGCCATGGGCTCGTACATCAACCCGACCTTGCGCGCCGAGGCGTTGAGGCAGGAGTCGTTGATCGCGCGGCGCTCGACGGCCGTCGCGCCCGAGGGGACGCAGACGATGACCTTGGGCGTGACGAATCCAGAACGATTGTGAACCTTCCGGATGAAGTACTTGATCATCTCCTCGGCGACTTCGAAGTCGGCGATCACGCCATCACGCATGGGGCGAATCGCCTCCATGTGCCCCGGCGTGCGGCCGAGCATCATCTTGGCTTCGACGCCGACGGCGTAAACCGTCTTGCGGCCGCCGGCGGTGCGCAGGGCCACGACCGAGGGTTCGTTCAGGACGATCCCCTTCCCGCGCATGTAGACCAGCGTGTTTGCGGTCCCCAAGTCGATGGCTATGTCGCTCGAGATGATACCGAAGAGAGATGAGAACATACCGTATCCGGAATAAGCACGCGCGGCACGTTCGGCGGCCCGCCAGCCTGCGGCGTCTAGCACGCAGCCCTGCTTTACGCCAACGCGATCGGAGGGGTGAGGCCTACCTGTGCGGCGCCCAACCGCCAAATTCAAGGGCTCGATCGTCGCGGGCCGACCGGCGACCCGCGCCGGAACCGCTATAGCGGCTCCGGCGCTCGGAAGCTCAAAAACCGCTGGCGGTGAGCGGCTCGGGCGCGCTCTTCTCCTTGCGGGCGAAGAGATTGTTCAACGCGTTCACATAGGCCGTGGCGCTCGCCGTCAGGGTGTCGGTGTCGGCGGCCTGGCCCGTCGCGATCCGTCCGTCTTCCTCCAGACGAACCGAGACCTGGGCTTGAGCGTCGGTGCCCTCGGTTACGGCGTGGACCTGGAACAGCCGCAGGACCGCGTCGTGGGGTACGATCTGGTGGATGGCGTTGAAGACCGCGTCCACCGGCCCATCGCCGGTCGCCGTGGCGCTCGATTCGGCGCCGTCCACCACCAGAGTCAGATGGGCCTCCTGCGGCCCCTCGGTGCCGGCGATGACACGCAGGCTCTTGACCTGGACGCGCTCGGCGCCCCGCGCCAGGGCGTCATCTACAAGGGCGATGATGTCGTCGTCGAAGACGCTCTTCTTCTTGTCCGCCAGATCCTTGAAGCGGCCGAAGGCTTCATTGAGCGCGTTCTGGCCCAGTTCGTAGCCAAGAGCCTTGAGCTTCTCGCGAAAGGCGTGGCGGCCCGAGTGCTTGCCCATGACGAGATTCGTGCCGCCCTGGCCGACATCCTCCGGTCGCATGATCTCGTAGGTCTCGGCGTTCTTCAGCATCCCGTCCTGGTGGATGCCGGACTCGTGGGCGAAGGCGTTCTTGCCGACGATCGCCTTGTTGAACTGCACCGGAAAGCCGGTGATGGCCGAGACGTAGCGGCTGGCGCGGGTGATGTGCTCGCTCTGCACCCTGGTCGGGAACGGAAGGGCGTCGCCGCGCACCTTCAGCGCCATCACGACCTCCTCGAGCGCGGCGTTGCCGGCGCGCTCGCCAATGCCGTTGATCGCCACCTCCACCTGCCGGGCGCCGGCCTCGACGCCGGCCAGGCTGTTGGCGACCGCCAGGCCAAGGTCGTTGTGGCAGTGGGTGGAGAAGATCACCCGGTCCGCGCCGGGGACGTTCTCGATCAGGTCACGGAAAACCGCCGCATATTCGGAGGGATAGGTGTAGCCGACAGTGTCGGGGATGTTGATTGTCGTGGCGCCGGCGCGGATGGCCGCCTCGACGCAGCGGCGCAGCACGTCTCGCTCCGTGCGCGTGGCGTCCTGGGCGGACCACTCGACGTCGCCGCAGAGGTTGCGCGCATGGGTGACCGAGTTGTGCACGGCCTCGATGATGTCCTCGGGGCTCATCCGCAGGATGTAGTCGCGGTGCTGCGGCGAGGTGGAGATGAAGGTGTGGATGCGGCCGCGCTTGGCCGGACGGATCGCCTCGGCGCAACGCTCGATGTCCGCGACGCCGGCGCGGGCCAGGCCGCATACGGTGCTTTCGGTCACCAGCTGGGCGATCTTCTTGACCGCTTCGAAATCGCCATTGGAGGCGATTGGGAAGCCCGCCTCGATGACGTCCACGCGCATGTCTTCGAGGATCTTGGCGAGCTCGATCTTCTCGTCGATGGACATCGACGCGCCTGGCGACTGCTCGCCGTCACGCATGGTGGTGTCGAAAACGACGACATGGTCGGTTACGGCGGGGGGTACGCGGGTCTCGTTTGCCGCGTCGGCGCTGGAGGCAGTCATGGGTGGGGTTCTCACGGTGGGCTGGAGCGAAGGGCGATGGATCGTCCCCCGGGCGCCCGGCCGCGATGGATCACGCAGCCAGAGACGACGCCCGGGGGCTTCTAAGCCCCAGCAGAAGAAGCGAAAGGATGCCGCGCGGCATGATCATGCCCCGCGAATACCTTTCGACGGCCTTCCACGCAAGGCCGCTGCGCCCCAAGCCTCAGGATCGCGCAACCATGCTTGCTGAGATTCTCGCCCGCTCGCCGGTCCTGCCGGTCGTCACGATCGCCGACGCGGCGGCGGCGGTTCCGCTGGCCCGCGCCCTCCTCGCCGGCGGCCTCAGCGTGATCGAGATCACCTTGCGAACCCCCGCGGCGGCCGAGGCGATCGCGCGCGTCGTCGGAGAAGTCGAGGGCATGGTCGTCGGCGCCGGCACTGTGCTGAGCGCCAGGGAGATGTCGGCGGCGGAACAGGCGGGCGCCCAATTCGCGGTAAGCCCTGGATTCTCGGCTAGCCTTTCATCACAGGCCTCACTGCCCCTGCTTCCAGGCGTCGCGACCGCCAGCGAGGTCATGGCCGCGCTGGAGGCAGGCCATTCGCTAATGAAGTTCTTTCCTGCCGAGGCTGCCGGCGGTCCCGCCCTGCTCAAGGCGTTCGCGGCCCCCCTCCCCCAGGCCAGTTTCTGTCCGACCGGCGGGATCACCCCATTCAACGCGCCGGCCTATCTGCGGCTTGCCAACGTGATCTGTGTAGGCGGGAGCTGGCTGACACCGTCGGATCTCGTTGCTGCAGGCGACTGGCAATCCATCACCCGCCTCGCCCGCGACGCGGCTAGACTGGGTCACGAGACGCCGACGCACGGAGGCCTTGTCGAATCCCATAAGCCATGACTTATTGGTTGTATGGCGAACGTCGACGTCTTCC